>NZ_FCJA01000008.1:0-293215 GCF_001537385.1 Serratia sp. 2880STDY5682894 | reverse complement strand
CTTGTCAGTCGTTGTTCCCGGTCAGTGGAGGCGCATTATAGGGAGTTCTCGGCGGGCCGCAACCCCTAATTGCAAAAAACTTTTCAAGCGCGCTTTTTTTCAACAAAAGGGCGAAAAAGCGACGAATTTATGTCACTTTTTCCGGCAAACAGCCATAAAAGCTGGCGATCACTGGAGTAAAATAGAAATAACGATGTCAGTAAGGACCCGCAGCCATGCCGCTAAATGCACAACAACAGGCCGCCCAACGCAATCTTTCTTATCTGCTTGCAGAGAAACTCGGCCAACAAATTCTGGCGGGCGATTATCAGGCCGGCAGCATCCTGCCCGGTGAAATGGAACTGGGCGAGCAATTCGGCGTCAGCCGCACCGCAGTACGCGAAGCAGTAAAGATCTTAGCCGCCAAAGGCATGTTGTTGCCGCGCCCACGTATCGGCACCCGCGTGATGCCGCAAAGCCAATGGAATTTTCTCGATCAGGATTTACTGACCTGGTGGATGACGCGGGAAAACTTCGATCAGGTGATGCAACACTTCCTTATCCTGCGCACTTCGCTGGAGCCGCAGGCCTGCGCGTTGGCGGCAAACCACGCCAGCCCGCAGCAAACCAAGCTGCTGGCGGAGCTGATGGCGGAAATGCGCGCGCTGCATACCCAGTTTGATCGCGAGCGTTGGATCCAGGTCGATACCCAATTCCACCAGCTCATCTACGAGGCCAGCGGCAACCCGTTCCTGACCTCGTTCGCCAACCTGTTCAGTTCGGTGTACCAAAGCTACTTCCGTGCCATCACCGGCAATGAAGTGATCAAGCTGCGCCATCATCAGGCTATCGTCGATGCGATACTCGCCGGAGACAGCGCCGGCGCGCTCGTCGCCTGCCAGGTGCTGCTGAAAGAGAAAGACTAGACACGCTCCCCGCTTATATATAGAAGAAAGAGACGAGGGACAGACGACCATTTAACCAGGACCGACCATGACCCAATCCGCGCGCAGTATGGCAGGACTACCGTGGATCGCCGCAATGGCGTTCTTTATGCAGGCGCTGGACGCCACCATCCTTAACACCGCGCTGCCGGCGATCGCCCAAAGCCTGGGGCGTTCACCGCTGGCGATGCAATCGGCCGTCATCAGCTACACGCTGACGGTGGCGATGCTGATCCCGGTCAGCGGCTGGCTGGCGGACCGCTTCGGCACCCGCCGCGTGTTCATCTTCGCCGTGACGTTATTCACCCTTGGCTCGCTGCTGTGCGCCCTGTCCCCTACGTTAAGCGTGCTGGTCGCCTCTCGCGTGCTGCAAGGCATCGGCGGCGCGATGATGATGCCGGTTGCACGGTTGGCGCTGCTGCGTGCCTACCCGCGCAGCGAACTGCTGCCGGTGCTGAACTTCGTCACCATGCCCGGCCTGGTCGGGCCGATTCTCGGGCCGCTGCTGGGCGGCTGGCTGGTCACCTACGCCACCTGGCACTGGATTTTCCTGATCAATATCCCTATCGGCCTGCTCGGCATCGTCTATGCGCGCAAGTACATGCCGGACTTCACCACGCCCAAGCGCCGCTTCGATTTCCTTGGCTTCATGCTGTTCGGCCTGAGCCTGGTGCTGATCTCTACCGGGCTGGAGCTGTTTGGCGAGCGGGTGCTGGCGAGCTACGTTTCGCTGGGCATTCTGCTCAGCGGTTTCGTGATGCTGTTCGGCTATATCGCGCACGCACGCCGCCATCCTCAGCCGCTGATCGGTCTCGACCTGTTCAAAACCCGCACCTTCTCGGTCGGTATCGCCGGCAACGTCGCCTCCAGGCTGGGAACCGGCTGCGTGCCGTTTTTAATGCCGCTCATGCTGCAGGTGGGATTCGGTTATACGGCGATCGTCGCCGGCTGCATGATGGCGCCGACCGCCATCGGTTCGCTGATGGCGAAATCCACCGTCACTCAGGTGCTGCGCTGGTTCGGCTACCGTAAAACGCTGGTCGGCATCACCGTTATCATCGGGGTGCTGATCGCCCAGTTCGCCCTGCAAAGCCCGGGCATGCCGCTGTGGCTGATGATCCTGCCGCTGTTCGTGCTGGGCATGGCGATGTCCACCCAGTTCACCGCCATGAACACCATCAGCCTGGCGGATTTGAACGACGCCAACGCCAGCGCCGGCAACAGCGTCCTGGCGGTCACCCAGCAGCTGTCCATCAGCTTCGGTGTGGCAATCAGCGCGGCGGTGCTGCGTTTTTACGAATCCCTGTCGTTAGGCACCATGATCGACCACTTCCATTACACCTTTATCACCATGGGGATCGTCACCGTGGCGTCGGCGCTGGTGTTTATGTTGCTGAGAAGGAAGGATGGCCGCAATTTGATCAGCGGCCAGGAAAGCAAGAAAGAAGCGAAGGCGGCCAGTTAACGGCGGCCCACCGAGGCGCGTTCCACCAGCTCGGGCGTCAGCACCAGCACCTGGGGCGCGCGCTCCGGGTTTTGCAGGCGATTGATCAGCGCATCGATCGCCAGTTCGCCCAGCGAATCCTTCGGCTGATGAATGGTGCTCAGCGGCGGCGCCAGATAACGCGCCAACTCAATGTCATCGTAGCCCATCACCGCCATATCCTGCGGCACGGAAAGCCCGGCCTGATATAGCGCCTGATAAACGCCCACCGCCACCGCGTCGTTACCGGCGAACACCGCATGCGGCGGCTCGTCCAGCGCCAGCAGTTGGCGCATGGCGTTCACGCCGCCCTCAAACTCAAAGTCGCAATGCACTTCATACCCTGGCGGAACCGGCAATCCGGCGCGCCGCATCGCGTTGCGATAGCCTTCCAGTCGGTGACGGGCGGTGGTTTTATCCTGCGGGCCGGCGATGCAGGCGATCTTGCGGTAGCCGCAGGCGATCAGATGATCGGTCGCCATCTCGCCGCCCAGCAGCGAGTTATCCTGAATAATGTCGTTGGCGCCCTCGAACGGCGCCCAGTCCATCATGACGATCGGCAGTGACGGGTAGCGGCTCAGGGCATCTTGCGATGGCCGGTGGTTTTCGGTGCACATCAGCAGCAAACCGTCGACGCGCTTTTGCAGCAGCGTCTCCATACTGCGGTTCATGCGCGCGGCGTCTTCTTCGGTGTTGCACAGGATCAGGCTGTAGCCGCGTTCATAGCAGCTGCGCTCCACGCCACGCACCACTTCGGCATAAAACGGGTTGTTACTGGCGGTCACCAGCATGCCGATGGTGCGCGTCTGATTGAGCTTCAGGCTGCGCGCCAGCGCGGAAGGCGCATAGTTCAGCTGTTCCACGGCCGCCATGACCTTGTCGCGCACGCTGTCGCTGACAAAGCGATTGTTGTTGACCACATGCGAAACGGTAGAGGTTGAAACGCCCGCCAGGCGGGCGACATCTTTCATGGTGGCCAAAGGATCACCCCTGCTGCTGCAAGAAGGCGTCGATCTCTTCACGCCACGGCACCGAAGGCTGCGCGCCAGGGCGGGTCACGGCGATCGCCGCCGCCGCATGGGCGAAACGCACCGCATCGGCCATGACCTTGCCTTCCAACAGGGCAGTGACCAGCGCACCGTTAAAGGTATCGCCGGCGGCGATGGTATCCACCGCTTGCACCTTGAAGCCGGGCACCAGTTTGCCGTTGCCGTTTTCGCTCAGCCACACGCCGCGGCTGCCAAGGGTGATGATCACCGTCGCGATGCCCTTGTCGTGCAGCGCCTGCGCCGCGCGCGCCGCATCGGCGTCGTTGTCCACGGCGATGCCGGTCAGGCGCTGGGCTTCGGTTTCATTCGGAGTGATCATATCGATCATGCCCAGCAGCTCGTCCGGCAGCTCACGCGCCGGGGCCGGGTTGAGGATCACTTGCGTGTGATGCTGCTTCGCCAGGCGGGCGGCGGCGATCACCGTATCCAGCGGCGACTCCAACTGCATCAGCAAAGCGTCGGCATCGATCACTTTTTGTTGGTAGCGCGCCAGGTAATCCGGCGTCACCGCGGCGTTGGCGCCGGCATCGATGCCGATCACGTTCTCGCCTTCGGCGTTGACGAAGATCAGCGCCACGCCGGTGGTGCTGTCGGCGATGGCTTCAATCGGTTGGGTATCAATGCGATCGCTCGCCAGCTGCCGGCGGACACGTTCGCCGATGTCGTCAGCGCCCACGCAGGCTATAAAGGCGATCTCCGCCCCGCTGCGCCCGGCCGCCACCGCCTGATTCGCGCCCTTGCCGCCAAACGCCACCTTATACTGTTTCCCGATCACCGTTTCGCCCGGGTGGGGGAACTGTTCAATATTGAGGATATGGTCGGCATTGATGCTGCCAAGAACCACCAGCTTACCTGTTTCCATCGCATTGATTCCTGAATTGCGCGCCATCGTAAACGCCCCGTTCCGATGGCGCTGGTATGACTTACTGAGTGACCAGTTTCAAATCGACCGGGATGGTCGCCGGCACTTTTTCGCCTTTCAGCACTTTATCGGCGGTTTCCACACCGATCACGCCGATCTGATCGGGACGCTGCGCCACGGTCGCCGCCAGCTTACCGCCTTCGACCGCTTTCACGCCGTCAGCGGTGCCGTCGAAGCCTACCACGATCACGTCGGTTTTACCGGCGGTTTGCAGCGCGCGCAGCGCACCCAGCGCCATTTCATCGTTCTGAGCGAACACCGCCTGCACATCCGGGTGCGCAGTCAGCAGGTTCTGCATCACGTTCAGGCCCTTGGTGCGATCGAAATCGGCCGGCTGGCTGGCCAACAGTTTGAATTTATTCTGATCCAGCGACTGTTTGAAGCCTTCACCGCGTTCACGCGCGGCGGAAGTGCCGGCGATGCCTTCCAGCTGAATCACCTTGGCATCGGCACCCACTTTCTTGGAGATGAAGTCGCCGGCCATTTTGCCGCCCACGCGGTTATCCGAAGCGATGTGGCTCACTACGTCACCCTTGCTCGCCACGCGGTCCAGCGTAATGACCGGGATCTTCGCCTGGTTGGCCATCTTGATGGCGTTGCCTACCGCGTCGGAGTCGGTCGGGTTGATCAGCAGCAGCTTGGGCGCGCGCACCATCAGATCCTGCACGTTGGCCAGCTCTTTCGCCGGGTTGTTCTGGGAATCCAGCACCACCAGGTTGTAGCCCAGCTTGTTGGCCTCTTGCTGCGCACCGTCCTTCATCGAGACGAAGAACGGGTTGTTGAGGGTGGACACCACCAGCGCGATGGTGTCTTTGGCCATGGCATTGGCGCTCAGGGTGGCGCTCAGCGCGATGGCGGAAGCTAAGGTTGCCAGTTTTTTCATTTTCATCATCGTGATTCCTGTAGGGGGAGGTTACTTGTTGCTTTTGTTATCTACCAGAACCGCCAGCAGTATCACCACTGCCTTCACGATCATTTGGTAGTAGGAAGAAACACCCAGTAAATTCAGGCCGTTGTTCAGGAAGCCGAGGATCAGCGCCCCGATCAGCGTGCCGACGATGCGGCCCTTGCCGCCGGCCAGGCTGGTGCCGCCCAGCACCACGGCGGCGATGGCGTCCAGCTCATAGCCGGTGCCGGCGGTCGGCTGCGCCGACGACAGGCGCGCCACTTCGATCACCCCGGCCAGCGCCGCCAGCAGGCCGCACAGCGAGTAGACGATAATCTTCACTTTATCGACGCTGATGCCGGAGAGGCGGGTCGCCGCTTCGTTGCCGCCCAGGGCATAAATATAGCGGCCCAGGCGCGTATGATGCAGCATATACCAGGCGGCGATGAACACGATCGCCATGATCCAGATCGGCGTAGGCACGCCCAGCGGGCGGCCGATGCCGAACCAGCCGAAGGTGTCGGCCACATCGGTGAAACCGGTGTTGACCGGGCTGCCATTGGTGTACACCATGGTGACGCCGCGCAGCAGCAGCATCATCACCAGCGTGGCGATAAAGGCCTGCACTTTGCCTTTGGCGACGATCACCCCGGTGCAGGCGCCAACCGCGGCGCCCAGCGCCAGTGCCGCCGCCACCGCCACCAGCGCGTTGACCTCAAAGCCGACGATCGACGCCGCCACCGCGCCGGTCAGCGCCAGCAGCGATCCTACCGACAGATCGATGCCGGAGGTGAGGATCACCAGCGTCATCCCCACCGCCATGATGGCGTTCACCGAGGTCTGCTGCAGAATATTGAACAGGTTGTTCAGGGTGAAGAAGTTCGGGCTCATGGAAGAGACCACGGCGATCAGCACCAGCAGCGCAATCAACGACTTCTGCTCTAACAGCCACTCTTTACTGAACCAGCGCTTAGCTGCGATAGTCTGGGAACTCATATCTGATTACTCCTGCTTTACGCCGTATTGCTTGCCGACGGCTGCCGCCATCAACGCTTCCTGGGTGGCCTGTTCAATCGGGAACTCGCCGCTGAGATGCCCTTCGTGCATCACCAGAATGCGATCGCTCATGCCCATCACCTCCGGCATTTCCGAAGACACCAGAATGATGCTCAGCCCTTCCTGCTTGAACTGGTTGATTAACTGATAGATCTCTTTTTTGGCGCCAACGTCGACGCCGCGCGTCGGCTCATCGAGGATCAGTACCTTCGGCCGGGTCATCAGGCCGCGGGCGATCGCCACTTTTTGCTGATTGCCGCCGGAAAGCAGACCGATCGGCTGCTCCATCGACGGCGTTTTGATATTGAACAGCCGGATGAAATCCCCCACCGCCTGCCGCTCGTCGGCCTGTTTCAGGCTGCCGTCGGCGCGGCTGAAATAGCGCAGCGCGGTCAGCGACATGTTTTCCTTCACCGACATGCCCAGCACCAGGCCGTCGCGTTTGCGGTCTTCCGAGATATAGACGATGCCGTTCGCCAACCCGTCCTGCGGCGAATGGGTGACCACGTCGCGACCGTCCAGGCTGACGGAGCCGGCCTTGCGCGGGGCGGCGCCGTACAGGATTTTCATCAATTCTGTGCGCCCGGCGCCCATCAGCCCGGCCACGCCGAGGATCTCGCCGCGGTACAGCGTAAAGCTGACGTCTTCAACGCCGGGGCCGGAAAGGTGGCTGACGTCCAGCCGTTTTTCCCCGCGCGGCAAATCCAGGCGCGGGTACTGCTCTTCCAGCTTGCGGCCGACCATCATCTCAATCAGCGAATCTTCCTGCAGCTCGCTCACCGGCCGCTCGGTGATAAACTGCCCGTCGCGGAATACGGTCACGTCGTCGCAGATTTCAAAAATCTCTTTCAGGCGGTGCGAGATATACACGATGCCGCGCCCTTCGGCCTTCAGCTCGTTGATCACCTTGAACAGCGAGGCAGTTTCGGTGTCGGTCAGCGCATCGGTCGGTTCGTCCATGATGATCACTTTCGATTCGAAGCTCAGCACCTTGGCGATCTCCACCATCTGCTGATCGCCGATCGACAGCTCGCCCACCAGTCGGTGGCTGCTGTAGCGCAGATTGAGACGCGCCAACAAGCGATCGGCCTCGGCGTACATGCGCTTCCAGTCAATGCGGCCGAAACGGTTGACGAACTCGCGGCCGAGGAAGATGTTTTCCGCAATCGTCAGCTGCGGGATCAGGTTCAGCTCCTGATGGATAATGCCGATGCCCGCTTCCTGCGAATCCTTAGGCCCGTTGAACGCCACCTCTTTACCGAGAAAATACTGGCTGCCGGCGTCTTTCTGGTAGATGCCGGTCAGCACTTTCATCATGGTGGACTTCCCGGCGCCGTTTTCTCCCACCAGCGCCATCACCTTGCCGGGATAGACGCTGAGGGCAGCGCCGGAAAGCGCCTTCACGCCGGGAAAGGCTTTATCAATCCCTTTCAGTTGCAGTAAAGGTTGCATACGCGCCTCAGAAAGTTACGCCGGCGCACAGGATCACGTTCGCATAAGGCGAACACTCCCCGCTGCGGATCACCGCCCGGCTGTGCCCGGTTTGCGCTTTAAACGCCTGATGGCTGATATAGCGCACGCTGATGGTATTGCCCTGGCGTTGACCCAATGCGGTCAGTTCAGCCAACAGTGCCTCGTGGAGCGACGGATTCTGTTTCACGATCTCTTCCGCCAGGATGGCGCTTTCTACCTGCATCTCTTGCGTGACCGCCGCGAACACCTGCATGAAGGTCGGCACGCCCTGCGTCAGCGCCAGATCGATGCGCTGCGTTTCCGCCGGTATCGGCAGGCCCGCGTCGCACAGGGTGAGCTGGTCGGTATGCCCCAGCCGGGCAATCACGGCAGACACGTCGGAATTCAGTAATACGCCTTTTTTCATCTTCTCACTCCGCTAGCGAAACGTTTCGCTCTCTGGGGGAGTTTAAAAAAACGGCAGGGGAAGGCAACCGGGACAATGCAGAAGTGTGATCGCTATCGAAACGTTTCGTTCACGCACGGACAAAGCACAAACAAAAGGGGCTCAGCCATGCTGAGCCCCTTATCAGGCGGGTTAAATCTCGACCTGCGTGCCGAGCTCGATCACCCGGTTCGGCGGGATCTCAAACTGATCCGGCGCGCGCAGCGCGTTGCGGCTCAGGGCGACGAACAGTTTACCGCGCAAATAGAGGTACCACGGCCGCTTGGTGAGGATCAGCGATTCATGGGACATGAAGAACGAGGTCTCCGACATGCGGCACGGCAACCCTTCCAGCCCGCAGCGGTGGAACACTTCCTCGACGTTCGGCGTTTCACGCCAGCCGTAGCTGGCCACCACCCGCCAGAAGGTCGGCGACAGCTGTTCGATGGTTACCCGGCGCACGTTGTGCACGTAAGGCGCATCTTCGGTGCGCAGCGTCAGCAGCACCACCCGCTCATGCAGCACCTTGTTGTGCTTCAGGTTGTGCAGCAGCGCAAAAGGAATGACGTTGGTGGCGCGCGACATGAACACCGCGGTACCCGGCACCCGCACCGGCGGCGATTTCTCCAGCGAGGCAATCATCGCCTCCAGCGAGTTGCCGTGTTCATGCAGGCGGCGCAGCAGGCGGAAACGCTCGCTCTTCCAGGTGGTCATAATGAGGAACATCACCAGCGCCAAGGTCAGCGGCAACCAGCCGCCGGAGAACAGCTTCAGGGCGTTGGCGGAGAACATCGGCACGTCGATGATCAGCAAGATGGTCACGATGCCGATCGCCAGGAAGCGATTCCAGTGCCAGTTGTTGATCGCCACCGAGGTGACCAGAATGCTGGTCAGCACCATGGTGCCGGTGACGGCAATGCCGTACGCCGCCGCCAGATTGCTGGAGTGTTCGAAGCCGATGATCACCAGCACCACCGAGATGTACAGCGTCCAGTTGATCACCGGAATATAGATCTGGCCGGATTCCATTTCCGAGGTGTGAATGATACGCATCGGCGACAGATAGCCCAGACGCACCGCCTGGCGAGTCAGCGAGAAGACGCCGGAAATCACCGCCTGCGAGGCGATAACCGTTGCCAGGGTCGCCAGAATCAGCAGCGGGATCAGCGCCCAGTCGGGTGCCAGCAGGAAGAACGGGTTTTTGATCGCCTCCGGGTTTTTCAGCAGCAGCGCGCCCTGGCCGAAGTAGTTGAGCACCAGCGATGGCAACACCACGGTGAACCAGGCCAGGCGAATCGGGAACTTGCCGAAGTGCCCCATATCGGCATACAGCGCCTCGACGCCGGTGATCGACAGCACCACCGCCCCCAGCGCGAAGAACGATACCTTCTTATATTCCATGAAGAAGTTGAGCGCCCATTTGGGGTTCAGCGCCTGCAGCACTTCCGGGTTCGAAATGATGCTGCGCGCGCCCAGCACCGCCAACACGATGAACCACAGCAGCATCACCGGAGCGAACAGCTTGCCAACGCTGCCGGTGCCGTGCTTTTGAATGGCGAACAGCAGCGTCAGTACCAGAATGGAGAGCGGCACGATATAGGCGTCAAGCGCAGGCGCGGCGATTTCCAGCCCCTCGATCGCCGACATCACCGAGATAGCCGGGGTGATCACCACCTCACCATAGAAGAAGCTGCCGCCGATCAGGCCCAGTATCACCAGCACGGCGGTAGTGCGCGCCGAGGTGTTGCGCCCGGCCAGCGACATCAGCGTCAGGATACCGCCCTCGCCGGCGTTGTCCGCGCGCATCACGTAGGTGAGATATTTGAGGGAAACGATCACGATCAGCATCCAGAAAATCAGCGACAGGAAGCCGAAAACCACGTCTGGACGAACATCGAAGCCGTAATGGCCGGAGAAACACTCTCTCAGCGTATAGAGAGGGCTGGTTCCGATATCACCGTAGACCACGCCGATGGCCGCCAGGGTTACCGCCGATAAGGACTGCTTATGCTCTGCGCTCATAATTCGTTTCTTTATCAGAACATCCGTTAGCGATGCATCCGCATCAGGCAAAATACGGGCTCAAAGATCCGTCACGCCCACCAGAAAGCCGCACAGTATGCACCATTTATACGCCTTGCCTACCCTTATATCAGAGCCGAAAAATAAACAAAATGTGAACCGGATATCCGGCACAGCTTAGAAAAATATTACTAATCAATAAGCTATACCACTAAAAATAATGGTGGTTTATCATCGGATTATCGACCAAGATTGGCTAACTCTCGGACAATGCGACAATTATATGACGCCATCATCCCTTCTGGCAGAACGAATTTCCCGCCTCAGCAGCGCGCTGGAGAGCGGTCTTTATGAGCGGCAAGAAGCGATCCGCCTGTGCCTGCTCGCGGCGCTGAGCGGCGAAAGCGTATTCCTGCTCGGCCCGCCCGGCATCGCCAAGAGCCTGATCGCGCGCCGGCTGAAGTTTGCCTTCCGCAACGCCCGTTCCTTTGAATACCTGATGACGCGATTTTCCACGCCGGAAGAGGTCTTCGGCCCGCTCTCTATTCAGGCGCTGAAAGATGAAGGGCGCTATCAGCGCCTGACAACCGGCTACCTGCCCGAAGCAGAGATCGTGTTTCTGGACGAAATCTGGAAGGCCGGCCCGGCGATCCTCAACACCCTGCTGACGGCGATCAACGAACGGCGCTTTCGCAACGGCAACAGCGAAGAACCGATCCCGCTGCGCCTGCTGGTCACCGCCTCCAACGAACTGCCCGAAGCGGACAACAGCCTCGAAGCCTTATATGACCGCATGCTGATCCGCCTGTGGCTGGACAAGGTGCAGGATAAACAGAATTTCCGCTCGCTGCTGGTCAACCGCCAAAACGAGAGCCAAAACCCGGTGCCGGCGGCGCTGAGCGTCAGCGATGAAGAGTTTCTGCAGTGGCAACCGCAGATCGACAAGGTGGCGCTGCCGGAAGCCTGCTTTGAGCTGATTTTCCAGCTGCGCCAGCGGCTGGACGCGCTGGAACAGGCGCCGTACGTCTCCGACCGACGCTGGAAAAAGGCCCTGCGCCTGCTGCAGGCCTGCGCCTTCTTCAGCGGGCGCGACGCCATCGCCCCGCTCGACCTGATGCTGCTGAAAGACTGCCTGTGGCACGATCTCACCTCGCTGAAACTGCTGCAACAGCAGATCGATCAGCTGCTGACCGAATCGGCCTATCAGCAGCAGTCGATGTTGATCCAACTGCAACAAATCCACACCCGCTGGCTGCAGGATCAGCAACAACAAAGCGACCGGCAGGCCATCAGCCTGGTGAAAAAGGGCGGCATGTTCAGCCGCAAACCGCAATACGCGCCGGCCACGCCGTTCGCCGGCGGCACTCTCACTCTGCTGCTGCAAAAACCGCTGCAGCTGCATGACATTCAGGTCAACCATCTGAGCATCGAGAGCAGCGTGCTGGATAACTGGCTGCAAAAAGGCGGCGACGTGCGCGCCAAGCTGAACGGCATCGGCTTCGCGCAGCCGATCGATTTGGAGGTCGACGACCAACTGCACCTGACGGTGCTGGACGTCAGCCGCCAGCCTTCGCTGCTGGCGCTGCCGGGCAAACAGGCCACCGCCACGCCGCAGGCGCTGCTGGATGAAATGGACGCGTTGGCCCAGCGCCTGGCGGAGCAGCGCCGCGCCTTCAGCCAGCATCAGCCCTGTCTGTTCACCCCCGCCGCCGGCCTGGCCAAGATCGAAGCCAGTCTGCTGCAGGTGGCAGAGCAGGTTAAACAGCAACTGCAGCAAATGCGCGGCCAGTAACCATGCTCAGTCTGGAGACGCTCGATCTGCTGCTGGCGATCACCGAAGGCGAGATGATCGAGGAGATGATCGTCGGCATGCTGGCGGCGCCGCAGCTGTCGGTGTTCTTTAAAAAGTTTCCGGCCATTCGCCGGGCGCTGGATCGCGATCTGCCACGCTGGAAACTGCAGCTCAAGGAGCGTCTGCAGGAGGCCATGGTGCCGCCGGCGCTGGCGCAGGAATTTTACCGCTACCAACAGTGCCAACTGGAGAATAACACCCAGTTCTATCACAACCTCAACGACACGATGGAGCTGCTGCGCCAGCTGGTCTCGCCGTTTTATGAACAGGCGCGCGCGCTGGTGGACGCCGCCGATCTGCCCAATCATCCGCTGGACGACAGCTTCCAAACCCTATTCTTGCAGCGCTGGCGCATCAGCCTGACGCTGCAGGCCACCATGCTGCACCACCAGCTGCTGGAACAAGAGCGCGAGCAGCTGATGGCGGAACTGCAGGAGCGCCTGGCACTGAGCGGCGCGCTGGAGCCGCTGCTGTCGGAGAACGACACCGCCGCCGGCAGGCTGTGGGACATGAGCAAAGGCCAGCTGCAGCGCGGTGATTACCAACGGCTGGTGGAGTACGGCAACTTTTTGCAGCAGCAGCCAGAGCTGAAAAAGTTGGCGCAGCAGCTGGGCCGCAGCTATCAGGCCAAGGCAGTGCAGCAACAGGACGCGCAGCCCGAACCGTTCAGGGTCATGGTACAGGTGCCGGCCACGCTGCCGGAAGAAGTGAGCGGCATTCATCAAAGCGATGACATCCTGCGCCTGCTGCCGCCGGAGCTGGCGACGCTGGGGATTGAAGAGCTGGAGTTCGAGTTTTATCGCCGCCTGTTGGAAAAGCGGCTGCTGAGCTACCGCCTGCAGGGCGACGTTTGGCAGGAACAGATCCTGATCCGCCAGGTCACCCACCAGCAGCAGGATCAACAGCCGCGCGGGCCGTTTATCGTCTGCGTGGACACCTCAGGATCGATGGGCGGCTTCAACGAACAGTGCGCCAAGGCGTTCTGCCTGGCGCTGCTGCGCATTGCGCTGGCGGACAACCGCCGCTGCTACATCATGCTGTTCGCCAACCAGATCGTGCATTACGAACTCACCGCCGCCAGCGGCATCGAACAGGCGGTGCGCTTTCTTGGCCAGCAGTTTCGCGGCGGCACCGATCTGGCGGCCTGCCTGAACGCCACCGTCACCAAAATGGCGGAAAGCGGCTGGTTCGACGCCGATGCGGTGATCATTTCCGATTTTATCGCCCAGCGATTGCCGGAGGAGGTAATAAAGAAGGTAAAACAGCAGCAGCAAAGCCACCAGCAGCGTTTCCATGCGGTGGCGATGTCCGCCTACGGCAAACCCGGCATCATGCGCATCTTCGATCATATCTGGCGCTTTGATACCGGGCTGAAAAGCCGTTTGATGCGCCGCTGGCGGCGCTAGGCAGGATCAGAGCAGGCCTTCGACCGCCCCGCGCACTTCCGGCGACCACACGCCGCACTGCACCTGGCCGATATGCGACAGTTGCAACAGCAGCATCACCAAACGCGACTGGCCGATACCGCCGCCGATGGTCTGTGGCATATCGCCGCGCAACAACGACTGGTGCCACTCCAGCTTCATGCGCTCTTCGTCACCGGTCAGCGCCAGCTGATGTTTCAGCGCGGCGGCGTCGACGCGGATGCCCATAGAGGACAGCTCGAAAGCGTCCTGCAGCACCGGGTTCCACACCACGATGTCGCCGTTCAGGCCCGCCAGGCCATCCGCCGCCGGCGTGGTCCAGTCATCATAATCCGGCGCCCGCACATCGTGCGATTTGCCGTGCGACAGCTTGCCGCCGATGCCGATCAGGAATACCGCGCCCAGCTCTTTGGCGATCGCCCGCTCGCGCCCTTTGGCGTCCAGATCCGGGTAGCGCTGCAGCAGGGTTTCGCTGTGCACAAAGTGGATCTGTTCCGGCAGGAACGGAGTCAGACCATGCTCGCGGCTGACTTCCGCCTCCGTCGCCTTGATGGCGGCGTAAATGCTGCGCACGGTGCTTTTCAGGTAGTCCAGGCTGCGCTCACCATCGCCCATTACCCGCTCCCAATCCCACTGATCGACGTACACCGAGTGGATAGGCGTCAGGCGATCTTCATCCGGGCGCAGCGCCTTCATATGGGTGTACAGGCCTTCGCCAGCGCCGAAATCGTAACTACCCAGGGTTTTGCGTTTCCATTTCGCCAGTGAATGCACCACTTCGAAGGTGGCGTCCGGCAGGGTTTTGACCTTAACCTGCACCGCTTTCTCGCTGCCGGAGAGGTTATCCTGCGTGCCATCGCCCAAACGGCTGAGGATCGGGGCCTGCACTTCGATCAGACCGAGCTGTTGCTCCAGCTGGCGGGAGAAGAAGGATTTGACCTGGCTGATTTGTTGTTGTTTTTGGATAAACTGTTTTTTCATTGCCGTATCTCTTGTAAACCTGTCTCTGTTGCCATCGATTAAGCAACAAAATGATACGCCAATTCAATATCCACTAATCAATATTGCCTTTTCACTTTTAATCGTTCATTTTTACCCGGACAGAATTCAACAATCGTTAATTAATGGGGGATTAAATGGCGGAAATTTATCAGATCGATAATCTCGATCGCGGCATCCTCAACGCACTGATGGACAACGCGCGCACACCGTACGCCGAACTGGCGAAAAACTTCGCCGTCAGCCCCGGCACCATTCATGTGCGGGTAGAGAAGATGAAACAGGCCGGGATCATCACCGGCGCGCGCATCGACGTCAGCCCCAAACAGCTGGGCTATGACGTGTGCTGCTTTATCGGCATCATATTAAAGAGCGCCAAAGACTATCCTTCGGCGCTGAAGAAGCTGGAAAGCCTGGAAGAAGTGGTGGAAGCCTATTACACCACCGGCCACTACAGCGTCTTTATCAAGGTGATGTGCCGATCGATCGACGCGCTGCAACAGGTACTTATCAACAAGATCCAGACCATCGACGAGATCCAGTCTACCGAAACGCTGATCTCGCTGCAGAACCCCATTATGCGCACCATCGTGCCGTAACCCGCCAAATTGCATACCCACATTATCCACAGGTAGATCCCAGCCGATTCACAGCGTACAATGCAGCCACTTTGAGTGAGAAGGTTGGGATCGTTGGTTCATGGCAGACATTACTCTGATCAGTGGCAGTACGCTTGGCAGCGCCGAATACGTGGCTGAACATTTGGCTGAAAAGCTGGAAGACGCGGGTTTCTCTACCGAGATGCTGCACGGCCCTGAACTGGATGAGCTGCCGTTGACCGGTCGCTGGCTGGTGGTCTCTTCCACGCACGGCGCCGGCGAACTGCCGGATAACCTTCAGCCGTTGCTGGAGCAGATCGCAGAACAACAGCCGGATCTTTCCGAGGTGCAGTTCGGCGCCGTCGGTTTGGGCAGTTCGGAATACGACACCTTCTGCGGTGCGATCAAACAGATCGACGATCTGTTGATCGCCAGAGGCGCGAAAAGGATCGGCGATCGTCTCGAGATCGACGTGACCGAACATGAAATTCCCGAGGATCCGGCCGAGGAATGGGTAAAAAACTGGATTGATTTACTCTAATTCGTCTAAAGATCGTGCGAACGATTGTGGATAACTATACTTAAAAGCAGGGTAAAAGCCGTAGTTATCCCAATAACAACCGTAGTGCGCTTTTTGTCCTGTGCATAACAAGCCTTTTAGATCCCAGCTTATCTGCGTCGGGATCACCGATCATTCACAGCAAACGATCCTCCTTAATCTGCTGATCTTCATCGTGAATAGTCACTTATCCACAGAGGATCGCGATCCTAATAAGAGATCTAATAAAGAGATGTTTAAATAAAAAAGATCTTCTTTTAATTACCGACGATCCTGACCACTTGGTCGATTGTCTAAACTTGAGTAGAATCCCCCACCCCAGGGCAAATAACGATCGTTCGCAATACGGCGAGGTGCAGTTCCATGTTTTATCCAGATCAATTTGACGTCATCATCATCGGTGGTGGCCATGCAGGGACCGAGGCCGCCATGGCCGCGGCACGCATGGGACGTCAGACTTTATTATTGACACACAATATCGATACGCTGGGACAGATGTCCTGCAACCCGGCGATTGGCGGTATTGGTAAAGGGCATCTGGTTAAGGAAATTGATGCACTCGGCGGCCTGATGGCCACGGCGATCGACCATGCCGGCATCCAGTTTAGGATACTAAACGCCAGCAAAGGCCCAGCCGTTCGCGCCACGCGCGCTCAGGCGGATCGCGTACTGTATCGCCAGGCGATCCGTACCGCGTTGGAGAACCAACCCAACCTGATGATCTTCCAACAACCCGTTGAGGATCTGATCGTCGAAAACGATCGCGTAGTGGGCGCCGTCACCCAAATGGGCCTGAAATTCCGCGCCAAGGCGGTGGTATTGACCGTCGGCACTTTCCTGGACGGTAAGATCCATATTGGCCTGGAGAATTACAGCGGCGGCCGCGCCGGGGATCCTCCTTCAATCTCGCTGTCGCAGCGCCTGCGAGAACTGCCGCTGCGCGTTAACCGCTTGAAAACCGGTACGCCGCCGCGCATCGACGCTCGCACTATCGATTTCAGCGTACTGGCGCCACAACACGGCGATACGCCGGTGCCGGTATTCTCGTTCTTGGGCGATGCTAGCCAGCACCCAGAACAAATGGCGTGCTACATCACCCATACCAATGAAAAAACCCATGACGTGATCCGCAATAACCTCGATCGCAGCCCGATGTATGCCGGGATCATCGAAGGGATCGGCCCACGTTACTGCCCGTCGATCGAAGACAAGGTCATGCGCTTTGCCGATCGCAACGCGCACCAGATCTTCCTCGAACCGGAAGGCCTGACCAGCAACGAGATTTACCCTAACGGGATCTCCACCAGCCTGCCGTTCGACGTGCAGATGCAGATCGTCCGTTCGATGGAAGGCATGCAGAACGCGCGTATTATTCGCCCTGGTTACGCCATCGAGTACGATTTCTTCGATCCGCGCGATTTGAAGCCGACGCTGGAAAGCAAATTCATTCAGGGGCTGTTCTTCGCCGGCCAGATCAACGGCACTACCGGGTATGAAGAAGCCGCTGCGCAGGGCCTGCTGGCCGGTTTGAACGCCGGGCGCTTCGCCGACGAACAGGAAGGCTGGGCGCCACGTCGGGATCAGGCTTATCTGGGCGTGCTGGTGGACGATCTCAGCACCCTCGGCACCAAAGAACCGTACCGGATGTTTACCTCACGTGCCGAGTATCGTCTGATGCTGCGCGAAGACAACGCCGATCTCCGCCTGACGGAAAAAGGCCGTGAACTGGGCCTGGTGGACGATGTGCGTTGGGCGCGTTACAGCGAGAAGCTGGAGCGAATCGAACGCGAACGTCAGCGCCTGCGCGACATCTGGATGCACCCGCACGCCGAGAACGTCGAACAGGTCAATGCGCTGCTGAAAGCGCCGTTGTCGCGTGAAGCGAACGGCGAAGAGCTGCTGCGCCGCCCTGAGATGGATTACGCGCAGTTGACCGGCACCGACGTCTTCGCGCCGCCGCTGGACGACGTACAAGCTGCCGAACAGGTCGAGATCCAGGTCAAATACGAAGGCTACATCGCTCGCCAGCAGGAAGAGATCGAAAAACAGCAGCGCAATGAGAATACCGTGCTGCCGTTGGATCTCGATTACCGTCAGGTTTCAGGGCTGTCGAACGAGGTGATCGCCAAGCTGAACGATCACAAACCGAACTCCATCGGCCAGGCTTCGCGCATCTCCGGCATTACGCCGGCGGCGATCTCGATTTTGCTGATCTGGCTGAAAAAGCAGGGACTGCTGCGCCGCAGCGCATAAATCTCGCATCCAGGCGGCCGTTTGTTCATCCCGTAGCCAAACGGCCGCTGACATCACTTGCGCCCTGAATTATCATAGTCGCCTCATTGCGCCAGCTAACCATCCGCTGGTCGTTCAGCGCCTGCCAGAGGATCCGTTGTGCAAAAAAAATTAGACTCGCTGCTTGCGGTAGCAGGCATTGAGCTGCCCGATCAGCAGAAACAGCAGCTGCTGGGCTATGTCGGCATGCTGGATAAATGGAACAAGGCTTATAACCTCACGTCGGTGCGCGATCCGCAGCAAATGCTGGTGCGCCACATCCTCGACAGCATCGTGGTCAACCCGCATCTGCAGGGCTCGCGTTTTATCGATGTCGGTACCGGCCCCGGCTTGCCGGGCATTCCGCTGGCGATCGTGCGCCCGGACGCGCATTTCACGCTGCTCGACAGCCTGGGTAAGCGTGTGCGTTTCCTGCGTCAGGTGCAGCATGAGCTGGGCCTGAACAATATCGAGCCGGTGCAGAGCCGCGTTGAGGAGTTTCCGGCCGAGCCACCGTTCGATGGCGTGATCAGCCGCGCGTTCGCTTCGCTGCAGGATATGCTGTCCTGGTGCCATCATCTGCCGGCGAAAGGGCAGGGGCGTTTTTACGCGTTGAAAGGCGTGCGCCCGGATGAAGAGCTGACGCAGCTGCCTGCAGGCGTTAGCCTGGAGTCTATCGTGCGGCTGCAGGTGCCTGAACTGGAAGGCGAACGCCATCTGGTGATTCTTAAGGCAAACTGAGTTTGCTTTTGATCAAACAAGCGTGAATTAAAGGCAGTACCAGGCAGAAAGATAAGCAGGCTAATTAGTTGGTCGCTTTTTTTAGTTAATTTACTTCCTATTAACACAAAAAACGCGGCTAATTAGCGACAATAGAGTAATTGCATTTGGAAATAGTCACGTTAGCAATCATGTGCGAAAGATTGGCGTTTGCTGCTAATGTTAATTGGCTGTTGGAATATTGCCCCGCTGCTTGTCAATAAAAGGTTTTCATCGGGTATACGGATTGTTTTTGAACAGTTAACTGATAATGTTTTGATTTATATAATCTTTTGATCGCTCAAATTGCTAAAGACGGTTTGGTTGACCATCGGCTATAAATCAGGAAGGGACATTACTGTGATCGGCTTCGCGTTTCTAAACGCAACGCTGGAATAATCAGACAATTAAATGCGCCCTATTATTCCGACCGTTTTCTTGTGAAAATAGGCTGGAATAGGGAAATTTAAATAATTGTTCACCTTTTCGCTACTTATCGATTGAATTCGTTGGTATGCCCCGTATAATTTGCTCGTTTTTTGCTGCTTGACTCAGGACAGCAAAAACAGTTGTATACGTCACTCAGCATACCCCCTCTGGGGTACGGAGAGAACAAACGTCATGTCTGTGTCCCTTTACAGCGGGAAAGTCGCACGCAAACTGCTGTTTTTGCAGTTAATGACTTTTGTTCTGATCAGCGTTGCTTTCTGGCTGAAAAGCCCGGAATGGAGCGCTTCGGCGCTGGCAGGCGGTCTCGCCGCCTGGTTGCCGAGTGCAATGTTTATGCTGTTTGCCTTGCGCCATCAGGCGCAAACGCCGGCGCCCGGTAGGGTTGCCTGGTCGTTCGCCATCGGCGAGGGGCTAAAGGTCGTGATCACCATCGTTTTGCTGATCGTGGCGCTGGGGGTGTTCAAGGCGGAGTTTATACCGCTTGGCCTGACCTATTTAGCGGTGTTAGTGGTGCAGATAGTGGCACCGGCCGTGATTAACAGTTACCGAACTTAACTAAATAAGGGTAAGAGGCATCATGTCTGCAGGAGAAGTCTTGACTCCACAGGAGTATATCGGTCACCACCTGACGCAGCTTCAGGTCGGGACTGGGTTTTGGTCGATTAACCTCGACTCGATGTTTTTCTCCGTCGTCCTCGGGGCGCTCTTCCTGGTGATCTTCCGCAAAGTGGCCAAAAACGCCACCAGCGGCGTGCCGGGTAAACTGCAAACCGCCGTGGAGCTGGTGGTCGGTTTCGTCGACAGCAGCGTGCGCGATATGTACCACGGCAAGAGCAAGGTCATTGCGCCGTTGGCACTGACCGTGTTCGTCTGGGTGTTCCTGATGAACCTGATGGACCTTATCCCGGTTGACTTCCTGCCTTATCTCGGCACCCACGTTCTCGGTCTGCCTGCGCTGCGCGTCGTGCCTACCGCCGACGTGAACGTCACGCTGTCTATGGCGCTGGGCGTGTTTATCCTGATTCTGTTCTATAGCATCAAAATGAAAGGCGTTGGCGGGTTCGTTAAAGAGTTGACCATGCAGCCGTTCAACCACCCTGTATTCATTCCTATCAACCTGATTCTTGAAGGTGTCAGCCTGCTGTCCAAACCTGTTTCACTGGGTCTGCGACTGTTCGGCAACATGTATGCGGGTGAGTTGATCTTCATCCTGATTGCCGGCCTGTTGCCGTGGTGGTCACAGTGGGTCCTGAGCTTGCCTTGGGCTATTTTCCACATCCTGATCATTACGCTTCAAGCCTTTATTTTCATGGTTCTGACGATCGTCTATCTGTCGATGGCGTCTGAAGAGCACTGATTTTCTTAAAACACTTGCACTTTTAAACTGAAACAAACTGGAGACTGTCATGGAAAACCTGAGTATGGATCTGCTGTACATGGCTGCCGCTGTGATGATGGGTTTAGCGGCAATCGGTGCTGCGATCGGTATCGGCATCCTGGGTGGTAAATTCTTGGAAGGCGCTGCTCGTCAGCCTGACCTGATTCCTCTGCTGCGTACACAGTTCTTTATCGTTATGGGTCTGGTCGACGCCATCCCGATGATCGCTGTAGGTCTGGGTCTGTACGTGATGTTCGCCGTCGCGTAAGTAGAGTAACCCTCTACGACGTAACCAAACTATTAACTTTTAAAGAGGCATTGTGCTGTGAATCTTAACGCAACAATCCTCGGCCAGGCCATCGCGTTCGTTCTGTTTGTCTGGTTCTGCATGAAGTACGTATGGCCGCCGATCATGGCTGCCATCGAGAAACGTCAGAAAGAAATCGCTGACGGCCTCGCTTCTGCAGAGCGTGCCAAAAAAGATCTGGACTTAGCGCAAGCCAATGCGACCGACCAGCTGAAAACTGCTAAAGCAGAAGCTCAGGTGATCATCGAGCAAGCGAACAAACGCAAAGCTCAGATCATGGATGAAGCGAAAGCCGAAGCCGAGCAGGAACGTAACAAAATCGTGGCGCAGGCTCAGGCTGAGATCGAAGCCGAACGTAAGCGCGCTCGTGAAGAGTTGCGTAAGCAAGTCGCGATGCTGGCAATTGCCGGCGCCGAGAAGATCATCGAACGTTCCGTGGATGAAGCTGCTAACAGCGACATCGTTGATAAACTGGTCGCTGAACTGTAAGGAGGGAGGGGCTGATGTCTGAATTTGTAACTGTAGCTCGCCCCTACGCCAAAGCAGCTTTTGACTTTGCCGTTGAGCACCAAAGCGTAGAGCGCTGGCAGGAAATGCTGGCGTTTGCGGCTGAAGTCACTCGCAATGAACAGATTTCTGAACTGCTGTCTGGCGCGGTCGCGCCAGAAACGCTGTCCAAGACGTTCATCGCGGTTTGTGGCGATCGGCTCGACGAACATGGCCAGAACTTTATCCGTGTAATGGCCGAAAATGGACGTTTACTGGTTCTTCCTGCCGTGCTGCAGCAGTTCATCGAACTGCGCGCCTCGCTGGAATCCACCGTCGAAGTCGAAGTGCTCTCTGCGAGCGCGCTGAGCGACGAACAGCAGGCGAAAATCGCCGCTGCGATGGAAAAACGTCTGTCACGCAAAGTTAAGCTGAATTGCAAAATTGACAAGTCTGTACTGGCCGGCATCGTTGTTCGCGCCGGCGATATGGTGATTGATGGCAGCGTTCGCGGTCGTCTTGAACGCCTGACAGACGTCTTGCAGTCTTAAGGGGACTGGAGCATGCAACTGAATTCCACCGAAATCAGCGAACTGATCAAGCAGCGCATTGCTCAGTTCAATGTAGTGAGCGAAGCTCACAATGAAGGTACTATCGTTTCCGTCAGCGACGGGATCATCCGCGTACACGGCCTGGCCGAAGTTATGCAGGGCGAAATGATCGCGCTGCCTGGCAACCGTTACGCAATCGCATTGAACCTGGAGCGCGACTCCGTAGGTGCCGTGGTTATGGGTCCGTACGCGGATCTGGCCGAAGGCATGAAGGTTAAATGCACCGGCCGTATCCTGGAAGTTCCAGTCGGTCGTGGTCTGCTGGGCCGCGTAGTTAACACCCTGGGTGCACCAATCGACGGCAAAGGCCCGATTGAGAACGATGGCTTCTCTCCGGTAGAAGCTATCGCGCCAGGCGTTATCGAGCGTCAGTCCGTTGATCAGCCGGTTCAGACTGGCTACAAATCCGTTGACGCCATGATTCCAATCGGCCGTGGCCAGCGTGAGCTGGTGATCGGTGACCGTCAGACCGGTAAAACCGCGCTGGCGATCGATGCGATCATCAACCAACGCGACTCCGGCATCAAATGCGTTTACGTGGCTATCGGCCAGAAAGCGTCCACCATCGCTAACGTGGTGCGCAAACTGGAAGAGCACGGCGCACTGGCCAACACCATCGTGGTGGTGGCGACCGCTTCCGAATCCGCTGCACTGCAATACCTGGCGCCATACGCCGGTTGCGCAATGGGTGAATACTTCCGTGACCGCGGTGAAGATGCGCTGATCGTGTACGATGACCTGTCCAAACAGGCCGTTGCTTACCGCCAGATTTCCCTGCTGCTTCGTCGTCCGCCAGGTCGTGAAGCTTACCCAGGCGACGTATTCTACCTGCACTCCCGCTTGCTGGAGCGTGCAGCGCGCGTTAACGCCGAATACGTTGAAGCCTTCACCAAAGGTGAAGTTAAAGGCCAAACCGGTTCACTGACCGCTCTGCCGATCATTGAAACCCAGGCGGGTGACGTTTCCGCGTTCGTTCCGACCAACGTAATCTCGATTACCGATGGTCAGATCTTCCTGGAATCCAACCTGTTCAACTCCGGTATTCGTCCGGCAGTTAACCCGGGTATCTCCGTATCCCGTGTTGGTGGCGCCGCGCAGACCAAGATCATGAAGAAACTGTCCGGTGGTATCCGTACCGCGCTGGCGCAGTATCGTGAGCTGGCTGCGTTCTCCCAGTTCGCCTCCGATCTGGACGACGCGACCCGCAAACAGCTGAGCCACGGTCAGAAAGTGACCGAGCTGCTGAAACAGAAACAGTATGCGCCGATGTCGGTTGCACAACAGTCTCTGGTGCTGTTTGCCGCAGAACGCGGTTACCTGAACGACGTCGAAGTCGCCAAAGTGGTGAGCTTCGAAGCCGCGCTGGTCGCCTATGCGGACCGCGAGCACGCCGAACTGCTGAACCACATCAACCAAACTGGCAACTTCAATGATGAGATCGAGGGCAAGTTGAAAGACATCCTCGAGACCTTCAAGAAAACCCAGTCCTGGTAACGCCGAACGGTCCTGCTGTTGAAAGACAGCAGGCCGTCTGGCACTGAGGAGAAGCAGAGATGGCCGGCGCAAAAGAGATACGTAGTAAGATCGCTAGCGTGCAAAACACGCAAAAGATCACTAAAGCGATGGAAATGGTCGCCGCCTCCAAAATGCGTAAATCGCAGGATCGCATGGCGGCCAGCCGTCCTTATGCAGAGACCATGCGCAAAGTGATTGGTCACCTTGCGTTAGGGAATCTGGAGTACAAGCACCCGTACCTGGATGAGCGTGACGTTAAGCGCGTCGGGTATCTGGTGGTGTCTACTGACCGTGGTCTCTGCGGCGGCTTGAACATCAACCTGTTCAAAAAGCTGCTGGCGGAGATGAAAGCCTGGTCCGAAAAAGGCGTCGAAACCGATTTGGCGCTGATTGGCTCTAAAGCGGCCTCTTTCTTTGGTTCCGTGGGCGGCAACGTGGTTGCCCAGGTGACCGGCATGGGGGACAAACCTTCCCTGTCGGATCTGATCGGGCCGGTGAAAGTGATGCTGCAGGCCTACGACGAAGGTCGTTTGGACAAGCTGTACATTGTCAGCAACAAATTTGTTAATACGATGTCCCAAGAGCCACAGGTGCTTCAGCTGCTGCCGTTACCGCCAGCCGATGACGAAGAGCTGAAGAAAACGCCTTGGGATTACCTGTATGAACCCGATCCAAAAGTGCTGCTTGATACCTTGCTGCGCCGCTATGTGGAGTCGCAGGTTTATCAGGGCGTCGTGGAAAACCTGGCCAGCGAGCAGGCCGCACGAATGGTCGCGATGAAAGCCGCAACCGATAACGGCGGTAGCCTGATCAAAGAGCTGCAGTTGGTATACAACAAGGCGCGTCAGGCCAGCATCACTCAGGAACTCACCGAGATCGTTTCGGGAGCCTCCGCGGTTTAAGCTAGGTTTACGAATTACGTAGAGGATTCAAGATGGCTACTGGAAAGATTATCCAGGTAATCGGCGCCGTGGTGGACGTCGAGTTCCCTCAGGATGCCGTACCAAAAGTGTACGATGCCCTTGAGGTAGAAAACGGCACCGAAAAACTGGTGTTGGAAGTTCAGCAACAGCTGGGCGGTGGCGTGGTTCGCTGTATCGCAATGGGGACCTCCGACGGTCTGCGTCGCGGTCTGAAAGTGAACAACCTGGACCACCCGATTGAAGTGCCGGTGGGTAAAGCTACCCTGGGCCGTATCATGAACGTATTGGGTCAACCGATCGACATGAAAGGCGACATCGGCGAAGAAGAGCGTTGGGCGATTCACCGCGCGGCGCCAAGCTACGAAGAGCTGTCCAGCTCCCAGGAGCTGCTGGAAACCGGTATCAAGGTAATGGACCTGATTTGTCCATTCGCCAAGGGCGGTAAAGTCGGTCTGTTCGGCGGTGCGGGCGTGGGTAAAACCGTAAACATGATGGAGCTGATCCGTAACATCGCGATCGAGCACTCCGGTTATTCTGTGTTTGCGGGCGTGGGCGAGCGTACTCGTGAGGGTAACGACTTCTACCACGAAATGACCGACTCCAACGTTCTGGACAAAGTATCCCTGGTTTACGGCCAGATGAACGAGCCACCAGGTAACCGTCTGCGCGTTGCGCTGACCGGTCTGACCATGGCGGAGAAATTCCGTGACGAAGGCCGTGACGTTCTGCTGTTCGTTGACAACATCTACCGTTACACCCTGGCCGGTACCGAAGTGTCCGCACTTCTGGGCCGTATGCCATCCGCGGTAGGTTATCAGCCAACGCTGGCGGAAGAGATGGGCGTTCTGCAAGAACGTATCACCTCGACCAAGACCGGTTCCATCACTTCCGTACAGGCCGTTTACGTTCCTGCGGATGACTTGACTGACCCGTCACCAGCCACCACCTTTGCGCACTTGGACGCAACCGTGGTACTGAGCCGTAACATCGCTTCTCTGGGTATCTACCCGGCCGTTGACCCGCTGGATTCCACCAGCCGTCAGCTGGATCCGCTGGTTGTTGGCCAGGAGCACTACGACGTAGCGCGTGGCGTGCAGTCCATTCTGCAACGCTACCAGGAACTGAAAGATATCATCGCGATCCTGGGTATGGACGAGCTGTCTGAAGAAGACAAACTGGTCGTATCCCGTGCGCGTAAGATCCAACGCTTCCTGTCTCAGCCGTTCTTCGTGGCAGAAGTCTTCACCGGTTCTCCGGGCAAGTTCGTATCGCTGAAAGACACCATCCGTGGTTTCAAAGGCATTATGGACGGCGACTATGACCACCTGCCGGAGCAGGCGTTCTACATGGTTGGCACCATTGAAGAAGCAGTGGAAAAAGCCAAGAAACTGTAACGCCTTGAGAGGAGGGTGATATGGCTATGACTTACCATCTGGATGTAGTCAGCGCGGAAAAACAGATGTTTTCCGGCCTGGTGCAGAAGATCCAGGTGACAGGCAGCGAAGGTGAACTGGGGATCTTCCCTGGCCATGCGCCGCTGCTGACTGCCATCAAGCCTGGCATGGTGCGTATTGTTAAACAGCACGGTGAAGAAGAGTTCATCTACCTGTCCGGCGGCATCCTCGAGGTGCAGCCGAGCGTGGTTACCGTGCTGGCGGACACTGCTATCCGTGGTACTGACCTCGACGAAGCGAGAGCGTTGGAAGCTAAGCGTAAAGCTGAAGAACACATTCGCAGCTCTCATGGCGATGTCGACTATGCTCAGGCATCCGCTGAACTGGCGAAAGCGATCGCAAAACTGCGCGTTATCGAGCTCACCAGAAAAGCGATGTAATGTTTGGGTGCAAAGCACCCAACTTTAAGAAAGCGGCCTATAGGGTCGCTTTTTTTTTACTTTAAAATAAGCATTTCAGCCCGGCGGACAGTGTGGTGTATAACCCCTGATATCGGGAAATAAACGTCGCCGATCGCCGACAGTTTTTTCGTCCCGACGCCGAATTGGCCGCGATAGCGGCAGGCCAAGGCCCACGCGGTCTGCACCGGGTTCGTGCAGAGAAATATGTAGTAATATCGTCGCTAAACGGTTTTACTTTCGTCTATCAAAATGGAGTTATCAGGTTGCTTATGTCGAACAGCGCAATGAGCGTGGTTATCCTCGCCGCGGGCAAGGGAACACGCATGTATTCCGATCTTCCCAAGGTCTTACATCCGTTGGCCGGCAAGCCGATGGTGCAACACGTCATTGATGCCGCGATGAAACTGGGCGCGCAACATGTCCACCTGGTATACGGCCACGGCGGCGATCTGCTGAAGAGTACGTTGACTGACGGCGCGCTGAACTGGGTGCTGCAGGCCGAGCAACTGGGTACCGGCCATGCGATGCAGCAGGCCGCGCCGCACTTTGCCGACGATGAAGACGTGCTGATGCTGTACGGTGACGTGCCGTTGATCTCCGTGGATACGCTGCAACGCCTGCTGGCGGCCAAGCCGCAGGGCGGTATCGGGCTGCTGACGGTCAAGCTGGACGATCCGAGCGGTTACGGCCGCATCGTGCGCGAGCAGGGCAACGTGGTGGGCATCGTCGAACACAAGGATGCCAGCGAGGCGCAGCGCCAGATTAACGAGATCAATACCGGCATCCTGGTGGCGAACGGGCGCGATCTGAAGCGCTGGCTGGGGATGTTGAATAACGACAACGCGCAGGGTGAGTTCTACATCACCGATATCATTGCGTTGGCCCATGCCGACGGCAAGAAAATCGAAACCGTGCACCCGTCGCGTTTGAGTGAAGTGGAAGGCGTGAACAACCGCCTGCAGCTGGCGACCCTGGAGCGCGTCTTCCAGTCGGAACAGTCTGAAAAGCTGCTGTTGGCCGGCGTGATGTTGCTGGATCCGGCGCGTTTCGATCTGCGCGGGGAACTTGTTCATGGCCGCGACATCACTATTGATGCGAATGTGATTATCGAAGGTCACGTCAAGCTGGGCGACCGGGTGAAAATCGGCGCCGGCTGCGTGCTGAAAAACTGCGTGATTGGCGATGACTGCGAGATCAGCCCTTACAGCGTGCTGGAAGACAGCGTGCTGGAGGCTGACTGCACCGTGGGGCCGTTCGCCCGCCTGCGCCCAGGCGCGGAGCTGGCGGCAGGGGCTCACGTCGGCAACTTCGTGGAAATGAAAAAGGCGCGTCTGGGTAAAGGCTCCAAGGCCGGCCACCTCAGCTATCTGGGCGATGCCGAAATCGGCGATGACGTGAATATCGGCGCCGGCACCATCACCTGCAACTACGATGGCGCCAACAAGCACAAGACGGTGATCGGCGACGGCGTATTCGTCGGTTCCGATACTCAGCTGGTGGCGCCGGTGTCGGTCGGCAAAGGCTCCACCATCGCCGCCGGCACCACGGTGACGCGCGATATCGCCGAGAACGAACTGGTGCTGAGCCGCGTCAAGCAGGTGCACATTCAGGGCTGGCAACGTCCGGTGAAGAAGAAGTCATAGTGTGTTTTGCGTTGGGCTCCGTTCACGAGCCCAATACAAAACATAATAACCCCCACCATCTACAGGCTCGGGGGACGCACGGTAAAAACCGGCAAAAATCAGGTCAAGGCATCGAAAGCGCCCATGAAGGGCGTTCATTAGGAATACAACTGATGTGTGGAATTGTAGGCGCAGTAGCGCAACGTGATATCGCAGAAATCCTGTTGGAAGGTTTACGCCGTCTCGAGTACCGCGGTTATGACTCCGCCGGTCTGGCGGTGGTCGACGCGCAGGGCAACGTCAGCCGCCTGCGCCGCGTAGGCAAGGTGCAAAAACTGGCCGAAGCAGCGGAGCAGACCGATCTACACGGCGGTACCGGCATCGCTCACACCCGTTGGGCAACGCACGGTGAACCTACTGAGGCGAACGCGCACCCGCATGTTTCCGACTACATTACCGTGGTGCATAACGGCATCATCGAAAACCACGAACCGCTGCGCGAACTGTTGATCGAACGCGGTTATCGCTTCAGCTCCGAAACCGACACCGAAGTGATTGCGCACCTGGTGCACTGGGAACAACTGCAAGGCGGTACGCTGCTGGAAGTGGTTCAGCGCGTGATCCCACAGCTGCGCGGCGCCTACGGCACCGTGGTGATGGACAGCCGCGATCCGAGCGTATTGGTCGCGGCGCGCTCCGGCAGCCCGTTGGTTATCGGCCGCGGCGTCGGGGAAAACTTCATCGCTTCCGATCAGCTGGCGCTGCTGCCGGTCACCCGCCGCTTCATCTTCCTGGAAGAAGGCGACGTGGTGGAAGTGACTCGCCGCACCGTCAACATCTTCGACAAGCAGGGCAACGCCATCGAGCGCCCTGAGATCGAATCCCAGGTGCAGTATGACGCCGGCGACAAGGGCGCTTACCGTCACTACATGCAAAAAGAGATCTACGAACAGCCGCTGGCGCTGAAAAACACCCTGGAAGGGCGTTTCAGCCATGGCCAAATCAACCTGAGCGAGCTGGGCCCGCGCGCCGATGAGCTGTTGGCCAAGGTGCAGCACGTGCAGATTATCGCCTGTGGCACTTCTTATCACTCCGGTATGGTGGCGCGTTACTGGTTCGAAGCGCTGGCCGGCGTGCCGTGCGACGTCGAGATCGCCTCCGAATTCCGTTACCGCAAATCGGCGGTGCGTCCGGGCAGCCTGATCATCACCCTGTCGCAGTCCGGCGAAACCGCCGATACCCTGGCGGCGCTGCGCCTGTCCAAAGAGCTGGGTTATCTCGGTTCGCTGGCCGTTTGTAACGTTGCGGGCTCTTCGCTGGTGCGCGAATCCGATCTGGCGTTGATGACCAAGGCCGGCACGGAAATCGGCGTAGCCTCGACCAAGGCCTTCACCACGCAGCTCACCGTGCTGCTGATGCTGGTGGCGCGCCTGGGCCGCCTGAAAGGCATGGCAGAAAGCGTGGAGCAGGAGATCGTGCACGGCCTGCAGGCGCTGCCGGCGCGCATCGAGCAGATGCTGTCGATGGATAAAGAGATCGAAGCGCTGGCGGAAGGCTTCTCTGACAAGCACCATGCGCTGTTCCTCGGCCGCGGCGATCAGTATCCGATCGCCATGGAAGGGGCGCTGAAGCTGAAAGAGATCTCCTATATTCATGCCGAAGCTTATGCGGCGGGCGAGCTGAAACACGGCCCGCTGGCGCTGATCGACGCCGATATGCCGGTGATTGTGGTGGCACCGAACAACGAACTGCTGGAAAAGCTGAAGTCCAACATTGAAGAAGTGCGCGCGCGCGGCGGCCAGCTGTACGTGTTCGCCGATCAGGACGCCGGCTTCGTCAGCAGCGAAGGCATGACCATCATTCCTCTGCCGCACGTCGAGGAAATCGTGGCGCCGATCTTCTACACCGTGCCGTTGCAGCTGCTGTCTTACCACGTGGCGCTGATCAAAGGCACCGACGTTGACCAGCCGCGCAATCTGGCGAAGTCTGTCACCGTAGAGTAATCTGCCGCAGGTAAACTGCAAAAGCCGGCCTTAGTGCCGGCTTTTTTCATGAGTAACGCGAAAGATGACAGCGGCGCCGATTCAGGGATAAACGTTGTCATATTCAAGCGGATAGGGCGTGGCCAAACGGTTTTTTTATTGCTTGGCAATTGCGCTGTTTTTGATTTAACTAATTGATTTTTATGTAAATTATCACCCCTCAAATGCACTGTAATATAACTGTCATATTGCGTACATTTTTCTGTCACCAAACTGTCCTATTTTCCCTCCTGCAGCAATACTTACTCTGATTAAAACGACTCGAAGTCGATTTTAAATATCCCATTAGGAGGGATTATGAAACTGATGCGTACCACCGTCGCCAGTATTGTGGCAGCGACCTTCTCCCTGACCGCCGTGTCCGCGTTCGCTGCTGCCAGCCTGACCGGTGCAGGTGCGACATTCCCCGCTCCGGTTTACGCCAAGTGGGCAGATTCTTATCAGAAAGAAACCGGCAACAAAGTTAACTATCAGGGCATCGGCTCCTCTGGCGGCGTGAAGCAAATCGTGGCCAACACCGTTGACTTTGGCGCCTCCGACGCCCCGCTGTCTGACGACAAGCTGGCGGCCGACGGCCTGTTCCAGTTCCCGACCGTGATTGGCGGCGTGGTGCTGGCCGTGAATATCCCGGGCATTAAATCCGGCGAACTGACTCTGGACGGTAAAACCCTGGGCGATATCTACCTGGGCAACGTCAAAAAATGGAACGACCCGGCTATCACCAAGCTGAACCCAGGCGTGAAACTGCCTGATCAGAACATCGCCGTGGTACGCCGCGCCGATGGTTCCGGCACCTCGTTCGTGTTCACCAGCTACCTGTCCAAGGCCAACGCGCAGTGGAAAGAAAAGATTGGCGCCGGTTCTACCGTTAACTGGCCGACCGGTCTGGGCGGCAAAGGCAACGACGGCATCGCCGCCTTCGTTCAGCGTCTGCCAGGCTCTATCGGCTACGTAGAATACGCTTACGCCAAGCAGAACAACCTGGCTTATACCAAGCTGGTTTCCGCCGACGGTAAACCGGTCAGCCCGACTGAAGAGAGCTTCAGCAACGCGGCCAAAGGCGTGGATTGGAGCAAGACCTTCGCTCAGGATCTGACAGACCAGAAAGGCGACAACGTGTGGCCAATCACCTCCACCACCTTCATCCTGGTGCACAAAGAGCAGAAAAATCCTGCTCAGGGTGCCGAAGTGCTGAAGTTCTTCGACTGGGCTTACAAAACCGGCGCCAAGCAGGCGAACGAGCTGGATTACGCCACCCTGCCGAAAGAAGTGGTTGAGCAGGTGCGCGCGGCCTGGAAAACCAACGTAAAAGACAGTTCAGGTAAAGCGCTGTACTAACAACGCAGGGGCGCGGGTTCGCCGCGCCCCACACAGTTCTTCAGGCTCCGATCCCGGTTGGGGCTGCCAGGGTTCAAACAGAGAGTAATCTATGGCTGAGTACAAGCCGACCATCAAAGCACCGGGCAAAAACGGTGACATCATTTTCAGCGCGCTGGTGAGACTGGCTGCGCTGATTACCCTATTGTTGCTGGGCGGCATTATCGTTTCGCTGATCTTCGCCTCCTGGCCAAGCATGCAGAAATTCGGCTTCGCTTTCCTGTGGACCAAAGAGTGGGACGCGCCGGCGGAGCAGTTCGGCGCGTTGGTGCCGATCTACGGTACCGTGGTCACCTCGCTTATCGCGCTGATCATCGCCGTGCCGGTGAGCTTCGGCATCGCGCTGTTCCTGACCGAACTGGCGCCGAACTGGTTGAAGCGGCCGCTGGGCATCGCCATTGAGCTGCTGGCGGCCATCCCGAGCATCGTCTACGGCATGTGGGGCCTGTTCGTGTTCGCCCCGCTGTTCGCCGAATACTTCCAGACGCCGGTGGGCGAAGTGCTGTCGGGCATTCCGATCGTCGGCGAGCTGTTCTCCGGCCCGGCCTTCGGCATCGGCATTCTGGCCGCCGGGGTGATCCTGGCGATCATGATCATTCCTTACATCGCCGCGGTCATGCGCGACGTGTTCGAACAGACGCCGGTGATGATGAAAGAGTCGGCCTACGGCATCGGTTGCACCACCTGGGAAGTCATCTGGCGCATCGTGCTGCCGTTCACCAAAAACGGCGTCATCGGCGGCGTGATGTTGGGCCTGGGCCGCGCGCTGGGGGAAACCATGGCGGTGACCTTTATCATCGGTAACACCTACCAGCTCGACAGCGCTTCGCTGTACATGCCGGGCAACAGTATCACCTCGGCGCTGGCCAACGAATTCGCCGAAGCCGAGTCCGGCGTGCACACCGCCGCGTTGATGGAGCTGGGTCTGATTCTGTTTGTTATCACCTTTATCGTGCTGGCGCTGTCGAAACTGATGATCATGCGTCTGGCCAAGAATGAGGGGCGTTAACATGGCGACGATGGATATGCAAAACGCAGTCGTTCTGGCGGAAAGCCGCCGCAAAATGCAGGCCTGGCGCCGGCAGAAAAACCGCCTCGCGCTATTCCTGTCGATGGCGACCATGGCGTTCGGGCTGTTCTGGTTGATCTGGATCCTGATCGCCACCGTCACCAAAGGCTTCGACGGTATGTCGCTGGCGCTGTTCACCGAAATGACCCCGCCGCCGAATACCGCGGGCGGCGGCTTGGCCAACGCCATCGCCGGCAGCGGCCTGTTGATCCTGTGGGCGACCATCTTCGGTACGCCGCTGGGCATCATGGCCGGCATCTACCTGGCGGAATACGGCCGTAAATCCTGGCTGGCGGAAGTGATCCGCTTTATCAACGATATCCTGCTGTCCGCACCGTCGATCGTGGTGGGCCTGTTCGTTTACACCATCGTGGTGGCGAAGATGGAACACTTCTCCGGCTGGGCCGGCATCGTGGCGCTGGCGCTGCTGCAGGTGCCGATCGTCATTCGCACCACCGAAAACATGCTGAAGCTGGTACCGGATACGCTGCGCGAGGCCGCGTATGCCCTGGGTACACCGAAATGGCGCATGATTTCTGCCATCACGCTGAAGGCGTCGGTGTCCGGCATCATCACCGGCGTGCTGCTGGCGATTGCGCGCATCGCGGGGGAAACCGCACCGCTGCTGTTCACCTCGCTGTCGAACCAGTTCTGGAGCACCGACCTGATGCAGCCGATCGCCAACCTGCCGGTGACCATCTTCAAATTCGCCATGAGCCCGTTCGCCGAATGGCAACAGCTGGCCTGGGCCGGGGTGCTGTTGATCACCCTGTGCGTACTGTTACTGAATATCCTGGCGCGCGTGATTTTCGCCAAGAAAAAGCATTCATAAAATTTTGAGCGCCGCTTTGGCGGCGCTGATGAAAAGAGAGAAGTCTTGATGAGTATGGTTACTGACGCTTCCAGCAGCAAAATTCAGGTACGCGATCTGAACTTCTACTACGGCAAATTCCATGCGCTGAAGAACATCACGCTGGATATCGCCAAGAACAAGGTCACCGCGTTTATCGGCCCGTCCGGCTGCGGCAAATCCACCCTGCTGCGCACCTTCAACAAGATGTATCAGCTGTACCCGGAACAGCGTGCGGAAGGCGGCATCCTGCTGGACGGCCAGAACATCCTCACCGACAACTCGGATATCGCGCTGCTGCGCGCCAAGGTCGGCATGGTGTTCCAGAAGCCGACGCCGTTCCCGATGTCGATTTACGACAACATCGCCTTCGGCGTTCGCCTGTTTGAAAAGCTGTCGCGCGCCGATATGGACGAGCGCGTGCAGTGGGCGCTGACCAAGGCGGCGCTGTGGAACGAAACCAAGGACAAGCTGCACCAGAGCGGCTACAGCCTCTCCGGTGGCCAGCAGCAGCGTCTGTGCATCGCCCGCGGCATCGCCATTCGTCCGGAAGTGCTGTTGCTGGATGAGCCTTGCTCGGCGCTGGATCCGATCTCCACCGGCAAGATTGAAGAGCTGATCAGCGAGCTGAAGGCCGACTACACCGTGGTGATCGTGACGCACAACATGCAGCAGGCGGCGCGTTGCTCCGACTCTACCGCATTTATGTATCTGGGCGAGCTGATCGAGTTCAGTGATACTGATAACCTGTTCACTGCGCCGCAGAAAAAGCAGACTGAAGACTACATCACTGGCCGTTATGGTTGATAGGAAGCATCATGGATAACCTGAATTTAAATAAACACATTTCCGGCCAGTTCAACGCAGAGCTTGAGCATATCCGCACCCAGGTGCTGACCATGGGCGGGCTGGTGGAGCAGCAGCTGACCGACGCCATCACCGCGATGCACAATCAGGATGGCGAGCTGGCCAAGCGCGTGATCGAAGGCGACGCCAAGGTCAACATGATGGAAGTGGCAATCGACGAAGCCTGCGTGCGCATCATCGCCAAGCGTCAGCCGACCGCCAGCGATCTGCGCCTGGTGATGGCGATCATCAAAACCATTTCCGAGCTGGAACGCATTGGCGACGTGGCGGACAAAATCTGCCGCACCGCGCTGGAAAAGTTCTCGCACCAGCACCAGCCGCTGCTGGTCAGTCTGGAATCGCTGGGGCGCCACACCGTGCAGATGCTGCACGACGTGCTGGACGCGTTTGCGCGCATGGATCTGGACGAGGCGATCCGTATCTACCGTGAAGATAAAAAGGTCGACCAGGAGTATGAAGGCATCGTGCGTCAGCTGATGACCTACATGATGGAAGACTCACGCACCATTCCCAGCGTGCTGACCGCGCTGTTCTGCGCCCGTTCTATCGAGCGCATCGGCGACCGCTGCCAGAACATCTGCGAATTTATCTTCTATTTCGTCAAAGGGCAGGACTTCCGTCATTTGGGTGGTGATGCCCTGGAAAAGCTACTCTCTCCGGGCGGTAAAGACGAAAAGGCCGACTAACCCTTTCCGGGTAATATCCTTCAAAGGCGCGGTTTCCCGCGCCTTTATTCCATCTTAAGCGCGTAAAGATAAAAAGGTTATAAATATAGCTTTTTATATTATTTCCTGACCTATGTGGCGCTTGCTAGCTTATCCGCCAGCAGGACATCAACCACTTAGGAGCTTTCTATGAAACATCGCGCTTTGGCCTTAACGTTGTTAGCCAGTCTGACCGGCCTCGCCGCCGGCGCCGCGCACGCGGACAAACTTGACGATATCAAGCAAGCCGGCGTGGTGCGTATCGCGGTGTTCGATAGCAACCCGCCGTTCGGCTACATCGACCCGCAGAGCAAGAAGCTGGTGGGCTACGATGTGGACGTCGCCGATGCGATCGGTAAAGCGCTGGGCGTGAAAGTGGAGCTGCGCGCCACCAACCCGGCCAACCGCATTCCGTTGCTGGTGTCGAAGAAGGTTGACCTGATCGCCGCCAACTTCACCATTACCGACGAGCGCGCCAAGGAAGTGAACTTCAGCGTGCCATATTTCGCTACCGGCCAGAAATTCATCGCCCGCAAAGGCGTGCTGAAAACCCCGGAAGACATCAAGAAGCTGCGCATTGGCGCGGACAAGGGCACGGTGCAGGAAATCACCCTGCGCGAGCGTTTCCCGACGGCGAAGGTGATCTCTTACGATGACACTCCGCTGGCGTTCGTGGCGCTGCGTAACGGCAACGTGCAGGCGATCACTCAGGACGACGCCAAGCTGGTCGGCCTGCTTGGCAACCTGCCGGCGGCGCAGAAGGCGGAGTTTGAAATTTCGCCGTTCAGCCTGACCAAAGAGTACCAGGGCGTCGGCATTCCCAAGGGCGAAGATCGCCTGACCGCCGCGGTGAACGAGACGTTGATCAAGCTGGAAAAAGACGGCGAAGCGGTTAAGATTTACGATCGCTGGTTCGGGCCGGAAACCCAATCCGCCCAACCGCGCGGTGATTTCAAAATCGCGCCTTTGGATCAGCAACCGAAAGCCTGATTTAACCGCTCGCGGTGAGATCGGCACGGAGGGGCGCAGCTTGCTGCGCCCCTGATGCATTCTGCAAGACAAGGATTGAACATGAACCTGGACTGGCTGCTGGCGCCGCAATACCTGAGCTGGCTGTGGCACGGCTTTCTGCTGACGCTGTGGCTTTCCGCCTGCGCGGGCCTGGCGGCCACGCTGCTGGGCTTTGTGCTGGCGGCGATGCGCGACAGCAGCCTGCGGCCGTTGCGCTGGCTGGCGATGGGGTACAGCTCGCTGTTTCGCAATACGCCGCTGCTGGTGCAGCTGTTCTTCTGGTACTTCGCCGCCGGGCAGATCCTGCCGTCCGCCGCCATGCAGTGGCTGAACAGCTCGCATCAGGTCGGCCCGCTGGAGTGGCCGTCGTTCGAGTTTCTCGCCGGTTTCTTCGGCCTGACGCTCTACTCCACCGCCTTTATCGCCGAAGAGATCCGTTCCGGTATTCGCGGCGTCGCCGGCGGGCAGAAATATGCCGCCCAGGCGCTGGGGCTGACCGGCTGGCAGGCGATGCGCTACGTGGTGTTGCCGCAGGCGCTGAAAATCGCGCTGCCGCCGTTGCTCGGGCAATACATGAACGTGATCAAGAACTCGTCGCTGACCATGGCGATCGGCGTTGCCGAACTCTCTTACGCCTCGCGTCAGGTCGAAACCGAAACGTTGCGCACCTTCCAGGCGTTCGGCGTGGCGACGGTGCTGTATATCGCCATCATCGCGCTGCTGGAAGGCTGGGGCATGTGGCGCCAACAGCGTAAACCGCTGGGAGGGCATTGAGATGGATTTCAGCGTAATTCACGATAACCTGGGCTACCTGCTGTGGGGCACCTGGCCGGACGGACCGCTGGGCGGCGCGGCGCTGACGTTGGCGATCAGCCTGATGGCCGGCGTGGCTTCGGCGGTGCTCGGCACGTTATTCGGCGTGGCGCTGGCGATGTCGCGCGGCGTCGCTGCCGGATTGCTGGCGGCGGTGCTGGGCTTTTTCCGCGCCATTCCGGTCATCATGCTGATCTTCTGGACCTATTTCCTGCTGCCGATGGTGTTTGGCGTCGAGATCCCGGAAATCACTACCGTGGTGTGCGCGCTGGCGCTGATCGCTTCGGCCTATTTGGCCCATGCGGTGAAGGCCGGCATCGCCGCGATCGGCCCCGGCCAGTGGCAGGCCGGGCTTTCTCTGGGGCTGACCCGTTGGCAGACGCTGCGCATGATCGTGCTGCCGCAGGCGCTGCGCATGATGGTGCCGTCGTTCATTAACCAGTGGATCTCCCTGATCAAAGACACCTCGCTGGCTTATATCGTCGGCGTTGGCGAACTGACCTTTCTGGCGACCCAGGTCAACAACCGCAGCATGGTCTACCCGATGGAAGTGTTCCTGTTCGTGGCGCTGGTCTATTTCGTGTTCTGCCTGGCGCTCGATCTGCTGGCCAACGCGATTAACCGCCGCTTCGGCGCGCAAACCCGCGCGCTGAAGCGGTCCTGGCGCTGGTGGCGCAACAAGCCGCCGTTGCCGGCCAGTTAATCGGCCGTCAGTCGCCAGCCGCGTTCGCGCCACAGCGCGGGCAACTGGGCCAGGTCGTCGAACGTCGTCACCAGCGGGTGGTCGATCGGCGGGTTATGCGGATCGGCGCAGAAGTAAAAGACCGGAATGCCGGCGTTGATGCCGGCCTGGGCGCCGGCGGGCGAGTCGTCCACCAGGATGCAGCGCGCCACCGGCACCTGCATCCGTTCGGCGGCGTGAAACACGATCGCCGGATCCGGCTTCCAGCGCTGAATGTCATAGCCGCTGAACAACCGGTCATCAAAATAAGGCAGCATGCCGGTCAGGCCGAGCGAGTGCTGCATCTTGCTGACCGGCCCGTTGGAGACGGTGCAGACAGGCACCGTCACCTGCGCCAGCAGCTCGCGGGCGCCGGCAATCTGCTGTAATTCGCTGTCGAACAGCCGCGCCACCTCCTGCCGATACAGCGGTTCCAGCGCCTCTTTTGCCAGGTTAGTGCCCTGCTCGGCGTTGACCCGATCTATGATCTCGTACAGCTTCACCCCTTTGTATTTCTTGAACACCTCTTCCAGCGACAGGTGAATGCCGTAGCGGGCGAACATGTGCACATAGGCTTTGCTGCACAGCACTTCGCTGTCCACCAGCGTGCCGTCGCAGTCGAACAAAATGCAGTCAATCTGATTCATGCGGGACAGGTTCCTTCGGGTTAACGCCGCTGAGGCCGCTCAGCGATCACTTGATCAGGTTACGCGCCTTAAGATCGTGCAAAATCAGCGCGGCGACGTGTGAGCAGTGCGGTAAATCGCGGCTGTCGCACCACCTGAGTTCGGCGATTTCGGCGGCCGGCTGCAGCTGCCCGGTAAAGTCGGCCTGATAGCAGCGAATGCGCACCTGGGTGCCGTCCTGCTTGCCGTCCGCCGGGCCGGTGAACTCGCCGTAAAACGCGATGGAGCTCGGCAGCAGCGCAACGGTCAGCTCTTCGTCGATTTCGCGGCACAGCGCCTGTTCGTCGGTTTCACCTGCTTCGCGTTTTCCGCCTGGGACATAAAACAGCGTCTTATTGTGTGAACGCACCAGCGCCACTTTGTCATCTTTCAGCGTAATTAACGCGAGCTTATCGATAAAGGTCGAAGACATGCGGATTCCTGTTTTTTTAGCGGGTAGGGTAAGAGATGCGATAGGCCATTTTATCGGCCGTGCCGGCAAACGGCAACGCAGCGGGCGGGAACGGGGAATGAAAGCCTGTAAATACAAGCCGTTGACGCGTTTAGCCGTAAAGACGGCGAAAAAAACCTGTGACCGGCGTCAAAAGCCCCACTTTTTGTTATAGGATAGCCGGCGACTGTCCATTCCCATTTTCGGAATTCTGATAATGACCAAACCAGTATCTGGCCTTGACGCTGAGCAAGGCTTGCTTGGGCGCGTGTTTAAACTCAAGCAACATGGCACGACGGCGCGTACGGAAACGATTGCCGGTATCACCACCTTCCTCACCATGGTGTATATCGTGTTCGTTAACCCTCAAATTTTGGGCGCGGCGGGCATGGATACCCAGGCGGTATTTGTCACTACCTGTTTGATCGCCGCCTTCGGCAGCATCTTTATGGGCCTGCTGGCGAACCTGCCGGTGGCGCTGGCGCCGGCGATGGGCCTGAACGCCTTCTTCGCCTTCGTGGTGGTCGGGGCGATGGGCATCTCCTGGCAGGTGGGCATGGGCGCCATCTTCTGGGGAGCGGTCGGCCTGCTGCTGCTGACCATTTTCCGCATCCGCTACTGGATGATCGCCAACATTCCGGTCAGCCTGCGGGTCGGCATCACCAGTGGCATCGGTCTGTTCATCGGCATGATGGGGCTGAAAAACGCCGGCATCGTAGTGGCCAACCCGGACACGCTGGTGACCATCGGCAGCCTGACCTCGCACAACGTGCTGCTGGGCGCGCTCGGCTTCTTCATCATCGCCGTGCTCTCTTCGCGTAACTTCCACGCGGCGGTGCTGGTGTCGATCGTGGTCACCACCCTTATCGGCTGGATGCTGGGCGACGTGAAATACGGCGGCCTGTTCTCCCTGCCGCCGAGCATCACCTCGGTGGTGGGCCAGGTCGACGTGGCCGGCGCGCTGAACATCGGGCTGGCCGGGGTTATTTTCTCGTTTATGCTGGTGAACCTGTTCGACTCTTCGGGCACCCTGATCGGCGTTACCGATAAAGCCGGCCTGACCGACAGCCAGGGCAAGTTCCCGCGCATGAAGCAGGCGCTGTACGTCGACAGCATCAGCTCGGTGGCCGGTTCGCTGGCGGGCACTTCTTCCGTGACCGCTTACATCGAAAGCTCTTCCGGCGTCGCCGTCGGCGGCCGCACCGGTTTGACGGCGGTGGTCACCGGCCTGCTGTTCCTGCTGGTGATCTTCCTGTCGCCGCTGGCGGGCATGGTGCCGGCTTACGCCGCCGCCGGCGCGCTGATCTACGTCGGCGTGCTGATGACCTCCAGCCTGGCGCGGGTGAAGTGGGACGATCTGACCGAAGCGGTACCGGCGTTTGTTACCGCGGTGATGATGCCGTTCAGCTTCTCGATCACCGAAGGTATCGCGCTCGGCTTTATCTCCTACTGCGTGATGAAGCTCGGCACCGGCCGCTGGCGTGAAATCAGCCCGTGTGTGGTGGTGGTGGCGCTGCTGTTCGTGCTGAAGATCGTCTTCGTCGACGGCCATTGACCGCCAAAGGGCCGGCGCCTGCCGGCCCTGAACCCCTAGACGCCCGGCGTCGCATCCGGCGCCCGATCCAACACCCACTGCAACGGCCGCCTGAAGCGCGCCTGCCAACTGCCGGCGGCATCCTCTCCTTGGGCGAAGTGCAGCGTCTGCACCTGATTATCCTCCCCGAACAGATTGGCGAAGTGCAATGCCAGCGCCTGCTCGCTGAAGTTCTGCCGATCGTAATACGCCATCACGATTTTCTTTTGCGCCGCCAGCGACTGCTGGGCCGGCTTGATCTCCCCGTTGGGGGCGATCAGGAGTGCACCGGCGTAAAACTGCGGGTACTTCGCGATCAGGTTGGCGGCGTGCAGTGCGCCCTGGCCGCGGGCGCTGAGGTAAATCCGTTGGGTATTCAGCTTTAGCTGGGGAGCCAGCTGTTGCAGCGTACGCTGAATGGCGGTGTGGGTGCTCTCGTCGCTGTAATTCGACCAGCGGAAGCTGTTTTCCGACAGCATCTGCGTGCCGTTGATCTCGATGTACGCCACGCCCATTTCGCCGAACAGCAGCCGTTCTTCGGGGCTGATGGCGGCGGCTTTGCCGTAGGTATGCAGGAAGATCACCGTTGGCCAGCCTTCGGGCGGCGCTTCGCCGTCCGGCATCGCGTAGCTGGCCTTGCCTTCATAGTGACGGGCGTGCTGCAGATAGCGCGCTTTGGTGGCGGCCAGGATCGATTGGTAGGTGGCGGAGTGCTGGATGCTGTTGAAGGCGTCGTCCTCCAGCAGGTTGTAGTAGTACCACAGGCCGCGGTCGGCGCTCAGCTGCAGGTAGCGCTCCGCCAGCTCGGTTTGGCCTTTCTCCGCCGACGATACCGCCAGCTGGTAGGGCGCCCAGACGTTGCGGCCGTCTTCGCGCATCAGCGTCAGGTACAGCGACATGGCGCCCAGCTTTTTGTCTTCCTGGTTTTGCGCGGATCGCGACAGCTGGGCGTTGAGCGCGCTGTGTGCCGGCAGCTCCAGCGGCTCTTCACCGGCGGGATAACGCATGTCTGCGGCGAAAGCGGGACTGGTGATGGAAACAAAAAATAACGCTAAAATGAAAAAATACATGATGCTATGGCTTTAATTTTCAATGAATTGACGGACTTCATGTCCTGTTGCGGCGCCCCGCGGGCGCCGCGAGACGGTCACTCCACGCGGCGAATAAAATCGCTGAACGCGGACAGCTGGCCGGTCAGGAAATCCAGCGTTCCCTGATCGCTCAGTTCACCGGCCTGTTCATCGACCTTGCTCTGGATCACACCGCCCATAAACTCAGGCTTGTTCATTACCATCGCATCGAGGAACACCAGGATCTGGCGCAGATGATATTGGCAGCGCGCGCCGCCGATCGGCCCCATCGAGCTGGTTTGAATGGCGACCGGCTTGCCGGCCAGCGGCTGATTCGGCAAGCGAGACAGCCAGTCGATGGCGTTCTTCAACCCGCCGGGCACGGAATAGTTATATTCAGGGGTGACGATGATCACGCCGTCGGCCTGGCGGATCTGTTCGGCGATCGCCTCGACAGCGGCAGGGAAGCCTTCACCCTGTTGCATGTCGGCGTCGTACAGCGGGATATCGCGGATGGAAGGCAGCGCTTCAATGGTGACGCCCTGTGGGGCCAGCCCAGGCAGGGCGCGGGCCACCATGGCGTTGTAGGAGCCTTTGCGCAGGCTGCCGAGCAGAGTGACGATTTTCAAGGCTTGGTCTGACATGGTGATTCTCCCTTTCGAATGAGCAGATTCAGCGTACAACATGGGCGAATAGTAGGCTAAAGCGCGGGTCGAGAATAGGCGATTGCTCAACATTTAGCTGTCTTTACAATTTAATCCAGCAACTTGTGCGGTAAAGACAGCGTTATCCGCTTTGCGCTGCGTTAACCGGGCGTCTTCAGGCCCGTCAGTTTAACGAAGCGCGAGGATGCCGCCGGGCTGCGCGGCGAGATTTCCCCGTCTTTGTGCAGGCCGCGGCGCTCTTCGTAGCGCCAGCACAGCAGGCGGTCCAGGCCGGGGCTGCCGGCGCAGGCCCAGCTCAGGTATTCGTCGGCGTCGCTCATCACCTGAACGTCCGGCGTGGCGCTGGAGCGCAGGTGGCCGGAGAAGGGATGCAGACGCAGCGTAGCCTGGCCGCTGTTGCCGAGGCCGGAAATTTTCAGCACGCTTTGCCGGATGCTCCACAGCTGAGTCTCTGCCTCCAGCCGATCGTCCTGCGCGCCGATCCAGGCACTTTCTGCCGGCGTCTGATGCGCGTGTTGCAGCGCGCTTTGCCGGGTGCCGCGCGCGCGCATCACTTCGATATCCAGTCCGACTTTGCCCTCGTCGCTGAGCAGCACGCCCACGGTGTTGCTGGCGTAAGCGAGGCTAAAGTCGGGCAGCTGATGATCGGCGAAACAGGGGCGGCCGGTCGGCGTAGTGGCGATGGGGGGCAGCGTCGGCAGGCCGTACAGATAGAACATCATTTCGGCGAGCAGAATGCGCCCTTGCAGAAAGCGCGTGCGGCGTTTAACGGAAAAGGTGCGGGTGGCGGCTATCACTTCGTCGGAGAGTCTTTGGGTATCCAGGACAGCGGAGGCCGGGGTCCAGCGGGCAAAATGACACGCCATTGTTCACTCCATGACAGAGGGTCGCTAAGAACGCAGGGGTGTTAGATTAAGACTAAGTTGAGGATTTATCATCAAAAAACACTATGCGTTTTATCCGATTTGTTGGCTTTTGCGCTATATAGGCGGGGGAGGGAGAAGAGCGTGCGGATCTGAATAAGCGCATAAAATTAATCAGTACCGAAACCAACCACGTTCGAATCGACGGCGTCTAATGAATCTATAAAAATAACTATCAGATAAGAAAAAGTTGGCGGAGAGAGCAGGATTCGAACCTACGACACGATGACTCGTGTGGATTTAAGAAACGGTTAGTTTCTTAAATCTGGCTTAAACCACTCGCCCACCTCTCCGCATCCGTTTGTTGGACACATAAAACCACAAAATAAAAATGGTTAAAATAACCTAAACTTGGAAGTGTGACAAAGGCCAAAAAAACCATGATTTATGTGGGTGATTGTTAATTATCAGAGTCAGATCACTAAATTTACATTAGCTATTGTTATAAAAAATTGGCGTCATTGGCTACGAATAGGGAAGAAGGGCATGCCAGATCTCGAGTTAATGCCGCTGCAAAGCGCCGAATTTTATAAGACAGCTGAACGTGTTGTTTTTAAAGAATATAAATGCAACTGCAAAAAAGGTTGGAAGGGTGAAGATCGTTTTATCGTCTACAAAGCCGATCAGAATGGAATCATTGAGGTGGTCAATAATGAGGTTTCAAATAACAACGTCGAAGAGCTCATCGCGCTGGCATCGCCTTTTTTGACGGATAAGGTGCTGATTTCCGGTGGGCATACCGTGGTTAATTTGGACGATCGTTTTTCTGTCAGCAGTGAAGTGGAAAAATCAGCGCAATTCTGCATTGACTACATAGCCGAATCCATTCGACAACTCAATGTTCAGCCTGACTTCTTGATGGAAATAAATGATTTCTATATGGAAAAAAGCGATGGCAGCGAGATAGACGGCGCTAACGAATTCAGGAAGATAGCGACATCGCCGTATATTATTCCGGAAAAAATAAATGACTACATTCTGGCGTCGAATCAAAGACATGGTATTGATATAAATACATTTTATGTCAGTGAAAAAAACATGGCGGATCGCTTTAAACGCCATATTAAGAACCGTATGGATAAAGAGGCGTATTTTCAGCGCCAAGACGGCAATGTGAAGATGACGGTGGGAGAGCATAGGTTCGATATCATCAAGGAAAATAAACCGACCTGCGCGGCGGGAAATGCCGCGACGTTCAGGGCCATTCGGTATCGCATTTCCTCCAATAAAGTCTTCGATAATTACACGTCGCATATTGGCGTTTTTCCGCTGTGTTCGCGCGTTAACGTGCTTAACGGCTATCGTGCAGCCGCGACTTTTTACGATAACTTCTCCTTGCCTTCCTTACTGGTCTTCTTCGGCAGATCCTGTTTCGAATGACATTTTTTTTGCCAGTTGGCTATGCGTTGCCGCATAGCCATGATGGTCGAGCATCATCATGAAAATTTCACACCTGTATTGGCCAGTTACCTTTTTCTCCACGGCATTCGGCGCCGGGATTTTCTTTTTGCCCCAGGCTGTGGGGCCGGGCGTGTTGGGGATGAAAGCGTTCGCGCTGTTTATCGTTATCGCCATGTCGGTATCGATGATGGCGCACTATCTTTTTTTCAAATTCATCACTTCGCACCCGGAGAAAGATTTCCTGGCGGCATCATCGACGTTTATCGGCGAGCGGGCGGCGTCAATTGTCTGTGTGCTGTTTATTCTGTCGATGATCATTATCGTGCTGATAAATTTCATTACTCTGGTTAACGTTGTCGTGTCTTTTCTCCACGATGGATTCTGGATTCGGGGCGGTATTTCGCTGTTGTTGAGTGCGATGCTGTCGGCTGCATGGTTGGCGTTTAGCCAGCGAATTGAGCACCTGATCTCCAGAATGGCACTGGTTTCTATCGTGATGGTGGCGATCCTGACGGTGTTTTTCCTGTTACAACCTGCTGGGGCTCAGCTGGCGCCTGCGCCGCCGAGCATTTCATTGCAGACGTTGATGCTGCTGCCGATTTTTCTTTTTACGTTTAACTTTACCCCGTGCATCCAGCGGTTTGCGAAAAGCGCCGTGCGGCCGCAGGCGCGCAGTATTCTGTTCGGCAAGATACTGATCTTGGCGTTTATCGCCATGATCGTTATCGCTATCAGCCGCTTGCTGACGTTGGATGATATCTCGATCATTAACGGCCGTAATGTGGATGCGCTGTTTTATACCGCCGGCTTGACCGGCAACTCGATGGCATGGTTAGGCGCAGCCCTATTGCTGTGTTTGCTCACCGGTGGTGCTTATATGGGCACGTTGACTGGTGTAATCGACGGTATTACGTCCTTCGGCATGGCGGGAAAAAAGGGAATTATCGCGGGGAACATTATTGTCTGTACGCTTATCGGCACGATTAATCCGAGTATTATCAAGATCATCTCGAGCTGGTCGATACCCGTTATCGTGATGACCGTCTTTTTCATCCCATCACTGTATTTTTTACAGCGGGGCGACGGCCGGCAAAAGATGGTGGGAATAGCGGTGCTGTGCTGCGGCATCGCGGTGATAGCGACGCTATTTGTGTAAGGCGGTACGTCTAATCCAGGATCAGCGTATCGCCGGTGGCCGGTGAGATCCCTGCCGGCAGCCAGAGCCGGCCCCAGGCGCCGGTACAGTGGCAGCCCATGATCTTTTCCGGCTGATGCTGCCGCAAAAAACGGCGGACGCGCCAGAGCGTGCGCGGGGAAGCGCAGCGCAGATGAAAACCGCCGATCAGGGCGTGGATCCGATCGATCCCGGTGATTTTCTGGCAATGGCGCACGATATTGACGATCCCGCGGTGCCCGCAGCCGGTCACGATCACCAGACCGCGATCCGATTTGTAAATCAGCACCCCTTCGTCGATCACGTAATCCACCGCCGCGTTGTCCCCGGCGATCACCCCGTAGGCGCGCGGGGCGGGTACCGCGATTTCGCCTGACCACATAAAGCGATCGCCGATCGCCAGCGGTTCGCGGCTGTAGTGCATGCGGTGGCGCGAGTAGTCGATATCCAAGGAGAGCTTTTTGATTTTGCGGGTGTGGCCCAGCACCTTCAGCGCCGCATAGCGTTCATCCCCGACCTGCGGGTGGCAGATGATGCGGCTGTTGTCCGGCAGCCAGGCGACGCCGCCGCAGTGGTCATAGTGGCCGTGGGAGAGCACCGTTGCGGTAATACGGGAGAGATCGACGCCCATCAGCGCCGCATTGCGCAGAAAGCTGTCGTCGGGGCCGGTATCGAACAGTATGGACGTCGTCTCATCTTCAATCAGCAGGCTTAGCCCGGCCTTGGCCTGCAATAATGGGTCGGCGCCGGCGGCGCGGCGGTTTTCCAGCAGTACCTTGAGGGTCAATGCCATGTTGACTCGTTCCTGAGAGAGATTCCTGACTTTTCAGTATAGCGTGGAGGGCGGTAGCGGCTCTGTGAGCCGGCGCGCAGAGCGAGCGCGGGAAAGAAAAACGGCCGGAACAAGGGCTTGTCCCGGCCGTGAAGGCGTCTGGCGGCGTTATTTACCGATACAGAAGCTGGAGAAGATGCGGCCCAGCAGGTCGTCGGAGGTGAATTCGCCGGTGATTTCACTCAAGGCCAGCTGCGCCTGACGCAGCTCCTCGGCCAATAGCTCGCCCGCGTAAGCGCTCACTAACTGTTCTTTACCTTGCACCAGGTGCTGTGCCGCCAGCTCCAGTGCCTGCAGGTGGCGACGGCGCGCCAGGAAGCCGCCTTCCATGTTGCTGGTGAAGCCCATGCTCTGTTTCAGATGATCGCGCAGCACATCGACGCCTTCGCCGGTGCGGGCCGACAGGCGAATAAGTGAGTGGTTGTTCACTTCCGTCAGACCCAGCGTTTCACCGGTGATGTCGGCCTTGTTGCGCACCACGGTGATCGGCAGCGTGCCCGGCAGGCGCGCCATAAACTCCGGCCAGATCTCCGCCGGCTCGGTGGCGGCGGTGGTGGTGCCGTCAACCATAAACAGCACTCTGTCGGCCTGTTCGATCTCGTTCCACGCACGTTCGATGCCGATACGCTCAACTTCGTCGCTGGCGTCGCGCAGGCCGGCGGTGTCGATGATGTGCAGCGGCATGCCGTCGATATGGATATGTTCGCGCAAGACGTCGCGGGTGGTGCCGGCGATATCGGTGACGATCGCCGCCTCGCGCCCGGCTAACGCATTGAGCAGGCTGGATTTACCGGCGTTGGGGCGCCCGGCGATCACCACCTTCATCCCTTCGCGCAGCAGGCTGCCCTGGCGCGCTTCGCCACGCACGTTATCCAGATCCGCCATCACGTCGTTGAGCTGCGCCTCGATTTTACCGTCGGACAGGAAGTCGATTTCCTCGTCCGGGAAGTCGATCGCCGCTTCCACGTAGATTCGCAGGTGAGTGAGCGCTTCCACGAGCTGGTGGATGCGGGTGGAGAAGGCGCCCTGCAGCGAGTTCATCGCCGAACGTGCCGCCTGCTCGGAGCTGGCGTCGATCAGATCGGCAATCGCTTCGGCCTGCGCCAAATCGAGTTTGTCGTTGAGGAACGCGCGTTCGGAGAACTCGCCGGGCCGTGCGATGCGCACGTCGGGCAGCGCCAGCACGCGCTTGAGCAACAGATCGAGGATCACCGGCCCGCCGTGGCCCTGCAGCTCCAGCACGTCTTCACCGGTAAAGGAGTTCGGCCCCGGGAACCACAGCGCGATGCCCTGATCGAGGGTGGCGCCCGTGGCGTCGCGGAACGGCAGATAGTCAGCGTAGCGCGGCTTCGGCAGCTTGCCGAGCAACGCCTGGGCGACGTCTTTGGCCTGGCTTCCGGAAATGCGCAGAATGCCGACGCCGCCGCGTCCCGGCGGGGTGGCTTGGGCTACGATGGTATCGGTGGTGCTCATAACGGTTCTCTCTGACGATTAAGATGCAAAAAGGCGGTCTAATGACCGCCTTTGGTGTGACTGCAAGGGTCGGCGCGCCGAACCCCTACAATACGCTTAGCTTTTTTTCTTGTCGCGGCTGTGCAGACCGCGTTTTTCCAGACCACGGTAAATCAGCTGCTGCTGCAGGATGGTCACCAGGTTACTGACGATGTAGTACAGCACCAGACCGGACGGGAACCACAGGAAGAACACTGTGAAGATCACCGGCATGAAGGTCATGATTTTCTGCTGCATCGGGTCAGTCACGGTGGTCGGCGACATCTTCTGAATGAAGAACATCGTCACGCCCATCAGGATTGGCAGGATGTAGTACGGGTCTTGTGCCGACAGGTCATGGATCCACAGGGCGAACGGCGCGTGGCGCAGCTCGACCGAACCCATCAGCATGTAGTACAGCGCCAGGAAGATCGGCATCTGAATGATCAGCGGCAGGCAGCCGCCGAGCGGGTTCACTTTCTCCGCCTTGTACAGCGCCATCATCTCTTGGCTCATGCGCTGTTTGTCATCGCCGATGCGCTCGCGCATCGCCTGCAGCTTCGGCTGCAGCATGCGCATTTTCGCCATCGAGGTGTACTGCGCCTTGGTCAGCGGGTACATGATGCCGCGCACGATGAAGGTGATGATGATGATGGAGAAGCCCCAGTTACCGATAAAGCCGTGGATGAACTTCAGCAGTTTGAACAGCGGCTGGGAGATGAACCACAGCCAACCGTAATCCACGGTCAGGTCCAGGTGCGGCGCCAGCTGGGCCATCTGGTCCTGCAGCTCCGGGCCGACCCACAGGGTCGCGTTCAGCTGCTGCTGAGCGCCCGGCTGCACCACGACCGGCGTAGATTTGAAGCCGATGGTGGACAGATTGTCGCCCGGTTTGGCGGTGTAGAAGGTGTTGTCACCCTTGGTCGCCGGTACCCACGCGGTGGCGAAGTACTGTTGCAGCATGGCGACCCAACCGTCTTTGGTGGTGACGCTCAGGTTTTCGTCTTTGTCGAATGCGTATTTCTGGTACTTGTCATCGCTGGACGAGTACGCCGCGCCGCGGAAGGTGTGCAGCGCGAAGTTGCTGCTGCCGGTGTCGCGGTGCTTAGGCAATTCGGTGGTCTGCTTCAGCTGGCCGAACAGGGTCAGCTCTAGCGGCGTCGCGCCTTTGTTGTCGATGCTGTAATCCACGCCGACCGCATAGTGATCGCGTTTGAGCACGAAGGTCTTGGTGTAGACCGCGCCGTCTTTATCGGTGTAGGTCAGCGGGATGCGCAGCTCGTCCTGGCCTTCCGGCAGGGTGTAGCTGTCCTGTGCCGCCTGATACAGCGGGCGTTCGCCGTTGGCCGGGTTGTCCGGGCCGTTTTTACCGGTCAGGCCGCTTTGCGCCTGATAGACGAATGACGGAGTGGTTTCCAGCAGTTGGAACGGAGTCGATGAACCCAGAGTATCCGGGTAGGCCAACAGTTTAGCCTGCTCGATATCGCCACCACGGGTGTTGATGGTCAGTGACAGCACGTCGGTGTTCACGGTAATCAGCTTACCCTGACCACTGGCTGGCACGGCCTGGCTGGCGGCATCACCGGCTACTGCGTTCGAAGTCTGTTGCGTGGTCTGTGCGGCCGGCTGCGGAGCGTTGTCCGTTTGCCATGCCTGCCAGATCATGAAAGACACGAACAGCAGAGCGATGAGGAGAAGATTGCGTTGCGAATCCATCGTTAGTGTTCTCTGTTATCGTCGGTTTTTGGCGGCACCGGATCATCGCCACCTGGGTTCAAAGGGTGGCATTTTAATACGCGTTTCAATGCTAACCAACTGCCTTTTATCATGCCAAACCTGCTTAATGCCTCAATTGCGTAATGAGAGCATGTCGGCTGGAAGCGACAACGAGGCCCTAGCAGCGGACTGATGACGAGCTGATAGGCCCGCACCAGCCCGATCAGGATGCGGGAGCCTGGCGACAGTGGCGACGCCATAATTTATCCAAAGCTTCCGTCAGCGCGCGGTTATCCAAATCCGCTATCCCCTTTTTGGCCACCACGACAAAATCCATCGCCGGTAATTCGTGCTGACGCAGGCGGAAGCTTTCGCGGGTTAGGCGTTTGATCCGATTACGCTCGTGCGCGCGTTTGACGTGTTTTTTGGCGACGGTAAGACCGATGCGGGGATGCCCCAGCTGGTTCAGGCGGCCGAGGATGGTGATTTGCGGCGTGCCAGCCCGTTGTGGCTGCTGGAAGACGAAAGTGAAATGAGTGGGAGTTAACAAACGTAACTCCCTGGGAAAAGCGAGCTTAACCACTCAGCGGGTTAGCTTTATTACTTAGAAACAGTCAGACGAGCACGGCCTTTCGCACGACGGCGGGCCAGAACTTGACGACCATTTTTGGTGGCCATACGAGCACGGAAACCGTGGCTACGGTTGCGCTTCAATACGGACGGTTGGAAAGTGCGTTTCATAGCGATTTCTACCTAAACTTAAAATAATTACTGATCAGTAAACGCGTTTGGCTACTCGGCGTGAAGATGACCGACGCCTCAATCGCAATACATAAAGAAGCGGGATTGTAATAATTGTACAGTCCTGAGTCAATTCGCATCGCGCCAGCCTACCTGGTTGTCTGCCAATAACGGAACAAAATCCGGTCTTGGCCCGTGGTCACCGCAGAATCCTGTCTGGCTAATGACGCACCATAAGGAACCAGGTATCACACGTAGGGCGAAGATTATACGGACTCGGGGTGAAATCGCAAGGATCCCCGTGAGATCCTTTGCGCGCGATCGCAGGATCCGGCGTGGATAACAGGGTATAACCGGTTGACAATGTAAAAAACGCGGCGTAGCGGCCGGGATCTGCGCGGCCATTCGGCGCCAGCGGCGAAAAGATCGCCGCCGGCCGCGGCCTGTGGATAAAATGGATCTAATCTGTGAGGAAGGGGAGGATCTCTTGCGCGGATTGCGCTATGATCCGTCATTCCGATCGCGATCCCTCATACCGGGATCGTGAGGGACACAAACCGTGAAAGGCGGTTCGCATCCCCCACAGGCAAACAGCCGATGCCGGGTATGTGTCAAAAATCATGAGTTATAAAAAAGTTGCCCGTTTCTTTTCTTTATTGATCTTGTTCGAGTGGAGTCCGCCGTGTCACTTTCGCTTTGGCAGCAGTGTCTTGCCCGATTGCAGGATGAGTTACCTGCCACAGAATTTAGTATGTGGATTCGCCCATTGCAGGCGGAACTGAGTGACAACACCCTGGCGCTGTACGCGCCTAACCGTTTTGTGCTGGATTGGGTTCGCGATAAATACTTAAACAACATCAATGGTCTGCTGAATGATTTCTGCGGCACGGATGCGCCTTTGCTGCGTTTTGAAGTCGGCAGCAAGCCGATCACGCAGGTGATCAGCCAGACCGTGACCGCCAGCGTCAGCAGCGCCCCCGCAGCCCCGGCGGCGCGCACGGCCGCGCCTTCGCGCCCGAGCTGGGACAACGCGGCGGCGCAACCCGAGCTCTCTTACCGCTCCAACGTCAACCCCAAGCACACCTTCGACAACTTCGTCGAGGGTAAGTCCAACCAGCTGGCGCGCGCGGCGGCTCGCCAGGTGGCGGACAATCCGGGCGGCGCCTACAACCCGCTGTTCCTGTATGGCGGCACCGGCCTGGGTAAAACTCACCTGCTGCACGCGGTCGGCAACGGCATCATGGCGCGCAAAGCCAACGCCAAAGTGGTCTACATGCACTCGGAACGCTTCGTGCAGGACATGGTCAAAGCGTTGCAGAACAATGCTATCGAAGAGTTTAAGCGCTACTACCGTTCGGTCGACGCCTTGCTGATCGATGACATCCAATTCTTCGCCAACAAGGAGCGTTCGCAGGAAGAGTTCTTCCATACCTTTAACGCCCTGTTGGAAGGCAATCAGCAGATCATCCTGACCTCGGATCGCTACCCTAAAGAGATCAACGGGGTGGAAGATCGTTTGAAGTCCCGCTTCGGCTGGGGGCTGACGGTGGCGATCGAGCCGCCGGAGCTGGAAACCCGCGTGGCGATCCTGATGAAAAAGGCCGACGAGAACGACATTCGCCTGCCGGGCGAAGTGGCGTTCTTCATCGCCAAGCGCCTGCGTTCCAACGTGCGTGAGCTCGAAGGGGCGCTGAACCGCGTGATCGCCAACGCCAACTTTACCGGCCGGGCCATCACCATCGATTTCGTGCGCGAAGCGCTGCGCGATCTGCTGGCGCTGCAGGAAAAGCTGGTCACCATCGACAATATTCAAAAGACGGTGGCGGAGTATTACAAGATTAAAGTCGCGGATTTGCTGTCCAAGCGGCGTTCGCGATCCGTTGCCCGCCCGCGCCAGATGGCGATGGCGCTGGCGAAGGAACTCACCAACCACAGCCTGCCGGAAATCGGCGATGCGTTTGGTGGCCGCGACCATACCACGGTGTTGCACGCCTGCCGGAAGATCGAGCAGCTGCGTGAGGAAAGTCACGACATCAAAGAAGATTTCTCCAATTTAATCAGAACATTATCTTCATAGCGCTATGAAATTTATCGTTGAACGTGAGCATCTGCTAAAACCGCTGCAACAGGTGAGCAGCCCGCTGGGCGGCCGCCCGACCTTGCCGATCCTGGGCAACCTGCTGCTGCAGGTGACGGAAGGCTCCCTGCTGCTGACCGGCACCGATCTGGAGATGGAGATGGTGGCGCGCGTCGCCCTGTCCCAACCGCACGAGCCGGGCGCGACCACCGTGCCCGCGCGTAAATTCTTTGATATCTGCCGTGGCCTGCCGGAAGGGGCGGAGATCGCCGTCACGCTGGAGAGCGAGCGCATGCTGGTGCGGTCCGGCCGCAGCCGCTTCTCGCTGTCCACGCTGCCGGCGGCGGACTTCCCGAACCTGGACGACTGGCAGAGCGAGGTGGAGTTCACCTTGCCGCAGGCGACGCTGAAGCGCCTGATCGAAGCCACCCAGTTCTCGATGGCCCATCAGGACGTGCGTTACTACCTGAACGGCATGCTGTTTGAAACCGAAGGCGAGGAGCTGCGCACCGTCGCGACCGACGGCCACCGCCTGGCGGTGTGTTCGATGCCGATCGGCCAACAGCTGCCTTCGCATTCGGTGATCGTGCCGCGTAAAGGGGTGATGGAGCTGGTGCGTCTGCTGGACGGCGGCGATTCGCTGCTGCAGCTGCAGATCGGCAGCAACAACATTCGCGCCCACGTCGGCGATTTCATCTTCACCTCCAAGCTGGTTGACGGCCGTTTCCCGGACTATCGCCGCGTCTTGCCGAAGAACCCGGATAAAACGCTGGAAGCCGGCTGCGATCTGCTCAAGCAGGCGTTTGCGCGCGCGGCCATTCTCTCGAACGAGAAATTCCGCGGCGTGCGGCTGTACGTCAGCCAGAACCAGCTGAAGATCACCGCCAACAACCCGGAGCAGGAAGAGGCGGAAGAGATCCTCGACGTCAGCTACGACGGCGCGGAGATGGAGATCGGCTTCAACGTCAGCTACGTGCTGGACGTGTTGAACGCGCTCAAGTGTGAAGACGTGCGCCTGCTGTTGACCGACTCGGTCTCCAGCGTGCAGATCGAAGACGGCGCCAGCCAGGCGGCGGCCTACGTTGTCATGCCAATGCGGTTGTAGTCTCGTTACCTTGAATTACAGCACCGTCATCGGTAAAGAGATTGCATGGCTCTGACGCGTTTATTGATTAAAGATTTCCGCAATATCGAGGCGGCGGATTTGGCGCTGGCGCCGGGATTCAACTTCCTGGTCGGCGCCAACGGCAGCGGCAAGACCAGCGTGCTGGAAGCGGTATATACGCTCGGGCACGGCCGCGCCTTTCGCAGCCTGCAGGCCGGTCGGGTGATCCGTCACGACCAGCCGGAGTTCGTGCTGCACGGCCGCATAGAAGGTACGGAGCGCGAGCTGTCGGTAGGATTGAGCAAGAGCCGTCAGGGTGACAGCAAAGTACGCATCGATGGCAGCGACGGCCACAAGGTGGCCGAGCTGGCGCAGCTGCTGCCCATGCAGCTGATCACCCCCGAAGGTTTTACCCTGCTGAACGGCGGGCCGAAATTCCGGCGCGCCTTCCTTGACTGGGGCTGTTTTCATAACGAACCCGGTTTTTTCACCGCCTGGAGCAACCTGAAACGGTTACTGAAGCAGCGCAATGCCGCGCTGCGCCAGGTGAGTCGCTATGCGCAGATCCGCGCTTGGGATCAGGAACTGATCCCGCTCGCGGAGCGCATCAGCGAATGGCGGGCGGAATACAGCGACGCGATCGCCGCGGATATCACCGCGACCTGCGCGCAGTTTCTGCCTGAATTCGCCCTGAGCTTCTCCTTCCAGCGCGGCTGGGACAAAGAGAGCGACTACGGCGAGCTGCTGGAGCGCCAGTTCGAGCGCGACAGGGCGTTGACCTATACCGCGGTGGGGCCGCATAAAGCGGACTTCCGCATTCGTGCCGACGGCACGCCGGTAGAGGATTTGTTATCGCGCGGTCAGCTTAAGCTGCTGATGTGCGCGTTGCGCTTGGCGCAGGGTGAGTTTCTCACCCGGCAGAGCGGGCGGCGTTGCCTGTATCTGATTGATGATTTTGCCTCCGAGCTGGACACCGGCCGTCGCCGGTTGCTGGCCGATCGCCTGAAAGCCACCCAGGCCCAGGTTTTTGTCAGCGCGGTCAGCGCTGAACAAGTGACCGACATGGCCGGTGAAAAGGGCAAGATGTTCCGCGTGGAACAGGGTAAAATAGAGGTTCAACCACAGGACTAAAATGAGCGAGAAACGTTGATGTCGAATTCTTATGACTCCTCAAGTATCAAGGTATTAAAAGGGCTGGATGCGGTGCGCAAGCGCCCGGGCATGTATATCGGCGATACCGATGACGGCACCGGTCTGCACCACATGGTATTCGAGGTTGTGGACAACGCTATCGACGAAGCGCTCGCGGGCCACTGTAGTGACATTCAGGTCACCATCCATGCCGACAATTCGGTATCGGTACAGGATGACGGCCGCGGCATTCCGACCGGCATTCACCCTGAAGAAGGGGTTTCAGCCGCAGAGGTCATCATGACCGTGCTGCACGCCGGCGGTAAATTCGACGACAACTCCTATAAAGTTTCCGGCGGCCTGCACGGCGTGGGCGTCTCGGTGGTTAACGCCCTGTCGGAGAAACTGGAGCTGGTGATCCGCCGCGAAGGCAAAGTACACGAACAGACTTACAGCCACGGCGAGCCGCAGGCGCCGCTGACCGTGGTGGGCGAAACCGAACAGACCGGCACCATGGTGCGCTTCTGGCCGAGCCACCAGACCTTCACCAATGTGACCGATTTTGAGTACGACATTCTGGCCAAGCGTCTGCGCGAGCTGTCCTTCCTCAACTCCGGCGTGTCTATCCGCCTGAAGGACAAGCGCACCGACCGTGAAGACCACTTCCATTACGAAGGCGGCATCAAGGCGTTTGTCGAGTATCTGAACAAGAACAAAACCCCGATCCACCCGAACGTGTTCTACTTCTCGACCGTGAAAGACGATATCGGCGTGGAAGTGGCGCTGCAGTGGAACGACGGTTTCCAGGAAAACATCTACTGCTTCACCAACAACATTCCGCAGCGCGACGGTGGCACGCACCTGGTCGGTTTCCGTACCGCGATGACCCGTACGCTGAACAGCTACATGGAAAAGGAAGGCTACAGCAAGAAGGCCAAGGTCAGCGCCACCGGCGATGACGCGCGTGAAGGCCTGATTGCCGTGGTGTCGGTGAAGGTGCCGGATCCGAAGTTCTCTTCTCAGACCAAGGACAAGCTGGTCTCCTCCGAGGTGAAAACCGCGGTTGAAACGCTGATGAACGAGAAGCTGGTGGATTACCTGATGGAAAATCCAGGCGACGCGAAAATCGTGGTCGGCAAAATCATCGACGCGGCGCGCGCGCGCGAAGCGGCGCGTAAAGCGCGTGAGATGACCCGCCGCAAAGGCGCACTGGATCTGGCCGGCCTGCCGGGCAAGCTGGCGGACTGCCAGGAACGCGATCCGGCGCTGTCCGAACTGTACCTGGTGGAAGGGGACTCCGCGGGCGGCTCTGCCAAGCAGGGGCGCAACCGCAAGAACCAGGCTATCTTGCCGCTGAAGGGGAAAATCCTCAACGTCGAGAAAGCGCGTTTCGACAAAATGCTCTCCTCGCAGGAAGTGGCGACGCTGATCACCGCGCTGGGTTGCGGCATTGGCCGCGACGAGTACAGCCCAGACAAGCTGCGTTACCACAGCATCATCATCATGACCGATGCCGACGTCGACGGTTCGCACATCCGTACGCTGCTGTTGACCTTCTTCTACCGCCAGATGCCGGAAATCATCGAGCGTGGCCACGTGTTCATCGCGCAGCCGCCGCTGTACAAGGTGAAGAAAGGCAAGCAAGAGCAGTACATCAAAGATGACGAGGCGATGGATCAGTACCAGATCGCCATCGCGATGGACGGCGCTACGCTGCACACCAATGCCAGCGCACCGGCGCTCGGCGGTGAGCAGCTGGAAAAACTGGTGGCCGAACACTACGGCGTGCAGAAGCTGATTGGCCGCATGGAGCGCCGCTACCCGCGCGCGCTGCTGAACAGCCTGATCTACCAGCCGACGCTGAACGAAGGCGATCTCAGCGATGAAGCCAAGGTGAAAACCTGGATCGCTTCGCTGGTGCAGGCGCTGAACGACAAAGAGCAGCACGGCAGCAGCTATGACTTCGTGATCTTCGAGAACCGTGAGCGCCAGATGTTCGAGCCGGCGCTGCGCATCCGCACCCACGGCGTGGATACCGACTATAAGCTGGACTTCGACTTCATCCACGGCGGTGAATATCGCAAGATCTGCCAGCTGGGCGAGAAGCTGCGCGGGCTGATCGAAGACGGTGCGTTCATCGAGCGTGGCGAACGTCGTCAGCCGGTAGACAGCTTCGAGCAGGCGCTGGAGTGGCTGGTGAAAGAGTCGCGCCGCGGCCTGTCGGTGCAGCGTTATAAAGGTCTGGGCGAGATGAACCCGGAGCAGCTGTGGGAAACCACCATGGATCCGGAAAGCCGCCGCATGCTGCGCGTGACCGTCAAGGACGCCATCGCTGCCGATCAGCTGTTCACCACGCTGATGGGCGATGCGGTTGAACCGCGCCGCGCCTTTATCGAAGAAAACGCCCTGAAAGCGGCGAACATCGATATCTGATGCGTTAATGGCTGTGAAAATCCGCGCCGGGCGACCCGCGCGGATTTTTTTACGCCTTTTTTGGCGCTGACAGCCGAGGCTGAAACGCGTTAGCATGAGAAAAAACCACTGGGAGAAGCGTTGAATGGCTATTGAACTGATTGCGATCGACATGGACGGCACGTTGCTGGATCCGCAGCACCAAATCACGCCGGCGGTAAAGCAGGCTATCGCGGCAGCGCGGCGCAAAGGGGTGCACGTGGTGCTGGCCACCGGGCGGCCTTATGTCGGCGTGCAGGATTATCTGCGCCAGTTGGACATTCAGGGCCCCGGCGATTTCTGTATAACCTATAACGGCGCACTGGTGCTGCGTGCGGTCGACGGCGCCTGCATCCTGCAGGAAACGCTGGGCTTCGAGGACTATCTGCACTTCGAGCAGATGGCGCGCGAGTTCGGCGTTCACTACCAGGCGTTTGATTTCGACACCCTGTATACCCCGAATAAAGACATTGGCAAATACACCATACACGAGGCGGCAATGACCGGTATTCCGCTGAAATACCGCAGCGTGGAGGAGATGGATCGCCAGATGCGTTTCCCTAAAGTGATGATGATCGACGAGCCGGAGCTGCTGGATAGCGCCATTGCGCGCATCCCGGCGGAAACGCGCGAGCGTTACACCATTCTGAAAAGCGCGCCTTACTTCCTCGAAATCCTGCATAAGAACGTCGATAAGGGCGCCGGGGTGAGAATGCTGGCCGAGCACCTCGGCGTGGCGCGGGAAAACATCATGACGCTGGGGGATCAGGCCAACGATACGGCGATGATTGAGTATGCCGGCGTCGGCGTGGCGATGGGCAATGCCATTCCCGAGCTGAAAGCGGTGGCGCAGTTTGTCACCAGCGCCAATACCGAAGACGGCGTGGCGCGCGCCATCGAGAAGTTCGTGCTCAACGTCTGAGAACACGGGGCGCTGCGGCGCCCCTTTATATTGCCGCCAACACCCCTTTGGCGATCTGCAGATCCTGAATCGCCAGCCCGGTAAGATCGGCGATGGTGATGTGCTGCGGCTCGCTTCGCAACCGCCCGCCCTGCGCCAAGAGGGCGCCCATTTCGACGATTGGCGTTGAAGTGAGCCTGTTTTGCCGATAAGCCGTCGCGATCTCGCCGTAGTCAGCACATTGCGCCAGCGCATCGACCAGCAGCGCGTCCGCATTGGCCACCAGATCGGTCGCCAGCTCCTGCTTGCCTGGCGCGTCGGCGCCCACGGCGGTGATGTGCGTGCCGGGCCGGATATCCGCCGCCTGCAAGATCGGTTCGCGGCTGGGCGTGGTGGTCACGATCAGCTGACAGTGCGCCGCCAGTTCCGCCGCGTCCTGCGTGGTCAGCACCCGAAAACCTTCTGCCTCGGCATCGCGCCGATACGCCGCCAGCGCCTGTTCGTTGCGGCCCCACACCCACACCTCGCGGCAATCGGTCACCGGTTTCAGGCATTGCAGCTGTAGCCGCGCCTGCAGGCCGGTGCCGACCATGCCGATCGCCTGAATATGCGGCGGCGCGCACAGCTCGGCGGCGATGCGGCCGGCCAGTGCGGTGCGCAGCGCGGTCAGCCAGCCCTCATCCTGCAGCAGCGCCCGGGGTTCGCCGGTCTGGGCGGAGAACGCCATCACCAATCCCTGATTGCTGGCCAGACCGCGTTCGGCGTTGCGATAGAAACCGGCGGACACCTTGACCACGAACAGCTCGTCGCCTTCCAGCCAGGCGGATTTGATGCAGCAATCGCCGGCGGCCTGTTCGAACAGGAAATGCTGCACCGGCGGCTGTTGCACCTGCCGCTGCGAATAGGCGATAAACCCCTGCTTCAGCAGCGCGGTTATGGCCTCGGCGTCGAACGCGGCGAGGATTTGCTGCTGATTAAGGATGCGCATCGGCGATGGCCTTAAGGTATTTCTCCAGCACGATATTTTTGCCGCACAGCACCACCGCCACTTTTTTCCCCTGATATTCCGGCGCCAGTTTGATCGCCGCCGCCAGCGCCACGCCGGCCGCGCCTTCGATAATCCACCGATCGCTGGCGGCGATCCGGCGCATCGCGTGTTTGATCTCTGCCTCGCTGACCAGCACTTTACGGTCGATCAGCTGCTGGCACAGGGGAAAGGTCACGGCGCCCGGTTCGACGCCGCCGGCGGTGCCGTCGGACAGCGTTTCTTGCTCTTCCACCGGGAAGATATGGCCCGCTTCCAGCGCGCTGTACATGCTGGTGGCGTTTTCCGGCCAGCAGGCGATAAGCTGCGTGTTCGGCGACAATTGCCGCAAAACGGTGCCGATACCGGCGATATAGCCACCACCGCCCACCGCCACGAACACGGCGTCCAGACCGGTGAGCTGTTCAACCAGCTCCATGCCGCAGGTGCCCTGGCCGGCGATCACCTGCTCGTCGTTATACGGCGAAATATAGGTTTTTCCCTGTTCGCGGGCGGCCTGTTCCCCGGCCAGTTCGGCGTTCAGCGCATCGCCCGGCACCAATTCCACGGTGCCGCCCAGCGCGCGGATGGTGTCTAGCTTGATGCTCGCGGCCGTCTCTGGCGCATAAACCGTGACGCCAACGCCCATCAGCTGCCCCGCCAGGGCGACCGCCTGGCCGTGGTTGCCGGTTGAGGCGGCAATCACGCCGCGCCGGCGTTGCTCGCTATCCAGCAACCGCAGCTTGTTGCTGGCGCCGCGAAATTTAAAGGAGCCGGTGTGCTGCAGATGGTCGCATTTCAGATACAGCTCGCAGCCGAGCTGCTGCGAAAGCAGCACGCTGCGCTCCAGGGGCGTGACCCGTACCTGAGGGCGCAGTTGCTGATGGGCAGAAACAATGGCATCGAAGAGGGCGTTCATACCGGCTCCAGAATGTTTTGGACTTAAAAATCCAGTTTGTACTTTTTTGTATTGATTGTAAACCCCGTCGCCCGACCGCCGGGCAACCCGGCCCGCCAGCGGCAACGGCCGGGGAAGAGCATCGCGTTGGCGTTGAAAATAATCATTAACCTGTCGTTTAGCGACACGATTTTTTATTTATTTGCGTTAAGGAAGGTGCTGCCGCTGACTTATTTTGATGAAGGAAATGAGAATGAAAAAAATAGCGCTCGCGGCATCCGCCTATACGGCATGGGCGCCGTTGAGTTTCGCCGCCAGGAATGCGAACGCCTAATCGGCCGCTTATTTCCTGCCGACGCCGTCGTTTGGCTTAAATGATAAGACGCTGAAAAATAATTGCGTCATTTCGAACCGAAAAATCCTCCCGCCTTACCCGCGCAGGCCATGTGAAACGCTGTCGCCGATCCGGTAAGATGGCGACTCAGTGCCGGCATGCGCAGGAGAACCGCCATGAGCCATCGGGAAAAACAACTGACTTTCGACCCTCGCGGGCATCAGTTAACCAATATCAACGTCTGGACGCCGGACAGCCAATGGCTGGCTTATGACGTGCGCCCGCGCGGCGCCTCTTTCACCGGTCTGAGCATCGAGCGGGTCAACGTCGCCAGCGGCGCGGTGGAGGTGGTTTATCGCGCCCAGCACGGCGCCCACGTCGGCGTGGTCACGGTCAGTCCCGATGCGCCGGCGCGCTATGCCTTTATCCACGGTCCGGAACACCCCGACAGCGCCTGGCAGTATGATTTTCACCACCGCCGCGGGGTGATCGTCAGCGAACCGGATCGCGAGTTGGCCATCACCCTCGACGCGCTGGATATCACCGCCCCCTACACGCCCGGTGCGCTGCGCGGCGGCAGCCATGTGCACGTTTTCAGTCCGGACGGCAGCCGCCTCAGCTTTACCTACAACGACCACGTCATGCACGAACGCGATCCGGCGCGCGATCTGCGCAACGTCGGGGTGGCCGTGCCGCTGCACGGGGTCAATCCGCCGAAACAGCACCCGCGCGAGTATGACGGTAGCCACTATTGCGTGCTGGTCAGCGAGACGGTGCCGCAGCCGCAGCCGGGCAGCGATCAGATCAATCGCGCCTACGAAGAAGGCTGGATCGGCCGCGAGGGTTATCGTAAGGCCGACGGCAGCCGGCAGCGCTGGGCGCTGGCGTTCATCGGCGATACGCTGTCCGCCGCCGGCGAGAAGCTGCCGGAGGTGTTTATTGTCGATCTGCCGGAGAACGATGCCGATTACGCCAGGGCGGGCGCTTTGCCGTTGCAGGGGACGGAAAGCGAGTTGCCGGCGCCGCCGCAGGGCGTCAGGCAGCGGCGGGTAACCTTTACCGGCGATCGTCGTTATCCGGGCATTGCCGGTGCGCCGCGCCATTGGCTGCGCAGCTCGCCGGACGGCAGCCAAATCGCATTTTTGATGAAGGACGACGGCGGCGTGGTGCAGCTGTGGACGGTGTCGCCAAACGGCGGGGAGCCGCGGCAGGTGAGCCGCAGCGAGCATGACATCCAGTCAGCGTTCAGCTGGCACCCGCAGGGCGGGGCGATTGCCTTGGTGTGCGACAGCAGCGTGATGCTGTGCGAGGTCGCCGGCGGCCGCCTGCAGCGTTTAACGCAGCGCAGCGCGCAGCCGCCGTCGGCGGATGCCGTGGTGTTTTCACCGGATGGCAAGAAAGTGGCGTTTATGCGCGAGATAGCGGGGTTCAACCAGATCTTTGTGGTTGAGGTGTAAGGCGGGCCTGGCGGCCCGCTGCGTGCGCGATTAGTGGGTGGCGGTGCTGTCGTTGCCTTCGCCGGGATTGCCGGTTGCTGCCAGATTCTGCTGCTCGCTGCGCAGGATGCGCGCTTTTGGCGAGTCTGCGGTGGCGTCGTTGCCGGAACGCAGATAGTCGTAAGGCAGCAGTACGGTGTCCATCACTGCGGAAAACGGCAGATCCAGCGCCACCAGCGGCATCATCGCCCAGCTGGTGTTGTCGTCCTTCAGCATGTCCACGCTGGCGCGGGTGCCGGGGTAGTAACCCTGATTCGGGCCAGTATGGCTCATCACGCTGGAGCAACCGCTGGTCGCCAACAACATGCAGCCCGTCGCTATCGCTTTCATCGTCGTCATTAATCCATCCTGCAGGGTTGCTGTTCCCTTAAATTAAGCTGATTTATAACATCCTGTTGCTGCTTTTAAAGAAGCAAAATCCCGCTCTGTGGCGGCTCTCTCACTTTAGTGTAAGTGGTAAAAAAACTTTCGCCTAATCGGTGCGAAGTTTTTTTGATCCTCGCCTGTTGAATTCATGAAATCAACCCCCATTTTATCATCAGAGCCGAATTGAGAATTCGCCGTAAGGGAATTCTGGCTTAATTAGCCTGTCCAGAGTGGAAGGCGTATTTATTTCAACCTCGCTGAAGTGCCTTAGGAGGCTGTTTTATGCGTAATTTTGATCTTTCCCCGCTATACCGTTCCGCCATTGGTTTCGATCGCCTGTTCAACGCGCTGGAAGCCGGTCAGAGTCAGGGCAACGGCGGTTATCCGCCTTATAATGTCGAGCTGGTGGACGAAAATCATTATCGCATCGCCATCGCGGTAGCCGGGTTTGCCGAGCAGGAGCTGGAGATCACCACGCAAGATAATCTGCTGATCGTGCGCGGGGCGCACAATAACGAACCGGCAGAAAAAACCTATTTATACCAGGGCATCGCCGAGCGTAATTTCGAGCGTAAATTCCAGCTGGCCGAACATATTCAAATTAAAGGCGCCAAACTGGAGAATGGCCTGTTGTATATCGACATGCAACGCATCGTGCCGGAAACATTAAAACCGCGCCGCATCGAAATTAAATAAATTTCCGTTTCGCCGGCAGGTACGCTGCCGGCAAATAATACCTAGCCTGCCGTCAGGGGGCTGAATAAACACATCTCGCTTAATGAAAGGAGTTGTTCCTATGCGTAATTACGATTTATCCCCGCTTCTGCGTCAGTGGATTGGTTTTGATAAATTGGCCAGTTCAATGGGTGGCCAGGAACCCCAAGGGTTCCCACCGTACAACATTGAGAAAAGCGATGACAATCACTACCGCATTTCTCTGGCGCTGGCCGGTTTCCGGCAGAGCGAACTGAATATCGAAGTGGAAGGGCCGCGGTTGACCGTCAGCGGTAAACCTACGCCGCCGGAAAAACAGGTCGAATACCTGCATCAAGGGCTGGTGTGCAAAGAGTTCCAGCTGACCTTCACCCTGGCGGAGCATCTGCAGGTGTCCGAGGCCAAATTTGAAAATGGCCTGCTGCACATCGATCTGGTGCGTCAGGTGCCGGAAGCCTTGCAGCCGCAGCGCATCGCCATCGGTGCGACGCCGGAGCTGGAAGCCAAATAACCGACTGAAAAACGGTCATCATCATGCGGGGGAGATCCAGACGGATCTCCCCCGCTGCGTTATGTGGCGCACGCCACAGTCCCCCCGTCTGTTCGATGTCATAATCCTTGTTAATTGTGTGCTTTTAACCGTGAATTCCCGATTCAACTTTGGCAAGGATGTGACCTATGAGCGATATCGCCCTGACCGTCAGCATGTTGGCGCTGGCGGCCGTCATTGGGCTGTGGATGGGGAACTGGAAGCTGTACGGCGTCGGGCTGGGCATCGGCGGCGTGCTGTTCGGCGGCATCCTGGTCGGTCACTTCGCCCAGAGCGGGCAAATCAGCCTGAACGGGGACATGCTGCACTTTATCCAGGAGTTCGGCCTGATCCTGTTCGTCTACACCATCGGTATTCAGGTCGGCCCCGGTTTCTTCTCTTCGCTGCGCGTCTCTGGTCTGCGCCTCAACGCCTTCGCGGTGCTGCTGGTGCTGACCGGCGGCGTCGTGGCGGCGGCGGTGCACAAGCTGTTCGACGTGCCGCTGCCGATCATCCTCGGCGTGTTCTCCGGCGCGGTCACCAACACTCCGGCGCTGGGTGCCGGTCAACAAATCCTGACCGATCTCGGTTCCGATCCGGCGTTGGTGGACGGGATGGGCATGGGCTACGCCATGGCCTATCCGTTCGGCATATGCGGCATTCTGCTGGTAATGTGGCTGATCCGGCTGTTTTTCCGCATCAACATCGAGCGCGAGGCGCAGGCGTTTGAAAGCAGCCTGGGCAATCAGCGTGAGCTGCTGCACGCCATGAACGTGGCGGTGCGCAATCCCAATCTGCAGGGCATGGCGATCAAGCAGGTGCCGCTGCTCAACGGTGAAGCGATCGTCTGTTCGCGCCTCAAACGCGGGGAGCTGCTGATGGTGCCGGCGCCGCACGAGCGGCTGGAGCTTGGCGACTACCTGCATCTGGTGGGCAAACGCGAAGATCTGGAAAATGCCCGGCTGGTGATCGGCGAAGAGGTGGACGCCTCGCTGTCGACGCGCGGCACCGCGCTGCAGGTGGTGAGGGCGGTGGTGACCAACGAGCAGGTGCTGGGCAAGAAAATCCGCGATCTGAACCTGAAGCAGAAGTATGACGTGGTGATTTCACGCCTCAACCGCGCCGGCGTGGAGCTGGTGGCCGGCAGCAACGTGACGCTGCAGTTCGGCGACATTCTCAACCTGGTCGGTCGACCGGAGGCCATCGACGCGGTGACGGCAATCGTCGGCAACGCCCAACAAAAACTGCAGCAGGTGCAGATGCTGCCGGTCTTTATCGGCATCGGGCTCGGGGTGCTGCTCGGCTCCATTCCGCTGTTCGTGCCCGGCTTCCCGGCGGCATTGCGGCTGGGGTTGGCCGGCGGGCCGCTGGTGGCCGCGCTGATCCTGGGGCGCATCGGCAGCATCGGCAAGCTGTATTGGTTTATGCCGCCGAGCGCCAACCTGGCGCTGCGCGAACTGGGCATCGTGCTGTTTCTGGCGGTGGTCGGATTGAAGTCGGGCGGCAACTTCATCGATACGTTGTTGCACGGCGAAGGGCTGACGTGGGTCGGGTACGGCGCGCTGATCACCGCCATTCCGCTGCTGAGCGTCGGTATTCTGGCGCGCACGGTGGGCAAGATGAACTACCTGACGCTGTCCGGCATGCTGGCGGGATCGATGACCGATCCGCCGGCGCTGGCGTTCGCCAACGGTCTGCATCCGACCAGCGGCGCCGCCGCGCTGTCTTACGCCACCGTGTATCCGCTGGCGATGTTCCTGCGCATCATGTCGCCGCAGCTGCTGGCGGTGCTGTTCTGGACGCTGTAACGCTGCCCGACTACAGCCGGTAAGGCATTAACACGCCGTTGTCAGTGCCGAAATCTTTGGGGTTGCGGGAGATGAGCGTCCGGAACCCCACCTGCGCGGTGGCCCAGATAATGGCGTCCGGCAGCTTCACATGCTGTGAGTGGCGCAATTCTACGGCGCGTTCGGCAACTTCATCGGTAATAGGCAGCAGCAGGAATTGCCCTAAAAACTGGCGCGTTTTCAGCTCCAGCGCCGGCCCCTGTTTTTTGGCACCCACCATCACTTCCATCCAGGTGATGGCGCTAATAGCCGGGTTGATGTGGTATTCGGTCAGAACGTCTTTGGCTTGAGGAATGCCGTTGAGATAATCGATCAGGATATTGGTGTCGAATAGCGCCCGTTGAACCACCATTATTCCCACTCCTCGCGCTGACGATTTTCGTAGTCTACGCCATCGCCCATCGCCCCGGACCAGAGCCCGAAAGCATTGCTGGGATCTTCAACGTGGTTCTCCGTCAGATAACGGGAGACGGCCTGACGGATGATTTCGGCCCGGGGAACGTGGCGGATATTTTTCAGATTGTCGAGCTGCCGCAGGTCTTCTTCAGGTAAATCGATCACGATGCGAGTCATCGCTAGCCCTCCAGAAAAAAGATATACGATATATGCATCGTATATCTTTATCGGTCGATTTTCAATCAGCTGGCGTTAGCCTTCCTGATGCGCGCGTTCGATCTCTTCCGCCAGGATCGCCACGCCGCGCTCGATTTTCTCCGGGTCGGGCACGTAGTTCATGCGCATGCACTGGTGGGTGTGCGGCCAGTCGTGCTCCAGCCCCGGGAAGAAGTAGTGGCCCGGCACCATCAGCACGCCGCGCTTTTTCAGGCGCTGATACAGCACTTCGGTGGTGATCGGCAGATCCTTGAACCACAGCCAGAGGAAGATAGCCCCTTCCGGTTTGTGGATCAGGCAGCGCTCCGGCGACAGGTAGCGGCGGATAATCTCGATGGTGTGCTCGACGCGCTGTTTGTAGAACGGGCGAATCACCTCGTTCGACAGGCGCAGCAGATCGCCGCGCGCGATCATTTCCGTCGCCATCGCCGGCCCCATGCTGCCCGGCGACAGGCTGATGATGCCGTTCATGTTGGTCAGCGCGGTGATCACCTTCTCGTCGGCGATCACGATGCCGCAGCGCGAGCCCGGCAGGCCGAGCTTGGACAGACTCATGCACAGGATGGTGTTCGGGTTCCACAGCGGCGTGGCGTCGCTGAAGATGATGCCGGGGAACGGCACGCCATAGGCGTTGTCGATCACCAGCGGAATATCGCGCTGCTGTGCCAGCAGGTCGAGCTTCATCAGCTCTTCGTCGGTGATCACGTTGCCGGTCGGGTTGGTCGGCCGTGAAACGCAGATCATGCCGATGTCGTCGCCGATGGTGAGGTGTTCGAAATCAACGTGATACTTGAACTGGCCGTCCGGCAGCAGCTCGATGTTCGGCTTGGCGGAGACGAACAGCCCTTCGTCCAGCCCGGCGTCGGCATAGCCGATATATTCCGGCGCCAATGGGAACAGCACGCGGCGGCGCGAACCGTCGGCGTAGCGGCCGGCGAACAGGTTGAACAAGTAGAAAAACGCGCTTTGGCTGCCGTTCGTCAGTGCAATATTCTGTGGCGAAATCTCCCAGCCGAGCTCGTCGCGCAGCAGATTGGCCAGCGCTTTCAGCAGCGCGTCCTTGCCTTGCGGGCCGTCGTAGTTGCACAGCGCTTCGGTCAGTTTGCCCTGGTCGAGCATCTCCTGGCACAGCTGTTTGAAGTAGGCTTCCATCTCTGGGATCTGCGCCGGGTTGCCGCCGCCGAGCATGATGGCACCGGGGGTGCGCAGGCCTTCGTTCAGGTCGTCCATCAAACGGGTAATGCCCGCATAACGGGTAAATTTTTCGCCGAAAAGTGAGAAAGTCATAGGTGCAGCAGTACTGTTTCTTAGCAGGTAATCCCCCACCATACCGCCAGACAAATCCCGCTGCAACGCGGCCGACAAATCGACCAATGGGCACAAACTTCGATCATTGGCCGATTAGCAGCATATTACGCTGGATTATTGTGACCGTTCGCCGGCCCACACCACCATCACCTTATCGTCGCCGAGCCGGCGGCTGAAGGCGTAGTAGGCGGCGTGCGGCTGCGGGGTTTGCACGCCGCCGCCGATCGCCGGGTGGCGAGCGCGGAACTGCCCCAACCGTTGCCAGTGGGCCAGCAGCGGGGCTTTTTCCCCCTGCAGCTCGCGCCAGTTCATGTCGGAGCGGGTGCCCTGCAGCGGATCGGAACCGGTTGGGCCGAGCGGGCGGCCGCTTTCATCGCCGTAGTAAATCTGCACCGCGCCCGGCGCCAGCAACAGCAGGTTCGCCGCCCGCTGTTGCAGCGGCAGCGAGCCTTTGGCGTCGCTGGCCAAGAACAGCCGGGTGTCGTGCGAAGAGAGGTAGCTCAGCACGTTGAAATCCTGCAGCCGCTCGGCCATCTGCCGGTAGGTGGCATCGATGTCGGCAAAGCAGCCCAATGCCTGCGCCGCCTGGTCCTGGAAGTCGAAGTTGATCATCGCGTCGAAGCCGTTTTGGTAATAGTCGCTTTTCATCACCCCGTGGCCCCAGGCCTCGCCGGTCATCCAAAACGGCGCGTCATCCAGCGCCTGCTGCGGATGCTCCGCTTTCCACGCCGCCAATGCCGCCGTGGCGCGCTGCTTCAACAGCGCCAGCGTCGGTTTTTCCACGTGCTTGGCGGTATCGACGCGAAAACCGTCGATGCCGTAATCGCGCACCCACTGGCTGAGCCAGACGGTCAGGTAATCGCGGGTGGTGGCGCCGGGCATGTCGCGCGCGGCGGTGTCGGGTTTGTGGCGATAGAACAGCGGCAGGCCGCTGGCGCCGGGCGCTTCGGTTTTGATGTCCGGCAGGAAGGCCAGCGACATTGTCAGGTCATCATAGCCCGGTGAGTCATAGTCGCCGATGTCGGTGCGGATCCAGTTTTTCCCCCACCATTGGCGCCAGCCCGCTTTGTCGCTGAAGTTGATGTAGTCGTTGAAGCTGTGCCAGTTTTGCCCCGGTCCGGGGCGCCAGTCGCTCCAGTTTTTCCCCAGGGTTTTCTCCACTTCTGTACCCTGCAGATACAGCGAGCCGAAGTGGAACGTCTGCATATCCGCCAGCGTGGCGTAACCGACATGGTTCACCACCACGTCGAACAGAATGCGAATGCCGCGCCGATGCGCCTGCTCGACCAGCGTGCGCAGCTCCTGTTCGGTGCCCATGTTGGCGTCGAGGCGAGTCCAGTCCAGCGCGTAATAGCCGTGATAGGCGTAATGCGGGAAATCGCCTTTGGTGCCGCCGCCAACCCAGCCGTGGATCTGCTCCAGCGGCGAGCTGATCCACAAGGCGTTGACGCCCAGCTGCTGCAGATAATCCAGTTTCTGCGTCAGGCCGGCCAGATCGCCGCCGTGAAAGGTGCCTATTTCCTGCAGGCCGTCGCTGCGGCGCCCGTAGCTGTGGTCATTGGCCGGGTTACCGTTCTCAAAGCGATCGGTCAGCACGAAGTAGACCGTGGCGTTATGCCAGCTGAACGCCGCCGGTTTCGCCGTGGCGGCGGATTCCAGCAGCAACAGGCCGCCGCTGGCGGCGGCGGGTTGCAGCGTTATTTTCCCCTGGCTCACCTGCGCCGTTTGGCCGGAATAGAAATCGCGCAGCGTTTCGCCTTCGGCGAAGGTGGAGGCGACGTCGACCGTGACCGGCTTGCCGTCCCAGCGCGGGCAGCTGCGGACGGCAACGGTGGTGCTTTCCGGCGCGCTGCTCAGGCTGAGCTGCAGCGTCGGCGTGCCGCTGCGGGTGTCGATGCGCACCTGATAATCGCCGGCGCGGAACTGCCGCCAGTTGACCGGCGGGTGAGTGCCGCAGGGCTGCAGCGACAGCGTCTGGTTAAGCTTCACTGCCTCGGCCGGCTGCCAGCAGTGGTTATCCTGATACAGCCGCAGCGGCAGCTGGCCTTTGGGCAGCGCGGCCTGGCTGGCGAACAGCCCGGCGGCCGTTTCGTCGAAGGCCGGGAAGCCCGGCAGCGTCCAGCCGGCTAGCGCCGAAGGCGACAGCAGCATCAACAAGGGCAGGGGTAAAAGCTTCATGGCTCTCCTTACGCGCGGCAGGAAGCGTTTTTTCGCAGGGTAGCGCCCAGTGTGGCAAACGGTGGAAAAATGGCCTCCTCCCTGCGGGGGTTTTTCGGGGAGGAGAGGAAGGGCGGAGCGTTTTCGGATTGATTCGGCTTGGCTTTGCGCGCGCGCTGCGGCAGATTAAACGATGAACATCAAAGGAGGTTAGCGATGACGGACAAAAACTGGCGAGAAGAGATCGTTCAGGCAATTCAGGATGCCGAATTGCAGCACTTCGCCGAAGAACATCAGCTGCAGGCGCTGTTCGCACCGCAGCAGGAAGATCAACACGGCCGGTTATCCGCAGAGCACCGGCCGCGCTGAGTTATTTCCGCAACAGCTGCGGGTTGACGCAGTTTTCTTTCACCGTGCCGGTCAACGCGGCGATCAAATTATCCACCGCGCAGGCGGCCATGCCGTAGCGCGTTTCATGGGTGGCGGAGCCGATGTGCGGCAACGCCACCACGTTCGGCATGCTGAGCAGCGGCGAGTTGGCCGGCAGCGGCTCTTTCTCGAACACGTCCAACCCGGCGGCGTGGATCACGCCGTTTTGCAGCGCTTCGATCAGCGCCTGCTCATCCACCACCGGCCCGCGGCCGGCGTTGATCAGAATGCCGCTTTTCTTCATTTTCGCCAGCTGTTCGCGGCCGATCATGTGGAAGGTTTGTTCGGTCAGCGGCAGCGTGATGCAAACGAAATCCGACTCGGCCAGCAGGGTGTCCAGATCGCAGCGGCGCGCGTTGAAGCGCTGTTCCGCCTCTTCATGCGTGCGGCGGGCGTTGTACAGCACCGGCATGCCGAAACCGAAATGCGCGCGCTGCGCCAGCGCCAGGCCGATGCGCCCCATGCCGAGGATGCCGATGGTTTTATGGTGCACGTCGACGCCGAACCAGTCCGGCCCGATGCTGCCGCGCCATTCGCCGGCCTTCACCCGCTCGGCCACTTCCACCACCCGGCGCGCGGTCGCCAGCACCAGGCTCATGATGGTGTCGGCGACGGTTTCGGTCAGCACCGTCGGGGTGTGCATCAGCAGCACGTTATGGGCGTTGAGCGCCTCGACGTCGAAGTTGTCGTAGCCGACGGAAACGGTCGAGGCCGCGCGCAGTTTGGGCGCCTGCTGCAGGAAGGCTTCGTCAATTTTACCGCCGGAACCGATGATCCCTTCGGCCTGCTGCAGCGCCTGGCGCAGTTCGTCGCGGTTCTCCGGCTGCAGGCCGTTGAAGGCGTGCACGGTGAAGTGCTGTTCCAGACGTTCACGCAGATCGGCAGGCAGGCTTTTGTACAATACGATAGAAGGCTTCATCACGAACTCCAGCTGGGCCAAAGGGGGCATGGCGCCCCCCCGGTTGGGTTAACAGATAAAAAGTATAACCGGATCAAGCCAATTGCGGCTGGATCTCGTTGCGGGCGGGTTTGACGATCAGCGTCAGCACCACCGCCACCACCAGTGCGATGGCCATAAACATGTAAGAGGCCGCCGGGCTGCCGGTGGCGCCATTCAGATAGCCGACGAACCATGAACCGAAGAACGACCCCAGCGCGCCCATGCTGTTGATCAGCGCCATGGCGCCCCCGGCGACGTTTTTCGGCAGCATTTCCGGAATGATGGCGAAGAATGGCCCGTAGGGGGCGTACATCGCGGCGCCGGCGACCACCAGCAGGCCGTAGGAGATCCAGAAGTGGTTGGTGCCGACGGCGTAAGAGCCGAAGAACGCCAGCGCGCCGATCAGCAGCAGCGGCCAGACGAACAGCTTGCGGTTTTGCATTTTGTCCGACGCCCAGGAGACCACGATCATGGCGATGGTCGCCGCCAGGTAAGGCACCGCCGACAGCCAGCCGGCTTCCACCATGCCCATCTGCATGCCGCTGCGCAGGATGGAAGGCAGCCACAGCACGAAGCCGTACACGCCGATGCTCCAGGCGAAGTACTGCACGCACAGCAGGATCACGTTGCGCGAACGGAAGGCTTCGCCGTAGTTGCGCACGGCCTTGATGCCTTTCTGCTCTTCGTCCAGCTGCTGTTGCAGCGCCAGTTTCTCCTCGGCGCTCAGCCAGCCGGCCTGCGCCGGTTTGTCTTTCGCCAGCACCCACCAGCAGAACGCCCAGATAACCGCCGGAATGCCCTCGATGATGAACATTTCGCGCCAGCCGAAAGCGTGAATGAGATAACCGGACACCACCGACATCCACAGCACCGTCACCGGATTGCCGAGGATCAGGAAAGTATTGGCGCGTGACCGTTCCGATTTAGTGAACCAGTTGCTGATGTAGATCAGCATCGCCGGCATCACTGCCGCTTCCACCACGCCGAGGATAAAGCGGATGGCGGCCAACATCGGGATATTGCTGACCACGCCGGTCAGCGAGGCGCAGCCGCCCCACAGGATCAGGCACCAGAAGATCAATTTTTTGACGCTGCGGCGTTCGGCGTAGATGGCGCCGGGAATTTGGAAGAAGAAATAACCGAGGAAAAACAGCGCGCCCAGCAGCGAGGCCATGCCTTTGGTGATGCCGAGATCTTCATTGATGCCGGCGGCAGAGGCGAAGCTGAAGTTGGCGCGATCGAGATAGGCCAGGCTGTAGGTGATAAACACGATGGGCATGATGTACCACCAGCGTTTGGCCGCGACAGTCGCTTTGTTCATGTTCAGTATCCTTCAGTGGTGTTGCATCCCCTTTGCCCGGCACGCTGGGCATGCAAGACAAAGGGGCAGATGCTCTCCCGACGCGTCCCGGTTGTAGGGCCAGAGGCTGACGTCATGCGGAGAAGTCGTTTTTTTTATTGTTATTCGGCCAGCGCCGCGCGGGTTGGCAGGCCTTCGCTGTCGCCGATGGCCTGGATCGCCAGCGAACCGATTTTGTTGCCGCGCTGCACCGCCTGTATCAGCGTTTTGCCTTCCAGCAGGGCGCTGAGGGTGCCGACGGCAAAGCCGTCACCGGCACCGACGGTATCCACCACGTTGTCGACCTTCACTGCGGCCACTGCCGCCTTGTCGCCGGCGGCGGTTTTAAACCAGGCGCCGTCCGGGCCGGTTTTGATGATCACCGCCTGCACGCCGCGTTCCAGATAGAAATCGGCGATGCCTTCCGGCGTCGATTGGCCGGTGAGGATCTGCCCCTCTTTCAGCCCCGGCAGCACCCAGTCGGCGGCGAACGCCAGCTGGTTCAACTGCTCGATCATCACCTCGCGGCTGGGCCACAGCACCGGGCGCAGATTGGGGTCGAACGAAATGGTTTTGCCCATGGCGCGCATCTCGCGCGCCGCATGGTGGCACAGCGCCAGCGACTCGCTGGACAGCGCCGCTGCAACGCCGCTCAGGTGCAGGTGGCGTGCGGAACCGAAATACTCAGGGTCGAAATCGGCGACCGACAGGTGGCTGGCCGCCGAGCCTTTGCGGAAGTATTCCACGCTGGGATCGGTACCATCGGTGGTTTTGGATTTCACCTGAAAGCCGGTCGGATAGTGGCCGTCGACCGTCACCTGCCGGTAGTTGATGCCTTCTTTTTTCAGCTGCTGCAGGGTGAAGCGGCCGAACGAATCGTTGCCGACGCGGCTGACCCAGCCGACGTTCATGCCCAGACGCGCCAGGCCGATCGCCACGTTAAGTTCAGCGCCGGCGATGCGTTTGGTGAAGGTTTCCACCTCAGCCAAATCGCCGGTTTGCGCCGCCACGAACATCGCCATGGCTTCGCCCAGCGTGACCACATCCAGGGGCGCCTGCTGCGCCGTCGTTGCCGTTAACGTTGTCATCATGGGGCTACTCCGCACGCAAAATATTGACGTAATGGCGGGTGACGGCTTCCAGGTCATCGCCCTGCAACGGGAATTCGATGCCGCGCGGCGCATCGTGCGGCAGGCGGGCCAGCAGATCGCGCCAGCTGCCGTCGGTATCGTCCAGCGCGACGGCGCGCCAGCCGCGCGGGCCTTGGGTGGCGGCTTTGACGTGCACGTAACCGACGTGGCGGGCCAGGCGTTCGGCGGCGGCAAAGGCGTCTTGCCCCACCCACAGCCAGTTGGCCATATCGAAGGTCATGCTGACCGGCAGGTGGCTATCTTCCGCGGCGTGGAAAAAGGCGTTCAGCATCGACAAAATGCCGCAGTCCGGCGTCTGATCGTTTTCGACCACCAGTTTGACCGGGTGCTGCTCCAGCGCCACTTTCAGCTCGGTAAAATCGAAGCCGGGGCGGAAATGGCCGAGGGAAAGCTTCAGCCGGCGCGCGTTCAGCGCCTGCGCTTCCGCCAGCAGCGCCGGCAGGTTAGGGTTCAGCGTATGTTGCGGGGTGAACAGCGCCTCAGGGGCGGAGTAGACGGCGAACAGCTGCTGGCGATCGATCTCTTGCGCCAGGGCCGGCAGGCTGTCCAGTTCGCCGGCGGCGAACAGTTCGCGGCGGATCTCGACCCCGTCGGCGCCTGCGCCGGCGATGATGGGCAACAGCGCGCGCTGGCCGCCGTGTTGTTTGACGGTATCGGTGCCGTAGGCACCGGTGACCACGATGATTTCTGTTTTCATTTTGACTCCTGAGGCGGCATTGTCGCCGCCGCTGCTGTTACCGGTACGTTAAATGGAACCGGTTCCAGCGGAAAGCGACAGAGTGTAAAAATATGATCGCAATCACGAAGCTGAGCAAAAAACAGCCGATGAGGGCGGGGCGGGCAACGGCCCCGGAGAAGGCGGGTTAGCGGGTGGTGGAGCCGCGGACGATCAGCTCGCCGGAGAACATCTGCTCGCCGCTGGGGGCGGCCAGGCCCTGAATGCGCTGCACCAGCCGCTCCAGCGCCGCGTGCCCCATTTGGTAGGTGGGCTGTTTCAGCGTGGTGATGCCGACGCCCGCCAGCTCCGCCCACTCCAGCTCGTCGAAGCCCAGCAGGCCGATGTCGTTGCCCCACTGAATGCCGAGCCGGCGCATGGCGCGCGCCACCTGCAGCGTCAGGGCGCCGTTAGCGGAGATCACCGCCTTGCGCATGCCGCGATGGCGGCCACTGAAATCGCTCAGTACCTGCTCCAGCTTCTGCCGATCGTTGAGCGGCGTTTCGGCCTGCTCCGCCAACAGCGTGGGGTGCTGCGCCATGGTGTGTCTGAAAGCGTGCAGGCGTTCGAGACGGGTATTGACCGTACCGAGCGGCTCGCTGAGGAACAGGATCGCTTCGAAACCTTGTTGCAGCAGATGTTCGGTGGCGACGGTGGCGGCTTCGCGGTTGTTCAGGCCCACCACGTCGCAGGCGAAGTCGGGGATTTTGCGGTCGATCAGTACCATCGGCAGCATCGACTGTTGCAGCGTGGATAACGCTTCCTCGCGCATGCCGACCGCGTTGACCACGATGCCTTCCACCCGGTAACTGCTGAGCAGCTGCAGGTAGTGCTGTTCCTGATTGACTTCGTTGTTGGTGTTACACACCAGCAGGGTAAAGCCGTGCTGGCGGCAGGCGGCCTCGATGCCGCGCATCACGTCCACCGAATAGGGGTTGGTGATATCGGCGAGGATCAGGCCGATCAGGCGGGTCTGGCCGCCTTTCAGGCTGCGCGCCATCTGGCTTGGCCGGTAGTCGAGCTGCCGGATCGCCTGTTCGATGCGCTGTTTGAGATCGTCGGAAAGCAGGTGTTGTTCACCATTCAGATAGCGCGACACGCTGGTCTTGCCGGTTTTGGCGATGTTGGCCACATCGCTGATGGTGGCGCGCCCTGAGGCGCGCGTTGCCTTGACAGTGCTCACAGCCGATCCCTCCTGCGGTTAATTGCCAAGGAGACTACCATACCCGATGTGCGGGCGGGAGTATTGAAGGGTAAGGAGAAAATCGCAGGGAGGCGGCGGGGCGCCGGTTGCGCGCCCCGCACGGGATTACTGCAGCGGGCTGAGGGTGATCTCGACGCGGCGGTTTTGCGCCTTGCCTTCCGCGGTGCTGTTGGAGGCGATCGGGTTGTCCGGGCCGGCACCGGTGGTGCGGATACGGTTTGCCGCCACGCCCTGGGTGATCAGCGCGCTGGCTACGCCGTCGGCGCGCTGCTGCGACAGGTTCATGTTGAGCGAGCGGGAGCCGGTGCTGTCGGTGTAGCCGACAACGTTGACCGCGGTTTTCGGGTACTCTTTCAGCACCATGGCGACGCCGGTCAGGGTGTTGGCGCCCGCCGGTTTCAGCGTGGCGCTGCTGCTGTCGAAGGTCACGTTGTTCGGCATGTTCAGCACGATGTTGTCGCCCTGGCGGGTGACGCTGACGCCGGTGCCTTTCATCTTGTCGCGCAGTTTGGCTTCCTGCACGTCCATGTAATAACCTGCGCCGCCGCCCAGTGCCGCACCGGCCGCCGCGCCGATCAGCGCGCCCTTGCCGCGATCTTTCTTGGAAGAGGACAGCACGCCGACACCAGCGCCCAGTGCGGCCCCGAGGCCTGCGCCGATGCCGGATTTGCCGACTTCGGATTCGCCGGTGTATGGGTTAGTGGTACAGGCCGACAGCGTGAGCGCTACGCTCACTGCGCCGGCAATAATTGCAATGCGTTTTTTCATGTTCTTGTCCTTAATGGCATCAAAATCTGTACGCGCCTGCCCAAAACGGGGGCGCAAAAAATAGGCGACGCAGGTGGGGCCCGCGTCACCGCGCTACTATGACGCGTTGACTCGCCGGCAGTTCCGGAGAAAAACGTGACAAATGATGAGCGCGGGGAAGTGCTGGGGGGAGTTATGCGACAAAACGCCGGGCGGCGCCATGCAGCGGATTCCTAATTGCGCGCATCCGGGGTGCGGATGCGCCTTTTTTAAGCCTAATGGGTTGAATTTTCGACTGCCGACCAGTTCATGATCAGCGTATAGGCCTGGGTTTCTTCATTGAACAGGCGCTGCGTCACCTGAAAGCCGTGCTTGTGGTAGAACGCGCAGGCACGCAGGTTCTGCTGGTACACCTCCAGGCTGAGCCGGCGGTAGCGCTGCTGCACGTGCGTCATCAGCGCCTGGGCGACGCCGCGGCCGTGAAACGCCCGATCGACAAACAGTGCGCCGATGAACTGCTCGTCCAGCACGCTGATAAAGCCGACGATCTCGTCGTGATGCCAGCAGGCCCAGCTTTGCGCGCGCGGCAGGTAGTTTTCCCGCACCAGCGCGGCGCTCTCACGCCAGTACTTTTCCGCCACGAACGGATGGGCGGCGATGGTGCTGGGCAGCCACAGCGCCATCAGCCGTTCGATATCCTCCGGTCCACAGGGGCGGATCACCGTGGCTTTGGGTAGCAGATGCACCCCGTCAGATGATCGTTCACCAGCCCGCTGGCCTGCATGAAGGCGTAACAAATGGTGGAGCCGATAAACTTGAAGCCGCGCTTTTTCAGCGCTTTGGACATGGCGTCGGACTGTTCGGTTTTGGCCGGCACCTGGTTCAGCGCCTGCCAGCGATTGAGCTGCGGCCGGCCGCCGACGAAGTCCCAAATGAAAGCGACGAAATCTTCGCCGGCCGCTTCCATCGCCAGATAGGCTTTGGCGTTGGTGATGATGGCTTCTATCTTGCCGCGGTGGCGGATGATGCCGCTGTCCTGCAGCAGGTTTTCCACGTCCTCTGTGGTCATGGCGGCGACACGCTGCGGATCGAAACCGTGGAAAGCGCGACGGTAATTCTCGCGCTTTTTCAGAACGGTGATCCAGGAAAGGCCGGCCTGTTGCCCCTCCAGACACAGCATTTCAAACAGTTCGCGCGCGTCGGTGGTGGGCGCGCCCCATTCCTTGTCGTGATACTCGAGATACAACGGATCGGCCGTCACCCAACCGCAACGTTCGTCTGCCATCCTGACTGTCCCTATGCTGTGTTTATGAACAGTAATCATCGCTCGTAGCGCCGAACTTGGCAAGCCTCTGATTGTTTTGTCATCAGCCCGCTTGACGTGACGAAAAAGCCGACAATAGTTACTACATGGCCGGTGGAAAACCGGTCAACGATAAAAACGACATTGCCTTCATTTGCAGGCTCTCAGGAGTCGATTCATGCCTCTAAAAATAACGTGCATGCCCCGCCCGGCGGCGCTTGCAGTGGCGCTACTTTGCAGTGTGACCCTACCGGCTCAGGCGTACGATCAACTGTACGTCTTTGGCGACAGCCTGAGCGATACCGGCAACAACGGCCGGTTCACCTATGACGGCAACCAGCACTTGTTGTACGACGAAGCGTTGGCGCAACGCATCGGGGCGGCGCTGGTGGCTTCGGACAACGGCGGTGAAAACTACGCCGCCGGCGGCGCCGTGGCGGTGCCGGGCCTGAACCCGGTCGACAACACCCAGGATCAGGTGCAGCGCTACCTGAACCGGGTCAATGGCCAGGCCGACGGCGACGGGCTGTATATTCATTGGATCGGCGGCAACGATCTGGCGGCGGCGGCGCTGAATGCCGCTACCGCGCCCGGCGTGGCCTATAACAGCGCTGCGGCCGCCGCTGCGCAGGTGCATTCGCTGCTGAACGCCGGCGCCGGCACGGTGATCGTGCCAACGGTGCCGAACATCGGCTCCACGCCGCAGCTGATGGAATTGATCATTCAACAGGCGCTGTCGCCGGTGCAGGGGGCGGCGATCCAGGCGGCCTATGCCACGCTTAATTCGGTGGCGACGCCGGACAACGCTTCACGCACGCAGGCGATCCACGCGGCGTTGGCCGCCGCGGCGAAGCAGGGCAGCGCCATTCCTCAGGTGCAGCAGGCGATCGCCGCGCAGCTTATCGCGGCGTATGACAGCCTGAGCGCGCAGGCCGCCCAGCTGACCGATTTCTATAATCAAAGTGAAGACCGTCTGCTGGCGCAGGGCGGCGGCAATATCGTGCGGGTGGACGTCAACAAGCTGTTCGCCGAAGCGATCGCCAATCCGGCGCAGTTCGGCTTCGCCAACACCGCCGGTATGGCTTGCCCGCCGGGCGTTTCCTCGGCGGTTTGCCGTTCTGATATGCCCGGCTTCGACGCCAGCCAGTCCTATCTGTTCTCCGACCATTTCCACCCCAGCCCGCAGGCACACCTGCTGATTGCGGATTATATCCAGGCGGTGTTGGATGGCCCGGCGCAGGTGGTGGCGCTGAATCAGGCGACCGCGGCGATGGCGCGCGACAGCCGCGCCACGCTCGACAGTCGCTTCCAGCAGCTGCGCAATGGCGACAACCCGCAGGGATCGCTGGGCGTGTTCGGCGGTTACGCCGGCCAGCACTACGACTATGCCGATAACCGGGCGGCGGGGGACGGCAATGCCACTACCCACAACCTGACCGTCGGCGTGGACTATCAGCTGACCGACGGTTGGTTAATCGGCGCGTTGATCGCCGGTTCCAACGACGATCAGCATCCTTCCAGCCGCTTTGATTACAAGGCGCGCGGGCTGCTGCTGTCGGCCTTCAGTTCGCTGGCGCTATTCGAGCATGGCTGGGTCAACGCCGATCTGCACTATGCGACGATGGATTATGACGACATCCGCCGCAGCATGCGGCTGGGGCCGCTGACGCGCACCGAAACCGGTTCGACCACCGGCAAGCAGTGGGGCGCGCGCGTGACCGCCGGCTATGACTTCCCGATTACTTCTTACCTAACCACCGGGCCGGTCGCGCAGTTCGCCTGGGATTACAGCCGCGTTTCCGGCTACGGTGAAGATGGCGATGACAGCACCGCCATGCACTTCAACGATCAAACTTACCACTCGCAGATCGGCGCGTTGGGATGGCGGCTGGATACGCAATTCGGCGTGTTTAACCCTTATGCGGAAGTGAGTTATCAGCATCAGTTCGGCGACGACGTCTACCGCGCCGGCGGTGGCCTGAAATCGACGCAAACCTCGTTCACCCGCGACAGTGCGGGCCAGGACAAAAACTGGGTGGATGTCACGCTGGGGGCCAACATGCCGTTGACGGACAGGGTATCGGCCTTCGCCACCGTGTCGCAAACCGGCGGGCTGAGCAGCGGCGAGCAGTTTATGTATAACGTCGGCGTCAGCGCGCGTTTTTGAATTGGCCATCGGCGCGCTCAACGGCGCAGGAGAAGCCATAAGGGCTGATAAGGGATGTAAGCGGGGGGCGGCCTGGCGTGAATTATGCGGGCCGCAATGACGTTGGCGGAAATACAAAAAAAAACTGATCCTATGAAAGGATCAGGTAGCCACTTGGCCAACACCAGGGAAAATTTTATTTATTATTGTATAACCAAAGATTAACTGTCAATTTGTTTCTGTGGCCCGTTTGCGCCGTATTTCATCCCTGACCTTCCCTTCATACCCAGAGCCTCGGTCCGCCGTGCGCTATCGCCTTATTTTTCACGTTCATAAGAAATAATCTGGCACTTGATCACATTATCTCTCGGTGAGGGGAGTTTTTTAGTTGATAAAATTAACAAAAATAACATTGGCGCAACTTTATCTTGTGGCAAATATAAGGATATGCGTACGCAAATCAGCCTGAATTTGGCCGGCGAGGGGAGATATCGCGTTCAGCTAATTGCTTATTTAAACGGCGGTGAGTGATATTTTTGTTAAGCTCATCTAATGGATTTGGCGGCATCACGCCTTTCAGGCCGGCTCGTGGATGGCGAGGGGGCCGGCCGGAGCGCTGTGTCTTCACGCTGCGGCCGACGTGTGAAAATCCAGCGCTTCTCGCCCCGATTCGCACTTGTTGCCGGATTCTGGCTGTATATCTTACGGTCAAAGGGTATACTGGCCCATTCCATCTAAATCCACTTGTATCGCGTGCGAATTCAACATGCAAAAGTTTGATACCAAGACCTTCCAGGGCCTGATCCTGACACTGCAGGATTATTGGGCGCGCCAGGGCTGCACCATCGTTCAACCATTGGACATGGAAGTCGGCGCGGGAACCTCACACCCGATGACGTGCCTGCGCGCACTGGGGCCGGAGCCGATGGCCGCCGCCTATGTGCAGCCATCCCGCCGCCCGACCGACGGCCGCTACGGCGAAAACCCGAACCGTCTCCAGCACTACTACCAGTTCCAGGTGGTGATTAAGCCGTCGCCGGACAACATTCAGGAACTCTACCTGGGCTCGCTGAAAGAGCTGGGTCTGGATCCGACCATCCACGACATTCGCTTCGTGGAAGACAACTGGGAAAACCCGACGCTCGGCGCCTGGGGCCTGGGTTGGGAAGTGTGGCTGAACGGCATGGAAGTGACGCAGTTCACCTACTTCCAGCAGGTCGGCGGCCTGGAGTGCAAGCCGGTGACCGGCGAGATCACCTACGGCCTGGAGCGCCTGGCGATGTACATCCAGGGCGTGGACAGCGTGTACGATCTGGTGTGGAGCAACGGCCCGCTGGGTGTTACCACCTACGGCGACGTGTTCCACCAGAACGAAGTTGAGCAGTCCACCTACAACTTCGAATATGCCGACGTCGACTTCCTGTTCTCCTGCTTCGAGCAGTACGAGAAAGAAGCCCAATCGCTGCTGGCGCTGGAAAAACCGCTGCCGCTGCCGGCCTACGAACGCATCCTGAAGGCGGGCCATACCTTCAACCTGCTGGACGCGCGCAAGGCGATTTCGGTGACCGAGCGTCAACGCTACATTCTGCGCATCCGCACGCTGACCAAAGCCGTTGCCGAAGCCTACTACGCTTCCCGCGAAGCGCTGGGCTTCCCGATGTGCAACAAGAAGAACGAGAACTAAGAGGCAGCCATGACTCAACAGACTTTCCTGGTGGAAATCGGCACGGAAGAGCTGCCGCCGAAGGCGCTTCGTTCCCTGGCGGAATCTTTCGCCGCCAACTTCACCGCCGAGCTGGACAACGCCGGCCTGGAACACGGTGACGTGAGCTGGTTCGCCGCACCGCGCCGCCTGGCGCTGAAAGTGGCCAACCTGAGCGCGGCGCAGGCCGATCGCGAAATTGAAAAACGCGGCCCGGCGATCGCCCAGGCGTTCGACGCCGAAGGCAAACCGAGCAAAGCGGCCGAAGGCTGGGCGCGCGGCTGCGGCATCACCGTCGATCAGGCTGAACGCCTGGTGACCGACAAGGGCGAGTGGTTGATGTACCGCGCCCACGTCAAAGGCCAGTCGGCGCAGCAACTGCTGGCCGGCATGGTCAGCACCGCGCTGGCTAAACTGCCGATCCCGAAACTGATGCGTTGGGGCGACTCCGACGTGCAGTTCGTGCGTCCGGTACATACCGTCACGATGCTGCTGGGCGCCGATCTGATCCCAGGCACCGTGCTGGGCATCGACTCTGCGCGCACCGTGCGCGGCCACCGCTTCATGGGCGAAGCCGAGTTCACCCTCGACAACGCCGACCAATACCCGCAGATCCTGCTGGAGCGCGGCAAAGTGGTCGCCGACTATGAAGCGCGTAAAGCCCTCATCAAGCGCGATGCCGAGCTGGCGGCGCAGAAGATTGGCGGCAAGGCCGATCTGAGCGACAGCCTGCTGGAAGAAGTGGCCTCGCTGGTGGAATGGCCGGTGGTGCTGACCGCTAAATTCGAAGAGAAATTCCTGGCGGTGCCGGCGGAAGCGCTGGTGTACACCATGAAGGGCGACCAGAAGTATTTCCCGGTGTATGACGCCGCGGGCAAACTGCTGCCGAACTTTATCTTCGTGGCCAACATCGAGTCGAAAGACCCGCAACAGATCATCTCCGGTAACGAGAAGGTGGTGCGTCCGCGCCTGGCCGACGCCGAGTTCTTCTTCAACACCGACCGCAAGAAACGCCTGGAAGATAACCTGCCGCGCCTGGAAACCGTGCTGTTCCAACAGCAGCTGGGCACCCTGCGCGACAAAACCGACCGCATTCAGGCGCTGGCGGGCTGGGTTGCCGGCCAGATTGGCGCCGACGTCAACCACGCCACCCGCGCGGGTCTGCTGTCGAAGTGCGACCTGATGACCAACATGGTGTTCGAATTCACCGACACCCAGGGCGTGATGGGCATGCACTACGCGCGCCACGACGGTGAGGCGGAAGACGTCGCCGTTGCGCTGAACGAGCAGTATCAGCCGCGCTACGCCGGCGATGCGCTGCCGCAGTCGCTGGTGGCCTGTTCCCTGGCGATCGCCGACAAGATGGACACCCTGGCCGGCATCTTCGGCATCGGGCAGCATCCGAAAGGCGATAAAGACCCGTTCGCGCTGCGCCGCGCCGCACTGGGCGTGTTGCGCATCATCGTCGAGAAAAACCTGCCGCTGGATCTGCAGACCCTGACCGAAGAGGCCGTGCGCCTGTACGGCAGCAAGCTGACCAACGCCAAGGTGGTCGACGAGGTGGTGGAATTCATGCTGGGCCGCTTCCGCGCCTGGTATCAGGAAGAAGGCCACGCGGTCGATACCATTCAGGCGGTGCTGGCGCGCCGTCCGACCAAGCCGGCCGACTTCGACGCACGCGTCAAGGCGGTGTCTCACTTCCGCACGCTGGAAGCGGCGGCGGCGCTGGCAGCGGCCAACAAACGCGTCTCCAACATTCTGGCCAAGTCCACCGAAACGCTGAACGACAGCGTGCGTGCCTCGGTGCTGAAGGACGCGGCGGAGATCCAGCTGGCGACTCACCTGGTGGTGCTGCGCGACAAGCTGCAGCCGTACTTCGCGGCGGGCAACTACCAGGAAGCGCTGGTGGAGCTGGCCGCGCTGCGCGAGCCGGTGGATGCGTTCTTCGATAACGTGATGGTGATGGCGGACGATGCGGAAGTGCGCGTGAACCGCCTGACGCTGCTGAGCAAGCTGCGTGAACTGTTCCTGCAGGTGGCGGACATCTCCGTGCTGCAGTAAGCGATTCTCTGCCGTGAAAAGGCGCCTGCGGGCGCCTTTTTTTATTTCCGTTTCCTGGGCGCGAAGGCAAGGTCGCCTGGCGACTTGGGGGGCGACTTGGGGGGCGACTTGGGGGGCGACTTGGGGAAATTGAAGCGTCCGGTCGCCGACGGCAATGAACCTCAGTGCGTTTTGCGCACGATTTTCAACCGCATCCGGCCGGGGTAATGCTCACCGCAGGCGGAATCGCGTATCGGAACGCCGCCAGTTGATCTATTCTTATAGGCGCACGGAGTGCGGAAAAAGGGGCGGAGTCCAATGAAAAAGCAGGTTTATAACAGGAGTTATGTCACATGGCGGTAGGGATCCAGAGCAGAGGTTTCGCGCGTTGGTTGGCACCGGTATTGGCATTGTTGGTGGTCATGCAATTGACCGCCTGCGGCGATAAAGAGCCGGAACAGCGCAAAGCATTTATCGATTACTTACAGAATACCGTGATGCGCAGCGGGGCGAACATCCCCACGCTGAGCGAAGATCAGAAGCAGAAGTTCGGCAACTATGCCGGCGATTACGCGATTTTGGTCGGCTTCTCGCAGCAGTTGTCCAAGTCGGTCGGCGCCAGCCTGACCCCGGCGCTGGATCAGATTAACCAGATCCGCACCGCGCAGGACTATCTGAACAAACGCGATGCGCTGCAGCAATCGGTCGGGGCGTTGAACCTGCTGGGCCAGCAGATCCAGTCCGCCAAATCACAGGCGGATACCGCCCGTGCGGCGCTGAAGCAGCCCGACGATCTGAAGGCGGTATACAACCAGGCCTATGACAAAATCGTCACCGCACCGGCCAACGCCCTGATGCCGGCGATCCCGACCACCGCCAGCTTCGTGCAGGATCTGGTGCAGGTTGGCGATTTCCTGCAGAGCCAGGGCAATCAGGTCAGCTTCAACAACAACGGCGTGCAGTTCCGTACCGCGCAGCAGGTGGCGCAGTACAACACCATGATGTCGAATCTGGTGGCCAAACAGCAGAACCTGGTAAACGCGCAGAAAGCCATTCAAAGCGTGACGCAATAAAGCCTCCACGCACGCAGCAGGCCGGCATTGCCGGCCTGTTTTATTTCCCCTCAGCGTTTCCAATAGCTTGCTGGTTTATTGCGCAGGCTTCTGTACTACACTTCAATTAATCCATTCATTCGGCAATGTAGTTTTCTTTCATTCATCACTTCGCTAGTTCCCGGCGGGATGAGTGCTCACAGGGAAGATCAAACAGAGCGTCGCGATCGGGCGCGCAGCCAAAAATAAATTGTGATGTTTATCACAATTTAAAAACAAACCATCAATTTAAAAATGTGACAAATATCACATTATTATGGGTTTCAAGGCGGTTTTTTTCTCACTGTGCTTTTTTTACACGCCATAAATGTGATCTTTGTCACTATAAAGGGTGGTTTGTTGGGGTGTTGTATGTGATTTGTATCACAAAAAATCCGTGAAGTTCGCGTGACAAAAACAGCGTGATAGAGTCCGTTTCGCATACAGCGGCAACACGGCTGGATCGTCACAACAATAATCACGCGCTCTATTGTCAGCGCGTAACAATAGGGGTGTGTTTTATGTTTTCACCAGACATCAAGGTCAAAGTACAAAACTTTGGCCGCTTCCTGAGCAACATGGTGATGCCCAACATCGGCGCCTTTATCGCCTGGGGGATTATCACCGCGCTATTCATTCCAACCGGCTGGCTGCCGAATGAAACCTTAGCCAAGCTGGTCGGCCCGATGATCACCTACCTGCTGCCGCTGCTGATCGGTTATACCGGCGGGCGGCTGGTGGGCGGCGATCGCGGCGGCGTCGTCGGCGCCATCACCACCATGGGCGTCATCGTTGGCGCCGACATGCCGATGTTCCTCGGCGCGATGATCGCCGGCCCGCTGGGCGGCTGGGCTATCAAGCACTTTGACCGCTGGGTGGACGGCAAGATCAAAAGCGGCTTTGAAATGCTGGTGAATAACTTCTCCGCCGGCATCATCGGCATGCTGCTGGCGATCCTGGCCTTCCTCGGCATCGGGCCGCTGGTGGAGGTGCTCTCCAAGCTGCTGGCGGCGGGCGTACACGTCATGGTGACGAACAACCTGCTGCCATTGGCGTCCATCTTCGTTGAACCGGCGAAAATCCTGTTCCTGAATAACGCCATCAACCACGGCATCTTCTCGCCGCTGGGTATCCAGCAGGCTACGGAAGCCGGTAAGTCGGTGTTCTTCCTGATTGAAGCCAACCCAGGCCCGGGCATGGGCGTACTGATGGCCTACATGTTCTTCGGCCGCGGCAGCGCCAAGCAATCCGCCGGCGGTGCGGCAATCATTCACTTCCTGGGCGGCATCCACGAAATCTACTTCCCTTACGTGCTGATGAACCCGCGCCTGCTGCTGGCGGTGATCCTGGGCGGCATGACCGGCGTCTTCACCCTGACGATGCTGAACGGCGGCCTGGTTTCTCCGGCTTCTCCGGGTTCGATCCTGGCGGTGCTGGCGATGACGCCGAAAGGCGCCTACTTCGCCAACATTGCGGCGGTGTGCGCAGCCTTTGCCGTCTCCTTCGTGGTGTCCGCTTTCCTGCTGAAAACCTCCAAGGTGAAAGAGGATGACGATCTGGAAGCCGCAACCCGTCGCATGCAAGAGATGAAATCGCAGTCCAAAGGCGGCGCAGCGGCGCCGGCATCGGTCGACGGCGATCTGAGCACCGTGCGCAAAATCATCGTTGCCTGCGATGCGGGCATGGGCTCCAGCGCCATGGGCGCCGGGGTGCTGCGCAAGAAAGTGGCCGACGCCGGGCTGAAGAACATCTCGGTGACCAACAGCGCCATCAACAGCCTGCCGGACGACGTGGATCTGGTGATCACCCACCGCGATCTGACCGAGCGCGCGATGCGCCACGCGCCGCAGGCCCAGCACATCTCGCTGACCAACTTCCTCGACAGCAAGCTGTACAGCGATCTGGTCGATCGCTTGGTGGCGGTCAACAAAACCAGCGACAACCAGCAGAAGGTGCTGGGCGCGCTGGACGACAGCTTCGAAGCCGGTGAGCCGAACCTGTTCAAGCTGAGCGAGAGCAACGTGTTCCTCAACCTGCAGGCCAGCGACAAAGAGCAGGCGATCCGCTTCGCCGGCGAGCAGCTGGTGAAAGGCGGCTACGTCGAGGCGGAGTACGTGCCGGCGATGCTGGAGCGCGAGAAACTCACCTCCACCTACCTGGGCGAGTCGATCGCCGTGCCGCACGGCACCATCGAGGCCAAAGACCGGGTGCTGCGCACCGGCGTGGTGTTCTGCCAGTACCCGCAGGGCGTGCGCTTCGGCGAGGAAGAGGATGAAGTGGCCCGCCTGGTGATCGGCATCGCCGCGCGCAACAACGAGCATATCCAGGTGATCACCAGCCTGACCAACGCGCTGGATGACGAGAGCGTGATCGAGCGGCTGGCGAATACCACCAGCGTGCAGGAAGTGCTGGACCTGCTCGGCGGCAAAAAAGCCGGATAACAGAATCATTTTAAAGGGTGCAGCTTGCTGCACCCTTCGACATTAAGAAGGTAGAGTTATGAAAGCATTACATTTTGGCGCAGGGAACATCGGCCGCGGTTTTATCGGCAAGCTGCTGGCGGACGCAGGGGTTGAGCTGACCTTCGCCGACGTCAATCAAACGGTGCTGGATTTGCTGAACAGCCGTAAAAGCTACGCGGTGCACGTGGTGGGCGAGCAAGAACGCGTGGAGAACGTCAACAACGTCAGCGCCGTCAACAGCGGCAGCGAGGCGGCGGTGGCGCTGATCGCTGAGGCGGATCTGGTGACCACCGCCGTTGGCCCGCAAATTCTCGGCAAAATCGCCGGCACGATCGCTAAAGGGCTGGTGCTGCGTCATCAGCAGGGCAATGTGCAGCCGCTGAACATCATCGCCTGCGAGAACATGGTGCGCGGCACCAGCCAGCTGAAACAGCATGTGTTCGCCGCGCTGCCGCAGGACGAGCAGGCATGGGTTGAGCAGCACGTCGGCTTCGTCGATTCGGCGGTCGACCGCATCGTGCCGCCGGCGGACAGCAGCGATCCGCTGGAAGTGACGGTGGAAACCTTCAGCGAATGGATCGTCGATCAGACCCAGTTCAAAGGCCAACCTCCGGCGATCGCCGGCATGGAGCTGACCGACAACCTGATGGCGTTCGTCGAGCGCAAGCTGTTCACCCTCAATACCGGTCACGCCATCACCGCCTACCTCGGCCAACAGGCCGGGCTGCAAACCATTCGTGACGCCATTCTCGACCCGGCGATCCGCCGCGTGGTGAAAGGGGCGATGGAAGAGAGCGGCGCGGTGCTGATCAAGCGCTACGGCTTCGACGCCGACAAGCACGCCGCCTACATCAACAAAATCCTCGGCCGCTTCGAAAACCCGTATCTGCACGACGACGTCGAGCGCGTGGGCCGCCAGCCGCTGCGCAAACTGAGCGCCGGCGATCGCCTGATCAAACCGCTGCTGGGCACGCTGGAATACGGCCTGCCGCACGCCAACCTGATCCAGGGCATCGCCGCCGCCATGAGCTACCGCAGCGAACAGGATCCGCAGGCGCTGGAGTTGGCGGAATTGCTGAACACGCTCGGGCCGAAAGCCGCGCTGGCGCAAATTTCCGGCCTGCCGGCGGAAAGCGAGGTTGTAGAAGAGGCCGTTGCTGTGTATAACGCCATGCACAAGTAGAATCGTGATGATGAACACCCGAGCGCAGCTTGCTGCGCTCCTGCAACCCGAGTTCGGCATCGACGGCCCTCCCCACGCCTTTCGAAAAGCGACGATGGAAGAAGCACAGGCATTTGAAAACCAGGTTCTGGAAAAGCTGAACGCGGGCAAAACGGTGCGCAGCTTCCTGATCGCGGCGGTAGAGCTGCTGGCGGAAGCGCTCAACGTGCTGGTGGTGCAGGTATTCCGCAAGGATGACTACGCGGTGAAATATGCCGTCGAACCGCTATTGTCCGGCAGCGGCCCGCTCGGGGAGCTGTCGGTGCGCCTGAAGCTGATGTACGGGCTGGGGGTGATCTCCCGCCACGAATATGAAGACGCCGAGCTGCTGATGGCGATGCGCGAAGAGCTGAACCACGACGGCTCGGAATACCGCTTCGTCGACGACGAAATCCTCGGGCCCTTCGGCGAGCTGCACTGCGTGGCCGCGCTGCCGCCGGTGCCGACCTTCCTGCAGCCGGGCGAAGCGGATGAAGCGCTGATCGCCATGCAGCGCCAGCGCTATCAGCAGATGGTGCGCTCCACCATGGTGCTGTCCATTACCGATCTGATCGCCGGCATCGGCGCCAAACAACCTTCCCGACTCTCTCCTCTCGGCCGCGGCTAAGCAAAGGCCGCGCGCCACTCGTCGAACAACAACCACAGCGCGGTGGCGGCCATCAGGCCGGACATCACGCCGTTGAAGGCGCGCAGTTTCCAGGTGACCCGCAGCGCGTTGCGCAACCGGTCGCCCAGCACCGCCCACAGCAGCACGCACGGCAGGTTCAGCAGCGCGAAGCCGGCGATGACCGACAGCGTATGGACAAAGGTGGCGCCTTCGCGCGGGGTGAACAGGATCGCCACGTTGATCACCATCAGCCAGGCCTTGGGGTTGACCGCCTGAAACAGCGCGCCATTGAGCAGGCTCATCGGCTGCGCCTGCTCTTTGGCGTCCGGCGAGGCCGCCTGGAACAGTTTCCACGACAGCCACAGCAGGTAGGCGCAGCCGATCACCGCCAGCGGGAGGCGGATGACGCCGGCCCAGCTCAGTGCCAGTGCCAGCAGCGGGATAATGATCGCCAGCTGCACCGCACAGCCGACGCAGATGCCAAGCAGCATCGGCAGGGTGCGGCGCAGGCCGAAGTTGACGCCCGACGAGGCCAGCAGCAGGTTGTTGGGGCCGGGGGTAATCGACATGACGGTGACGTAGCTGACAAAGGCGGAGTCCAGCATGACAGGTTCCTTGAAAATGGCGGTAATCACGAGAGGATCAGCATAATCGCTGCGATGGGATGGTGACAGAACCACAAATCGGATATTGTCATGGTTACAGTTGTGCAAAATGTAAACTGTACCCATTGCCTGGAGAGAAACTGTGACCCTGCTCGATGAAACCCCGGATACCCGTTACCTGCAGCTGGCTGATACGCTGGCCGAGGCCATTCGCCGCGGCACGCTGCGGCCCGGCGACCGCCTGCCGTCGGTACGGCGCTGTGCGCAAACCCATCGCGTCAGCATCAATACGGTAGTGTCGGCTTACCGCACGCTGGAGGATCGCGGGCTGATCGAAGCGCGGCCGCAGTCGGGGTTTTATGTTCGCAGCACGCTGCCGGCGCTGAAGATGGCCTCGGCGCCCAGCGGGCGCATCGAACCGCCGGCGGACGACGTGCTGGCGCTGATCGACACCGTGTTTGCCGCCCAGCAAAACCCGGCTTTCACCAACATTGCGCTGGCCTGCCCGCAGACCAGCGATTTTTATCCCGGCGGCAAGTTGGGGCGCATGCTGTCCTCACAGCTGCGCCGTCAGCCGGATCTGATCGGGCAGTACCCGTTGCCGCCCGGCAGCCTGCGGCTGCGTCAGCAGATCGCCCGCCGCTCGATGACGCTGGGCATGCTGCTGGAGCCGGGCGACGTGGTGCTGACCCACGGCTGCATGGAAGCGCTGCAGCTGGCGCTGCGCGTCACCACCAAACCGGGTGACTGCGTCGGGCTGGAGTCGCCAACCTATTTCTATCTGCTGCCGCTGCTGGCCAGCCTGGGGCTGAAAGCGCTGGAAATCCCCACCGATCCGCAGCTGGGGCTGTCGCTGGACGCGCTGGAACTGCTATTGAACGAGAAACGGCTGAACGCGGTGATCGCCATGCCGACGGTGCAAAACCCGCTGGGCTGCACTATGCCGCTGGCGGCGAAAAAGCGGCTGGCGCGGCTGATGAACGATCATCAGGTGCCGTTGATTGAAGACGGGCTGTATGCCGAGATCCAGTTCGGCGGCGCGTTGTCGCCGGCGGTGAAGGCGTTCGATCGCGACGGCTGGGTGCTGTTTTGCTCCAGCTTTACCAAAACGCTGGCGCCGGACTTTCGCGTCGGCTGGATCTGCGGCGGCCGTTTCCACGAGGCGTTGCGCAAGCTGAAGGCGGTGTCATCGATGTCCGAGTCGCAGCTGCTGTCGGAAACGCTGGCGACCTTCCTGGAGAGCGGCGGCTACGATCACCATTTGCGCAACCTGCGCAAGCGTTATGCGGCGCAGGTGGACGAGGCGCGGGCGCTGATCGCCCGGCATTTCCCGCGCGGCACGCTGGCCACGCAGCCGGCGGGCGGATTCGTGTTTTGGGTCGAATTTCCCCCCGGCGTGGACAGCGTGGCACTGTTCCATCAGCTGTTGGAGGAGCAGATTTGTTTGACGCCGGGCACCCTGTATTCCCCGAGCGGGCGCTACCGCAACGCGCTGCGGCTCTCCTGCTGCTACCCGTTCAACGCGCGCTACACCCAGGCGTTGGCCCGGCTCGGCGCCAGGGCCTGCGAGATGAGCGGCCTGCCGCCCGGCATTGCGCAGGACGGGTAACGGCGCGCGCCTTTTGCTACAATGCCGGTATCATTGATTAGCGTGCCATTTTGGGCACAACGGGCCAGAGACCATGAAAGAGAAAGAAAAGGCAGAGATCAAGCGCCTGAGCGACCTGCTGGACGCCTTGAACCACAAAGACGCCACCGTGATCCAACAGGGCAACCCTGAGTTGATCGCGCAGCACACCAAAGAGAAAGAGAAACTGGCGACGGAGATCGAACGCCTGAAAAACGTGCGCGGCGAGAAGCTGAGCGCCGAAGCGCAGAAGCTGAGCAAGCTGCCGTTCAGCCGCGAGATCACCAAGAAAGAGCAGGCCGATATGGGTGCGCTGAAGAAGAGCGCGCGCGGGCTGATCGTGGTGCACCCGATGACCGCGCTGGGCCGCGAGATGGGCCTGAAAGCGGTCACCGGTTACGCCAAGAAAGCGTTCTGAACCCCCGGGCATCAGACCTTGGTGGTGAAATACGCCTTGGTCTGATAGGGCACGGTGACCGTGTCCTGGCCCCGCAGTTCCTCTTCTTCCGCCACCAGCTGGCGCAACTGCTCGATAACCTGCTCCTGTTGCGGCTGCGGCAGCGCGGCGATAAAGCTGGTTGAACGCACCCGGTTGTAGATCACGTCCTCCACCGCGCCGCGGTGACCCAGCATAAACACCTGCTCCTGCAGCGGTTCAAAGCCTTTGAACGGGAAGAATTTGCGCCATTCGCCGGTATAGAAACGCGGCGCATCGCCTTCGTGGCTATCGACGATCTGATTCAATTTACGCACCCAACCGACGCGCGCATCGCGCATGTTCCACACCAGACCGAGTTTGCCGCCGGGCTTGAGGATGCGCTGGATTTCCGCCAGCGCCTGCGGCGTGGCGAACCAGTGGAAGGATTGGGCGCAGACCACCGCATCGACGGACTCGTCCGGCAACGGGATCGCCTCGGCGGTGCCCGCCAGCGTTTTCACCTGCGGCAGCGCCGCCGACAGTTTTTCCAGCATTTGCGGCACCGGTTCGACGGCGATCACCTGCGCGCCGGTTTCCAGCAGGCGCGGGGTAAACTTGCCGGTACCGGCGCCGAGATCGATGACCGTCATGCCGGCGTGCAGGCCGATAGTTTCACGCAGCCAGACGGCGATTTCCGGCGGGTAATCCGGCCGGCCTTTCACATAGCGATCGGCGTTGGCCTGATAGCCTTCGGCGGCGGCGTGATGAATCGAATGGATCGGGGTGGTCATTACCTGGCTCCTGGCTGAAAAAACGTGCGGCTACAGTATAGGCGGAAGAATAGGGTTAACGCGGCATTCGGCGCACGTTTTTCATCTTTTCCGCCCGCGATTTCAACGGCCGAGCAGGCGGCGGTTGAAGTCCTCGAGGCGCCCTTCGGCAAGCCGCGTGAGCATGGTCTTGCTCCAGCTGGCGGAGAGGCCGGCCACCGCCAACAGGCGGCGATACTGTTCCGCGTCGAACGGCATGTGCCAGGCGATGGCGATGGCTTCGGCGACCGACACGTCGCTGTTGCGCGCCGCCAGCTCCAGCGGACGATCGCCGCTGACCGCGCCCGGCGACACCACCCGATACAGCCAGCCGCAGCGGCCGCTTTGCTGCATCAGCACCGAAATGTCCTCGATGGCGAAGTGATAATTGAGCTTGAAGCACGGTGAGCGCGGCTGGGTGACCTGGATCAGCGCTTCGCCCCAGCGGAAGATGTCGCCCATAAACACATTGTGTTCGGTCAGCCCTTCGGTGGAGATATTCTCGCCGAAGGCCGGGGCGCAAAACTGCTCTGCCTGCGCCGGAAACTGCTCGCGCCAGTGGACGTAATGCTCGCGCGGGTAGTGGCACAGCGCGCGATCCGGCCCGCCGTGGTAGCTTTTTTCCGCCTGTTCGTCGCCTTCCAGGCCGAGCGGCGTGAGCCGGATGGCGCCATCCACCTGGCGTTTGGCGATGGCGCTGGGGCGCCCGCCTTCGTAGGGTTGAATATTGCCGATGTAAACGTCTGGGTGATGCATGTGCGCCTCCGTGTCTCGCGTCGAGGGCTCAGCATAGCCTGAGTTGTGCCGGGGGGACATAACAACCCGCCCGAAAATCCTCGGGCGGGCGGCGGGGCATCAGAAGGTGGTCCAGTTCTCTTCCGCTGCGGCGTTGGCGGCCGCGGGTTTTACCGCCGGCGCTTTCGGCGCGGCGGCTTTCACGGCGGCGGGTTCGGTCTGCTCCGCCAAACGGAACACCGAGACGCTCTGCAGCAGCATGTCGGCCTGTTCTTCCAGCGAATCGGCGGCGGCGGCGGACTCTTCCACCAGCGCGGCGTTCTGCTGGGTGGTGTGGTCCATCTCGACGATCGCCTGGCCAATCTGGGCGATGCCGCGCGTCTGCTCATCGGAGGCGGCGGCGATCTCGGCCATGATGTCGCGCACGTGGGTGACCGAGCGGACGATCTGTTCCATGGTGTTGCCGGTGCTTTCCACCAGTTCGGTGCCGGTTTTCACCCGGCTGACCGATTCGGCGATCAGCCCTTCGATCTCCTTGGCCGCCTGGGCGCTGCGGCTCGCCAGGCTGCGCACTTCGCTGGCAACCACCGAGAAGCCCCGGCCCTGTTCGCCGGCGCGCGCCGCTTCTACCGCGGCGTTGAGCGCCAGGATGTTGGTCTGGAAGGCAATGCCGTTGATCAGGGTGGTAATTTCGGCGATACGCTGCGAACTGCTGGAGATATCGCGCATGGTGCTGACCACGTTTTCCACCAGCTTGCCGCCCTGCTGCGCGGTCTGCGAGGCATCGGTGGCCAGCTGATTGGCGTGATGGGCGTTGTCGGCGTTCTGTTTCACCGTGGCGGTCAGCTGTTCCATGCTGGCGGCGGTTTCCTCGACCGCCGCCGCCTGCTGCTCGGTGCGGGAAGAGAGATCGGTGTTGCCGGCGGCGATTTCCGCAGAGGCGGTAGAAACCTGGCTGACCCCCATCTGGATCTTCTCAATCATGGTGCGCAGGTTTTGGCTCATGGCCGCCACCGCGTTCAGCAACTGCCCCAGCTCGTCGCGGCGGGTGCTGGTCTGCGCCTGGCGCAGGTCACCGCCGGCGATGCGTTCCGCCATCGCCAGCGTACTGTGCAGCGGACGGGTGATCTGCAGCGTGATGCGCCAGGCGATAAGCACCCCGGCGATGATGGCGATCAGGGTGGTGATGCCCATTTGCAGCTGCGCCAGATTGATGTTGTTGCGCGTCTGCACCAGCTCGTCCTGCATAAAGGCGTTGACCAGCATGCCGATCGCTTGCGCGCGTTCGCCGAGCTGCCGGCTGATCTGCTGCTCGTGCTCATAGGCCGGCAGGTAAGCCGCGATGCGGTTTTTGTAATCGTCCAGGGCGGCTAGCAGCGGCTGCAGCTGCGGGCGCTGCGCGTCGCTCACCCTGCGGCTCAGGGCGTTGGCCGCGTCGCGCGCGTCGTCGATGGCCGCCATCAGCGGGGCTTCGGTTTCCTTGTTCAGGCTCAGCAGCAGGCCGCGCGCGCCGTAGCGCACCTGGGTCAGCTTCTGGTTCAGCTGGATGAAGGCCAGCTGCAGATCGCCGTTGGTCAGCTGGCGTTCCACCTGGCTCAGGCTGGCCTGCACTTCCGACATGTTCCAGCTCTGGCGCACCGCGTCTTTCGCTGTGACCGCCTGCTCAAAGACTTTTTGCTGCTGTTGATATTCCCCGATCAGCGTCACCAGACGCTGCAGATCCTTGCGGCTTTGGGCGTCCCAGTCCAGCGCCTGCCCCTGGTCTATCAGTTTGACGGCGTTCTCAATATTGGCGCGGTTGTTCTGAATGTACTCCGGCCGGTAGGTCTGGCCGTACATGGCGCGATTGTATTTGGCCTGGTTGATCTCCTCGTTCAGCCGGTTGCTGAAGTCGATGCGATCGGCGCGGGATTCGATGATGTGCAGATATTGCGCCCCGGTGCCGGCGATGACGACCGCCAACAGCAGCAACAGCGCGAAGCCGAGACCGAGCTTTTTACCTACGGTGAGATGAGTGAACTTTCCTGCCAATGCTTGCAATGCCGCCATAGCGTTTTTCCTTCTCCGGGCGAACGTCAATTGAACAAACCATCGGCAAGAAGTGGTCAAACTTTAGCGGATTTCAGGCAAAAAAATACCCGCCGGTGGCGGGCATCTTCATCAACGGGGGCGAATTACTTCTTCGCGGCGAAGCGTGCGGCGGCTTCATCCCAGTTGACCACGTTCCAGAACGCCTTGATGTAGTCAGGGCGTTTGTTCTGATATTTCAGGTAGTAAGCGTGTTCCCACACGTCCAGACCGATGATTGGGAAACCGGAAGCGCCGGCGACGGCTTCGCCCATCAGTGGGCTGTCCTGGTTAGCGGTAGACACCACGGCCAGTTTGCCGTCTTTCAGCACCAGCCAGGCCCAACCGGAACCGAAGCGGGTGGCTGCGGCTTTCTCGAACTCTTCCTGGAATTTCTCAACGCTGCCGAAATCGCGCTCGATGGCCGCTTTCAGATCGCCGCCCAGCGTGGTGCCGGTTTTCAGGTTTTTCCAGAAGAAGCTGTGGTTGGCGTGGCCGCCGGCGTTATTGCGCATGAAGGTGCGTTTGTCGGCAGGCACTTTATCCAGATCCTGGATCAGCTCTTCAACGCTGTATTTGGCCAGCTCTGGGTAGGCTTCCAGCACGGTGTTGGCGTTGTTGACGTAGGTCTGGTGGTGTTTGGTGTGATGGATTTCCATCGTCTGCTTGTCGAAATGCGGTTCCAGTGCGTCGTAAGCGTACGGCAGGGATGGCAGTGAATAACTCATAATCATCATCTCCAGTGGTGTATGGGCGGCGCAAAGGGCGAGCACCGCGTAAGCAGTCGGATCATTATAGTTAATTAAATGATATTGAAAATGATTATCAATGCCCTGTGAACTGTGTGGTTAATGAACAAATCGCTGCGCTAACATACTGATAGAAGAGGGCGGCGGATGGCCGCCTCAAGCCGTCGATCCGGCGCGTGGGTTACTCTCTATACTGTAGGGAGCACCCACGCCGAAATGTATCGAAATGTGCCAATGCGTTCACTGAATGAGCACGAGTGTGTAACAACCACAAGCACGCTGTGGTAATATGGCCGGCGTTCGTAGCAAGCATAACAACAGTGACATTCGCGTTTGCCGCGCTAGCGGGGCAGGCGCATTTGAACAATGTGACAATCGAGAGTGAAAGGAGACCCCCATGCAGGTCAGCAGAAGGCAGTTCTTTAAGATCTGCGCTGGCGGTATGGCAGGAACGACGGTGGCCGCGCTGGGCTTTGCCCCCGAAGTGGCGTTGGCGGAAACCCGGCAGTACAAACTGCTGCGCGCCCGCGAGACCCGTAATACCTGTACGTATTGTTCCGTCGGCTGTGGGCTGTTGATGTACAGCCTTGGTGATGGCGCCAAGAACGCCAAAGAAAGCATTTTCCATATCGAAGGGGATCCGGATCATCCGGTAAACCGCGGCGCGCTTTGCCCGAAAGGCGCCGGCCTGGTTGACTTCATCCACAGCGAAAGCCGCCTCAAGTACCCGGAATATCGGGCTCCAGGGTCGGACAAATGGCAACGCATCAGCTGGGACGACGCCTTTACCCGCATCGCCAAGCTGGTGAAAGAAGACCGTGACGCCAACTTCATCAAAACCAACGACCAGGGCGTTACCGTCAACCGTTGGCTGACCACCGGCATGCTGTGCGCCTCGGCCGCCAGCAACGAAACCGGTTTTCTGTCGCAAAAATTTAGTCGCGCTCTCGGCATGCTTGCCGTAGACAACCAGGCGCGTGTCTGACACGGACCAACGGTAGCAAGTCTTGCTCCAACATTTGGTCGCGGTGCGATGACCAACCACTGGGTTGATATCAAGAACGCGAATTTGATTATCGTCATGGGCGGTAATGCGGCGGAAGCGCATCCGGTGGGGTTCCGCTGGGCGATGGAAGCCAAAATACACAACAATGCCAAGCTGATCGTGATCGATCCGCGCTTTACCCGAACCGCATCGGTGGCGGACTTTTACACGCCGATCCGCTCCGGGACCGACATCGCTTTCCTGTCGGGCGTGTTGCTGTATCTGATGACCAACAACAAGTTCAACCGCGAATACGTCGAGGCCTACACCAACGCCAGCCTGCTGGTGCGGGAAGACTTTGCCTTCGAAGACGGCTTGTTCAGCGGCTACGACGCGGAAAACCGCAAGTACGACAAAACCACCTGGAACTACCAGTTCGACGAGAACGGCTTCGCCAAGCGCGACGTCACGCTGCAGGATCCGCGCTGCGTGTGGAACATGCTGAAACAGCACGTGAGCCGCTACACGCCTGACGTGGTGACCAACATCTGCGGCACGCCGAAGGACGATTTCCTCAAGGTGTGCGAATACATCGCCGAAACCTGCGTCGCGGATAAAACCGCTTCGTTCCTGTATGCCCTGGGCTGGACTCAGCACTCGGTCGGCGCGCAGAACATCCGTACCATGGCGATGATCCAGCTGCTGCTCGGCAACATGGGCATGGCGGGCGGCGGCGTCAACGCGCTGCGCGGCCACTCCAACATCCAGGGGCTGACCGATCTCGGCCTGCTGTCGCAGAGCCTGCCGGGTTACATGACGCTGCCGTCGGAGAAACAGACCGATCTCGAGACCTACCTGAAGGCCAACACGCCGAAGGCGCTGCTGCCGGGCCAGGTGAACTACTGGGGCAACTACCCGAAATTCTTCGTCAGCATGATGAAGACCTTCTACGGCGACAAGGCGCAGAAGGACAACAGCTGGGGCTTTGACTGGTTGCCGAAGTGGGACAAAGGCTACGACGTGCTGCAGTACTTCGAAATGATGGCGCAGGGCAAGGTCAACGGCTACTTCTGCCAGGGCTTTAACCCGGTGGCGTCGTTCCCGAACAAAAACAAGGTAGTGGCTTCGCTGTCCAAGCTGAAGTTCCTGGTGACCATCGATCCGTTGAACACCGAGACCTCCAACTTCTGGCAGAACCACGGCGAGTTCAACGAGGTGGATCCTTCGCAGATCCAGACCGAAGTGTTCCGCCTGCCGTCTACCTGCTTCGCCGAAGAAAACGGCTCGATCGTCAACTCCGGCCGCTGGCTGCAGTGGCACTGGAAAGGCGCAGATGCCCCGGGCGAAGCGCTGAACGACGGCGAGATCCTGGCAGGCATCTTCAGCCGCCTGCGCGAGATGTATGCGCGCGACGGCGGTGCGGTGCCGGAGCAGGTGCTGAACATGCGCTGGGACTACCTGACGCCGGACAACCCGGCGCCGGAAGAGGTGGCGCAGGAGAACAACGGCAAGGCGCTGGCGGATCTGCTGGATGCCGACGGCAAAGTGCTGGTGAAAAAAGGCGAGCTGCTCAGTTCGTTCGCGCAGCTGCGCGACGACGGCACCACCGCCAGCGGCTGCTGGATCTTCGCGGGCAGCTGGACGCCGGCCGGCAACCAGATGGCGCGGCGCGACAACGCCGATCCGTCCGGCCTCGGCAATACGCTGGGCTGGGCCTGGGCATGGCCGCTCAACCGTCGCATCCTGTACAACCGCGCCTCGGCGGACCCACAGGGGAAACCTTGGGATCCGAAACGCCAGCTGCTGGAGTGGGACGGCGCCAAGTGGGTCGGGGCCGATATCCCGGACTACAGCACCGCCGCACCGGGCAGCGATGTCGGGCCGTTCATCATGCAGCCGGAGGGCATGGGCCGCCTGTTCGCCACCGACAAGATGGCGGAAGGGCCGTTCCCTGAGCACTACGAGCCGTTCGAAACGCCGCTCGGCACCAACCCGCTGCACCCGAACGTGGTGTCCAACCCGGCGGCGCGCGTGTTCAAGGACGATCTGGCGGCGATGGGTAAATCCGACAAGTTCCCTTACGTCGGCACCACCTATCGTCTGACCGAGCACTTCCACTACTGGACCAAGCACGCGCGGCTGAATGCCATCGCGCAGCCGGAGCAGTTCGTGGAGATCGGCGAGAAGCTGGCGGAGAAGAAAGGCATCAAGCAGGGCGATACCGTGAAAGTCAGCTCCAACCGTGGCTATATCAAGGCCAAGGCGGTGGTGACCAAGCGCATTCGCACGCTGCAGGTGCACGGCCAGGAAGTCGACACCATCGGCATCCCGATCCACTGGGGTTACGAAGGGGTGGCGAAGAAAGGCTTTATCGCCAACACGCTGACGCCGTTCGTCGGCGACGCCAATACGCAAACGCCGGAGTTCAAGGCGTTCCTGGTCAACGTGGAAAAGGTGTAACGGAGACGAATTATGGCCATGCAATCTCAAGACATCATTCGTAAATCCGCCACCAATGGCTTCACGCCGGCGCCGCGCGCCCGTGACCACCAGGAAGAAGTGGCCAAACTGATCGATGTCACCACCTGTATCGGCTGCAAGGCCTGTCAGGTGGCCTGTTCCGAATGGAACGACATCCGCGACGAGGTGGGGCACAACGTCGGGGTGTACGATAACCCCGCCGATCTGACCGCCAAGTCGTGGACGGTGATGCGCTTCTCCGAGGTGGAGGAAAACGGCAAGCTGGAATGGCTGATCCGCAAGGATGGCTGCATGCACTGCGCCGATCCGGGCTGCCTGAAGGCCTGCCCGTCGGAAGGCGCGATCATTCAGTACGCCAACGGCATCGTCGACTTCCAGTCCGAGCACTGCATCGGCTGCGGCTACTGCATCGCCGGCTGCCCGTTCGACGTACCGCGCATGAACAAGGACGACAACCGGGTGTACAAGTGTACCCTGTGCGTCGACCGCGTGGACGTCGGCCAGGAACCGGCCTGCGTGAAAACCTGCCCGACCGGCGCCATTCACTTCGGCACCAAGGAAGCGATGAAGCAGGTGGCGGCAGATCGCGTCAGCGAGCTGAACACCCGCGGCTACCAGAACGCCGGTCTGTACGATCCGGCGGGGGTGGGCGGCACGCACGTGATGTACGTGCTGCACCACGCCGACAAACCGCAGCTGTACCACGGTTTGCCGGACAACCCGAGCATCAGCCCGGCGGTGACCTTCTGGAAGGGCGTGTGGAAACCCCTGGCGGCCATCGGCTTTGCCGCCACCTTCGCGGCCAGCGTGTTCCACTATGTCGGCGTCGGGCCTAACCGCGTCGACGATGAGGACGAGCACGACGAGTCGCACGACGAGGAGACGCGCAAATGAGAAAGGAAAAGCCCATTCAGCGTTACAGCGCACCGGAGCGCATCAACCACTGGATCGTGGCGTTCTGCTTCGTGTTCGCCGCCATCAGCGGGCTGGGGTTCTTCTTCCCCTCCTTCAACTGGCTGATGAACATCTTCGGGACGCCGCAGCTGGCGCGCATTCTGCACCCGTTTGTCGGGGTGATCATGTTTGCCGCGTTCCTGCTGATGTTCCTGCGCTACTGGAAGCATAACCTGATCAACCGGGAAGATATCGTCTGGGCCAAGAACATCCACAAAATCGCCATGAACGAGGAAGTGGGTGACACCGGGCGCTATAATTTCGGCCAGAAGTGCGTGTTCTGGGCGGCGATTATCAGCCTGGTGCTGTTGCTGGCCAGCGGCGTGGTGATCTGGCGGCCGTATTTTGCGCCGTCGTTCTCCATCCCGCTGATCCGCATCGCGCTGCTGGTGCATTCGCTGGCCGCGGTCGGCCTGATTATCGTGATTATGGTGCACATTTACGCCGCATTGTGGGTAAAAGGCACCATTACCGCGATGGTGGAAGGCTGGGTGCCGGCGGCCTGGGCCAAGAAACATCATCCGCGCTGGTACCGTGAGGTCCGCGAGAAACGACAGGAAGATAAACCCTGATGAGTATCCGCATCGTTCCTAAAGAGCAGTTAGGGGCACAGCGTGAGAAGTCCACAACGGCGGAGAACATCCCGCCGTTACTTTTCGCCAACCTGAAAAGCCTGTACAGCCGCCGCGCCGATCGTCTGCGTCAGCTGGCGGTCGACAATCCGCTGGGCGACTACCTGAACTTTGCCGCCGAGCTGGCGCAGGCGCAGCAGCATGCGCTGCACGATAACCCGCTGGAGCTCGATCTGAGCGAAGCGCTGGCGCAGGGCGCCGCCAGCGGCAAACCGCCGCTCGATCTGAGCGTGTTCCCGCGCAGCGAGCACTGGCGCAAGCTGCTGACGTCGCTGATCGCCGAGCTGCGCCCGCAGGCGCCGGAGCATATCCTGGCGGTGCTGGACAACCTGGAGAAAGCCTCGGCGCACGAGTTGGAGCTGATGGCCGACGCCTTGCTCAACCGCGAGTTCGGCAAGGTGGGCAGCGAGAAGGCGCCGTTCCTCTGGGCCGCGCTGTCGCTCTATTGGGCGCAGATGGCCAGCCTGATCCCCGGCAAGGCGCGCGCCGAATACGGCGAGCAGCGCCAGTTCTGCCCGGTGTGCGGCAGCATCCCGGTTTCCAGCATGGTGCACATCGGCACCGTCAACGGCCTGCGCTACCTGCACTGCAACCTGTGCGAAAGCGAATGGCACGTGGTGCGGGTGAAGTGCAGCAACTGCGAGCAGACCCGCGATCTCAACTACTGGTCGCTGGACAGCGAGCAGGCGGCGGTGAAGGCGGAGAGCTGCGGCGACTGCGGCACTTACCTGAAGATCCTCTATCAGGAAAAAGACCCGCAGGTCGAAGCGGTGGCCGACGATCTGGCTTCGCTGGTGCTGGACGCCCGCATGGAAGAAGAAGGCTTCGGCCGCAGCAGCATCAATCCGTTCCTGTTCCCGGCGGAGTAACCGCCCGGCCCCGTTCGCGCGGGGCCGGACCAGCAATTTCAGAACGGGCTTCTGGCATTCGCCCGGGCGAGTTGCTACGTTTAGGCCATAACGCGCCAAGCGAAAGGAACCACGATGTTAAACACCCTGGCAAAATTGACCGCGGTCGCCGTGCTGGCGATGGGACTGGCGGCCTGCGACAACAAAGACGACACCAAACCGGCGGTACCGCCACCGGACACCAAGCCGACCGTGACGCAGCCCGCGCCACCGCCGCCGCCTGCGCCGGCAGAAACCCCGCCCGCGCCGCCGGGGCTGAGCGTGTCGCTGCAGAAGGGCAAAATCACCTTCGAGCTGCCGCCGGGCTTTAGCGATCAGACGCTGAACAGCGGCATCATCAACGACAGCACCTCCACCATTCAGCGCTTCCTCGACGGCAAGTCGCGCCAGAGCGCGGTTTCGTCCGAGGTGATCCCGCCGGACGACATGAAGCTCAACACCAGCGACAAAATGCTGAAAGAGCTGGCGCAGAGCGCCATCACGGTGCTGGCCGAGCGCTATCAGAATATCCAGACCACCAAAGAAGAGAACTTCACCGTCGGCAAACAGAAGTTTCGCCGGGTGGATACCGAGCAGACCGTCAACGGGCAGAAGGTGGTGTCCACGCTGGTGCTGACGGTGTTCAACAAGCGGGTGGTGACGCTGCAAATGCTGTCGCCGGCCAAAACGCCGGAAGTGCACCAGGCGCTGGTGCAGAGGATTATCGATACCCTGGCGGTGAAGTAAGGGCGCCGCGCCGCGGCCAGGACGAAGCGGAGGAGAACGGATGAAGCTTATCGGCAGTTACACCAGTCCCTTTGTGCGCAAGATTTCCGTGATGCTGCTGGAGAAGGGGATCGCGTTCGAATTCGTCAACGATCCGCCGTATGAGCCCGGCAGCCGGGTGAAGGAGCTGAACCCGCTCGCCAAGGTGCCGGTGCTGATCGCCGATGACGGCGAGGTGTTTTACGACTCGCCGGTGGTGGCCGAATACCTTGAGCTGCTGGCGGTGGAACCGGCGTTCTTGCCGGCCGATCGCACCGCCGCGTTGCGCGTCCGCCAGGTGGCGGCGCTGGCGGACGGCGTGACCGAAGCGGCGGCGACCCTGTTTCGCGAAAGCCGGCGCGCGCCGGAAAAACAGGACGAAAACTGGATGCTGCGCCAGCGTGACAAACTGACGCAGGGGTTGGATGCGCTGGAGGCGCTGGCGCGGGAAAAAACGTGGCTCAATGCCGAGCGGCTGACGCTGGCGGATATCGCCACCGGCTGCGCGCTGGGCTACCTCAATTTCCGCCGCATCCTGCCCAACTGGTGCGTCGAGCGCCCGGCGCTGGTCAAGCTGGCCGAACGCCTGTTCGCCCGCGAAAGCTTCGCCCGCACCTCGCCTCCCTGAGCTTTTTTCTCCCCCGCCGCGGCGGGGTTTTGCTATGCCGATACGTCTAAACTGAAAACCGAGCGACCATGAGCACTGAATCCCACCTTCTTTACAGCCAACTGCCCGCCATTGACCGCCTGCTGCGAGAACCCGCGATTGAACCGCTGGTGGCGCAGCATGGCCAGACGCTGATCGGCGAACTGCTGCGCCGGCTGCAGGCCGAGGCGCGCGCCGCGATCAGGCAACAGCAACGTTTACCCGCTTGGTGCGACGACTGGCCGCAGGCGCTGCGGGCGGAGCTGGCCCGGCAGCAACGCCCGGCTTTGCTGCCGGTGTTCAACCTCAGCGGCACCGTGCTGCACACCAACCTCGGGCGCGCCCTGCTGGCGCAGCCGGTGAAGGACGCGGTAAGCGCGGTGATGGGGGAGGCGGTGACGCTGGAGTACGATCTGGACGGCGCCGGGCGCGGCCATCGCGATCGGGCGGTGGCGGATCTGCTGTGCCGGCTGACCGGCGCGGAGGACGCCTGCATCGTCAATAACAACGCGGCGGCGGTGCTGCTGATGCTGGCGGCGATCGCTCCCGGCAAAGAGGTGGTGGTGTCGCGCGGCGAGCTGGTGGAGATCGGCGGCGCGTTCCGCATACCCGACGTGATGCGCCAGGCGGGCTGCCAACTGGTGGAGGTCGGCACCACCAACCGCACCCATCTGAAAGATTACCGCCAGGCCATCAACGAGCAGACCGGCCTGTTGATGAAGGTGCACACCAGCAACTACAGCATTCAGGGCTTTACCGCGGCGGTCGACGAGGCCGAACTGGCGCAGCTCGGGGCCGAACAGGGCGTGCCGACCACCACCGATCTGGGCAGCGGCTCGCTGATCGACATGGCGCAGTACGGCCTGCCCGCCGAACCGATGCCGCAGCGGCTGCTGGCCGCCGGCGTCGATCTGGTGACGTTCTCCGGCGATAAGCTGCTGGGCGGCCCGCAGGCCGGCATCATCGTCGGCAAAAAGGCGCTGATCGCTCGCCTGCAGCAGCATCCGCTCAAACGCGCGCTGCGCGTCGGCAAGCTGACGCTGGCGGCCCTGGAGGCCACGCTGCGGCTCTATCTGCAGCCGGAAAAACTGGCTGAGCAGCTGCCGACGCTGCGGCTGCTGACCCGCCCGCAGCTGGAGATGCAACAGGCGGCCGAGCGGCTGCTGGCGGCGCTGACGCCACGGTTTACCGCCGATTTCGAGCTGCGCGCCGAACCGTGCTGGTCGCAGATTGGCAGCGGTTCACTGCCGGTGGATCGCCTGCCCAGCTATGCGCTGACCTTCACGCCGCGCGACGGCCGCGGCGCCACGCTGGAGGCGTTGGCTGAACGCTGGCGCCGCCTGCCGCAGCCGGTGATCGGCCGCCTCGGCGACGGCCGGCTGTGGCTGGATCTGCGCTGTCTGGAACAGGAAGGGGCGCTGATCGAAGCGCTGAGCGCCTCATGATCATCGCCACCGCCGGCCATGTCGATCATGGCAAAACCACCCTGCTGCAGGCGATCTCGGGGATCAACGCGGATCGCCTGCCGGAAGAAAAGCGCCGCGGCATGACTATCGATCTGGGTTACGCCTACTGGCCGCAGCCGGACGGCCGGGTACTGGGCTTTATCGACGTGCCCGGCCACGAGAAATTCCTCGCCAATATGCTGGCGGGCGTCGGCGGTATCGACCATGCATTGCTGGTGGTGGCCTGCGACGACGGCGTGATGGCGCAAACCTGCGAGCATCTGGCGATCCTGCGCCTGAGCGGGCGCCCGGCGCTGACGGTGGCGTTGACCAAGGCCGACCGGGTGGACGCGGCGCGTGTCGACGAGGTACGCCGCCAGGTGCGCGACGAACTGGCGCGCCAGGGCTGGCCCGATGCGCCGCTGTTTGTTACCGCGGCGGCGGGGGAAGGCATCGAGGCGCTGCGCGCGCATTTGCTGGCGCTGCCCTCCGGCGAGCACGCGTTGACGCGCCGTTTTCGCCTGGCGATAGACCGTGCGTTCAGCGTCAAAGGGGCGGGGCTGGTGGTGACCGGCACCGCGCTCGGCGGCCGGGTGCAGGTGGGGGATACGCTGTGGCTGACCGGCGCCGACGCGCCGGTGCGGGTGCGTGGCCTGCACGCCCAAAATCAGACCGTGGAGCAGGCGCAGGCCGGGCAACGCATCGCGTTGAACATCAGCGGCGATGTCGATAGAGACCGGATCGCGCGCGGCGACTGGTTGCTGGCGCAGCGTCCGCCGGAGGCGGCGGAACGCATTCTGGTGGCGCTGGAAGCGGATCGGCCGATCCGCCATTGGCAGCCGCTGCATCTGCACCATGCCGCCAGCCACATCACCGGGCGCATTTCGCTGCTGAACGACGGGCTGGCGGAACTGATCCTCGATCGCCCGCTGTGGCTGGCGGAGAACGATCGGCTGGTGCTGCGCGATATCGGCGCACGGCAAACGCTGGGCGCGGCTCGGGTGCTCAGGCTGAGCGCCCCCAAGCGCGGCAAGCGCCAGCCGGACTACCTGGCATGGCTGCAGGCTCTGGCGCAGGCGCAAGACGATGCGCAGGTGCTGGCGCTTGAGCTGCCGCAGGGCGCGCTGTCGCTGGCGGCGTTCGCCTGGGCGCGTCAGTTGACCGACGACGGCCTGGCGGCACTGCTGGCGGATCGCGATCTGCTGATCGTCGGTGACCGGGTGCTCGCGCAGGATCAGGTGCAACAGGCGGAGAGCCGGCTGCTGCAGGTGCTGGCGGAGTACCACCAACAGCACGCCGACCAGCTGGGGTTAGGGCGCGCCCGCCTGCGGCGTATGGCCCTGCCTCAGCAGCCGGAAGCGTTGGTGTTTATGATGATCGATCGGCTGCTGAAGGCCGGTGCGCTGCGCAACACGCGCGGCTGGCTGCATTTGCCGGAACACGGTCTGGCATTCAGCGCCGAAGAGGCGCCGCTGTGGGCGCGCATCGAACCGCTGTTCGGCGACGAGCCGTGGTGGGTGCGCGATCTGGCGAGCGAGTTGGGCGAGGAAGAGAGCCGGGTACGGGCGCTGCTGCGTAAGGCAGCTCAGCTGGGCCATGTGACGGCGGTGGTGGTGGATCGCTATTACCTCAGCCGACGCATCGATCAGTTCGCGGCGCTGATCCGCGAGCTGGATGCGGAGCGGGGCGGCGCCAACGCCGCCGACTTCCGCGATCGGCTCGGCGTCGGGCGCAAGCTGGCGATCCAGGTGCTGGAGTTCTTCGATCGCAGCGGTTTTACCCGCCGCAAGGGTAACGAGCATCTGCTGCGTGACGGCGGGTTGTTCGGCAACTGATTGCGTGTTTTTTGTTCTCTGATGACGGTATAATCAGCTTTAATCACTTTGATTGATGTCGATTGTATTGAGGAGCAAGACGATGAATACGAAAGTCATCACCGCTCATGTGCCGCTGCCTTTGGCTGAAAAGGTGGATGAAATGGCCGCCAAACTTGACCGCTCACGGGGATGGATAGTGAAGCAAGCCCTCGCCGCCTGGCTTGAGCAAGAGGAAGAGCGCCGTCGATTAACGCTGGCGGCGCTGGCCGATGTCGAACAGCAAAACGTTATCGATCATGAGTCGGTAGAAGCCTGGGCGGCCAGCCTGGACAGTGACGAGCCGCTGCCGGTACCGCGCTGATGGAGTTAAAATGGACGAGTAAGGCGCTATCGGATTTGGCGCGTTTGTTTGAGTTTCTTGCTTTGGCTAACCGTACTGCGGCAGCGAATTCGGTGAAGGCTTTGGTCGCCGCGCCTAAAGCGTTGCTTGATAATCCTCGCTTGGGTGAAAGGTTGGACGAGTTTTTACCGCAGGAAGTGAGGCGTATTCTGGTCGGCCGCTATGAGATACGTTACCAGGTGCAGCCGGCAGCGATTTATGTTCTGCGTATTTGGCATACCCGCGAAGAGCGATAGGCCGAATTTCCCTAGCAGATAAACCTGACGGCGGCCCGGCTGACGTCGGGCGTTTGGGCGGTGAGAAACGCCTGTAAGCGTTCGATCAGCGGCCGTTTCGCCGACTCCGCCGGCCAAACCAGATAGTAACCGTCGCCGGTGCGCACGGCGGCGTCACAAGGCAGCGCCAATAACCCCTCCTCAATGGTTCGCAGGCTCAGCGCCAGATCCCCGATCGAGATGCCGTGCCCGGCGATGGCTGCGGCGTTGCCCTGTTCCAGCGAATCAAATACCTGGCCGCGTGCAAGATCGATCGGGGCCGCGATGCCGCTTTTTTGCAGCCAGCGCCGCCAGTCGCGCCGATCGGGCGAAGGGTGGATCAGCGGGCAGGTGGCGAGATCGCGCTGCCCGTCGGCGAGCAGCGCGGGGGCGCAAATCGGGATTAGCCATTCGTCGAACAGCTTGGCGGCGGCGGTATTGGCGCCGAAATGGCCGTTGCCGAGCAGGATGGCGCAGTCGTAGGGTTCGCTGAAAAAATCCACGCTGTCGATGTCCATCCAGACGCTGGCTGCCTGCACGTCGAACGCCTGCGCCGTTTGCCGGAACCGGCTCAGGCAGTCCAGCAGCCAGCGCATGGTCAGGGTGGAAGGCGCCTTCAGCCGCAGCAGATCGCGGTGGCTTCTGAACAGCTCGCAGGCTTGCTCGATGCGGCCAAACCCTTGCTGCAGCTCGGCGGCGAAGATTTTCCCCTGCGGCGTGACCTCGATACGCGGGCCGTTGCGCTGGAACAGCCGGCAGCCGAAGTGCTGCTCCAGCGTTTTGATGTGCTTGCTGACCGCGCTCGGGGTGAGATGCAGCTCCTCGGCGGCCAGCGTGAACGAGCCGGTGCGGGCGGCGCTTTCGAAGGCGCGCAGGGCGTAAAGCGGCGGAAGGGAACTGGCCATCGCGGCGTCTCTAATAATGAGTCTGATTCACAGTAAACGACAGGATTACTCCTTTTTCAAGGCGGGGGCGGCGGCATGATAATGGCGCGATGCCAACTGACTGAATGTGAGTGAAATAAAGATGAACCTGTCGTTACTGGCGGCGTATTTCGCCGCCATTTTGTTGCTGATCGCCACGCCGGGGCCGGTGGTGGCGATGGTGGCCAACACCGCCGCGCGCTTTGGCGCCCGGCGTGCGCTGTTGACCGCGCTGGGCAGCAACGGGGCCTCCTTGTTGCTGATCGGCATCGCCGCGCTGATTATCACCGGGCTGTTCGCCGTGGATATGCGCATGCTGCAGTGGGTAGGCCTGCTGGGTTGCCTGTTTATCGGCCGTATGGCGATCGTCTCGCTGTATGAGGATTTATCCGCGCGCCCCCCCGATGCGGAGCCCGTTGCGCCACCGCAAAAACGCTCGGCGATCCTGAACGGTTTTCTGGTGGGCATCGCCAACCCCAAAGACATTGTCTTCTTCGTCGCCTTTTTCCCGCAGTTTATCGCCGTCACCCCCTCGATCGGCACCAGCCTGACGCTGCTGACCGCGCTGTGGGTGCTGGCGGACTTCGCCATCTTGCTGACCTATATCACCCTGCTGTCGGGAATGGCGCTGCAGCACGCGCGGCGGGCGATCTCTGTCCTGTCGGCATCGCTGCTGTTGGGGGTGGCGGTAGTGGGAGCGGGGTATGCGCTGTGGGGGCTGTTCGGCTGAAGCCGCATAAAAAACGCCGGTCGGGAAACCGGACCGGCGTTTTATCGTGGCATTTAAGCCGCGCCGGTCGGCTGCGGCGTGGGGTCGCCGTTGCGGCGTTTGCCGAGGAACAGCGCCACCAGCGTCAGCCAGCACAGGCCGCTGATGAGGTTGAACAGGTTGAACAGCCCGCTGCCGCCCCAGACGTAGGCGACCTTGGCCAGTTCGATGCCGACGGTGAACACCATCATGCTCAGCATGCCCATGGTGGCTGACACCGTGCCCTTGCTGACGTTGCTTGAGAACAGCGTCAGGCGATACAGCCCGGCGTTGGCGAGGCCAATGCCGAAGGCGTACAGGCTCAGGCCGGCGGTCATCCACAGGTAGGCGTGGCTGGAGAACTGGGTTGCCAGCGCGGCGATCAGCAACCCCAGCAGCATCGGGCCTGCGCCCAGCTTGATCAGGCGCTCCACGCTGTTTTTGCCGGTCAGGCGCGCCAGCGTCAGGTTGCCGAGGATCAGCGCGCCGAACACCGGGATTTGCAGCAGGCCGTAGTCCAGCGTCGACAGCGACTCACCGCTGATCAGGATCACCGGCGACTGGGCGATCCAGGCCAGCAGCGGCAGGCTGGCGAAACCGATCGCCAGCGCGCCGCACAGGAAGCGGCGGTTGCCCAGCACCTGGCGGTAGTCGCGCCACAGGTTGGCGGCGGAGAACGCCTCGCCCTGCAGCGTGGCGGTTTCCGGCATCGCTTTCCACAGGCCGTAGAAGGCGATGGCCGCCAGCGCGGCGAACAGCACGAACATGCTCTGCCACGGCGCGACGTGGATCAGCGCCGCGCCGGCCAGCGGCCCGAGCAGCGGGGCGATCAGCGCCACGTTGGCCATCAGCGCGGTGATCTTGATGCACACCGATTCTTCAAACGACTCCTGAATGGTGGCGTAGCCGACGGCGCCGATAAAGCACAGGCCTATGCCCTGCAGGAAACGCATGGCGATGAACTGTTCGATGGTGGTGACCAGCAGGATCGCCAGGCAGGCGACGATAAAGAACGCCACCCCGGCCAGCATCACCGGGCGGCGGCCGCGGCGATCCGACAGCGGCCCGAGCAGCCACTGCAGGAAGATGCCGCCGGCCAGATAGGCGGTCATCGAGGTGGGTACCCACTCTTCGCCGGCGTTGAAATCCGCCACGACGGCCAGCATGCCCGGCTGAATCATATCGTTGCCGATATAGGTGGCGAACTCGAACAGCACCAGACAAAGAGGGAATAAAAGCGCCTGTCGGCCCAAACGTGCCGCAGGTGGTAATGTCGTTTTCATATTATTGTACTGATAGTAAAAGAGAAAAAGGAACTGCCAGGGCGGGAAGCGCAAACTGAGCGAGTTGTGGCGGCTATTTTGCCGCCAATTGTTCACCTTCGCAATAATAAGGTGTTGTTTAAGTGCATTCTGATATTTCGCTTTTGGGTTGTCGCCGAACGCCGTGCCCGATAACCTCTTCTTAACATATCAATATGACACAAGATCGGGCGAGCGTTTGAGCGAGAAAATCGGCTGGATAGACAACCTGCGGGCGATGGCGTGCATGATGGTGGTGATGATCCACGCCACCACCTATTACGTCACCAACGGCGCGGCGATAGGGCTGCACAATTGGGATATCGCCAACGTGCTGAACTCGCTGTCACGCGTGTCGGTGCCGCTGTTTTTCATGATTTCCGGCTACCTGTTCTTCGGCGACAAGAGCGCCGGCCGGCGGCATTTCACCCGTATCGCCTGCTGCATTCTGTTCTACAGTGCCATCGCGCTGATCTATATCGCGGCCTTTACCAAGATCGGCTTCTGGCCGTCGCTGCGCGCCATCCTGCAAAAGCCGGTGTTCTATCATCTGTGGTTTTTCTATGCCATTGCGGTGATTTACCTGCTGTCGCCGCTGATCAGCGTCAAGCCGGTGTCGCGCCGTTACCTGGCCGCCGCGCTGGTGGTGTTGGCGGCGATCGCCAACCCGAATACCGACAAGCTGACCTTCGGCAACGTGCACCTGCTGCCGGTTAACCTGTATATCTACGGCGATACCTTCTACTACCTGCTGTATGCGCTGGCCGGGCGGGCGATTGGCATGATGGAGGCGCGCGGGCGCGCCGTGGGCTGGCTGGCGGCGCTGGGATTTGCGCTGTGCGTGGCGCTGATCGCGCGCGGCACCAAGCACCAGCTGTTCATCAACCGCAACTTCGCCGATACCTACTATATCTACAGCGGCCCGCTGGTGTTTATGGCGGCGGTGGCGCTGCTGGTGTGGGTGAAACACTGTCTGCCGCAGCCGATCGGCTGGCTGAGCGCGTTCTCTCGCCATTCGCTGGCGATCTACGGTTTTCATGCCCTTATCGTCAACGTGATGCGCAGCCGGCACCTGGATTTCACCGGGCACCCGCTGCTGGATATCTTCTGGGTGTTCGGCGTGGCGCTGGGGCTCAGCCTGCTGCTGTCTGTCGGCCTGCAGCGGCTGGATACCCGCCGGCTGGTGTCATAGCGGCGAGCGCTGGCGCTGCTGGGCGCGGCGCAGCTGCCGCCCGGAAGAAAAGCCGGCCGCCAACGCGGCCTTCTCCAACCCATATCCTTGCTGCAGACGCTGTTGCGCCACCGCCAGCCGCAGCTGCTCATGGTATTCCCGCACGCTGATGCCGACGTGGCTGCGAAACAGCCGCGCCAGGTGGCGGCTGCTGACGTGCGCTTTTTCCGCCACCTGCGGCACCGACCAGTCGGTCTCCGGCTCGGCGGCCATCACGTCCTGCGCGCGGTGCACCGCCGGGTGCAGGTGGTTGCGGTAGCGCAGCCAGGGCGACAGCTGCGGATCGTCCCCCGCGCGGCGGAAATAGACCACCATATCGCGGGCGACGTCGCGCGCCCGGCCGGAGCCGCAGTGGCGGTGCACCAGGTGCAGCGCCAAATCGATGCCGGTGGTGATGCCCGCGCTGGTGTAGACGCCGCGATCTTCGACGAAGATACGGTTCTCTTTCACCTGCGCCGCCGGCGCCTGCCGGCGGATACGCTCGATAACGTCGTGGTGGGTGGTGCACTGATAGCCGTCGAGCAGCCCGGCCTGCGCCGCCAGCAGCGCGCCGGAGCAGATGCACACCAGGGTGATGCGCTGCCGCTGCAGATCGGGCCGCAGCGTCGCCAGCCAGCGACGCGCCTGCTCGGCCTCTTCCCCGGCGAAATAGCGCTGCGAATCGCCGACGCCCGGCAGCACCAGGATGGCGCCGTCTTCCAAGCGTTCGGGCAACGGCTGCAGGCCGCTCAGCGTCATGCCGATGGAGCAGATGATCTGTGGCGACGGGCTGAGATAACGCAGGCTGAACTGCCCCGCGAGGCGCAGGGTTTCCGCCGGGCCGCTGACGTCCAGCGACAGCACGTTGGGCAACAGCAGAAAATAGACGGCCTGCGACATGGTTACTCCTGTGCGAGTTGCGCCAGCGCCTCATCCACGCTGGCGATGCGGGCGAAACGATCGACCAGTACGGTTTCAGTATGCCGCTTCAGCTGCGCGGGGGTAAAGACTTCGCCGTCGGGATGGCGCATCGGGAAGGTCAGCGTCGCCTCGGTGACGAAGGTCACCCGATAACCGAGATCGGACGCTACCCGGGTGGTGGTTTCGCAGCACTGCTCGGTACGGATGCCGGAGACGATCAGGTGGTTGATATCCCGCTCGCGCAGCCAGGCGTCGAGGCCGGATTCGGTCAGCGCATTGTGCACATGCTTATGCACGGTGATATCCGCCTGGTGGGTGAGGAACGGCAGGCGCTGCACGTGGCCCGAAGCCAGCGAGAACGGCCCCTGCGGCGAAACGTGCAGCACATCGACCAGCGCCGCGCCGCGTTGCCGGCAGCCCGCGATCAGGCGCGTCAGCGCCTGTTGGAACGCCGGCAGATCGTCCTCCTGCCAGAATGGACGATGCTGGAATGATTGCTGGACATCGATGATCAATAACGCGCTCTGTGACATTTTCGGCCCTCCGCCAGTGTGTGTAGCGACCATCTTGCGCCGCGCCTTACTCTGGCAGAAGGCCAAAAACGGCCATCATGATGACAACAGCGGACCGACCTTAGGCTTTGCTCACCTGGCCGGCCACCAGACGCCCCTGATGGAAGGTGGCGCTGCGCGCCGGCAGACGGGCGACCGCCTCGGCGGAACAGCTGGCGTTGACCAGCACGAACTCGGCGGCGTCGCCGGCTTTCGGCCAGGCGCGCTGGCCCTTATCGTCCAGCGGCAGCACGCCGCCGGTGGAGATGGCCATGGCGCGCGACAGGTGATACTCGTCGGAGCCGCGGTACAGCTGGGCATACAGGTTAGCCTTCTCCAGAATGTCGCCGGTGCCGAACGGCGACCAGTGGTCGATCACGCTGTCGGTGCCGGTCATCACGAACACCCCTTTCTCGCTGAGCTGCGGCAACGGCATCATCAGGCCGCCGATCGGCACCGTGGAGGCGATGGTGATCTGCTGCGCCGCCAGCCGGGTGGCGGTTTCCGCCAGTTCGCCCGGCGTCAGCGTAGTCAGGGCGAACGCGTGGCTGATGGTGACCTTGCCGCGCAGCGCCGGGTTTTTCTCCACGGTGGCGATCATGTAGTTAATGGCGGCGACCCCGGCCGGGCTGGTCTCATGCAGGTGGATATCCACGCCTTTGCCGGTATCGAGGGCGATCTGGAACATGGCGTCCAGCGATTTCTCCATCGCGCCGTCGACGTTGGTCGGATCGAGCCCGCCGACGTACTGCACGCCCATCTGCATCGCTTCGCGCATCAGCGCATCGACCCTGGAGTGCAGCAGGCCGTGCTGCGGGAAGGCGACGATTTCACAGCTGAAATCCGCCCGGTGGTTTTCCAGCGCGCGCTGCAGGTGCTCCAGGCTTTTCAGGCCGCTGACCGGATCGATATTGCAGTGGCTGCGTGCCACGGTGCTGCCTTTGGACTGCAGCAGGGCGATCAGGTTTTCCGCCCGCTGCTGCGAGGTGGGCAGCAGTTTCGGTATCAGCGTCTGCTCCAGCGCGATCATGTCCATGATGGTCTTGCCCTGGCGCGGGCGCGGCGCCTGCCACGGGCCGCTGTAGAAGGTTTTGTCCAGGTGGATGTGCATGTCGCGGAACGCTGGCAGCAGCAGCTGGCCCTGCGCCTGATAGCGGGGCACGCCGGCGGGCAGGGAGGCGTTGGCGGCGTGAATGGCGGCGATCTTGCCGTCTTTGATCTCCAGTGTGTACAGCGCGGTGCGGGTGCCGATCACCGTTTCGCCGTCGTATTCAAAGCCGTCTTCCAGCCGCACCTCACTCAGGCAGTAGTGGCGATCGGTCAGGGTCATCGGTGCCGGTGCGCACTGCCCGTCGCCCGGTGACGCGGCCTGCGCCATGCCGCCCGTCAGGCCGATCACCGCGCAGGCGGTGGTGAGTTTGCCGGTTTGGCTGAGGAAGGCTCTGCGGCCCGGTTGTTGAGGGTTTTCCACGTTCGGTTCCTTAATCCAGAGGTGAGGGGTGAAACATCCCCCAATTTAGGAGAGGAACCGGCCGGTTGGCAGCGACATTTGCCACTGGTGACTATTCGATTTGGTAATGTTCGGCGTCTGCCGGCGTTTATTTCAACCCGCAAAACACCGCCAGCCGCTGGGCCAGCGCCAGCGTGGCGGCGGGAGCGCCGTCGCGGTAGTAGAGCGCCAGTTCGAAGCTGTCTATCGGCGGTAATCCTTCGGCTTCGCCCAACACCCGATGCGTGGGCAGACGGCAGCCGGCCGGCAGCAGGGTGACGCCCAGCCCGGCGGCCGAAGCGGCGGTCAGCGCCGCCAGGCTGGCGCTGCTGTAGCCGATGCGCCAGCGTTTGCCGAGGTTGTCGAGCGCCTGGCACAGCTCGTCGCGGTACAGGCCGCTGAGCGGAAATACCGCCAGCGGCACCGGCGATTGCTCGATGGCCGGGAAGGCCAGGCTGTCCAGCCACAGCAGCGGTTCCGGCCGCGCGGCGCGCGGCGGTTGCCGGCGGCGCTGTTTCACCAGGATCAGATCCAGCTCTTCACGCGCGTAGGCGCTGTGCAGATCGGCGCTCAGGCCGCTGGCGACGTCCAGCCGCAGGTGCGGGTGTTCGCGGCTGAAGTCGGCCAGCAGCTCGGTGGTGGGCACGGCGAAATCCTCCGGCATGCCGATCCGCAGCACGCCGTCGCGCCAGATGCCGGTCAGCGCGTCGTGGGCTTCTTCATTCAGCGCGATGATGCGGCGCGCGTAGCTCAACAGCTTCACGCCTTCTTCGGTCAGCAGCACCTGATGCGAGGAGCGCTCAAACAGCGGCTTGCCCAGCATCTCTTCCAGCCGGCGCACCTGCTGGCTAACGGTGGACTGCGACAAAAACACCCGCTCTGCGGCGCGGGTGAAGCTGTTGCTGTCGCATACGGCGACGAAGCTGAGCAGCAGCTGCGGATTGAACATCGGGTAGCGATTCATTTTCCCACTGTTGGCTATTTTATTATTTAATTTCCCAATACTAGCGGCGTTGCCTACAGTAACGCAACGCTGCGGCGATCGCGCTGTGACGCCGCACCTTTCATTTTGCAGTACCAGGAATATACCGTGTTAAATCATTCTGTTAATTCATCCTCTTCGCGCCGCTGGCTCAACCCTCTGTTGCTGGCGCTGGTGTTGATCGGCCTGAACATGCGGCCGCTGTTGACCTCGATCGGCCCGTTGCTGCCGACGCTGCGTCAGGCCACCGGGCTGAGCTTTGGCGGCGCGGCGCTGCTGACCACGCTGCCGGTGCTGATGATGGGGCTGATGGCGCTGGCGGGCGGCGCCATCAATCGGCTGTTCAGCGAACGCAGCGCCGTGACGTTGAGCCTGCTGGCGATCGGGCTGGGCGCGCTTTGGCGCGAACTGGCCCCCGGCAGCGTGCAACTGCTGATGAGCGCGGTGCTGGGCGGGCTCGGCATCGGGGTGATCCAGGCGGTGATGCCCGGCATCATCAAGCATCACTTCCTTAAAAGCATGGCGCTGGTGGCCGGGCTGTGGTCGGCGGCGCTGATGGGCGGCGGCGGGCTGGGGGCGGCGATCACCCCGTGGCTGATGAGCGCGGGGCACGACTGGCACAGCGCGCTGGCCTGGTGGGCGTTGCCGGCCCTGGTGGCGCTGCTGGCCTGGTGGCCGGTCAGCCGCGGGCTGTCTCGCCTAGGCGCGGCGGGAGAACACCGCGGCCCAAGCCTGCTGCGCAACCGGCGCGCCTGGCTGCTCGGTGCCTATTTCGGCCTGATCAACGGCGGTTATACCAGCCTGATCGCCTGGCTGCCACCGTACTACATGCAGCTCGGCTGGCAGCCGCAGGCCAGCGGTTCGCTGCTGGCGCTGATGACCTTCGGCCAGGTGATGGGCGCGCTGCTGCTGCCGGCACTGGCGCGCAATCATGACCGGCGGCCGCTGCTGCTGTTGGCCTTGATGATGCAACTGATCGGCTTTATCGGCCTGATTTACCTGCCGCAAACGCTGCCGTGGCTGTGGGTGCTGGTTTCCGGGCTGGGGCTGGGCGGCGCGTTCCCGCTGTGCCTGGTGCTGGCGCTTGATCACCTGCACCAGCCGGCGGCGGCCGGGCGGCTGGTGGCCTTTATGCAGGGCGTCGGCTTCCTGCTGGCGGGCGTGACGCCCTACCTTTCCGGCCTGCTGCGCGACTACAGCGGCGGCTTCGTGCTGGACTGGCAGATCCATGCGCTGCTGGTGGTGGTGCTGATCGTCATCACCTGGCGCTTCCATCCGCACAGCTACCGGCGGGCGTTCGCCGAATAATATTTCTGTCATTGCCGCTCCCTATAGTGACGTTGCTTTTACTTCTGGGCGATAACAACGAAAAGGGACAATGACATGCACAACACCAAAACCCGGCTGGCGCTGCTGGTCGGCTGCATGGCGCTGAGCGCCAACCTGTGGGCCGACGCGCAGCCGGTGCAAGCGACGTTGGCTGGGCATGCGCTGCTGCCGGTGAAATCCGCCGTTTCCACACCGAAGGACGCGCCGAGCGATCTGCAGCAGAGCGGCAAGTACACCAGCGGCAAACGCGTCACCGAGCTGGGCAGCGTGGCGGGCAAATCCGCCGATCGCCTGACCGGCCTCGGCCTGCCGATCGACGGTCAGCCGCTGCAGGGCCACTCCGGCATCAAACACATGCCCGACGGCACCTACTGGGTGCTGACCGACAACGGCTTCGGCAGCAAGGCCAATTCGCCGGACGCCATGCTGTACCTCAATCACTACAAGATCGATTTTAAAGACGGCACGGTCGCGCCGCTGAAGACGGTTTTCCTGCACGATCCGGATAAAAAGGTGCCGTTCCACATCATCAACGAGAGCACCGAGAAGCGTTATCTGACCGGCAGCGATTTCGATCCGGAAAGCTTCCAGTTTGCCGACGATGCTTTATGGATCGGTGAAGAATTCGGGCCTTACCTGATCAAGGCCGACCTGAACGGTAAAGTGCTGGCGGTGTTCGACACCCTGGTGGACGGCAAGGTGGTGAAATCGCCGGACAACCCGACGCTGACCCTGCCGGGCGCGCCGGACGGCAAGCAAAACTTCCAGGTGGCGCGCTCCAAGGGCTTTGAAGGCATGGCCGCCTCGCCGGACGGCAGCAAGCTGTACCCGCTGCTGGAAGGGGCGCTGTGGGACGGTGAGCAGTTCGAGAACGTCGGCGGCAAACGCTACCTGCGGGTGCTGGAGTTTGACGTCAAACGGCAGGCCTGGACCGGCCGCAGCTGGCAGTACGTGCTGGAAGACAACCAGAACGCCATCGGCGACTTCAACATGATCGACGCCACCCACGGGCTGGTGATCGAGCGCGACAACGGCGAAGGCACGCCGGACAAAGCCTGCGCCGCCGGTGCGCCGACCGACAACTGCTTCAGCCAGGTAGCCAAGTTCAAGCGGGTGTATAAAATCGCCTTCTCGGACGCTAACGTCGGCAAACCGGTCGAAAAACTGGGCTATATCGACCTGATGAACATTCAGGATCCGAACAAGCTGGCGCGCAAGCCGCTGAACGACGGCGTGCTGACCTTCCCGTTCTTCACCATCGAGAACGTGGACGTGGTGGACGCCAACCACATCATCGTCGGCAACGACAACAACTTCCCGTTCTCCTCCAGCCGCCAGCCCAATATGGCGGATGACAACGAGTTCATCCTGCTAGACGTGAAGGATTTCCTGAAGTAGCTCCCCCTGGCCGCCGAATCGCCGGCGGCCGCCATTTCCCGCTTAGCGCAGCGAACGAACTGCGCTATAATCAGCGCCTTGCTTCCCTCTTCTCCAAGGAAGATCCTCGTCCCCGGTGGGGCGGCCGGACTTCAAATCCGGTTGGGGCCGCCAGCGGTCCTGGGCAGGTTCGACTCCTGTGATCTTCCGCCAATTTGCCTCTCCTGAACTCCACTGTCTCAAGTAAATCCCCTATAATACCCGCAATTACTGCTGATTATGTTCTCCCGAGGTCAACTGTCTCTACCAGAATCAAGTGCATTCTGGGGGCATAATGGGGGGCATGATTTATAGCCCCATTTTGAGATGCCCCCAATGAAGCTAACAGTCAGACAAATCGACACAGCCAAGCCCAAAGAGAAGCCGTACAAGCTATCTGATGGTGGAGGCCTCTACCTTGAAGTAACCACCAACGGCTCACGCTACTGGCGTTTAAAGTATCGTTATGCCGGTAAAGAAAAGCGCCTTGCCTTCGGTGTTTATCCTGAGGTTTCTCTCGCTCAAGCCCGCGAAAAGCGTGAAGCTGCGAAAAAGTTACTATCTGCTGGAAGCGATCCCGGAGAGCTAAAGAAAGCAGAGAAAATCGCTCAAAAACTTAACTACGAAAATACCTTCGAAGCTATTGCCCGTGAATGGCACCAACTGAGAGCGGATCGTTGGTCATTACGTTATCGCGATGAAATTATTGATACCTTTGAAAAGGATATTTTTCCCTACATCGGTAAGCGCCCCATAGCTGAAATTAAGCCTATGGAATTGCTGGAAACCCTTCGCCGGATGGAAAAACGCGGCGCATTAGAGAAGATGCGCAAAGTTAGGCAGCGCTGTGGTGAAGTATTCCGTCATGCGATCGTGACCGGACGCGCTGAATACAATCCTGCCCCCGACCTCGCTACAGCCCTCGCAACACCAAAGAAAACACATTTTCCATTCCTGACCGCCGAAGAACTCCCTCACTTTCTTAGGGATCTTGCCGGTTACACCGGTAGCATTATTACCAAGACGGCGACTCAAATCATCATGCTTACAGGGGTACGAACTCAGGAATTACGTTTTGCCCGCTGGGAGGATATCAATTTTGAAAAGCGCCTTTGGGAGATCCCTGCTGAAGTGATGAAGATGAAACGACCACACATCGTTCCGATGTCGAATCAGGTTGTCTCACTTTTCGAGTCACTAAAGCCTATTACGGGGCTATACCCGCTGGTTTTCGTCGGACGCAATGATCGAACGAAGCCGATCTCAAAGGAAAGCGTTAATCAGGTGATTGAGTTGTTGGGATATAAAGGAAGGCTGACTGGGCATGGTTTTCGCCACACGATGAGTACTATTTTGCATGAAGAAGGCTTTAACTCAGCGTGGATTGAAACGCAGCTTGCACATGTAGATAAGAACGCTATACGTGGGACGTATAACCATGCGCAGTATCTGGAGGGGCGAAGAGAGATGTTGCAGTGGTACGGAGACTTAATTAATGCATTGTGTAAAGGAGGAATTAAGCAGAATATTTTTTAAAATATATATATGCTTTAATTACACCTTTTTTATCAAAAAAATGAGGCATCTATAGATGAAATTCATAGATGCCTCATTTTTCATATAGGTTTTGAGAGTTTCATACCGATATATCCAATTATTATTTTTCTATTTTTCGAATCAACAAAGAAATGTATCCTTCCTGCAAAACTTCCTGTGAAACGAACATGCCACCCAAAGCATTTACTCTCTCCATCGTCTTCATCATCCAACCAGCAAAGTTTACGTCTTGTTTCAGATTCATCAGTTGCATATCTGGAAAAATTTGGCCATGCTTCATCATGTTCCCAATTTTCGGCATCCTGTGAAAGAGATATAATTGCGTTTATAGCTTGATTATACGGCATACTTGCACCATATAAATCAAATAAGTCTTTCTTTGTTCTTTTTAGAAAACGTAACATAGGGAAGCGTTCGTTTCGCTCATTCCAGAAATCATCTACGGTAGGGGACTCCACAAGACCTAAAGATCTTAACCATTCTTCGTGAATAGTGACATGATTAGGAGAAGAAACATTTTTCACATTATAATTTAATGAGCTAATATTTCCGTCATCTTCAAGAGTATCGCAAACAACCTCAACTATTGGGGTTGACCAATCAGGAATAATATCATAACTAACAGTTGCACTATCTAACAGAGAGGCATATGCCAAGGCTATAGATTTTTTATTTCCATTAGCAGTTCTAAACTCCTTGTCATTCAATTGCTGCACTATCAGATCTTCAATTTCTGAAGATAGTGGAGAACGGCTATTTAATAGTCGGATAAACTCCCATTCTTCTCTATAGCCATTGCCAACCAAAATGTTCTGTAAAACCCAGTTATCGGAAACTGGATATTGACCTATTGGAACATTTAAATTCACTGAGACTCTATTATTTGCTTTCTTTATTTTTCTCAATGAATTTATCATAGACAAAGCTAATTTTTCCGCTTCAACCTTGTCTAAATCGCCAATAAATTTAGAGGCATCATCCAAAAATAATACAGTATTAGTCATAGTCTTAGTCCAGAAGTTCGTCTAAAGCCCTACTCCATTCATCAAAAAAGCCATTAGGCCATTCACTAAAACGACCATTGTCATATAAAATTGGAGATATACTGGACGTTTCTCCTGTTTCAACATTTCGTGAAAAGAAATGAACACTAACATCATCACTCTTAATTTCTTTCTTTTTGGCTGCAACCCTTATGCCATTTATGACGTGATCGCTATGTGTTTCGACAATAATCTGAACGCCATCAGATGCACAGCGGGATAACAATAATCCTAATGCAGCCTGCCCACGAGGATGTAAATGTGCTTCAGGATTTTCAAGAAGCAATAATGAACCAGCAGGAGCAGATAAGCATGCAACGATAATGGGCAAGCAATAAGTTAATCCGAAACCTACATTTATTGCTTTATGATCACGACTATTGGAGTCAATCGAACTTCCCGAGTATGAAAACCGTAATGCTGTTGCATCTGCTAAATCTAAAGAAATAGGGTGAGGTCTCGCTCCGGGGCTAATTTGTTGCAACCAACCTGTAGTTTGGTCTAATAGACTTTCTGTAGGGGCTATTTGACTTATAAATTCATGGGAAATATAGCCATCATCAGAAAAGAGTCGATTCGGGGATACTTTATCTTCACCACGCTGAATTAAATAATCGATCGTAAATTCACCACGACATCCTAACCAACCAGAAGTTCTTTGGAAAGAGTTAGCTTGATTATAATGATTCGCAGGGGTAATTCTATCTGCCTGAATTAACTGAAACCCATTTGCGAATTGATCAACTAAATCTTTAATATCTCCATCATAACTTAAAGGAAGAGTGTCACTACCTTCTACTGTAGGAATGTTTAATTGAATACGACCGTTAGGTGTAGCTACGACAAAGGTAACATTATCCGTATCAGAATTCTCAAATCTGATATCTTCGCTTCTACCTAAATTTATTATTGGCCCTTGCAATGATAAAGAGTAATTTAAAGAATCATTATTCAAACTTTGCTTTAATAAAGTTATTGCTTGTAATAATGTGCTTTTACCAGAACCATTTAATCCCGTTAAAACAGTTAAACCATTAAGCTTTACACTCAGATTTTTAGCTGATTTAAAATTATGTAACTCAATGGAATTCAGCATTGTATGCCTCTCTAAATATTTTCCTCAAAGTTCTAATTCTTATATTTGAGGATTCCGATGAACCCGTACCAAATGACAGAGCACGAACAAAGTCACTATCGATAATTAATGCATTGGATAACAATTCCTCAAGTAATTTTTTATTTTTTATAGCAAAATCTAATTCATGATGATCTAATGAGCCAAAGAAAATCATCTCTGCTTCAAACAATCCTCTATTAATAGGACCTCGGGGCTGCGTACCGACGCTCTTACGAAAAGCATGTCTTCCACGAATGGCGTAGACTGCATTCAAGGCTGAATAAAAGGCATTACTTGCGTCATGCCATTTCTGCGCATCCCATTTATATAATTCTTTTTCAACCACTACGTTCAAAAATTCATCAAGAGTCTGATTCGCAGGCCTTATATATGGAGCATCTAATTGCCAAATAGCAACGAATCTTAAAACTAACTCCATATCTTGTTGGCGCAGTTTCTGAACTTTATTCTCAGTTACCTTTAAAAAAAGATCACTGTCTGAAAGACTCCTTATTTTCGAACGCCACTCTCCAGGGAATATAGCATTCCGTATTTCTTGAGCATTAAGAGGTAAACCACCTTGGTTAAGTCTAGCAAACACATTAAATTTAACAGCAAAGGGAGTATTAGCTCGTATTATATTCGCAGTAATTTCTAATTCAGCTACTCTTCTTTGAAATTTTCTATCCAGCTCTTGATAAGATTTACCTTCCAATTCATTAAGATATTGCAAACCTTTAAGTTGCAGAGGTGCAAGTTTAGCACCTGTTACAGAATTTAAAAGGTGAACATTTTTAAAATGAAATATTGTGCATAGCCTTTGAAGCCCATCTACTACAGAATATGCTCCATCTAAATCCTCACTAAAATAAAAAGAGGGCAATGGAATACGTAATAAGATAGATTCTATTAACCTTGATTTCCTCCTAATATCCCACAGATTAGCTTGGCGTTGAAAGTCTGGGGTAAGATCTAATTCATTATTATCTAGCCTATCCTCCAAACTACCAATAGTCATAGGCTTAGCAATTATATCAATTTTAGAGGGGTCAAATGGAGTTTCTATTTCAGGGTCCCGATCTTCATCGGGATCAAAGTCATTTTCAAAATTTACTACGATAGACTCTTCATGAATATTGTCTTCTGATTCTTTTTTTAAATTATATTCAACACCGTTATTATTAAAGCTCTTATACAAATCGGGGTAATTGCATTCAATCTTGATAAATAAACCTGGAACTATGGCCTCTAATGCCAGTAATAGAGCATGTAAACTCTGTCCCGGTTTACTGGGTTCAATTCTTTGTACAACCTGGCTACTATAGTTATTAACCCCTAGAACTGGCATTGCAGCAATATCTGCGTACAAATTGCTTTGAGATGTTACTATGTCCATTTTTGTAACAGTTGAGGGGAAAACGATATTAACAATAATATCTATCTGTTTAGTCGAACTGTAACCGTCCTCTCCTTGAATATCAACAATTCTTCCAAAGGCTCGTATACCCTGCACCCAGGGAGTCTTACCACCTTTATTATTATTGGTGCCTAACCAAATTATGGCTACATCACCTTCAGATACCCCTTTAGGAACCTGCTTACAATTGACAGATATAGGAAATGATTCTTCGGAATAGGAGGTGATACTATCAATTTTTCTTATTTCATGCTCGCTGTCAGCACCAAGCCGAATAATAAAATATCCATTCATAATCAACCAATTTTATCTAATTTAGTTTCAACTTCTATAGTAAACTGAATATCATCAGCATCTACAGACTCTATTGTTGCTAATTTTCTGAGTGTTTCATCAAGAGGCGGAAATAGATTTCTTCCTAGCTTATCCACACGACGAAGAATACCTTGCATTGCATTTTCACTAATAAAATAGCGAGATGCAACATGATCTTTCTCAATCAAATCAATAAGTTTTGTACTTATTGGTTTTATAGGACTTGGGGAAACTGCAGTAGTTGCATAGATATTCCCATAAGCAACTCCCCCGGTCTGCCATTTACGCTCCAACGAACCATTGTATAAATTTGAAATCTTTACTTTTGAAGACATAACCTGATGGACTAAATTTTCCATATTCGACGGAGTAGTAACATTTAATCCATCCTTATCTAGGATAGCTTTAATACGTTTTGCAATCCATCTGACAACAGGCACGCAGACAGCATTACCTATTGCATGATACCTGTTAGTCTCGATACCGCGAATTGGGATAACATAGTTGTCTGAGGGAATTGTCCAATCTGGAGGCAACCCTTGAAGTCTTTCACATTCTTTAGGTGTTAAACGGCGGACTTTATCTGGATATGTAACATAAGTACGCGCCCAATCAAGGCCCGTATGTCTACCAGATGTTGCTGATATACAGAAAGAAATTTGTGGCACAGAAATAATAGAATCTTTACATTTTGATTCTTTTAAAAAACCTTCTCTCTCATTTTTTGGTTTAATAGAAATTTCATCTTCATACAAAGAAGCAACTGCATTCTCAATAGAACCGAGCCAAGCACAAATAAAAATACGCGGTCTTGATTGCGGGACCCCAAAATAACGCGCGTTTAATAAACGCCACGACACAGCATATCCTAACTCAGTAAGCGATTGAACCAAAGCAGTAAAATCGGCTCCTTTATGTGAACTCAGTAGACCCGCAACGTTTTCTAACAGCACTACAGGAGGTTTATGAACAGATAAATGCTGGAGGAATGTATAGAACAGTCCTGACTGAGAACCCTTGAGGCCGCTCCGCTTTCCGTGGGGTGTACGTGCCATAGAAAGATCTTGGCATGGGAATCCAGCAGTCCAAACTTCGGCCTCCGGTATCACCTCAGAGCGTAGAGCACTTATGTCCTCTGCATTTTCAACATGCCCCCAGTGACGTTCCAGTACACCTCTACAGAATTCGTTATTTTCGCAGTAAAATGATGGAGTATAGCCCTCCTCTTCGAAGGCAAGGTCAAACCCACCGATACCAGCAAAGAAGGAGTTAACCCGTTTCTTCCTGGTTTTTTTAGCAGATTTTTTTATCGCTCCAGCCATTCATATACCTTTTTATCAATGCCTTACTATTTAAATTGAGGTCTAATTTTCATGAGTTTTCTATGGTAGCATTTAGTTTTTTAAACGCTTAAGCCTTCAAAACCTTTTTACAACGACCCCTAACAGGACTTATCTCTACGCAACAATCAACAAATCCCGAGCATAACCTTTTAATTATATCACAAATTCATTAAGTCCGCATTGTTTATTTTTAAAATCCGAAATATACAAAATGATGTTTACGGTTAGCTCTCACCAAAGAAAAGAAAGTTACTCTTAGATATCCATTAATCAAATACGAGTATCTATAATAAAAATTCAACTCAATACTTTATATCTTTTATTGATTGAAATTAATATCCCACTCAACATTATCGAATAATTTTATCTTCAATAAAAAGGTAGCATTTTAAATGCCAACGGAAAATAATGATACTTTAAAATTCTGACACCAAAAACTGTAACAGATACTAAAGTTAGTTTTGCTTGTTAAGCCCAGCGTCAAATTCTCTCTAATTACAATCATTAATATTCATTAGCCGCCTGGCTGCATAATGTAGAAAGTGGCTATTTGTCAGCGAATTCAGGAGGCCAAATTAATTGAACCACTACATTTTTGTGTCTAGTACTGCCGCCATACCGGCCCATCGGGTGATATCTTCACTAGTTGGGAGTATGCCTACCATCTGTCTCTTGAGCATTTAACACATAAATCCAGTCGCAACATTTCGGACATACCTTGTCACCATGCCAGCTGGTATCACACCAGCAACATATCCATTGCCGTATAGTCGTGTTAGCAGGTAGGAGGCGGTATGGTTTGTGATGAGATTTGCTCCCGTACTATCTGGTGCTTGTTGAATTGACATTTTTTAAGTCGAGCGACATTGTTCATATGCTGCGGCAGGTGCACAAACGTTTTGGTTGCTGTCAGAGGGTCAAACTGAAACATAACGCTGCTGCGGTCATTTTGGCGCATAACCACCCGTCCGGCACGACAGAAATCAGCCAGCAGGATAAACATGTCACTCAGCGAATTGCTAAAGCCTTGGCTCTGGTGGAAGTGCGTGTACTGGATCATCTTGTGGTCGGGAACGAAGTGGTGTCTTTTGCTGAATGTGGCTTGTTATGAGGTGCAGAATGAAAATCATCAGTAAGCGCCAGGCGATGCATATTTATCGTCAGCATCCCGAATCCAAGTTATCTGCCTTCTGTACAGGTCACTACCAGTGGCATGGCAGTGTCTGCCATTACTACGGACGTGAAGTTCAGGATATCAGCGGCGTTCTCGCTGTTTTTGTTGAACGTCGTCAGGACCGGGCAGGCCCGTACGCCATTCTGCGCAGCGTGACAGTGAACTAATCAACCCACTCAGTCATTAAGGAATATATTAATGCAGTCGACCACCTTATCCGGCACATCGGCGGAGAACGCATCCTGCCTTCAGTGGGGTTTAAAACGTAATATCACGCCATGCTTCGGCGCTCGCCTGGTACAGGAAGGCAACCGCCTATACTTTTTGGCTGACCGGGCAGGATTTAATGGCTCATTCAGTGACGAAGAAGCATTGAGTCTGGACCAAGCGTTTCCACTAATGACGAAACAGCTTGAGCGGATGCTGACCACTGGCGAGCTTGATCCTCGCAACCAGCACTGCGTCACACTGCATCACAATGGACTTACTTGTGAAGCTGACACTCTTGGCTCTTATGGATACGTTTATATCGCTATTTATCCCCATCAGCTATAACCAGGTAATACCTTCCTCTACTTTTATCAGGGAATCAACTCATGCATATTTCAACTGTACCGACAACAGTGACGGTTTCGTCACGCCTGTCTTCTGTCCAAGTTTGGCAAAAACTATTAACGTATATTTTAGAGCATCATTACGGCCTCACGATCAACGACACACCGTTCAGTAACGATACGACGATTCAGGAACATATAGAGGCGGGAGTGAATCTTACTGATGCTGTTAATTTCCTTGTGGAACGATTCGATCTTGTGCGCGTTGACCAGAAGGGTTTCTCCTGGCAGGATCAAGAACCCTGGATAACATCTTTGGATGTTCATCGGGCACAGTTCAACCTTGGCTTGAAACGCTCATAAATCAGCCAACTGATCATTAAGGAAAAACATGTGGGGGCATAATCGGGGGCATGTCAGTAAAGCGCATAGGAAAATAATCAATAAATTCAACATTATTAACCACCAAATGCGACTCCTGTGATGTCCTTTTGTGAGAGCACGGCTTGTGTGGGTAGAGAAAATTTAGCGTACGATCAGCGAAACGGAACCCCATTGCCATAGACTGAGTTGTGCGGTTTGGTGGTGAAGTTAAAAGTAAATTCACGATCCTTCACTGGCTGACCGCGTTCAAAGCGCCAGCTTTTCATGGCAGTCAGCACCGGCTCGTCAAAGATCCCGGCGGGTTTCGCCTGCATAATACGCACATGGCTGACCGTGCCGTCGTGCTCGATATCATATTTCACCTTGACGATGCCATTGGTGTTTTTCAACAGGGCCTGTTCAGGGTAAACGGGAGCCGTTTTAATGAGAGCTTTGGGGGACGGTGCGGCACCGAGCGCCAGCGCAGGCGTCAAACACAGTAGCAGGAGGGCGACAAACGTATGTTTTTTCATGTCATAATCCATTGGTTAAAAAGATAGCAAATACAATGTAAGACCGTGAGCTCCTCCTAATAGAGCGGAACTCAAGATACTGATTTTTTAACTAATTGAATAATTAATGCTTTCATCGAATATACCGAGTATGCGCAGGGCTTCGGCAAAATGCCATATTACCGGCTTATCTGGCAGGCGTATTTGGGTTCTGCCGCGAGCGTCTTCTCTCCCCAATACCTAACCCCTTCACTCCCTTTGCAAAAAGAACTGCTTGATGGTCTGCCGCAGCCAGCGGTGCGCCGGATCGCGATCCAGGCGCGGGTGCCAGGCCTGGACGATAAACACCGATTCAAGCTCGAGCGGCAGCTCGATCTCCGCCAACGGCAGGTGGATATTGCTCACCCCCTGCAGCACGTGGCGCGGCAGCGGCAGGATGAAGTCCGATTTCATGGTCAGCATCATCGCTGAATGGAAGCCCGGCAGGGTCAGAGCGACGTTGCGCTGCAGGCCGAGATCGCGCAGCGCATCGTCGATCGGCCCCTGCGTGCGCCCGCGGCGAGAAACGCTGATATGCGGGTAATGGGTCAGGGTTTCGGGCGTTACCTGGCCGATGATCGGGTGACCAGGGCGCACTAGCGCCTGAAAGGTGCTGGTGAACAGGCTCTGCGTCTTGATTTCCGGGTGCCAGTCGCGTGAGGAACCGATCACCAGATCCACCTTGCCGCTGCGCAGCGCGTCATCTTCGCCGTCGCTTTCGGCGATAAACTTCAGGCCGCTTAACGGCGCCATGTCCCGCAGCGTCTCCAGCAAGCCGCCCGCCAGCGCGCCGATAAAAATGTCGTTGGCGCGAATGGTGAAGGTTCGGGTCAGCTTGCCGGGCTCGAAGGATTCACTCGGCGCGATCAGCGCGGCGGCCTGCTCGATGATCTCGCCGAGCTGGCGTTTCAACTCCAGCGCGCGCGGCGTCGGCACCAGATGCTTGCCGGCCCTGACCATGATCGGATCGTCGAACTGCCGGCGGATGCGCCCCAGAATGCGGCTCATCGCCGGGGCGCTCAGATTCATCTTCTCGGCGGCGCCGCTCACGCTCCCTTCTTCCAGCAGCAGATTCAGCGCATAGATCAGGTTGAAATCAATTTTTTGCGGCATGGCCTCTCCGGTGGTGGTGCGCTCAATGGATTGCGTTTTGTGCAACTAGTTAATTACATCATTTCATTTTAAACAATCGAAATAAGCCCGGATACTGCCCACGACAACAAAGATTGAGGCTGAAACAGCAGGAGTGGGGAATGGTTGAGGTGTCTGTTACGCCGCACCACAAAAATCGATGGCTCGCCAGCGCCGGCGAAATCAACGGCCGTACCTGGCTGGGGCTGTTCGGCGTGTTTTTGGCGGTGATGGCCAGCGGCGTGGGGGAAAACGCCAGCAAGTTCGCGCTGGCGGATATACAGGGCGGCATGCTGCTGAGCTTCGATGCCAGCAGTTGGCTGACCACCTGTTACGTCACCGGCTTTGTGATCGGTTCCGGGTTCACGCCCTGTTTTTGGCCGACTTTTTCGCTGCGCCGGGTGGCGTTGACGATGTGCGGTATTTATCTGGCCGGCGGGCTGCTGACGCCCTGGCTGGGAGAACAGTATGGCACGCTGTTGGCGGTGCGCAGCCTGCAGGGCTTCGCCGGCGGCGCGTTGCCGCCGATGCTGATGACGGTGGTGCTGCGTTTTATGCCGCCGCTGATCAAGGTGCTGGGGCTGGGCGCCTACGGCTGGGTCTCGGCCTGGAGCGCCACGCTGGGTGCCACCGCCGCCGCCTTCGCCTTCCACTGGGGCTGGAGCGGGTATTTCTACTGGAACCTGCCGCTGATGGCGATCGCCGCCTTGTGCATCGGCTACGGTCTGCCACAGGATCCGCTGCGGCTGGAGCGCCTGCGGCAGTTCAACTGGCGCGGCCTGCTGCTCGGCGGCATGGCGCTCGGCATGCTGACGGTGGGCATTTCACAGGGGGAGCGGCTCGACTGGCTGAATTCGCCGCTGATCTACGTTTTATTATTGGGCGGCGGCGGATTATTGGCGTTATTTCTGATTAACGAATGGTACCACCCGCTGCCCTTTTTTAATTTACAGCTATTAAGCAAAAGGAATTTGTCCTTCTCCTTAATTACGCTGGGTGGCGTGCTGTTAATTATGGTGTCGCTGGTCAATATCACGTCGGGATATTTATCCGCGATTCAGGGCTATCGTCAGGAACAAACTTCCGACTTAATGCTGTGGGTGGCGTTGCCGCAATTAATTACGCTGCCGATTGTTGCCATGATATGCAATACGCCGCGGGTGGATTGCCGCTGGGTGCTGGCGATCAGCCTGCTGTTGATGGCCACCGCCTGCGTGCTGGCTGCCCAGCTGACGCCGGAATGGAACGGCGACACGTTTCGCGTTATCGCGCTGTTGCAGGCGGTCGCTCAACCGATGGCGATCATCCCGTTGCTGATGCAGGCGACCGGTGGGCTGTTGCCGACCGACGGGCCGTTTGCGGCGGCCTGGTTCAACGCGGTGAAGGGTTTCGCCGCCACCGCAGCCGGCGGCGCCATCGCGCTGCTCAGCCGACAGCGCGGGGACTATCACGCCGACACGATCGCCGACGGTTTTGGCTCGGCCTACAGCCGCGCATCGGGGTCGGCGGAGCAGTTGGCGCAGCTTGCCGCTCGGCAGGGCCACGTGCTGGCCAGCGCCGATCTTTATCTGTTGGTTGCCGGCCTGGCGTTATTACTGACCGCGCTGATTTTATTTATGCCGACCCGTATTTATCCGCCGCGTTCGGTCGCCGCCTGACATTTTATCATCAGAAATAAATATTAAGTGGAGTCACTTTTATGGCTAACAAGAAAGTCGCCGTCGCCGTATTGGCGGTTACCGTCATTACGCTGGGATTATTAATCAATAAATTCCTTATTAAAGAGACACAGCAGAATACCAACGACGCCTATATTCGCGCCGATATCTCGCGTATTTCTCCGCAGATTGCCGGTGAAATTGCGCAGGTGTTGGTCAGGGACAATCAGTGGGTCAAACAGGGGGAGTTGCTGGCGGTGATCGACCCGCGTGAATTCAACGTTGCCCTAGCGCAGGCGACGGCGCAGGAGCAATCGGCCCGCGCCCGGCAGGACGACGCCAGGGCTAACCTCACCCGCCAGAGCGCGCTGATCGCCGCCGCGCTGGCGGAGCGGCAGGCGGCGCAGGCGGAGCTGGCGTTTGCACGCCAGGAGCAGAACCGCTACCAGAGAATGGCCAGCAGCGGCGCGGGTTCGCAGCAGGCGGCGCAGCAGGCGACAACGCGGGTGCACACGCTTTCCGCCAATGTGGCGCAGGCGGAGGCGACGCTCAAAGCGGCGCGAAACATGGAGCAGGTGCTACAAGCCAAGCTGGCGGACAGCGATGCCGAGCTGATGTTGGCGCAGGCGAAGAAAGCGATGGCCGAACTGAACCTGTCTTATACCCGCATCACCGCGCCGATCGGCGGTGTGGTCGGCAAGAAAAGCCTGCGGGTCGGGGAGTTCGTCAAACCGGGCGATGCGCTGCTGGCCATCGTGCCGCAGGACAAGCTGTACATCATCGCCAACTACCAGGAAACCCAGCTGGAAAAAATTGCGCACGGGCAGTCGGTAGACATCCATATCGATACCTTTCCCGGCCAAACGCTGAAAGGGCAGGTGGACAGTATTGCGCCGGCTTCCGGCGTCAGCTTCGCGGCCGTGGCGCCGGAGAACGCCACCGGCAACTTCACCAAGATCGTTCAGCGCATCCCGGTGAAGATTGTGTTCGATATCAATAAAGAGCATGCCGCCTTGCTGAGCGCCCTGCGCGTCGGCATGTCCGCAGACGTCAGCATCAATACGCTGGACGGAGGCGTGCAATGAACAGGGCTGTGATCTCGCTGCTGTTGATTGCGCTGAGCGGCTGCCGGGCGGTAGGGCCGGACTACGCTCGGCCGCAAAACGCGCTGCCCGAGAGCTGGGGTCAGCAGGCCGGCGGCGGGGCGCTGCCGGTGGCCTGGTGGTCGATATTCAACGATGCGTCGCTGACGCAACTGGTGCAGCGCGCGGCGGCCGGCAACCTGGATCTGCAGCTCGCCACGGCGCGCATGCAGCAAAGCCGCGCACTGCTGGGCGTGACCGAGGCGGCGCTGATGCCGGATCTGAGCCTGGACGGCGCCTATCAGCGCCAGCGCGCCACCTCGGTGGGCAGTATGGATCCGTCCGGCAACGGCGGAGAGGCGGATTATAACCTCTGGCGCGGCGGATTCAGCGCCACCTGGGAGTTGGACATGTGGGGCAAGCTGCGTCGCGCATCGGAAAGCGCGCGCGCCGGCTTCGCCGCTTCGCAGGAGAATCGGCGCGCGCTGCTGACGTCGGTGACGGCGGAGGTGGCGAGCGACTATCTGCGTCTGCGCGCTACGCAGCAGCAGCTGGCGGTGGCGCAGGAAAACCGCGCCACGGCGCTGCGCATGCTGCAGCTGACGCAAAGCCGTTATCAAAGCGGTGCGGGCAACGAACTGGATATCGATCAGGCGCAGGTGCAGTTGGCGCAGGTAGATGCCCTGCTGCCGACGCTGTTCGATCGACAGGAACGCTTGAACAACGCCATCAGCCTGCTGTTGGGCGAGCGGCCGGGCGCGCTGAAAGCGATGTTGTCGCCGACGGGGCCGCTGCCGGCGCTGGTGCGCGCGGTGCCGATGGGTGTGCCGTCGGATCTGGCATTGCGCCGGCCGGATATTCGCGAAGCGGCGGAGCGTTTGCATCAGGCGACCGCCGAGATTGGCGTCGCCACCGCCGACTACTATCCGCGCATCACGCTGACCGGCAACGCGGGCTACCAGGCATTGGCGCTGGCGGATATGGGCAGCTGGTCCACGCATACCTTCGCCATCGGCCCCGCCCTGTATCTGCCGCTGTTCGACGGGGGGAAAATCACCCAGCGGGTGCGCCTGAGCGAATACCGGCAGCAGGAAATGGCCATCGCCTACCAGCAAACGGTGCTGCGCGCTTGGCATGAGATCGACGACGCGCTTTCCGGTTACCGCGCCCAGCAGCGCCGCCAGACGCATCTGGCCGAGGCGCTGGCCGCCAACCGACACGCGTTTGCGCTGGCGCGCGACAGCTATCTGAACGGCGCCAGCGATTTTATCCACGTTCTGAGCACGCAGCGCGCGCTGCTGGATCTGCAGTCCGCGCAAATTGTTTCACAGGAGGAGACGGCGATCGCCGTGGTGAATATCTATCGAGCGCTGGGCGGCGGCTGGGAACACACCTACCCGTCTGCGGCGCCACAGGAGAAGGCTGATGCACAACACGCTGAATAAGATTGTCGACGAGATGCTGGAAAGGGATACCCGCCGTAAACGCGAGGCCAGGGTGAGCGCCGTGCGGCAAGTCACCGCCCGGATCCGCCGCATCACGTTGAGCGGCGACGATGTGGATAAGTTTATCGCCGACCCGCGCGCGCAGGAGCCGGCCAGTTGGATCAAGGTGTTCTTCCCGTGGCGCGACACGCTGGCCGGGCGGGCCTACACCCTGAGCGGCATCGACAAACTCGCCCGCACCTTCGATATCGATATGGTGCTGCACGGCGAAGGCCCGGCGTCGAACTGGGCGCACGACGCGATGCCGGGCGACAAGCTGGGGTTCGCCGGCCCTTGCTCCGGCGGCTTCCGGCTGTTGCCGCAAACTCGCTGGCTACTGTTGCTGGGCGATGAGACCGCGCTGCCCGCCATGCGCACTATCCTCGCCTCGCTGTCTACCCCGCTGCCGGTGCTGTGGTTCGCCGAAGTGGGCGATGCGCAGGAGATTCAGGATGTTGATTGCTCCTTTTTGCAGATGAACAGCTGGCAAATACGCACCCGGCATTTCGACAGCGTGATGAACAGCCCGCTGGTGCAGGCCGTCAGCCACTGCGAACTGCCGGCCGGGGAGGGGCAGGTGTGGCTGGCCTGCGAACACCAGGTCGCCGCGTATCTGAAGGCGCGTTTTATCAACGAAATGGGCATCTCCCGCGCCGCCTTGTTTGCCAAAGGTTATTGGAAAAAGGGCGAAGCTAATTTCAAGGGCGCGATGTAACTCGGGCGAATGAGGATGGTTATGATTGAGAGAGTGTTATTGGCGGTGGACTGCTTTGAACACAGCGGCAACGCGCTGGATTTTATGGCGCGTCTGCAAGGCAGCATCGGCGGCGTGATCGTACTGACGGTGGTCGACAATGCCTTCACGCTCAGCCGCAGCGGCCTGCGCTTCGACAGCGACGAGCGCGAAGAATATCCTGCCGCCCAGCGCGAAGAGGCGCTGGCGGAAAAGCAGGTCGGGCAGGTGACGCGGGCGTTGCAACAGATGGGCTTCAACGCCCAGGGCCTGCTGGCTGCGGGGGCGCCCATCGAGGTGATCCCGGACCAGATGGCTTTGTTCAACTGCGATTTGCTGATCATCTCGCACCGCCACCTGTCTTCGTTGGGGCGCTGGCTGAACGCCTCCGTCACGCGCGGCCTGCTGGATGAGATTGGCCAACCGGTCTTGGTGATCCCGCGCTAAGCTATGGGTAAGGGCAGCCGCATGCGGCGGCGCGCGTTCGGCGACGAAGGCCGTACATACCGGAGGTCAACATGCGAAGTCTGGAAGATCAACTTGCCGCTTATGCCGCCTATCACCGCGATGCGCGCAATATCGCCACGCATTTCATCGGCATTCCGCTGATCGTCGTCAGCCTGCTGGCGCTGCTCTCCCGGCCGGCGTGGGACGCGGGATGGCTGCCGTTTTCGCCGGCCTGCGCGGTGGTGCTCGTCGCGGCCTTCTATTACCTGCGGCTAAATCTGCGCCTTGGCGCCATGATGCTGGCGTTGTTGCTGGTGTGCCTCGTGTTCGGCGCCTGGGTGGCGTCGCTGTCGACGGCGGCGTGGCTGAGCGTCGGCATCGGCGGCTTCGTCATCGGCTGGCTGTTTCAGTTTGTCGGGCATTTCTGGGAGGGGAGAAAACCGGCGTTTATGGACGACGTGACGGGCCTGATCATCGGCCCGCTGTTCGTACTGGCGGAAGCCTGCTTCCTGGCCGGCGGGCTGCGCGAACTGCAGCGGAACATCGAAATGCGCTCGGGCAAAGTGCGCAATGGGAGGGCATGAGGTGGGCTTGATTCCTACGGTGACGGACGCTGATGTCCGCCCCCACCCGCCGCACTTTTAACAAATTTGCAAAAGTCTTTTAGCCTCCCGCCTGCTTATCTTTGTTGTGATCAATGTCATACTTTCGGCATCTTAACTGTTCCCGCGCTTCGGCAGCGGTAAACCGGAGTTGTTGCATGAAAGTGAATTATCCCTTGTTAGCGCTGGCGGTGGGGGCGTTCGGCATCGGCACCACCGAATTCTCTCCCATGGGCTTGCTGCCGACCATCGCCAAAGGGGTGGACGTCTCCATTCCGATGGCCGGCATGTTGATCAGCGCCTACGCCGTCGGCGTGATGGTCGGCGCGCCGCTGATGACGCTGCTGCTGTCGCACCGGGCGCGCAGAAGCGCGCTGATTTTCCTGATGGCGATCTTTACCCTGGGCAACGTGCTGTCGGCTATCGCGCCGGATTACACCACCCTGATGCTGTCGCGCATCATCACCAGCCTGAACCACGGCGCCTTCTTTGGCCTCGGATCGGTGGTGGCCGCCAGCGTGGTGCCGAAAGAGAAACAGGCCAGCGCCGTGGCGACCATGTTTATGGGGCTGACCATCGCCAATATCGGCGGGGTGCCCGCCGCGACCTGGCTGGGTGAAACCATCGGCTGGCGCATGTCGTTCCTGGCGACGGCCGGGCTGGGCGTGATCGCCATGCTGGGGCTGTGGTTCTCGTTGCCGAAAGGCAGCGCCGGCGCGCGCCCTGACGTGAAACGCGAGCTGTCGGTGCTGGTGCGGCCGCAGGTGCTGACCGCGCTGCTGACGACCGTGCTGGGGGCGGGCGCGATGTTCACGCTCTATACCTACATTTCGCCGGTATTGCAGCACATCACCGAGGCGACGCCGCTGTTCGTGACGGTGATGCTGGTGCTGATCGGCGTCGGTTTCTCGATCGGCAACTACCTCGGCGGCAAGTTCGCCGACCGTTCCGAGAGCGCGACGCTGAAGGGCTTCCTGCTGCTGTTGGTGGCCATCATGCTGCTGATCCCGCTGCTGGCGCGCAGTGACATCGGCGCCGCGGTGAGCATGGTGATTTGGGGCGCGGCGACCTTTGCCGTGGTGCCGCCGCTGCAGATGCGCGTGATGCGCGTGGCCAGCGAAGCACCGGGGCTGTCGTCTTCGGTCAACATCGGCGCTTTCAACCTGGGCAACGCGCTGGGCGCCGCCGCCGGTGGCGCGGTGGTCTCCGCCGGTCTGGGCTACAGCTTCGTGCCGGTGATGGGGGCGATTATCGCCGGGCTGGCGCTGCTGTTGGTGTTGTTCACCAGCCGCACCGCGGCAAAAGTCGTTTACGCCAACGGCTAAGCGACAGCGTGCGGCGGTTTTTTATCCGCCGCACGCCGTTAGCCGCATAAAACATAAACGCTTATCCTCTCCCGCCCCCATTTATCTGTTCGGCATCAACTCTTAGCCGCTATCATTAACCATGTATATACATGGTGGCCGCTTGCACGGCACCTCTGGGATAATGAAAGACCTGCCTAAGGAAAGATCCACATGAGAAATATCTTCTTCTTCGACGCGATGCTGACGCCAAAAATCATCACCGCCGTTTACTGGCTGGCGCTGTTGGGCGTGTTGATCAGCGGCATCGGCATGATGTTCTACGGCGAGTTCTTCCGTGGCCTGTTCGGCATCATCGTCGGCGGCGTGTTCGTGCGCGTGGCGTTCGAGATGATCATCATTGCGTTTAAAAATAACGAATATCTGCGCAAGATCGCCGAAAAACCGTAATGCTGTCCCAACGCCGGGTTCCTCCCGGCGTTGTTTCCCTTTCCGCCCAGGCTATTCGAAGCCGAGCAGGCTGAACGCATCGTCCTGCGGGGCGTAACCCAACAGGCGACGGGTCTCTTCCAGCGATAAACGCGTGTAGCGGTTATTGGAAACCCCGTGCACCACCGCATATTGCACCCCTTCGAAACGAATGCAGCGCTCCAGCAGATCGGCGGCGTCGCGATGGCTGAGAAACGCGCTCATGTCGCGAGCGCTGAGCCGATCGCCTGGGCTGAGGGAGGTGAAGTTGGCGATGCGCACCGACAGGGCAGAAAGCCCTTCCTGATGGGCGAAGTAGGCGGCGATGCCTTCGCCGAAGGCTTTGCTGGCGCCGTACAGGTTCTTCGGTTTCGGCGCGTCATCCGGGCGGATTTGATAGTCGAGCGGATAGCCTTCCACCGCCTGTGCGCTGCTGGCGAACACCACCCGGCGGCAGCCGGCGTCTTTCGCCGCGCGGAAGATATTGAAGGTGCCGAGAATGTTGTTGTCCATCAACGAGCCGCAGAAGTCGGCGTCGGGGGAGGGATCGGCCGCCAGATGCAACACGGTGTCGATATTGGTGCAGGCCGCGCGGCAGGCGTCGAGATCGGCGATGTTGAAGCTGATGACTTCGTCGCCGGGTTGCAGATCGTTCAGCAGGCTGATGTCGCGTTCCGCCAGGCGCAGCGCGTAGCGATCGCCCATTGCCTGACGAAACGCCGTGGCTACCCGGCCGCCGGCGCCGGTGATCAGAATCCGTCCTACATCAGTACGCAACACCATGATGACTGCCATCCCTACTCTCGATTAAGTGTTGACCAGTAATAATCCCCCGCGTGACTTTTGTCCAGTATTTATATTAGTCATTCTGATGCTTTATGCCGGTAATGGGCACGTTTTGCCGAGCGTTTCGACCAGGAAATTCATCACCGCGCGCACGGCAGCGGTGCGCGCCAAATCGGGATACGTCACCAGCCAAAGCTCGCGCGTTGGCGCGGCATTGGCCGTGGGCAACGGGACCAGATCCGGATCGCCATCGGCGACGAAAGTCGGCAAAACGGCGGCACCCAGCCCTGAACGCGCCGCTTGTTGCAGTGAAAACAGATCGCTGGCCTGAAAGACCACCGGACGCCCCTGCAACAGCTGTTGCAGCCATTGCTGATGCGGCTGCTGTTGGTAGTGATGGTCATAGGCGAGAAAGCGGCGCGCCGCGTCGGGCAGTGCGGCGTGCTCCGGTGCGGCATACAGCGCGTAGCGCATCATGCCGATGCGCTGCGTCAGCAGCTCTGGCTGCTGCGGGCGCACCATGCGCACGGCGATGTCGGCTTCGCCGCGATCCAGCTCGGCGAACGCCGATTCACCCGACAGCGTGACGACGATCTGTGGAAAAGCCTGGTTAAATGCGGCAATGCGCGGCGCGAGAATATGCGCGGCGATCGACGGCGGCGCACTGATGCGCACGCCGGCCTGGGGCGCTGCGCCGGCGCTGCGCGCATGGCGGGCAATAGCCTGGCTTTGCGCCTCGATCTCCGCCGCCAGCCCGGCAATCGCCTGTCCGTCCTGGGTCAAGGGCGTGCTGCGCGGCAGTCGTACGATCAAACGCAGGCCGAGCGCCTGTTCCAGTGCCGCTACGCGTCGCCCGACGGTGGCGTGATCGCAACCCAGCTCCCGCGCTGCCGCCGACAACGAACCGGTGCGCGCCAGCGCCACGAAGTGTTTTAAATCCTGCCAGTCAAACATCGGTGAATTCCTGCACATTGGTGATGCGATTTTCGGGAATATTCACACGAATAACGGTGTGATTCAATGTGTGAACGTTTCCTCTTAAATTGAATTATTCAATTAAGGTTTCTTATGAATTTGCAATTACAGCAACGCACGGCATTGGTCACGGGCGCCAGTGAAGGGATCGGTGCCGGCATGGTCAGGGTATTGGCCGCTCAAGGGGTCACGGTAGTGGCCACCGCACGACGCGGTGACCGGCTGCAGGCCTTGGCGGATGAGGTGGAACGGCAAGGGGCGGTGCGTCCGCAGGTGATCGTTGCAGACGTGACCGACCCTGAGGCGATAGCCCGTTTGGCGGCGCAGGCACTGCGCCAGGTGGGGACAGTTGATATCCTGATCAACGCAGTAGGCGCGTTTCACCCCACGACGCTGAACGACAGCGATCGCAGCTGGGATGACGCTTTCGCTTTGAACTTCACGCCGGCCCGCAGATTGACTCAGGCGCTGTTGCCGGCCATGCAGGCGCAAGGCTGGGGCCGGGTGATCAACATCAGCGGATCGATGGAGCCGCGCAGCCTGAGCGCCGCCAGCGCCGCCAAGGGCGCATTGCATCTGTGGGCCAAAGGATTGGCCAGCGACGTGGCTGCTCAGGGGATTACCGTCAATACGCTGCAACCCGGACGTATCAACAGTGAACAGATCCGTGAGCGCTTATACGCTTGCGATGAAGCGCGCCAGGCGTTCATTGCGCAACATATCCCGATCGGCTACTTCGGCGAACCGGAAGACATGGCCTATCTGGCGGCGTTTCTTTGCTCCCCGCTCGCGCGATATATCATCGGCGCGGTGATCCCGGTAGATGGCGGCATGCATTATTTCGCGCATTGAGGCCGTTTTGCCCCCGCGATCACAGTTCGGCAATTTGCCGGCGCAAAGGCTTGCCTCGGCAAAATCTGCGGTGTTAACGTCATAACTCAACCGATTTAGGGTTGTTACTGCTACGGCAGGCAAAACCTAAACCTTGCGTTTCTGTTCCCCGATGGGGCAGAGGCCGCGAGGTTTAGGTTTTTTTTTGCGCCGAATTCCGCCTCAGCGCCAGGCCAGTGCGGGGAGGGGAGCGGCAGAACGCGAAGTCTAAGGATAACCGTATGAAATATGACACATTAGCCAGTGAGATTTTGGCCGGCGTCGGTGGCCGCGACAATGTGAAAAGCCTGGTGCACTGCGCCACCCGCCTGCGTTTCAAGCTGCGTGACGACACTCGCGCCAACGCGGCAGCGCTGAAGAAAAACCCCGGCGTCATCATGGTGGTGGAGAGCGGCGGCCAGTTCCAGGTGGTGGTGGGCAACCACGTGGCGGAGGTGTTCGACGCGGTTAACCGCGTTGGCGGGTTGGCCGAGGGCGCGCCGAGCGACGATGCGGGCGGCAAAAAAGACAACCTGCTCAGCCGCTTTATCGATCTGGTGTCCGGTATTTTTACCCCGCTGCTCGGGGTGATGGCCGCTTCGGGGATCCTGAAAGGCTTCCTGGCGCTGAGCCTGGCCTGCGGCTGGCTGCTGGAGAGCGGCGGCACCTTCAAAATGCTGTTCGCCGCCAGCGACTCGCTGTTCTACTTCTTCCCGATCATGCTCGGCTACACCGCCGGGAAAAAATTTGGCGGCAACCCCTTCGTCACCATGGCGATCGGCGGCGCGTTGACACATCCGCTGATGATGGCGGCGTTCGAAGCGGCGCAGCAGCCGGGTGCGGTGCGCGAATACTTCTTCGGCATTCCGCTGACCTTCATCAACTACAGTTCGTCGGTGATCCCGATCATCTTTGCGGCCTGGGTGTCCTGCCGCCTGGAGCCGTTGTTTAACCGGGTGATCCACAGCGCGCTGCGCAATTTCATCACGCCGCTGCTGTGCCTGGCGATCACCGTGCCGTTGACCTTCCTGCTGATCGGCCCGGCGGCGACCTGGCTCAGCCACCTGCTGGCCAACGGCTATCAGAGCATTTACGCCTTTAACCCGATCATCGCCGGCGCCTTTATGGGGGCGATGTGGCAGGTGTGCGTGATCTTCGGCCTGCATTGGGGATTGGTGCCGTTGATGATCAATAACCTGAGCGTGCTGGGGCGCGACACCATGGTGCCGCTGCTGCTGCCGGCGGTAATGGGGCAGGTCGGCGCCACGCTGGGCGTGATGCTGCGCACCCGCGACGCCAAGCTGCGGGCGCTGTCCGCTTCGGCCATCGGCGCCGGGATTTTCGGCATCACCGAACCGGCGGTGTACGGCGTTACGCTGCCGAACAAACGCCCGTTCATCTTCGGCTGCATCGGCGGCGCGCTGGGCGGTGCGGTGATCGGCTACTTCCATACCTCGGTCTACTCGTTCGGCCTGGTGAGCGTATTCACCTTCGCGCAGATCATCCCCGGCGGCGGCATCGACGCCACGGTATGGGGCGCGATCGGTGGCACCCTGCTGTCGTTCGTGTTTGCCGCGCTGGCCAGCTACCTGTTCGGCGTTGCGCCGGCGGAAGACGCGGCGCAGCCTGAGGCCGCCGCGCCGCTTAACCGCAAGCAGGCCATCCTCAGCCCGATCGCCGGCGACATCGTGCCGCTGGATCAGGTGAACGACGCGACCTTCGCCAGCGGCCTGCTGGGGAAAGGGGTGGCGATCGCGCCGCAGCAGGGGCGCGTGGTGGCGCCGGTGAGCGGCAGCGTGGCGTCGCTGTTCAAAACCAAACACGCCATCGGCATCGAATCGGACGACGGCGCGGAGATTCTCATCCACGTCGGTATCGATACCGTGAAGCTGGACGGGGCGCATTTCACCGCCCACGTGCGGGAAGGCGAGCGGGTTGCCCCGGGCGATCTGCTGATCGAGTTCGACCAGGCGGCGATCCATGCTGCCGGCTATGACACCACCACGCCGATCATCATCAGCAACAGCGATGACTACGTGGACGTGTTGACCAGCGGCCTGTCTCCGGTGCAGGAACAGGCGCCGCTGCTGACTTTATTACGCTAATTGAGGAGCAAGCGATGAACGGCAAGTTTCCGCAACATTTTCTGTGGGGCGGCGCGGTAGCGGCGAACCAGGTAGAAGGCGCATATCAGGCCGACGGCAAGGGGCTGTCGACCTCCGATCTGCAGCCGCAGGGCATCTTCGGCGCCATTACGCCGCGCACGGCGGGCGACAGCGGCATCAAGGATGTGGCGATCGATTTCTATCACCGCTATCCGGAGGACATCGCGCTGTTCGCCGAAATGGGCTTTAAGTGTCTGCGCACCTCGATCGCCTGGACGCGCATTTTCCCGCAGGGCGACGAAGAGACGCCGAATGAAGCCGGGCTGGCGTTTTACGATCGGCTGTTCGACGAGATGGCGAAGTACGGCATTCAGCCGCTGATCACGCTGTCGCACTATGAGATGCCTTACGGCCTGGTGAAGCACTACGGCGGCTGGGGCGATCGGCGCACCATCGATTTCTTCGAGCGCTATGCGCGCACCGTGTTCGAACGCTACAAGCACAAGGTCAAACACTGGCTGACCTTCAATGAGATCAACATGTCGCTGCACGCGCCCTTCACCGGCGTCGGCCTGCCGCAGGAGAGCGACAAGAGCGCCATCTATCAGGCGATCCACCATCAGCTGGTGGCCAGCGCCAGAGCGGTGAAGGCCTGCCACGAGATCGTGCCGGAGGGCAAAATCGGCAACATGCTGCTGGGCGGCATTCTGTATCCGCTGAGCTGCAAGCCGGAAGATCTGCTGGAAACCCAGCGGCAAAACCGCGACTGGCTGTTCTTCGGCGACGTGCAGGCGCGCGGCTATTACCCGGCCTATATGCAGCGCTTCTTCCGTGAAAACGGCATTCAGGTGGCGATCACCGAGGAAGATCGGCAAACGCTGCGCGAAACCATCGATTTCATCTCGTTCAGCTACTACATGAGCGGCTGCGTCACCGCCGACCCGGCGCAGTACGAGACGGCGCGCGGCAACATTCTCGATATGGTGCCGAACCCGCACCTGGCCAGCTCGGAGTGGGGATGGCAAATCGATCCGATCGGGCTGCGCTACCTGCTCAACGTGCTGTACGACCGCTATCAGAAGCCGCTGTTCATCGTCGAGAACGGGCTGGGTGCCAAAGACCGCGTCGAGGCCGACGGCAGCATCCACGACGACTACCGCATCAACTACCTCAATGACCATCTGGTGCAGGTGGCGGAAGCGATCGACGACGGCGTCGAGGTGATGGGCTACACCAGCTGGGGGCCGATCGATCTGGTCAGCGCCTCGAAGGCGGAAATGTCGAAGCGCTACGGCTTCATTCACGTCGACAGGGACGATGCCGGCAACGGCAGCCTCGAGCGCCGCCGCAAGAAGAGTTTCTACTGGTATCGCGATGTGATCCACAGCAACGGCGCCAGCCTGAAAGACCGGCGCTAGCCTCTAAGCCCGGCGGCAAGCGCCGGGCGTTAACCTAACGTTATTCGCTGCTGTTCATGATGGGAAATTCTCTCCCAGGGAATGCTGTTGCCCGCAGTCAGCCGTTATGCGGAGAAATATAATAATGATGAAAAGCTTATTACCTCGTTCCATGACCCTGGCGGCGCTGGTGCTGCTCTGTAGCCAGGCGCAGGCAGAAACGCTGCAAACCGGCAAGGACGTCGAAGCCCCCACCGCCAAATGGGAAGGGGTGGCGCTCGGCTTTGAGCCGCCACAGCCCGGACTGTTGGGGGATATGCTGGGGATCAGGCCGATCCTGGAGGATCACGGCTTCCACTATAACCTCGGCTACCTCAGCCAGCTGTCGTATAACGCCGGCGGCGGTTACAACCACGACAAACAGGCGTCGTACATCGACCAGTTCTCGTTGACCTTCAGCCAGGATTTGCAGGCGCTGACCGGCATTCCGGACGCGGCGATCGAAGGCAATATCGTCAACCGCAACCATGACAACAACCTGACCCGCGATCGCTTGCAGGATCCGCGCGTCGGCCTGACCGATCTGTCGCAGGAGAGCTTTGGCGGGCAGTCGATTACCCGGCTGGGTTGGTTGACCTTCAGCCGTTCCTTCCTCGATCGCCGGCTGCAGTGGCGCATCGGCATGATGAACAAGGTGCAGGATTTCGATCAGATCATTCCCTGCGATTTTCAGACGCTGACGCTGTGCGGCGGCAAGTCCGCCAACTCGTTGACCTGGTATAACTGGAACGTGCATTACTGGGGCACCACGCTGCAATACAAGCTGACCGACGGCCTGACGCTCAAGGGCGGCGTGATGGAGCAGAACCCGAGCGCCCCCAGCCGCAGCCACGCCTGGAGTTGGTCCACCAAGGGCAGCAAAGGCTTCCTGTTGCCGATGGAGCTGGAGCTGAAAACCCACGCCGTCAACCAGCTGCCTGGGGTGTATAACCTGGGCGTGCTGTTCACCAACGCGCGCCAGAGCGATCTTTATGAAGGGGTGTCCGGCGGGCCGGGCGCCAGCGATCCGCAGGGCTATCGCAGCCACGATCGCACCTGGTTCCTGTATACCGGTTTCAACCAGCAGGTGACGCGCCATGCGGATGACGTCAACCGTGGCCTGAGCGTGTTTTACAGCCTGGGGCTGGGAGATCAGCGCAGCAACTACCTGCACTGGTCTACCTCGACCGGCATCCGTTACCGCGGGCTGTTCGATGCGCGGCCGGACGACTGGCTGGGGCTCGGTGTCTCGGTGGTGAAGCTGAGCGACCGCTACAAAGACAATCAGCGTTATCTCAACCAGATGAGCGGCATCAGCGATTATCACGATCCGAACTACCGGCCGGTGCCGGGCCACTCGGTGACGGCGGAGCTGTATTACCGGGTTAACGTCACGCCGTGGTTGCAGCTGCAGCCGGGCCTGCAGTACTGGCATCACCCGGCGGGCGTCAGCGAGACGCAGGACGCCTGGGTGACGGCGTTGAAAACGGTGGTGACCTTCTGATCAGGCCGCGTCGCTCTCGCGGTAGCGCCGGCGGGCGTGTTCGAACCAGCTGGCGGGCACGTTGTGCGGCGGCTGCTGCAACCTGAGCAGCCCCTGTTCAACGATATGGCTGGCCTGGCGCCACAGCGTCGGGTCGCCTTCGGTCAGCACCTCCAGCAGGCGCTGTTTCTCGATCAGGTAGGTCTGGGCGAAGTGGCTGTCGTAGTCCAGCAGCGAGCGGGTGTTGTCGATAAGATCCGCCAGCTTGATGGTTTTGGCCTGCGGCGATGCGCCGGCGCTGTGGCGCCGATCGCGGTTTTTGCGCTCAAAGCGGTTGCCGTCCTCGGCGTGGCTGACGTTGGTTAACATCCGCACCAGCTCTGCCACCTTCGGCCCGAAATGGCTGTCGATGTCGCCGAGGGTGGTGGGCGTGTCTTCTACCGTATCATGCAGCCAGGCGGCCGCCAGCATCTCTTCGGTGTGCGGTACGCTGCGCACCAGCTCCATCACCGCCTGCGGGTGGACGATGTACGGATCGTCGGTGTATTTGCGGCGCTGATCGATGGCCGCATGCGCCTTGGTGGCGTAGCGGCGCGCGCGTTCTGCAAGCGTGTTCGTCATTTCCTTTCCCTCCGAGCATCCTCTGCATGAAAAAAATGTAGCATACCTCACAAGAAATAGCTTGCGATTACATCGTGCGCTATCTATATTCACACACATGAAAAGCACCGAGACCGAACAACCCAAGGCGAAGAACCTGCTGCAGCTCGATCAGCAGCTCTGTTTCGCGCTGTACTCCGCCAACCTGGCGCTGCACAAAGTTTATCGCAAGCTGTTGAGCCAGCTCGAACTCACCTACCCGCAATACCTGGTGATGATGGTGCTGTGGGAGCGCGATCGGGTGACGGTATCGGATATCGGCGAGCGGCTGTTCCTCGATTCCGCCACGCTGACGCCGCTGCTGAAGCGGCTGGAAACCGCCGGTTTGCTGGTGCGCTATCGCGCCACCGCCGACGAGCGGCAGGTGATCATCGCCCTGACCGAAGCCGGCCGCGCGCTGCGCGAGCGGGCGCAATCGGTGCCCGAGGCGGTGATGTGCGCCACCGACTGCAGCCTGGACGAGATCGTCTCGCTCAAACAGCAGCTGGAAAAGCTGCGCGGTAGCCTGATCGATCAGATTTGACCCGCCGCCGCCGGACGCAAGAACGGCGCGGGTGGTCTACACTGGTTAATAAGTGTCAAAAATAAGTAGTGCACGATTTAATCGCAAAAGATAAATATGTGACCGGCTTTACCTCGTGGAAGCCGTAGTCATCTCGCCAACCAGCAAGAAGGAATGAACGATGTCTATTGAGAAAGTGGTTTACCGCGCTCACGCCACCGCAACCGGCGGCCGCGACGGCCGTGCGACCTCCTCCGACGGCGTGTTGGACGTGAAACTGGGCGTGCCGAAAGAGATGGGCGGCGCCGGCGGCGAAGTCACCAACCCTGAGCAGCTGTTCGCCGCCGGTTACTCGGCCTGCTTCCTCGGCGCGTTGAAGTTTGTCGCGGCGAAAGAAAAGGTCAAAATCCCGGCCGAAGCCAAGATCGACGGTACCGTCGGCATCGGTGAGATCCCGAACGGCTTCGGCATCGAAGTGCAGCTGGATATCTCGCTGCCGGGCATCGAGCGCAGCGTGGCGGAAGATCTGGTGAAAAAGGCGCACGTGGTGTGCCCATACTCCAACGCTACCCGTGGAAATATCGATGTGACGTTGAACGTTAAGTAAGATTTTTGCCGAAATCTGGAAAAAATGGAGGGTTTATCCCTCCATTTTCTTGCGTGCCCTGCCTAAAAATCGTTCGAAAAAACGGTAAATTTTGTCCGTTTTGTGAGAATTCTCTTGATTATTACCCGCAAAATAACGCTTATTGCCGGTTGGCTGAACCAGAAGCCGCAATCAGTGTCTGACTGAGTCAGAACCGCTACACCGTCCCCGGAGCCACCGCGTTACATGAACAAAGTTAAATCGCTATCACAGCAGAATTTATCGTTATTGTTAGCGATCTATATCGGCATATTTCTAAACCTGTCCGTTTTCTATCGCCGTTTTGATTCGCTGGCGCACGGCATTCAGGGCATTAAGCTTATTTCGGCGGTGACGGAAGTCATCGCTATCGTCCTGTTCACGTTCTTCATCATGCGGCTGGTATCGCTCGGCGGCCGGCTGTTTTATCGCATCGTCGCCTCGCTGCTGGTGTTGATTTCGGTGGCCGCCAGCTACTACATGACGTTTTTCAACGTGGTGATCGGCTACGGCATCGTGGTGTCGGTGATGACCACCGACATCGATCTGTCGAAAGAGGTGGTTGGCCTGCACTTCGTGCTGTGGATGGTGGCGCTCAGCGCCTTGCCGCTGTTGCTGATCTGGAAAAATGGCCTGCGTTACACCCTGATCGAACAGCTGAAAACCCCTGGTCATCGCATCAAACCGCTGCTGGTCTTGCTGGCGGTGGTGGCGCTGGTCTGGCTGCCGCTGCGCATGCTGGACGATGAGCAAAGCGTGCAAGAGAAGCTCGCCAACGTCGATCTGCCGAGCTACGGCGGCGTGGTGGCACACTCGTATCTGCCGTCCAACTGGCTGTCGGCGCTGGGGCTGTTTGCCTACACCCGTTATGACGAAAGCCAGGACCAGAGCACGATGTTCGATCCGGGCAAACACTTCACTTACGTACCGCCGGCGGACATCGACGACACCTACGTGGTGTTCATCATCGGCGAGACCACGCGCTGGGATCACATGGGCATGCTGGGCTACGAGCGCGATACCACGCCGCGGCTGTCTAAAGAGAAGAATCTGGTGGCGTTCCGCGGTGAGTCGTGCGACACCGCCACCAAGCTGTCGCTGCGCTGCATGTTCGTGCGTGAAGGCGGCACCGAAGACAATCCGCAGCGCACGCTGAAAGAGCAGAACGTGTTCGCGGTGCTGAAGGATCTGGGCTTCTCTTCCGAGCTGTTCGCCATGCAGAGCGAGGTGTGGTTCTACAACAACACCGAGGTGAACAACTATTCGTTCCGCGAGATGATCGCGTCCGAGAAGCGCAACGACGGCAAGGCGGTCGACGATATGCTGCTGGTGGATGAAATGAAGGAGTCGCTGGCGCGCTATCCGAAGGGCAAACACCTGGTGATCCTGCATACCAAAGGCTCGCACTACCTGTACTCGCAGCGTTATCCGCGCAGCTATGCGCGCTATCAGCCGGAGTGCATGGGGGTGGACGACTCTTGCACCAAGGCGCAGCTGATCAACGCCTTCGACAATACCGTGCTGTACACCGACAGCTTTATCAGTAATGTGATCGACCAGGTGCGCGACAAGAAGGCCATCGTGTTCTATGCCGCCGATCACGGCGAATCGATCGGCGAGAACACGCACCTGCACGGCACGCCGCGCGAAATGGCGCCGCCGGAGCAATTCCGCGTGCCGATGATCGTATGGGCGTCGGACAAGTTCCTCGAGAACCCGCAGCACCTCAGCGCCTTTGAGCAGCTGCAGGCGCAGCAGCGCATCGGCAAAACGCATCGCCACGTCGAGCTGTTCGACACCATCCTCGGTTGCCTCGGCTACACCTCGCCGAACGGCGGCATCGTGGATAAAAACAACTGGTGCTCTCTGCCGCAGCATAAAACGGCGCCCGCCCGCCTGTAATCCTTCCCGCCGGGTGCCTTGCGCACCCGGTAATTTCACTCAATACATTCTCTTCATCAATTATTCCGGTGTGTGCATACGGTATACTTGCGCACTTCCCTTCTAACCGGAGATTTCCATGACCCTGCGCGTGGCGTTTATCGACGATCATGACATTGTGCGCTCGGGCTTTGTGCAGCTGCTGTCGCTGGAGGCCGATATTCAGGTGGTGGGCGAGTTCAGCAGCGCGGCGCAGGCGCGCGCCGGCCTGCCGGGGCTGGAGGCGGAAATCTGCATCTGCGACATTTCGATGCCGGACGGCAGCGGGCTGGATCTGCTGGCGGACATTCCCTCCGGCATCCGCGTGGTGATGCTGTCGATGCACGACAACCCGGCGCTGGTGGAAATGGCGCTGGAACGCGGCGCCAGCGGCTTCCTCTCCAAGCGCTGCAAGCCGGAAGATCTGATCACCGCGGTGCGCACCGTCGCCGGCGGCGGCGTCTACCTGATGCCGGAAATCGCCCAGCAGCTGGCGCGGGTGAGGGTCGATCCGTTGACCCGCCGCGAGCGCGAAATCGCGCTATTGCTGGCGCAGGGCCAGGAGGTGCGCGAGATCGCCGCCGCCTTGGGGCTGTCGCCGAAGACGGTGCATGTGCATCGCGCCAACCTGTTCGCCAAGCTGGGTATCAACAATAACGTCGAGCTGGCCAGACGGATGCTGAACCTGTGACGCAGCGCCTGATCACCCAGCTGGCGCTGTTTTTCATCTACGCCGCCAGCGCCTTTTGCCTGTGGGGCATCGGCACCGCGCTGATCGACCCTCCCTGGCAGGCGCTGCTGCTGTTCCCGTTCGGCCTGCGCATGGGCATTTTGCTGCAGAGCCCGTACCGTTTCTGGCCGGGGATCCTGCTGGCCGACCTGCTGCTGATGGCGCTGCTGGCGGACCAGTTCGGTTACGGCCCGGCGCTGTGGGCGTCGGTGGCGGTGCTGGTGTTGACGGTGCTGCTCAGCCTGCTGGCCTCGCCGTGGCTGTTGCGCCATCAGCAGAGCGACAGCGAATGGCGGTGGCCGCTGTTGCAGGGCGCGGTGGTGGCCGCCGCCGCCTTGCTGCAGGCCCTGGTATGGCAGCTGGTGAGCGGCGAAGGCGCCCGCGCGCTGCTGCTCGGCCTGACCGGCGGTTTCACCATCGCGCCGACCTGCCTGCTGTTGTGGCACTATCTGGCGCGCCAAATCTGGGTGCCGCTGGAGCCGGGGCTGATCCACAAGCCGGTGGAGCTGCGCCTCGGCCACTTGGCCAGCTATCTGCTGTTGTTTGCGTTCAGCATCTGGCTGCAGCAGCAGGTGAACGCCGCCGAGCTGCGCCGTTTCGCGCCGTTCTGCCTGGCCATTCCTATCGTGTTCATGTCTTACCGCTACGGCTGGCAGGGCGCGCTGTTGGCGACGCTGCTCAACGGCGTGGCGCTGATGGTCAACGAGCCGCCGCAGCCGGAGTCGCACCGCGATCTGCTGCTGTCGCTGCTGGCCCAAAGCCTGACCGGGCTGCTGCTGGGCGCCGGCATTCAGCGCCAGCGCGAGCTGAATCAGCAACTGCGGCTGCGGCTGGCGGAGAACCGCCAGCTGGCGCGGGCGCTGGTGACGGCGGAGGAGCAAACCCGGCGCGAGGTGGCGCGCGAGCTGCACGATGAAGTGGGGCAGACCATCACCGTGATCCGCACCCAGGCCAGCATCGTCAAACGCCTGGCGCCGGAGCCGGCGGTGATCGGCTGCGCCGACGCCATCGATGCGTTGGCGCTGCGGGTCTACGACGGGGTGCACGACGTGCTGACCCAGCTGTGGCCGGCGGCGCTGAACAACCTGCCGCTGTCGGCGGCGGTGGCGGCGATGCTGCGGGAGTCGCTGCCGCAGGACGCGTCGCTGGTGAGCAGCCTGCAGTGGCAGGTGCCGGACGAGCTGCTGGATGAAACGCTGAAAATCACGCTGTACCGGGTGTGTCAGGAAGGGGTGACCAATGTGTGCCGCCACGCCGGCGCCAGCCGCCTGGAGCTGGACGCGCGCCTGCAGCCGCGCAAAGGCGCTGCGCCGCTGATCGCCCTGACCATCCGCGACAACGGCGTGGGTTTCGATGCGGAAAACCATCAGCCGGGGTATGGCCTGCGCGGTATGCAGGAGCGCATCAGCGCCCTCGGCGGCAGCCTGCGGTTCACCGCTGAACGGGGCGCCTGTTTGAGTGTGATCTTGCCCACAGTTTCACCGGCGCAAGCGCCAAACTAGGAAAAACTCCTAGCCGCGTCGGGAATCCGGCGTAAGCCTCCCGCGCGCGCGAGGAGCATCATAGCGGCACTTTATTCAATCCTCTGAGGTTCCACATGTGGTCTTTCCTTAAAAGCCGCTCGGACGCGCCGCAGGTCACCGATCAACGGCAGATCGACGCCAGCTACAAATACTGGCGCATCCAGCTGATGTGCACCATGTACATCGGCTACGCCGCGTTTTACTTCACGCGCAAAAGCTTCAACTTCATCATGCCGGCGATGCTGAGCGATCTGGGCCTGACGATGTCCGACGTCGGCATCCTCGGCACGCTGTTCTACATCACCTACGGCTGCTCGAAATTCATTTCCGGCATGATCAGCGATCGCTCCAACCCGCGTTACTTTATGGGGCTGGGCCTGATCATGACCGGGGTGCTGAATATCTTCTTCGGCCTCAGTTCGTCGCTGCTGATGCTGGGCACGCTGTGGATCCTCAACGCCTTCTTCCAGGGCTGGGGCTGGCCGCCGTGCTCCAAAATCCTCACCAGCTGGTATTCGCGCTCCGAGCGCGGCAGCTGGTGGGCGATCTGGAACACCTCGCACAACGTCGGCGGCGCGCTGATCCCGCTGCTGGTGGGCTTTATCTCGCTGCACTTCAGCTGGCGTTACGGCATGATCATTCCCGGCATCATCGGCGTGGTGCTCGGCCTGCTGATGTGCTGGCGCCTGCGCGACAAGCCATCCACCCTGGGGCTGCCGAGCGTCGGCAAATGGCGTAACGACGCCATGGAGCTGGTGCAGGAATCGGAAGGCCAGGGGCTGAGCAACCGCGAGATCATCAAACGCTACGTGCTGACCAACAAGTACATCTGGCTGCTGGCGGTCTCTTATGTGCTGGTGTACATCGTGCGCACCGCGATCAACGACTGGGGCAACCTCTACCTGACGCAGGAAAAGGGCTATTCGCTGATGACCGCCAACTCGGCCATTTCGCTGTTTGAAGTGGGCGGCTTTATCGGTTCGCTGGTGGCCGGTTGGGGCTCCGACAAGCTGTTCCGCGGCAACCGCGGCCCGATGAACCTGATCTTCGCCATCGGTATCTTCCTGTCGGTGGCGGCGCTGTGGCTGATGCCGGGCGTGACCTACCTGCTGCAGGCCTGCTGCTTCTTCGCCATCGGCTTCTTCATCTTCGGCCCGCAGATGCTGATCGGCATGGCGGCGGCGGAGTGCTCGCACAAGGATGCGGCGGGTGCGGCGACCGGTTTCGTCGGCCTGTTCGCCTACCTGGGCGCGGCGCTGTCCGGCTACCCGATTGCGCGGGTGATGGAGATCTGGCACTGGAACGGCTTCTTCGTGGTGATTTCCATCGCCGCCTGCCTGTCGGCGCTGTTCCTGCTGCCGTTCCTGCGTGCGCAGACGCCGGCGCTGAAAACCGCCAACGCCTGAGTGAAATACGCTGCGCAACCCCCGGCGCAGCGCATTATGGCGCTTTTATCACCACTTGAAATGCAGGGGCAAAAAAGTGATTGACGCCTATAACCGCCAGCAGTAAGATGCGCCCCGCATCGGCGAGTAGCGCAGCTTGGTAGCGCAACTGGTTTGGGACCAGTGGGTCGGAGGTTCGAATCCTCTCTCGCCGACCACCATTCGAAAACCTGCTTTTTAAAGCAGGTTTTTTTTCTTCCGTCGTTTATGAGGATGAGTACCTCCTCCGATACGGTCGGCTGCGCTTTATGGCGTGCCTCAATCTGCCGTCCTCGTGAAATATATTTATCCTTTACGCTTAATTAATTCACACTCCTTATTCCCATTAGGTTCTTATTTTTATATTTAAATAAATTCATGCTTGCCAAATAAAACCCGGTTGATAGCGCTCTTGTTTTCACGTTTTTTTTACCTATAGTCTGAATGGACAACGCGGGAGCTCTTATTCCCGCTGCGTGGGAAATACCGTGATTATTTATTAACGTTAATCTTCGTGGATTATTGCGGGATCATTTTGCTCCGGCAATGCGTGGCGTCGATTAACTCTTTTATGTTTATCCTCTCGGAATAAAGGAATCAGTTATGCGCAAATTTAATAAACCGCTGTTGGCGCTGTTGATCGGCAGCACGCTGTGTTCCGCGGCGCAGGCCGCCGCACCGGGCAAACCGACCATCGCCTGGGGCAACACCAAGTTCGCTATCGTCGAAGTCGATCAGGCGGCCACCGCTTATAATAATCTGGTGAAGGTAAAAAATGCCGCCGACGTTTCTGTCTCCTGGAATTTATGGAATGGCGACACCGGCACGACGGCAAAAATTTTATTAAATGGCAAAGAGGCGTGGAGCGGCCCTTCAACCGGATCTTCCGGTACGGCGAATTTTAAAGTGAATAAAGGCGGCCGTTATCAAATGCAGGTGGCACTGTGTAATGCCGACGGCTGCACCGCCAGCGACGCCACCGAAATTGTGGTGGCCGACACCGACGGCAGCCATTTGGCGCCGTTGAAAGAGCCGCTGCTGGAAAAGAACAAACCTTATAAACAAAACTCCGGCAAAGTCGTCGGTTCTTATTTTGTCGAGTGGGGCGTTTACGGGCGCAATTTCACCGTCGACAAGATCCCGGCGCAAAACCTGACCCACCTGCTGTACGGATTTATCCCGATCTGCGGCGGCAACGGCATCAACGACAGCCTGAAAGAGATCGAAGGCAGTTTCCAGGCATTGCAGCGCTCCTGTCAGGGCCGCGAGGACTTCAAAGTCTCGATCCACGATCCGTTTGCCGCGCTGCAAAAAGCGCAGAAGGGCGTCACCGCCTGGGATGACCCCTACAAGGGCAACTTCGGCCAGCTGATGGCGCTGAAGCAGGCGCGCCCTGACCTGAAAATCCTGCCGTCGATCGGCGGCTGGACGCTGTCTGACCCGTTCTTCTTCATGGGCGACAAGGTGAAGCGCGATCGCTTCGTCGGCTCGGTGAAAGAGTTCCTGCAGACCTGGAAGTTCTTCGACGGCGTGGATATCGACTGGGAGTTCCCGGGCGGCAAAGGCGCCAACCCGAACCTGGGCAGCCCGCAGGATGGGGAAACCTATGTGCTGTTGATGAAGGAGCTGCGGGCGATGCTGGATCAGCTGTCGGCGGAAACCGGCCGCAAGTATGAGCTCACCTCCGCCATCAGCGCCGGCAAGGACAAGATCGATAAGGTGGCTTATAACGTCGCGCAGAACTCGATGGATCACATCTTCCTGATGAGCTACGACTTCTACGGCGCCTTCGATCTGAAGAACCTGGGGCACCAGACCGCGCTGAATGCGCCGGCCTGGAAACCGGACACCGCCTACACCACGGTGAACGGCGTCAATGCGCTGCTGGCGCAGGGCGTCAAGCCGGGCAAGATCGTGGTCGGCACCGCCATGTATGGCCGCGGCTGGACCGGGGTGAACGGCTACCAGAACAATATTCCGTTTACCGGCACCGCCACCGGGCCGGTTAAAGGCACCTGGGAGAACGGCATCGTGGACTACCGCCAAATCGCCAGCCAGTTCATGAGCGGCGAGTGGCAGTACACCTACGACGCCACGGCGGAAGCGCCTTACGTGTTCAAGCCTTCCACCGGCGATCTGATCACCTTCGACGATGCCCGCTCGGTGCAGGCCAAAGGCAAGTATGTGCTGGATAAGCAGTTGGGCGGCCTGTTCTCCTGGGAGATCGATGCGGACAACGGCGATATTCTCAACAGCATGAACGCCAGCCTGGGCAACAGCGCCGGCGTTCAATAATCGGTTGCAGTGCGTTGCCGGGGGATATCCTTTCGCCCCCGGCTTTTTCACCGCCGAAAGTTTTTTTACGCCGCACAGATTGTGGCCCTCGCCGGCGCAAAGCGCGGCCATCGGACTCACCCTTTTGGGTAATCCTTCAGCATTTCCTCCTGTCTTTAACGGCGATCACAAAAATAACCGTTCAGATATTCATCATTCAGCAACAAAGTTTTGGGGTTTTTTAACGGAGTTAAAAACCAGTAAGTTTGTGAGGGTCAGACCAATGCGCTAAAAATGACCGCTTAGCATAAATTTTCATGCTGGAACTGTTAACAAAAGGTTTTTTTTATGTTTGTTTGCTGTTTCTCACAGTCTGCGTAAATCCCCACTGGTTATATTGACGACACCCCAAACAGTTGGCAACTTGATAGCCTCAGGGGTAAGAGCGAGAGTTGTTTGAGTGAATTCCACGCGCTCAGACGTCCCCGCCGCGATGCGTTCCATCCGGCATTCTCTCCTCGTACGCCTTCTGCCTTCGGGCGCCGATCGCACAGGCCACGCAATAAAAAATACAGGTCTGGCGGCAATTACACACATCACATCACACAATGGAGCACTAACGATGACACGTTCCTTGGGTAAATCGGGGGTTCTGAAATTCGGCATTGGGCTGATCGCGCTGACCGTGGCGGCCAGCGTTCAGGCCAAGACGTTGGTTTACTGTTCTGAAGGTTCCCCGGAAGGGTTCAACCCGCAGCTGTTTACCTCCGGCACCACCTACGACGCCAGCTCGGTACCGATCTACAACCGCCTGGTCGAATTCAAAATCGGCACCACCGAACTGCAGCCGGGCCTGGCTGAGAAGTGGGACGTCAGCGAAGACGGCAAAACCTACACCTTCCACCTGCGCAAAGGCGTGAAGTGGCAGAGCAGCAAAGACTTCAAGCCGACGCGCGACTTCAACGCCGACGACGTGGTGTTCTCCTTTGAGCGCCAGTTGGATGCGAACAACGCCTACCACAAAGTGTCCGGCGGCAGTTACGAATACTTTGAAGGCATGGACATGCCTAAGCTGATCGCCAAGATTGAAAAAGTGGACGACAACACCGTGCGCTTCGTGCTGAACCGCCCGGAGGCGCCGTTCCTGGCTGACCTGGGCATGGACTTCGCGTCCATCCTGTCCGCCGAATATGCCGACGTGATGATGAAAGCCGGCACGCCGGAGAAAGTCGACCTGAATCCGATCGGCACCGGTCCGTTCCAGCTGCTGCAATACCAGAAAGACTCCAAGATCCTGTACAAGGCATTCGACGGTTTCTGGGGCACCAAGCCGAAGATCGATCGCCTGGTGTTCTCCATCACGCCTGACGCCTCCGTGCGCTACGCCAAACTGCAGAAAAACGAATGTCAGGTGATGCCGTACCCGAACCCGGCCGATATCGCCCGCATGAAGCAAGACAAGTCCATCAACCTGATGGAACAGCCGGGCCTGAACGTGGGTTACCTGTCGTTCAACGTCGAGAAAAAGCCGCTGGATAACCTGAAGGTGCGCCAGGCGTTGACCATGGCGGTCAACAAGCAGGCGATCATCGACGCGGTTTATCAGGGCGCGGGCCAGGCGGCCAAGAACCTGATCCCGCCGACCATGTGGGGCTATAACGACGCGGTGCAGGATTACGCTTACGATCCGGCCAAGGCGAAAGCACTGCTGAAAGAAGCGGGCATGGCCGACGGCTTCAGCATCGACCTGTGGGCGATGCCGGTACAGCGTCCTTACAACCCGAACGCGCGCCGCATGGCGGAAATGATCCAGGCCGACTGGGCCAAGATCGGCGTGAAAGCCAAAATCGTGACCTATGAGTGGGGTGAATACCTCAAGCGCGCCAAAGCGGGCGAGCACCAGACGGTGATGATGGGCTGGACCGGCGACAACGGAGATCCGGACAACTTCTTCGCCACGCTGTTCAGCTGCGCGGCGGCGAAAGACGGCTCCAACTACTCCCGCTGGTGCTACAAGCCGTTTGAAGATCTGATTCAACCGGCGCGCGCCGAATCCAACCACGACAAGCGCATCGAACTGTACAAGCAGGCGCAGGTGGTGATGCACGATCAGGCTCCGGCGCTGATTGTCGCACACTCCACCGTGTACGAGCCTGTGCGTAAGGAAGTGAAAGGCTACGTCGTGGATCCACTCGGTAAGCATCACTTCGAGAATGTCTCTGTAGACTGATTTCGACCGCTTTACCGGAGACGCACGAATGGACTTGCAGGGGCGCAACAGGTTTGCGCCCCTGCTGACCAGTCTCCGGCGTATGGCCGTCGAATCGTTCAAAGGCATGTGAGCGTTAATAAGCCTGGCGGACGATGAGCTGCCGGGCATTGATACAGAGAGTTCGGGATATGTTGCAGTTCATACTCCGACGTTTGGGGTTAGTTATCCCAACGTTTATCGGCATTACGTTGCTGACTTTTGCATTCGTCCATATGATCCCCGGCGACCCGGTGACCATCATGGCCGGGGAACGCGGTATCTCCGCCGAGCGCCACGCGCAGCTGATGGCGGAAATGGGGCTGGACAAGCCGCTCTATCAACAATATTTCTCCTACGTGTCCAACGTGCTGCACGGCGATCTGGGCACCTCACTCAAAAGCCGCATCTCCGTCTGGAGCGAGTTCGTTCCGCGCTTTCAGGCCACGCTGGAGCTGGGCTTCTGCGCGATGCTGTTCGCGGTGCTGGTAGGCATCCCGGTCGGGGTGCTGGCGGCAGTCAAGCGCGGCTCGGTCTTCGATCACACCGCGGTGGGCATCTCGCTGACCGGCTATTCGATGCCGATTTTCTGGTGGGGCATGATGCTGATCATGCTGGTGTCGGTGCAGCTTAACCTGACGCCGGTGTCGGGCCGCATCAGCGACACGGTCTTCCTCGACGACAGCCATCCGCTGACCGGCTTCATGCTGATAGACACTCTGATCTGGGGCGAGCCGGGCGACTTTATCGACGCAGTGATGCACATGATCCTGCCGGCCATCGTGCTGGGCACCATCCCGCTGGCGGTGATCGTGCGCATGACCCGCTCCTCGATGCTGGAAGTGTTGGGTGAAGACTACATCCGCACCGCGCGCGCCAAGGGCGTGAGCCGCATGCGGGTGATCGTCGTCCACGCGCTGCGCAACGCGCTGCTGCCGGTGGTGACGGTGATCGGGCTGCAGGTCGGCACCATGCTGGCCGGCGCCATCCTGACGGAAACCATCTTCTCCTGGCCGGGACTGGGCCGCTGGCTGATCGACGCGCTGCAGCGCCGCGATTACCCGGTGGTGCAGGGCGGGGTGTTGCTGGTCGCCTGTATGATCATTCTGGTTAACCTGCTGGTAGACGTGCTCTACGGCGTGGTCAACCCGCGTATTCGCCACAAGAAATAAGGGGCGCTCTCATGTCTCAAATCACTGAGTCTGCAGTTAAAGGTGCGCCGAAGCCGATGACCCCGTTTCAGGAGTTCTGGCACTATTTCAAGCGCAATAAAGGGGCCGTGGTCGGCCTGGTGTATATCGTTCTGATGCTGGTGATCGCGCTCGGCGCCGGGGTGCTGGCGCCGCATGCGCCGGCGGATCAGTTCCGCGACGCGCTGCTCAAGCCGCCGGTGTGGCAAGAGGGCGGCAGCTGGCAATACCTTCTCGGCACCGACGATGTGGGCCGCGACGTGCTGTCGCGCCTGATGTACGGTGCGCGCCTGTCGCTGCTGGTCGGCTGCCTGGTGGTGGTGCTGTCGCTGATCATGGGCGTGGTGCTCGGCCTGCTGGCCGGCTACTTCGGTGGCGCGGTGGATGCGGTGATCATGCGCGTCGTCGACATCATGCTGGCCCTGCCGAGCCTGCTGCTGGCGCTGGTGCTGGTGGCGGTGTTCGGGCCGTCGATCGTCAACGCTTCGCTGGCGCTCACCTTCGTCGCGCTGCCGCACTATGTGCGTCTGACGCGCGCGGCGGTGCTGGCGGAAGTGAACCGCGATTACGTCACCGCTTCGCGGGTGGCGGGCGCCGGCGCGCTGCGCCAGATGTTCGTCAACATTCTGCCTAACTGCCTGGCGCCTTTGATCGTGCAGGCTTCTCTCGGTTTCTCGAACGCCATTCTGGACATGGCCGCTCTCGGCTTTCTGGGCATGGGCGCGCAACCGCCGACGCCGGAGTGGGGCACCATGCTCTCCGACGTGCTGCAGTTCGCGCAAAGCGCCTGGTGGGTAGTGACCTTCCCCGGCCTGGCGATCCTGCTGACGGTGCTGGCATTTAACCTGATGGGGGACGGTTTGCGTGACGCTCTCGACCCCAAACTCAAGCAGTAACAGAGGACGAGAGAGATGGCGTTATTGAATGTAGACAAGCTTTCGGTGCACTTCGGTGACGAAGGCACCCCGTTCCGCGCGGTAGACCGCATCAGTTACAGCGTGGAGCAAGGCCAGGTGGTCGGCATCGTCGGTGAATCCGGCTCCGGCAAATCCGTCAGCTCGCTGGCGATCATGGGCCTGATCGATTTCCCCGGCAAGGTGATGGCCGACAAGCTGGAGTTCAACGGCCAGGATCTGCGCAAGATCTCCGAAAAAGAGCGCCGCCAGCTGGTGGGTTCTGAAGTAGCGATGATCTTCCAGGATCCGATGACCAGCCTGAACCCGTGCTATACCGTCGGTTACCAGATCATGGAGGCGCTGAAGGTGCATCAGGGCGGCAACCGCCGCACTCGCCGCCAGCGCGCTATCGATCTGCTGACCCAGGTGGGCATTCCCGATCCGGCCTCGCGGCTGGACGTGTACCCGCACCAGCTTTCCGGCGGCATGAGCCAGCGCGTGATGATCGCCATGGCCATCGCCTGTCGGCCGAAGCTGCTGATCGCCGATGAGCCGACGACCGCGCTCGACGTGACCATCCAGGCGCAGATCATCGAACTGCTGCTGGACCTGCAGCAGCGCGAAAACATGGCGCTGGTGCTGATCACCCACGATCTGGCGCTGGTGGCCGAAGCCGCGCACCACATCATCGTGATGTATGCCGGCCAGGTGGTGGAATCCGGCAAGGCGGCGGAGATTTTCCGCGCGCCGCGCCATCCTTATACCCAGGCGCTGCTGCGCGCGCTGCCGGAGTTCGCCGCCGACAAGGCGCGCCTGGCTTCGCTGCCGGGCGTGGTGCCGGGTAAATACGATCGCCCGACCGGTTGCCTGCTCAACCCGCGTTGTCCCTATGCCAACGAGCGCTGCCGTAACGAGGAGCCGGAACTGCGCAGCATTCCCGGCCGTCAGGTTAAATGTCACACACCGCTGGATGATGCGGGGAGGCCGACCGTATGAGCCAGAATCAACCTTTACTGCAGGCGATCGACCTGAAGAAGCATTACCCGGTGAAAAAGGGCCTGTTCGCGCCGGAGCGGCTGGTCAAGGCGCTGGACGGCGTCTCCTTCACCCTGGAGCGCGGCAAAACGCTGGCGGTGGTCGGCGAGTCGGGCTGCGGCAAATCGACGCTCGGCCGCCTGCTGACGATGATCGAAGTGCCGACCGGCGGCGAGCTGTACTATCAGGGGCAGGATTTGCTGAAGCCGGACGTCTCGGCCGAGAAACTGCGCCGCCAGAAGATCCAAATCGTGTTCCAGAATCCTTACGGATCGCTCAACCCGCGCAAGAAGGTCGGGCAGATCCTCGAGGAACCGCTGTTGATCAATACCCCGCTCAGCGCCGCCGAACGGCGGGAAAAAGCGCTGGAGATGATGGCGAAGGTCGGCCTGAAGACCGAGCATTACGACCGCTACCCGCACATGTTTTCCGGCGGTCAGCGCCAGCGTATCGCCATCGCCCGCGGGCTGATGCTGAACCCGGACGTGGTGATCGCCGATGAACCGGTGTCGGCGCTGGACGTGTCGGTGCGCGCTCAGGTGCTGAACCTGATGATGGATCTGCAGCAGGAGCTGGGGCTGTCCTATGTGTTCATCTCGCACGATCTGTCGGTGGTGGAACACATCGCCGACGAGGTGATGGTGATGTACCTCGGCCGCTGCGTGGAAAAGGGCAGCAAAGAGGCGATCTTCAACAATCCGCGCCATCCTTATACCCAGGCGCTGCTGTCGGCGACGCCGCGGTTGAACCCGGATATGCGCCGCGAGCGCATCAAGCTGACCGGCGAACTGCCCAGCCCGATGAACCCGCCGCCGGGCTGCGCGTTCAACGCCCGCTGCCGCCGCGCCTTCGGCACCTGCGTGCAGCTGCAGCCGCAGCTGAAACAGTACGGTGAGCAGATGGTGGCCTGCTTTGCGGTCGATCAGGACGAGCATCCGGGGACGTAAAGCGTCGGATTTTCCTGCTTAAACCAAACGCCGGCACTGCGCCGGCGTTTTTTATTATTCAATCAATGTGTTAGTCAGTAAACGATCGCGACAACCCGTTTTTTAAATTCTGCCCTTAACGCTATTCTGACAAATCGTTATTTTTTTAAGAATCTTCGTATGGAAATAATAATCGAATAATATAATTCAACGATTTGTTGTTAATAACATTCTTTCGGTCGAGCGGTTTCACTGTTTTTATTATAAAAACCCAATAAAAAAGCACGCCGGCGGCGTGCTTTGGGGGGATGAGGCCGCGCTTATTGTGGGTAAGGCACCCAGTCACCGCCGTTCAGGCGAATGTAGGGCTTGCCCTGATACTGCATCACAATGGCGTTGTCGTTTTCGGAGATGACCGGGGTCTGCGGCAGCCCCTGGGTCAATGCCTGCCAATCGACGCTGGACTCGCTGAAGACCTTGCCATCCACCAGGCGCGACACCAGTTCAGACAGCGCCAGATAGCTGCTCGGCGTTTTGATCTGCAGCGGGCTGCCCTGATGCGGCGCCTTCATCCCAATCAGTTTGATGCCGACCGGCGTATGGGTGATGTTTGGGCTGGGAATATCGCGCAGGCCGGACATCTGCATCTTGTCGCCCACCAACGCCGCGCCGTGCTCCGGCACGATCACCACCACCACTTTGCGGCCGGATTTCTCCAGCTGGTCAAGGAAGGTGTTCAGCTGATCGAACAGTTTCTGCGCGCGCGGTTGATAGTCGGCGCTCTTGCTGGAGCCGACGAAGCGGTTGCCGTCGTGCAGCGGAATGATGTTGAAGAAGGTGGCGGTGCGGCCGTCACCGCCTTTTTGCTGTTGATCCAGCCAGCGGGTCAGCAATTCGAGATCGTTATAAATCGGCTCGCCGTCGAACGAGGTCAGCTCGTTGCCGATGCCGGCCTGTGACATCAGCGGTGCCTGCATGTCGCCCTGTTCACGCAGTTCTTTCAGGAAGTTGCCGAATACCCCGGAGTGATCGAGCATCAGCTGTTCCTTGAAGCCGAGCTTTGCCAGGTTATCGAACAGGTAACACTGCTGGTTCACCGGTTGATACAGGTCGTGATGCGAAAGCTGGCCGCAGCTGGCGCGCAGCAGGCGGATGGCCGCCGGGCCGCTGTAGGCGGTGGCCGAGTTGAAGCTGTCGAACATGATGTCCATCTTCGACCACAGCGGGTGATTCTGCAGGTTGACCGCCTCCATATCGGCCCAGGCCAGCGAACAGATGTTGATCACCAGCAGATCGAACGGCTGGGCGTCGGCGGGCAAGGTGGCCGGGAACGCGGTGACGCGGCCTTTTTCCCGCTCGTAGAACTGATTCAGGTAGGCCGTCAGATTGGCGCTGGTCGGCGGCAGGCTGTCTGCCGGGGCAGCATCCCCCGCCGCTGGCACCGACGTGGCCGGCGTATTGGCGCCCCCGGCCGAGGCCGTGGAGGTGGCGGGCAGCAGTGAGACCGCCGGCCCGGCGATGTTGACGATATTGAGCCACACCAGCGCCGCCACGGTGAACACCGTGACGCGCACCCACTGCGCGACGAACAGATAGGCGATAAGCAGCACGAAGGCCGCGCCGACCATCTGCCAGTTGATAAAGCGGTTGATCAGCTCCAGCAGATACTGGGCGCTGAAGCCGGCCAGCTGCGAGCCCTGGCTGAGAATGCTGTTGATGCCCGGCAGCCAGGTGTCTTGGTAGAACAGCGCGATGCCAATCGGGATAGCGAGGTAATGGCGCCAGCGGTGCAGACGCTGTGAGGGGATCGGCATCAGCAGAAATGCCATGAACACCAGGTTCGGCAGCGCGTGGAAATTCAGGTAGCCGAACCACAGCAGGGCGAATTTGGCCAGAAAGTAGAGGTTCCAGCCGCCCAGCCCGCGCCAGTAGCGCCACAGAGCGTTATCGGATTGCGTCTTCGAGTTTGGATTCATGGCTGCTTCTTACGTTTAATCTGAGATGAGGAGCCTGTGCGCACCCACAAACCGGCGGATTTCAAATAGCGCGGCGATAACAACAGGTTTTGCCAGTATTGACGCAAATGCGGAAAACGCCGGTGAAAGGCGTAGCCCAGCGGAATGAAGATCAGCGCGCACAGCAGGATCAGTTGCACGATGTCGTTAAGGTTCAGCATGCGGTTCCTCCTGCGGGCCGAGCGGCAGCGTGAAGGCGACCGGCTGCCGCCGTTCTGTGGGCACCTCGGCCGCTTTCACGCTGGGGCGCGGCGCGGCGCCGGCGGTGCCGGTGGCCGAAATCTGCCAGCGCCCCTGGGCCATGCGTTTGATTTCCGAAATGATATCGACGTCCTGGTGCCACACCACCCGGTTACTGAAGGCTTCATCCACCGGCAGGCGGAAGATGAACTTCAGCGCGGTATCCAAATCGTTGATGCGGCAGGTGGAGAGGAACAGCACCAGCCGCCCCTGCACGACGGTCATCACGTCGCCGAAGCGCCGCAGGTGGCACAGGGTCATCGCTTGTTCGGCGCGCAGGCCGGTGGCCGGTCGCAATGCCACCATCACCCCTTTGCCGTCCTCGGGCAGCAGCGTGTTGCCCATCAGCGACAGCACCGCCTGGCTGAACGGTTCCGGCCGCATATAGCCTTTGAGCTGCAGCGGGCGCAAGCCGGCCAGCAGCGCATCGATGTCGGCGGGGACATGGCGCGAGAAGCGCTGCCCCTGAATGCCTTCGAGCATGGTCAGAAAACGCGACAGCGGCGCGACGTGCGGTACGATCAGGTTGGCGCCGCAGGCCAGCAGCAGCCGCTCGTCGCTGTAGCGCAGGCTGGCGCTCATCTCGCGCACCGCGATTTTCAAGCCGTTGCCGCGGCTGCGGCGCAGGGTGTGGATTTGGTGCGCCAGGTGATCGATTTGGTCGCTTTGGTACAGCGCGAAAATCAACGTCGCCGAGAGTCTCAGCATGCCGTGCTGCGCCAGTTCGTCGTTGCTCTCCAGCAGCTGCCAGTTGGCGGACAGCGGCGGCGCGCCTTCCAGGATGCTGCGCTCGGCCAGATACAGGCCTTCGTCGCTGCGCAAGGCGGTGGGGGAGGGTTGGCTATTTTCATCCTCACCCTGCCAGCCGCCTTCCGCGGCGTACAGCGTCAGCAGCTGATTGGCATTGATGCCGTTTTCGGTGCTCCACCAGTTAACCAGATACTGCGCGCTGTCCTGCTGCCATTGCAGGCTGGACAGGCCGTTCAGGATGCGATGCTGCGCGCTGAGCTGCCCCTTGAGCTTATTGATGCCGCCGCCGTGGCTGAGGATCAACAGCGTACACCCCTGCCGCCGCAGCCAGGCGGCGAGGGTACGGGTCCACTCGCGCAGCTCTTCGGTGGTGAAGGTTTGCCACAGGCTGGCGTGGGCCAGCAGGATAAGTAAGCGATTTTGCGGCCGCAGGGCGCGCATCAGATCGTCGCTCAGCTGCGTCAGCGCGGCTTTTTTCTCCGGTAATTGATACAGCGGCAGCTTCTGCAAAGCAGGCGAAGCCAGCTCGGCCAGCAGGCGATCGGGTTTATCGCCGCTGCAGATCAGGGCGACTTTATGGGTGGCCGGCTGGGCGGCGATGACCTGGCGACACAGCAGCGCGGCGTCGCTTTGCCTGTCGATATTGATCCAATAAAGCCCGGGGGCCTGCATCACCGACAGCTCTTCCCAAATCTGCCGAATGCCTAGAGAAAAAGAGTGCGCCATAGGATGTGTTCTACTTTCGTTGAAAGCCGACTAAAGGCGTTTATATTTAAAGATAGCCATTTTTACTCTGGCAATAACAAATATCCGACGCTCTGCAACAATATTTGTTGAGAATCATCTTATTGCCTCTCTCTTTTTGTATCGTTGCTATAGTTAATTAACATAGCCTATTTTCGCCAAGGCGGAAGAATGAATAACGCACCCACCCATTTTCGTGCAGCGGCACCTGGGGAGAGCCAGGATGACCTGCAGGCGCTCAGCCAGGCTTTTTCATTGCCGAAATTAAGCTATGTCGATATTTCGCGGCAGGAGCGGTTAACGCAAATGATGACGCGCTGGCCGCTGTTGGCCGAATTGGCGCAGACCACGGGGAGCCACTGATCTATGCCGGTGATCGCGCTGCAAGGGTTGCGGGGTGGAATGGGGACGACGTCGGTCACGGCGGCGCTCGCCTGGGCGTTGCAGCAGCTGGGCGAGTCGGTGTTGGCGATCGATTTCACGCCGGACAATCTGCTGCGCCTGCATTTCAACACGCCGTTCGAGCTGGCGCGCGGCTGGGCCCGCGCGGAGCGGGACGGCGGGCGCTGGCAGGAAGGGGCGCTGCGTTACTGTGAAAACCTCAACTTTCTGCCCTTTGGCCGCCTGAATGCAGCGGAACGGCTGGAAGTGCAGCGCCAGTGTCAGCAACAGCCGGAACGCTGGCGCGACAATGTGCGCCAGCTGATCGCCGGCGATCCGCTGCGCTGGATCCTGCTGGATGTTCCGGTCGGGGACGGCGTGCTGGCGCAGCAGGCGCTGCAGCTTGCCGACAGCGTGTTCGTGCTGTTGAACCCCGACGCCAACTGCCAGGTACGGCTCCATCAGCAGACGCTGCCGAACGACTGCCGTTTCTTGGTCAATCACTACTCCTCCGCCAGCCAGCTGCAGCAGGATCTGCATCAGCTGTGGCTGCAAACGCTGAGCGGCCTGTTGCCGGTGGTGATCCATCGCGACGAAGCGTTGGCGGAAGCGCTGGCGGTCAAGCAGCCGTTGGGCGAGTACCGCCCCGAGAGTCTGGCGGCGGATGAAGTGCTGACGCTGGCCAACTGGTGCCTGATCAACCTCAAGCGGGGCGTTGCGCCATGAGCCGGGTGCTGAGCCTGCTGCTGGTGCCGCCGGTGCGTCAGGCGGTGCAGACGCGCTACCGCGGCTATCGGCGCAACGGCGCGTCGGCGCTAACCGCCTTTTTCGCCACGCTGCTGGTGGCGTTGGGCTGGCTGCTGCTGCGCTTCGAATCGCCGGCCTGGCAGCGCGTGCGCGCCGGCCGCGCTTATTGGTTCCCGCATCTCTCCGCCGACCGCCCGCGCCCGGCGGATGCGCTGCGTTATCTGCTGCAGGGGCTGTGGCTGCTGCTGTTTCGCAGCGGCCGCGCGCCGGTGCAGCGCGACTATTTCGCCGGTTGGCGCCGCCTGCAGCAGCGCTATGCCGACTGGCTGCAGGGCCTGCCGCAACGGCTGAAGAACGCCGGCGTGGAGCAGCGCTCGGTGGAGCGCCTCGGCCGCATGAGCCGCGGCATGCGGCGCGCGCTGTTTATTCTGGTCAGCGTGCTGGCGGCGATCCTCGCCATGCTGTGCATCTCGCAACCGTTCGATCTGCCGGCGCAGTTCGTGTTCGTCCTGCTGCTGTGGGGGATCGCGATGGTGGTGCGCCGGGTGCCGGGGCGCCTGCCGGGGTTGATGCTGATCGTGCTGTCGCTGACCGTATCCTGTCGCTACCTGTGGTGGCGCTATACCGCCACGCTGAACTGGGACGATCCGCTCAGCCTGGTGTGCGGCCTGTTGCTGCTGGTGGCGGAAACCTACGCCTGGGTGGTGCTGGTGCTGGGCTATTTCCAGACCGTCTGGCCGCTTAACCGGCAGCCGGTGCCGTTGCCCGCCGATAGCGCCACCTGGCCGACTATCGATCTGATGGTGCCGACTTACAACGAAGATCTCGGGGTGGTGAAGCCCACCATCTACGCGGCGCTGGGCATCGACTGGCCGAAAGAGAAGGTGAACATCTATATCCTCGATGACGGCAACCGTCCCGAATTCCGGGCGTTCGCTGACGAAGTGGGGGTGAAATACATCGCCAGGCCGACCCACGAACACGCCAAGGCCGGCAACATCAACAATGCGCTGAAGCAGGCCACCGGCGAGTTCGTGGCGATTTTCGACTGCGACCACGTGCCGACGCGCTCCTTCCTGCAGCTGACCATGGGCTGGTTCTTCAAAGACAAAAAGCTGGCGATGCTGCAAACCCCGCACCACTTCTTCTCGCCGGATCCGTTCGAGCGTAACCTCGGCCGCTTCCGCCAGACGCCCAATGAGGGCACCTTGTTCTACGGGCTGGTGCAGGACGGCAACGACATGTGGGACGCCACCTTCTTCTGCGGCTCTTGCGCCATCCTGCGCCGCAGCGCGCTGGACGAGATCGGCGGTATCGCGGTGGAAACCGTCACCGAAGATGCCCACACCTCGCTGCGCTTGCACCGGCGCGGGCACACCTCGGCCTACATCCGCATTCCGCAGGCCGCCGGGCTGGCGACCGAGAGCCTGTCGGCGCACATCGGCCAGCGCATTCGCTGGGCGCGCGGCATGGTGCAGATCTTCCGGCTGGACAACCCGCTGCTGGGCAAGGGGCTGAAACTGGCGCAGCGCCTGTGCTACGCCAACGCCATGCTGCACTTCCTGTCGGGCATTCCGCGGCTGATCTTCCTCACCGCGCCGCTGGCGTTTTTGCTGCTGCATGCCTACATCATCTTCGCACCGGCGCTGGCGATCGCGCTTTATGTGCTGCCGCACATGATCCACGCCAGCCTGACCAACTCACGTATCCAGGGGAAATACCGCCATTCGTTCTGGAGCGAAATCTATGAAACGGTGCTGGCCTGGTATATCGCGCGGCCGACGACGGTGGCGCTGTTCAATCCGCACAAGGGCAAATTCAACGTCACCGCCAAGGGCGGGCTGGTGGAGGAGGAGCACGTCGACTGGGTGATCACCCGGCCGTACATGTTCCTGGTGATCCTGAACCTGGCCGGGCTGGCGTTCGGCGTTTGGCGGTTGGCCTATGGCCCGACGGACGAGGTGATGACGGTGATCATCAGCCTGGTATGGGTGCTGTACAACATGACGATTCTCGGCGGCGCGGTGGCGGTGGCGGTGGAGGCCAAGCAAGTGCGTCAGGCGCACCGCGTGGAAATCGCCATGCCGGCGGCGATCGCGCGTGCCGACGGCCATCTGTATCCCTGCACGCTGCGCGATTACTCCGACGGCGGCGTGGGCATCGAGATGCGGGTGGAAAACGCGTTGAAAGACGGCGACAAAGCCTCGCTGCTGCTCAAGCGCGGCCAGCAGGAGTACAGCTTCCCCTGCGTGGTAACGCGCGCCTTCGGCAACAAGGTGGGGGTGCGCCTGGTCGACCTCTCCACCCGTGAACACATCGATTTCATTCAGTGCACCTTCGCCCGCGCCGATACCTGGGCGCTGTGGCAGGACGGGTTCCCTGAAGACCGGCCGATCGAAAGCCTGCGCGATGTGCTGGCGCTGGGCTTCCGGGGGTATGTGCGCATGGCGGACTACGCGCCGCCGCTGGTGCGCGGTCTGCTGGTCGGGGTCACTTCGCTGACCGCCTGGGTAGTGTCGTTTATTCCGCGCGGCGTCGGCAGGGATCCGACCTTGGGTCAACAAGAAACAGTGGGTTAGCTGCGAGTTCAACCGCCCGCTCACTCGCCCGGTGAACAGGCTCCAACATTGATGATGATACGATGACGAGAAAAATAACCTGGTTAACTGCTCTGGCCTTAGGCATCAGCACCCTGTCGCAGGCCGAAACCGCCACCGCGCCGACCGTGGCGGCCGATGCGGCGATCGCGCCACCGCCGGCCGCCGCGCCGCAGGATCCGAATGCGCCGGTGCGCGACGTGTCGCTGCCGTTTGCGCAGATAGCGCCGCCGCCGGGCACTTTTGTTCTGCGCGGCACCCGGCCGGACGGGCAGATCGAATTCGGCGTGCGCAGCGATGAGGTGGTCTCGCAGGCGATGCTCGATATGGAGTTTACGCCGTCGCCGGCGCTGATCCCGGTGGAGTCGCACGTCAAGGTTTACCTGAACGACGAGCTGATGGGGGTGACCACGATCGCCAAGGAGCAGCTGGGTAAGCCCAATCGCATCCAGATGGCGATCGATCCGCGCTATATCACCGATTTTAACCGCGTCCGGCTGGTGTTCGTCGGCCATTATCAGAACATCTGCGAAAACCCGGCCAGCACCTCGCTGTGGCTTGACGTCAGTAAATCGAGCGCGTTGAAGCTGCGTTTCCAGACGCTGCCGGTGAAAAACGAGCTGTCGCACTTCCCTGAGCCGTTCTTCGACAGTCGCGATAATCGGCCGCTGACGCTGCCGATGGTGTTCGCCGGCCAGCCTGATCTCGCCCAGCAGCGCGCGGCGGGCATTCTGGCGTCCTGGTTCGGCAGCAAGGCGCAGTGGCGCGGGCAATCCTTCCCGGCGCTGTACAACGCGCTGCCGACGCAGCACGCGGTGGTGTTCGCCACTAACCAGCAGCGCCCGGATTTCCTGCGCGATTATCCGGCGGTCAACGGCCCGACGGTGGAGATGATCAGCCACCCCGATAACCCGTACGTTAAACTGCTGCTGATTCAGGGGCGCGACGACAACGATTTGATCACCGCGGTGAAGGGCATCGCGCAGGGCAACATCCTGTTCCGCGGCCAGAACGTGACGGTGGACAAGGTGGAACAGCTCGCGCCGCGCCAGCCTTACGACGCGCCGAACTGGGTGCGCACCGATCGGCCGATGACCTTCGCCGAGCTGCAGCAATACGCCGAGCAGCTGCAAACCAGCGGCATCGAACCCGGCCCGATCTCGCTGACCATGAACCTGCCGCCGGATCTGTTCCTGATCCGCAGCACCGGCATCGACATGCACCTGAAATACCGTTATACCGCGCCGCGCATTCAGGACGGTTCGCGGCTGAGCGTCAGTCTGAACAACCAGTTCGTGCAGGCTTACTCGCTGGTGCCGGAACACGAACAGGGCGCACAGCTGCTGCGCCTGCCGTTGACGCAGGGGCTGCTCGATTCCGACAAAAACGTCAGCATTCCGGCGCTGCGGCTCGGGGCCACCAACCAGCTGCGCTTTGACTTCGATTACACCACGCTGCTGGCCAGCGGCGCGGAAGGGCGCTGCGAAACCTACTCCTTCACGCAAAACCACGCGGTGATCGACGGTGCGTCCACCATCGATTTCTCCGGCTACCGCCACTTTATGGCGATGCCGGACCTGCGCGCCTTCGCCAACGCCGGCTTCCCGTTCAGCCGTCTGGCGGATCTGTCGCAAACGCTGGTGTTGGTGAACCAGAAACCGCAGCCGGCGCAGGTCAGCGCGCTGCTGAACGCGCTGGGGGTGATCGGCGCGCAAACCGGCTACCCTGCGCTGGCCTTCACGCTCAGCGACGACTGGTCGCAGGCCAAGGATCGCGACGACGATATCCTGATGGTCGGCACCATCCCGCCGGAGCTGCGCGACGACAAGAAAATCAGCCTGCTGGTGGACGCGACCCAAAGCTGGGTGAAACAGCCGACGCGGCAGCCGCCGCTGCCCAGCGCGGAAGTGCTGGCGGAAGATACCAAACCGGATAGCAAGACCACCGTCAGCTCCGAGGGGGCGATGTCGGCGATCATCGGCGTGCAGTCGCCGTTCAACGACCAGCGCAGCATCGTGGCGCTGCTGGCGGACAGCCCGCGCGGCTATGAGCTGCTGAACGACGCCCTGCTGGACAGCGGCAAACGCGCCGCGGTGTTCGGCTCGGTGGCGGTGATCCGCGAATCGGGGGTCAATAGCCTGCGCGTCGGCGATATTTACTATGTCGGCCACCTGCCGTGGTGGGAGCGGCTGTGGTATGCCCTCTCCACCCATCCGGTGCTGCTGGCGGTGATCGCGGTAGTGCTGGTGGTGATCCTGGGGTTGATGCTGTGGCGCGGCCTGAAGGCCTTCAGCCGGCGTCGTCTGGCGCCTGAAGATCGGGATTGACGGCGGTGAGCGCGATGCTGCAACGCCTGTCGCTCGGCATGCTGCTGCTGTGCGCGTTCAGCGCGGCGGCGGCCTGCGAGTGGCCGGGCTGGCAACAGTACAAGCAGTACTACATCAGCCCGCAGGGGCGGGTGATCGATCCGAGCAGCCCGAACAAAATCACCACCTCAGAGGGACAGAGTTACGGCCTGTTCTTCGCCCTGGTGGCCAACGACCGGCCGACCTTCGATCGGCTGCTGGCCTGGACGGAGAACAACCTGGCGGCGGGCGATCTCAGCGCCCGTTTGCCCGCCTGGCTGTGGGGCGAGAGCGACGACAAGCAGTGGAAGGTGCTGGACGCCAACTCAGCGTCGGATGCCGATCTGTGGATAGCTTACAACCTGCTCGAAGCCGGCCGCCTGTGGAAAAGCCGGCGTTATCAAACCCTGGGGACGCTGCTGCTGCAACGCATCGGCCGTGAGGAAGTGGCCGACATTCCCGGCCTGGGCCTGATGCTGTTGCCGGGCAAAGTCGGGTTCGTGGCGGAAGATCGCTGGCGGCTGAACCCCAGCTACCTGCCGCCGCAGCTGCTGGCGCGTTTTGCGGCGCTGAACGGCCCGTGGCGCGCGATGCGCCAGGTCAATCAGCGGCTGTGGCTGGACACCGCGCCGCACGGCTTCTCACCGGACTGGGTGGTGTGGCGGGTCGGTGCCGGCTGGCAGCCGGATACCGTCAAGCCGAACGTCGGCAGCTACGACGCCATTCGGGTTTATCTGTGGGCCGGCATGCTGGCGGACGACGATGAGCACAAGGCGGCGCTGCTCGAACGCTTCCAGCCGATGGCGCAGCTCACCGCCAAACAGGGCGTGCCGCCGGAAAAAACCGATACCGCCAGCGGCAAAACCACCGGCACCGGCCCGATCGGCTTTTCTGCCTCGATGCTGCCGATGTTGGCGACGCAGGCCGAGGCGCTGACGACACAGCGGCAACGCATCAGCGAACATCCGCCGGGTGACGACGCCTATTTCAGCGCCTCGCTGACGCTGTTCGGTCAGGGGTGGGATCAACAACGTTATCGCTTTAATCGTCAGGGTGAATTGCAACCCTCGTGGGACGGCCAATGCACAACTTCAAAATAAACTGGCTGAATTTGATTCCGCTGAGCCTGGCGATGTTGCCACAGGCACGCGCCGCGGAGGCCGTGGCCCCGGAGCAGTGGCTGCTGGAGCAGGTGCGTATTGGCGAGGCCGGCAACAAGGACGATCTGGTGCGCCAGTCGCTGTACCGGCTCGAGCTGATGGATCCGAACAACCCGGACGTGATCGCCGCGCGCATGCGTTTGGCGCTGCGGCAGGGCAACATGGCGCTGGCGCAGCAGCAGTTGGACAAGCTGAAAACCCTCGCGCCGCAGTCCAGCGCCTATCGCCAGGCGCAAATGAACATGCTGCTGACGCAGCCGGAAACCCGGCAAAAGCTGCAGCAGGCCCGCCTGATGGCGACTGCCGGCCGGTTGCCGGAGGCCAAGGCGCAGTACGATGCGCTGTTCCACGGCGAGCCGCCGACGCTCGATCTGGCGGTGGAATATTGGCGACTGGTGGCGCGTTTGCCGGGGCAGGAGGCGAAGGCGTTGAAGCAGCTGCAGGCGCTGGATCAGCAATATTCCGGCAACGTGGCGCTGCGTATGTCGCTGGCGCGCATGCTGTTCAGTCAGAACCAGGACGCGCAGGCCTATGAGCTGCTGCAGAAGATCGCCGCCGATCCGGCCGGGCGCGGCGATGCCGCCGATCTGTGGCTGGACAAGGTCAAAGCGATGCCGGTCAGCGCGCAAAGCGTGGCGGCGCTCAACCGCTTCCTCGGCGTGTTCGACACCGGCGATCAGGCGACCAGCGCCCGCGAAGAGCTGGCCAGACAGCAGAAACTGTTGGCCGATCCGGCGTATCAGGCACGGGTACGCGGCCTGGCACAGGTGGATAAAGGCGGCAGCCGGGCGGCCATTCCGGCGTTGCAAAAGGCGTTGGCGGCGGCGCCGAACGACGCCGAGGTGCTGGGCGCGCTCGGCCAGGCCTATTCGCGCGCCGGCAACCGCCCGCAGGCGCTGAAACTGTTCCGCCAGGCGCTGGCCGCCGACAAGAACGGCTACGACAGCGGCAAGTGGCAAAGCCTGATCAAGAGCACCGGCTACTGGCTGGCGATCGACGAAGGCGACAAGGCGCTGAAGGCCGGCAATCTCGCGCTGGCCAGGCAGAAATACCAGCAGGCGCGCCAGCTCGACGACAGCGACGGCGATGTGTTTATCGGCCTGGGCGATGTGGCGGTGGCGAGCAAGGATGACGCCGCGGCGGAAGGATTTTATCAGCAGGCGCTGCGGCGCGACCCCGGCAACGGCAGCGCGCTGCGCGGCCTGGTGAATCTCTATCAACGGCAGTCGCCGGAAAAAGCGCTGGCCTACCTCAACGGCCTGCCGCGCAGCCAACAGGCCAAGCTGCGTAGCACCCTCGACGGGCTGCGGCTCGATATGTTGAAACAGCAGGCGGAGGCGCTGGCGGCGCAGCAGCAGTGGCAGCAGGCGGCGGAAATCTATCGCCGCGCTCAGCCGATGGATCCCGACGATGTTTGGCTGACCTATCGCTACGCGCAGGCGCTGCGTCAGGCCGGGCAGCCGCAGCAGGCGGACGCTCTGTTCCGGCAGCTGGCGCAGCGTCAGCGCGTCAATCCGCAGTTGGCCTATGCCTATGCGCTCTACCTTTCCGGCAGCGATCGCGACGACCAGGCGCTGGCGCAGCTCAATACGCTGCCTGTGGCGCAGTGGAACGACAACATGCGCGAACTGGCGCAGCGGCTGAAAATGCAGGCGGTGATCGCGCAGGCCGAACGGCTGCGGGCGGCCGGCGACGAACCGGCGGCGGAAGCCTATCTGCGCCGGCAGCCGGCGGACACCCGCATCGATTTACTGCTGGCCGACTGGGCGCTGGCGCGCGGGGAGTATGCGGCGGCGCTGGAGGATTATCAGCGGGTGAAACGGCGCGAACCGAACAACCCGGATGCGCAACTGGGCGAGATCGAAGCCTATGTCGCGCAAGGGGATCTGGACGCGGCGCGCCAGCGGCTGAAAACCGAACCGCAGCCGCAAGACGCTTCGCTCAATAGCCAACGGCGGGTCGCCAATGCCTGGAGTGCGATCGGCGATCCGCAGCAGGCCGAAGCTATCTTCGACCGACTGAAAACGGCGGCGGCTTCGGAGCCCGTGGGGCAGACCAAGGCGCTGATCTACCGCGACGCCGCCCGGCTGGAAAGGGCTCAGCAACAGCCTGAGCGAGCACAGCAGGATTACCGCCAGGCGATGGTAGCCGGCGGCATCACGCCGACGCTGCCGCAGGACAATGACAGCTACACCTATTTGACGCGCAATAACCCGAGCGACGACTGGTTGAAACGCGGCATCCGCTCCGACGCCGCGGATCTGTATCGGCAGCAAGACGTGAACGTCACGCTCGATCACGATTACTGGCGCTCGAGCGGCACCGGCGGCATTTCCGACTTCAACGCGCACGACACCATGCTGCAGGTGGACATGCCGCTCTATGACGGGCGCGCCTTCTTGCGCACCGACACCGTGCAGCTGGACGCCGGCCGCTTCTCGACCGACGGCAGCGGCAAGTACTACGAGACCTTCGGCACCTGCAATACGCAAGGGTGCCGTGGCGATGAACACCAGAAAACCACCGGCACCAGCGTGGCGGCCGGCTGGAAAAACGACCGCTGGGCCGCCGACATCGGCACGACGCCGATGGGCTTTGAGGTGGTCGACTGGACCGGCGGCCTGGCCTACAGCGGCGACTGGAACCACATCGGTTGGACGCTGGCGGCCTCGCGGCGGCCGATCTCCAGCTCGCTGCTGGCGTTCGGCGGTGCCAAAGATCCGAACACCGGCACCACCTGGGGCGGCGTGCGCGCCACCGGCGTCAGCCTGAGCGCGAGCTACGATCGCGGCGAGGCGAACGGCGTGTGGGCCGATCTCAGCGCGCACCAGATTACCGGCAAGAACGTGGCGGACAACCAGCGGCAGCGGTTGATGGCCGGCTACTACTACAAGCTGATCAACGAAGACAATCGCCGTCTGAGCGTCGGGCTCAATACCATGCTGTGGCACTACCAGAAGGATTTGAGCGGCTACTCGCTGGGGCAGGGCGGCTATTACAGCCCGCAGCAATATCTGTCGTTGTCGCTGCCGGTCAACTATCGCCAGCGCACCGAGAACTGGTCGTGGGAGCTGGGCGGTTCGGTTTCGCTGTCCCATTCGAAAACCGACAGCCAGCGCCGCTATCCGCTGCAGGGGCTGATCCCGGATTCACTGCCCGATAAGTTCGCCGTCGAGGACGGCAGCGCCTCGAGCGGCGTCGGTTATACGCTGCGGGCGATCGTCGAACGCCGCCTCAGTTCGCACTGGACGCTCGGCGCCGGCATCGACATTCAGCAGGCGAAGGACTATACGCCGAGCCACGCGTTGATTTATCTGCGTTATTCCCTGGCCGGCTGGCAGGGAGATCTCGATTTGCCGCCGCAACCGCTGACGCCTTACGCCGACTTCAAGTAACCGGGAGGGGAAAGATTCGGAGTGTCGGACACCGGGGAGTTTTGTTACCCTGTGTCCGGGTCGCGTTTGTTCGCTTTAGGAAAAGACTGAAACCCGCGATTTTCTTGGCTTTGCCTGCGGCATAGCCAGATTAAAACAGCCGATGATCGAGTATACTCAGCCCGGTTCGAGGGGGCGGGTGAGAGTCAGCCCCCTTTTTGTTTCAGCCCGATTTCACGGAGAGCAGGTTTGCGGGTCAGGCGTTCGTTAACGATTAAGCAGATGGCGACGGTGTCCGGCGTGGCACTGGTCACGATCTGTATCTTTATCGTGATCCAGTTATTCCACTTTGTGCAGCAGCGCAGGGATGACTACGCCCAGCAACTGGAGAATATCGCTCATTCCGTGCGCCAGCCGTTGGCGGAAGCGGTGCTGCGCATGGACGTGCCGGAAGCCAAAAAGGTGCTGAATACGCTGCTGCCGGTCGGCATTTTGAGCCGGGCGGATATCGTCTTGCCGAACGAGTTTCAGGCGCTGCACGCCAATTTCCCGCCTGAGAGGCCGGTGCCGACGCTGATCGCCCGGCTGTTTGAACTGCCGATCCAAATCTCCGTACCGCTCTATTCGCTGGAGCGGGTGCCGGCCAACCAGCAGCCGCTGGCCTATCTGGTGCTGCAGGCCGACTCGTTCCGCATGTACCAGTTTATCCTCAGTATTTTGTCGACCATGTTGTCGACCTACCTGCTGCTGGCGCTGATCCTGTCGGTGGCCATCACCTGGTGCATGAACCGGCTGATGGTGCATCCGCTGCGCGCGATGGCCAAGGAGCTGGAAAACATCTCGCAGGACGAAGCGCCCTATCACCAGCTGATGCTGCCGGCGCTGCACCAGGACGACGAGCTCGGCCTGTTGGTGCGCAACTACAACCGCAATCAACAGACGCTGGCCAAGGCGCATGCCGACATGAGCCGCCTCAGCACCCGCCATCCGGTGACCGAACTGCCGAATCCGGCGTTGCTGAACGCGTTGCTGGAACAGCATATCGCTTCCAGCCTGCGCCCCGAGCGTTTTAACCTGCTGGTGATCGGCATCGAGACGCTGCATGAGGCCTCGGGCGTGATGAGCCCGGCGATGCGTGAAGCGTTGCTGTTGGCGCTGGCGAAGAAGCTGCGCGGCTGCATCGACGAAAACGGCGTGCTGGCGCAGCTGAGCAATACCGAATTCGCCATCCTGGCCAAGGGCATCGAGCGGCCGTTCCACGCCATGCAGCTGGCACGGCGCATCATGGCGGAGATCAACGCGCCGTTGACGCTGGAAGGCTTGGCGCTGCGGCCCAACGCCAGCATCGGCATCGCGCACTACCTCAATCAGGGGGAAAGTGCGGAACAGCTGCTGCGCAGCGCCACCTCGGCGATGATGTCCGCGCACCGCGAAGGAAAAAATCAGATCCTGTTCTTCGAACCCAGCCTGACGGAACGCACGCAGAAGCGGCTGACGCAGGAGAGCGAGATCTTGCACGGCATCGAACAGCGGCATTTTACGCTGTTCCTGCAGCCGCAGATCGACATGCAGTCCAACGAGGTGATCGGCGCCGAAGCGTTGCTGCGTTGGCAGCAGTATGACGGCAGCTATACCCTGCCGGCCGACGTTATCCCGCTCGCGGAAGAGCTGGGCGTGATCGTGCCCCTCGGCAACTGGGTGCTGGAAGAGTCCTGCCGTATCCTGGCGGACTGGCAGCAACGCGGCATTGAGCTGCCGCTGGCGGTCAACGTTTCCGGTATTCAGATGCAGGATGAGGCGTTCGTTCCGCATCTGAAAAACCTGCTGGCGCAGTATCGGATCGATCCGCGCAAGCTGCTGCTGGAGATCACCGAGACGGTACGCATCGACGATCTCGACCGTGCGCTGGCGCTGCTGCGTGAGCTGCACGATCTGGGATTGTCGATCGCGCTGGACGACTTCGGGATGGGCTACTCCAGCCTGGAGTACCTGAACCGCTTGAAATCCCTGCCGATTGACCTGATTAAAATCGACCGCAGTTTCATTCAGGGGCTGCCGGCCGACGATGCGATGGTGCGCATCGTCAGCTCGATCTCTGAAGTGCTGGCGTTGCCGGTGATGGCCGAAGGCGTGGAAAACGCCGAGCAGCGCGACTGGCTGCTGAAGCACGGCATTCGCAGCGGGCAAGGATTCCTGTTTGCCCGGCCGCTGCCGCGCGAAGCGTTCGAAGCCGAGTTTTGCCGCGCGGCGCCGTGAGCGTCGCGTTACCTTTCCGGTACTTTTCCCCGTCCGAAAATCGCCATTCTCTACCTACCTCTTTTGCGTTAGTGCAAACAAAGGCTTACGCAATTTTCAGCTTTGCACCCAGACTGACGCGTTTCAGCTCTTAAATTCACATCAACCCCGTGGGGCGGGTGCAACAAATTATTTCCATGTTGTTAAGTGGGTGTTATTTTCCGCGCAAGCGATGAACAGGCTGGATGTTTAGACTGCTGCCTGGTGCGTGTCTTCCCCCCATAGGACGTTCATATGAAAACAACAATCTTTAAGAGCCTCTATTTTCAGGTGCTGACGGCGATCACGCTGGGTATCCTGCTTGGCCATTTCTACCCTGACCTCGGCGCCGAGATGAAACCTCTGGGCGATGGCTTCGTCAAACTGATCAAGATGATTATCGCCCCGGTGATCTTCTGCACCGTGGTGACCGGCATCGCCGGCATGGAAAGCATGAAAGCGGTGGGCCGTACCGGCGCCATCGCGCTGCTGTATTTTGAAATCGTCAGCACCATCGCGCTGATTATCGGCCTGGTGATCGTCAACCTGGTGCAACCGGGCGCCGGCATGAACGTCGATCCCGGCACGCTGGACGCCAAAGCGGTAGCGGTCTACGCCGAGCAGGCGCAGCAGCAGGGCATCATTCCGTTCCTGCTGGATATCATTCCCGGCAGCGTGATCGGCGCGTTCGCCAGCGGCAACATTCTGCAGGTGCTGCTGTTCGCGGTGCTGTTCGGCTTCGCCCTGCATCGTCTGGGTGAGAAAGGGCAGCTGATCTTCAACGTGATCGACAGCTTCTCGCGGGTGATTTTCGGCATCATCAACATGATCATGCGCCTGGCGCCGCTGGGGGCCTTCGGCGCCATGGCGTTTACCATCGGTAAATACGGCGTCGGCACCCTGGTGCAACTCGGCCAGCTGATCGTGTGCTTCTACATTACCTGTATCCTGTTCGTGGTGGTGGTGTTGGGCAGCATCGCCCGCGCCAACGGCTTCAGCATCTTCAAATTCGTCAATTACATCAAAGAAGAACTGTTGATCGTGCTGGGGACCTCGTCGTCCGAGTCCGCGTTGCCGCGCATGCTGGATAAAATGGAGAAGCTGGGCTGCAAGAAATCGGTGGTGGGCCTGGTGATCCCGACCGGGTACTCCTTTAACCTGGACGGCACGTCTATCTACCTGACCATGGCCGCGGTGTTTATCGCGCAGGCGACCAATACCCACATGGACATCATGCATCAGGTTACTCTGCTGGTGGTGCTGCTGCTTTCCTCCAAAGGGGCGGCGGGCGTGACCGGCAGCGGCTTTATCGTGCTGGCCGCCACCATCTCCGCCGTCGGCCATCTGCCGTTGGCCGGCCTGGCGCTGATCCTCGGCATCGATCGCTTCATGTCGGAAGCCCGCGCGCTGACCAACCTGGTGGGCAACGGGGTGGCGACCGTGGTGGTGGCGAAGTGGTGCGACCAACTGGATGAGAAACAGCTGAAAGACACGCTGAACAACAAAAACGCCGGCGCGGACAAAACGCAGCCTTCCGCCTGATATTGGCGGCGAATCACCGGCCGCAGCCGCGGCCGGTGAGGGAAACCCCCTGCCTCGTAACGATTTCTTGCATTAAAAACCCCGCTATCTATTATTTTTCACTCTAATGAGTGACATCCGCAAAGGCGCGCGGTCTAACACGATGGTACACTTTCTGCTTTCCGCCCCACTGTGAAACTCAGGGCGTATTTTTATGATTCCATTGAATGGAATACACGCATTTGCATAAGAAATTGGATAGTCATTAAGTAGGGGTTCACATGCAGGGCACCAGAATTCATCTTATAGTTGGTGGGCTGCTATTGGCTGCCGCCAGTAGCAGCGTGCAGGCTGAAGCACTACAACCCGATCCTGCCTGGCAGCAGGGGTCGTTGGCCAACGGGTTTTCATGGCAGATTCTCGATACGCCGCAGCGGCCAAGCGACCGCGTGGAACTGCGGCTGATCGTCAATACCGGCTCCCTGGTGGAGTCTTCGCAGCAGACCGGCTTCGCCCATCTGCTGCCGCGGCTGGCGTTGGCGCGCAGCGAAAGCTTTACCGCGCCGCAGCTGCGCGCCCTGTGGCAACAGAGCGTGGATAACGAGCGGCCGCTGCCGCCGGCGATCATCTCGTATGATTTCACCATGTATAACCTCAGCCTGCCGAACAACCGGCCCGACCTGCTGAAAGAAGCGCTGGCCTGGCTGGCGGACACCACCGGCAAACTGGCGATCGACGAGCATACGGTGCACGCGGTGATGAATTCCAGCATCAATCCGGTCGGCACTTTCCCGCCCAATACCAAAGACGCCTGGTGGCGTTACCGCCTGAAAGGCTCGACGCTGCTGGCGCACGATCCGGCGCAGCCGGCGAAACGGCCGGTCAATCTCGAGCAGCTGAAGAAATTCTATCAACAGTGGTATACCCCGGACGCCATGACGCTGTTCGTGGTCGGCAAGGTGGACAGCCGCAGCCTGGGCGAACAGATCAACAAGGCGTTCTCGCCGCTGCAGGGCAAACGTGAAACCCCGGCCCCGATGCCGACGCTGACGCCGCTGCCACAGCAGCCGGTAAGCCTGATCAGCGAGCAGGTGAAGCAGGATACGCTGTCTATCATGTGGGATTCGCCGTGGCATCCGATTCGCGATTCGCAGAGCCTGCTCCGCTATTGGCGTGGCGATCTTGCTCGCGAGGCGCTGTTCTGGCATCTCCAGCAGACGCTGGAAAAAAGCGACCAGAAGAACCTGCATCTGGGCTTTGACTGCCGCGTGCAGTACCAACGCGGGCAGTGCGCCATCCATCTGGATACGCCGAACAACAATCTGAACGGCAGCTTGGGCTTTATCGCCCGCGAGCTGGCCAACGTGCGTGACAACGGCCTGTCCAAAGAGGAATTCGATGCGTTGCTGGCGCAGAAAAACGATCAGCTGAGCAAGCTGTTCGCGACCTACGCCCGTACCGATACCGACGTGCTGATGAGCCAGCGCCTGCGTTCGCAGCAGAGCGGGGTGGTGGATATCGCGCCGGAGCTGTATCAGAAGCTGCGTCAGGAGTTCCTGTCCAGCCTGACGCTGGAGACGCTGAATCAGGCGCTGAAGCTGCAGCTTTCTCAGGAGGCGACGCTGGTGCTGATGCAGCCGAAGGGCGAGCCGGAAATGAGCATGAAGCAGCTGCAGGAAACCTATGACGGCATCATGATGCCGGCGCCGGCGGTGGTGACGGAAGAAGCCAAACCGGCCGACACCGCGGTGGCTGCGCCGGCGACGGACGCCGGCGCGCAGTAATGCACAGCAGGGGGCTCAGGCCCCCTCAGTTGCGGTACAGCACCTTGATGATGTGGTAACCGAACTGGGTTTTGACCGGGCCGTAAGGTTTGAGCAGTGGGATGCTGAACACCGCTTTATCGAACGCCGGCACCATCGCGCCCTTGTTGAATTCGCCCAGCGAGCCGCCGTTGCGTTTTGACGGGCAGCTCGAGTATTTGCGCGCCAGCGTGTCGAAGCTGACGCCGCGCTTCAGCTTGGCCAGCAGCTCGTTGGCCAGCTTTTCATTGTCTACCAGAATGTGCAGGGCGCACGCCGTTTTTGCCATGGTAATGCCTTTGTCGATGCGAAAATTGCGCTGATTATACCCGCTAAATCTCATCGGCGCTTTCTGCTACAATTCCCTTCCACGTTTTACAGTCGAGCAAGCCAGCACCATGCGATTAAACCCCAGCCAACAACAAGCCGTCGAATTCGTTACCGGGCCCTGCCTGGTGTTGGCCGGTGCCGGTTCCGGCAAGACGCGCGTTATCACCAACAAGATAGCCCACCTGATCCACCACTGCGGCTATCAGGCGCGGCACATCGCCGCCGTGACCTTTACCAACAAGGCCGCACGCGAGATGAAAGAGCGCGTGTCGCAAACCCTGGGGCGTAAAGAGGCGCGCGGGCTGATGATTTCCACCTTCCATACCCTGGGGCTGGAGATCATCAAACGGGAATACGTGGCGTTGGGGATGAAGTCCAACTTCTCGCTGTTCGATGACCAGGATCAGCTGGCGCTGTTGAAAGAGCTGACCGAAAAGTGGCTGGAAAGCGACAAAACGCTGGTGGCGCAGCTGATCTCGACCATCTCCAACTGGAAAAACGACCTGATCGATCCCCAGCGGGCGGCGGAGCTGGCGCGCTCGGAGCGCGACAAGCTGTTCGCCCACTGCTACGGCCTGTACCACGCCCATATGCGGGCGTGCAACGTGCTGGACTTCGACGACCTGATCCTGTTGCCGACGCTGTTGCTGCAACGCAACGAAGAGGTGCGCGAACGCTGGCAGCAGCGTATTCGCTATCTGCTGGTGGATGAGTACCAGGATACCAACACCAGCCAGTACGAGCTGGTTAAGCTGCTGGTGGGCAACCGCGCGCGCTTTACCGTGGTGGGTGACGACGACCAGTCGATCTACTCCTGGCGCGGCGCGCGGCCGCAGAACCTGGTGCTGCTGAAGGAAGATTTCCCGGCGCTGCAGGTGATCAAGTTGGAGCAAAACTACCGTTCCAGCGAGCGCATTCTGAAGGCGGCCAACATTCTGATCGCCAATAACCCGCACGTGTTTGAAAAACGGCTGTTTTCCGAGCTGGGATATGGTGAAGAGCTGAAAGTGGTGACCGCCAACAACGAGGATCACGAAGCCGAGCGGGTGGTGGGGGAACTGATCGCCCACCACTTCGTAAAAAAGACCAACTACGGCGACTATGCGATCCTGTACCGCGGCAACCACCAGTCGCGGGTGTTTGAAAAGATGCTGATGCAAAACCGCATCCCGTACAAGATTTCCGGCGGCACCTCGTTCTTCTCGCGCCCCGAGATCAAGGATCTGCTGGCCTACCTGCGCGTGCTGACCAACCCGGAGGACGACAGCGCCTTCCTGCGCATCGTCAATACCCCCAAGCGCGAGATCGGCCCGGCGACGCTGCAGAAGCTCGGCGAATGGGCCAACCAGCGCAATAAGAGTTTATTCCACGCCAGTTTCGATCTGGGGCTGAGCCAGCACTTGACCGGGCGCGGGCTGGAGTCATTGCAGCGCTTTACCCACTGGCTCGGCGGTATCGCCCAGCAGGCGGAACGTGAGCCGGTGGCGGCGGTGCGCGATCTGATCCGCGGCGTGGACTATGAGAGCTGGCTGTTTGAAACCTCGACCAGCCCGAAGGCCGCCGAAATGCGGATGAAGAACGTCAACACGCTGTTCGGCTGGATGACCGAGATGCTGGAAGGCAACGATCTGGACGAGCCGATGACGCTGACCCAGGTGGTGACGCGCTTCACCCTGCGCGACATGATGGAGCGCGGTGAAAGCGAAGAAGAGCTGGATCAGGTACAGCTGATGACGCTGCACGCTTCCAAAGGGCTGGAGTTCCCCTACGTATTCCTGGTGGGCATGGAAGAGGGCCTGCTGCCGCACCAGAGCAGCATCGATGAAGACAATGTCGATGAAGAGCGGCGTCTGGCCTATGTGGGGATCACCCGCGCGCAAAAAGAGCTGATCTTCACCCTGTGCCGCGAGCGCCGTCAGTACGGCGAACTGGTGCGGCCGGAGCCGAGCCGCTTCCTGCTGGAGCTGCCGCAGGACGATTTGGCGTGGGAAACCGAGCGCAAAGTGGTGAGCCCGCAGGAGCGGATGCAGAAGGGGCAGAGCCATCTGGCCAATATCCGCGCCCAGCTGGCCAAGGCCAAAGGCGGGAATTAAAAAGACAGGGCTAGATTACTGACAAAGGAGGAAAAAGCGTGGTTTTTCCTCCTTTGAGGTTATCAGCCGAAAATCAATGAATTGATTTTCCTTATTTTTTATATGCTGTCTTCTGTAAACCTGGCAATGTCATCAGGTTTGCCATTAACCTTCAGGCGCTCATCGCGCCCTGGTCATTTCAACGCTGTTCTTCCAACCGCAGCGTCCAGTGGACGTAGCTCTGCCAGTGGCTTTCCTGCTCCAGCGCCTCGGCGCGCAGCGGATGCTGTTCCAGCCAACCCGGCGGCAAGATCACCGTCAGTTCGTCGTCCTGATTGGCGCGTAACCGCACCGCCGGCAGCGTGTCATCGCGGCGGCGGCTGGCGAAGATGATCGCCAGGCGCAAAATGCGGCACAGACGCTGCGCAGTGCGCGGCGGCAGGGCGTTTTGCTGGTTCAACAGCGACAGGTCGAGGGTGTTGCTCTGGTTTTGCAGCAGGGTGGCCAGCAGTTTTTTCTGCGCCGGGGTAAAGCCGGGTAAGTCCAGGTGGCGGATTAGATAAGCGGCGTGTTGCGGAGCCTGCTTGAAATCGACGCTGAGGCCGAGTTCGTGGATCAGGCTGGCGCTGTGCAACAGCTCGCGACATCGCGCATCCAGCTGCCACTCGTTGGCGACCTGCTGCGAGAAGTTGGCGGCGAGTTGGCTGACGCGTTCGGCCTGCTCGGTGTCGATCAGGTAGCGACGCTGCAGGTTGCGGATGGTGCGGATGCGAATATCCTGCTCCACCGGCAGATGCAGCATGCCGTAAACCAGGCCTTCACGCAGCGCCCCGCCGGCCAGCATCATGCTCTCGATGCCCAGCTCCTGGAAGATGGCCAACAGAATGGACAGGCCGCTCGGGAACACCAGCGCGCGCTCCAACGTCAACCCTTCGATCTCCAGCTCTTCCAGCTTGCCGCACTGAATGGCGCGCTGTTTCAGCTGGCGCAGCTTGGGCAGGGTGATGCGTTCATCCATGCCTTGCGCCACCATGATCTCCTGCAGCGCCTGCACGGTGCCGGAAGCGCCGACGCAGATCTGCCAACCTTGCTGGCGCAGCTGCGGTGCGATCGGCCGCACCATTTCGCGCGCGGCCTGTTCGGCGCGTTCGAAGTTTTCTTGCCCAAGGTTGCGATCGCTGAAATAGCGTTCCAGCCAGGTGACGCAACCCATCGACAGGCTATACAGCTGCGATGCCTGTGCGCCGGTGCCGGTGACCAGTTCGGTGCTGCCGCCGCCGATGTCGACGACCAGCCGCCGATCCGGCCCGCCGGTGGTGTGCGCAACGCCGTGATAAATCAGCCGCGCTTCTTCTTCGCCGCTGATCACCTGCACCGGGCAGCCGAGGATTTGCTCGGCGACCTGCAGAAACTCATCGGCGTTGGACGCCAGGCGCAGCGTGGCGGTGGCGACGACGCGGATCTGCTCGCGCGGAATGTCCTGCAGGCGTTCGGAGAACAGCCGCAGGCACTGCCAGCCGCGTTGCATGGCCTCATGCGACAGGTGATTGTTCTGATCCAGCCCGGCCGCCAGGCGCACCTTGCGCTTGATCCGCGCCAGAGTCTGAATGCTGCCGGCCACCTCGCGCACCACCAACATGTGGAAGCTGTTGGAGCCGAGATCGATGGCAGCATAAAGCGTGCTGGAACTGAGCATGGCGATCAGCTCGAACGTTTACGGTTGCTGCGCGGCGCGCCGCCGCGACGAGGCGCGGAGTTGCGACGTGGGCCGTTGCCGCCGCGCGGACGCGACAGGCGCTTCGGCGCCGGCAAATCGGTCAGCAGCGCATCGCTGTTGTACTTGCTCACCGGAATGCTGTGGTCGATATAGGTCTCGATCGCCGGCAGGTTGAGCGCGTACTCTTCACACGCCAGGCTGATGGAGTGGCCGCTGGCGCCTGCGCGGCCGGTACGGCCGATGCGGTGCACGTAGTCTTCGCAGTCGTCAGGCAGATCGTAGTTGAAAACGTGCGTGACGGAAGGGATGTGCAGACCGCGCGCGGCGACGTCGGTGGCGACCAGGATATCGAGGTTGCCTTTGGTGAAGTCGTCGAGGATACGCAGGCGTTTTTTCTGCGCCACGTCACCGGTCAGCAGGCCGACGCGGTGACCGTCGGCGGCCAGATGGCCCCAGATGTCTTCGCAGCGGTGCTTGGTGTTGGCGAAGATGATGGCGCGATCCGGCCACTCTTCTTCAATCAGCGTCTGCAGCAGGCGCATTTTTTCTTCGTTGGACGGGTAGAACAGCTCTTCTTTAATGCGGTGGCCGGTTTTCTGTTCCGGTTCCACTTCAACATATTCGGCGTTGTTCATCTGCTCGAAGGCCAGTTCGCGTACGCGATAGGACAGGGTGGCGGAGAACAGCATGTTCAGGCGTTGATCGGCCGTAGGCATACGGCGGAAAAGCCAACGGATGTCTTTGATAAAGCCGAGATCGTACATGCGATCGGCTTCATCCAGCACGACGACCTGCATCGCGCCGAGATCGACATAGTTCTGTTTGGTGTAATCGATTAAACGGCCGGTGGTGCCAATCAGAATGTCCACGCCGCTTTCCAGCACTTTCAGCTGTTTGTCGTAGCCGTCGCCGCCGTAGGCCAGGCCCAGTTTCAGGCCGGTGCTCTGGGAGAGCGCTTCTGCATCGGAGTGGATTTGCACCGCCAGTTCACGCGTAGGCGCCATGATCAAGGCGCGCGGCTGATTGGTCTGGCGATCCTGTTTCGCCGGGTGAGTCAGCAAATAGTGAAAAGTAGACGCCAAAAACGCCAGCGTCTTTCCGGTACCGGTTTGCGCCTGACCTGCAACGTCACGCCCGGAGAGCGTGAGCGGCAATGCTAACGCCTGGATGGGCGTGCAATTGTGAAACCCTTTTTTCTCAAGGGCTTCAAGGACTAACGGGTGCAGGGCGAAGTCGGAAAACTTCTGTTCGGTCAAGTGTGTTTTGCTCATAGTGTGGTAGAATATCAGCTAACTATTGCTTTACGAAAGCACATCCGTTGAAATAAACGCGGTGCAATAAAATCACCTTGAGTTGGTTAATGCTACACCAACAAGGTAGACATAATCCTGTGGAGTAGAACATGAGCGATAAAATTATTCACCTGACTGACAGCAGCTTCGAAGCCGATGTGCTGAAAGCGGAAGGGCCGATCCTGGTCGATTTCTGGGCTGAATGGTGTGGGCCGTGCAAGATGATTGCTCCGATTCTGGATGAGATTGCCGAAGAGTTCGAAGGCAAACTGACCATCACCAAGCTGAATATCGATCAGAACCCGGCTACCGCGCCTAAGTACGGTATCCGTGGTATCCCTACGCTGTTGCTGTTCAAGAACGGTGAAGTGGCCGCGACCAAGGTTGGCGCGTTGTCCAAAGGTCAGCTCAAAGATTTCCTGAACGCGAATCTGTAATCGGGCGGGAAGCCCAGTATCAGGCGCCTGGCGGTGATGTTCAATTCACCGCTAGACGCCTGCCAAGAAGCGTGTTAAGTTTAACCACACTGCATATAGAACTTGCCCGAAGTTTTAAATCTAAAGAGTTTGAATCTAAAGCTATACTCTGTGTCGAACCACTGGCGTTGAAAGTAAACTGAACTCAGCCCGTGTTTTGGCAATCAAACGGTTTTGCAAAAATCATTTTTAAGGTACCTTCGATCTTCAACCGTCAATGCGTGCGCCCGATGTAAGCCATTTCTTACCGCGACGGCTCTGCGCCCGGTGATCGAACGTCCAGTAAACAGGCACGCATCTCGCTGCCATACCATTCACGATACAAGTTCGAGACATACCCCGAGTTTAAGAACCCACCACTATGAATCTTACCGAATTAAAGAATACGCCGGTTTCTGAGCTGATTACTCTCGGCGAAAATATGGGGCTGGAAAACCTTGCCCGCATGCGCAAGCAGGACATTATCTTCTCCATTCTGAAGCAACATGCGAAAAGCGGAGAAGATATCTTCGGCGACGGCGTGCTCGAGATATTGCAGGATGGATTCGGTTTCCTCCGCTCTGGAGACAGTTCCTACCTCGCCGGTCCCGACGACATCTATGTATCCCCTAGCCAAATCCGCCGCTTCAACCTCCGCACAGGTGACACCATTTCCGGTAAGATTCGTCCGCCAAAAGAAGGCGAGCGCTATTTTGCCCTGTTGAAAGTCAACGAGGTCAACTACGACAAGCCGGAAAACGCCCGCAGCAAGATCCTGTTCGAGAACTTGACCCCGCTGCACGCCAATTCCCGTCTGCGGATGGAGCGCGGCAACGGTTCGACCGAAGACCTGACGGCGCGCGTACTGGATCTGGCGGCGCCGATTGGCCGCGGCCAGCGTGGCCTGATCGTGGCACCGCCGAAAGCCGGTAAAACCATGCTGCTGCAGAACATTGCGCAGAGCATCGCCTACAACCACCCTGACTGCGTGCTGATGGTGCTGCTGATCGACGAACGTCCGGAAGAAGTGACCGAGATGCAGCGTCTGGTGAAAGGCGAAGTGATCGCATCGACCTTCGACGAACCGGCTTCGCGTCACGTGCAAGTGGCCGAAATGGTGATCGAGAAGGCCAAGCGCCTGGTTGAACACAAGAAAGACGTGATCATTCTGCTCGACTCCATCACTCGTCTGGCGCGTGCCTACAACACCGTGGTACCGGCCTCAGGCAAGGTGCTGACCGGTGGTGTGGATGCCAATGCCCTGCATCGTCCGAAGCGCTTCTTCGGTGCGGCACGTAACGTGGAAGAGGGCGGCAGCCTGACCATCATCGCGACCGCGCTGGTTGATACCGGTTCGAAGATGGACGAAGTGATCTACGAAGAATTTAAAGGTACCGGCAACATGGAATTGCATCTGGCGCGTAAAATCGCCGAGAAACGCGTATTCCCTGCGATCGATTACAACCGCTCCGGTACCCGTAAAGAAGAGCTGCTCACCACCTCCGAAGAGCTGCAAAAAATGTGGATCCTGCGCAAAATCATCCATCCGATGGGTGAGATTGACGCGATGGAGTTCCTCATTAATAAGTTGGCGATGACTAAAACCAACGATGAATTCTTCGATATGATGAAGCGCTCATAATTCGTTAAAAAATTCGCTGAACGCCACGCCTAGTCGTGGCGTTTTTCGCTTTTGGCGGATACGATAAGTAGCAGTAATGGAAAAGTAAGTTGTTTCCTCGACTTATTGAGAATTCATCTTGTTTGTCGGTCGGTTTCTCGCCGGTCGGCTTTGCTGCTGTCGTTTTGTCAGCCGAAGCGAAGAAAATAGGCATGAATCACCGTTGTCATAGGAAATGACCGAAAGGTGGCGGGGGCCGATGGCACAAGCTATTGCCCGTGGTAAGCTGCCTTATCTTCTACAGAGATCTGTTAACTGTGAACTTACTCACTATGAGTACTGAAATTCTATTTGTTTTCCTGTTTTCTTTGGCTTTTCTCTTTGTTGCCCGCAAGGCGGCAAAACGTATTGGTCTGGTAGATAAACCCAATTATCGCAAACGCCATCAGGGGCTGATTCCGCTGGTCGGCGGTATTTCCGTTTATGCCGGGCTGTGCTTCGCGTTTTGGATTTCTGAACAACCTATCGCGCACGCCAAGCTTTATCTTACCTGCGCCGGCATTCTGGTGTTTGTGGGCGCGCTCGACGATCGTTTCGACATCAGCGTTAAAATCCGCGCCCTGGTGCAGGCGTTGGTCGGCATCGCCATGATGGTGTTCGCGGGCCTCTATCTGCGCAGCTTCGGCCATGTGCTGGGCGACTGGGAGATGCTGCTGGGGCCGTTCGGCTATCTGGTGACGCTGTTCGCGGTATGGGCGGCGATCAACGCCTTCAACATGGTCGACGGCATCGATGGCCTGCTGGGGGGCTTGTCGTGCGTCTCCTTCGGCGCGCTGGGCCTGTTGCTGTACCTGAGCGGCCATCATGAGCTGGCGTTCTGGTGCTTTGCGATGATTGCCACCATCGTTCCCTATATTTTGCTCAACCTTGGCATCCTTGGCCGCCGTTATAAGGTGTTCATGGGGGACGCCGGCAGTACCCTGATCGGCTTTACCGCCATTTGGCTGCTGCTGCAAAGCTCGCAGGGAAAGGCACACTCGATTAACCCGGTGACCGCGCTGTGGATCATCGCTATTCCGCTGATGGACATGATAGCAATCATGTATCGTCGTTTACGCAAGGGGATGAGCCCCTTCTCTCCCGATCGTCAACATATTCACCACCTGATCATGCGCGCCGGCTTTACGCCGCGGCAGGCTTTCGTGTTGATCACCCTGGCGGCCGCATTGCTGGCGGCGGTTGGCGTGATCGGCGAACGCCTGACTTTTATCCCAGAGTGGGTTATGTTGGCATTATTCTTGCTTGCTTTCTTCCTGTACGGTTACTGCATCAAGCGCGCCTGGCGGGTTGCGCGGTACATTAAGCGTATCAAGCGTCGCCTGCGGCGTTCGAGCGATAACAAGCAAGTATCTTAACCAGAGGCTTTTTGGCTGTGATGAATCCAGAAACAACGTCTGACAAGCATACCCCGGCGGTGGATAACGAACTTGATATCCGCGGCCTGTGCTGCACCCTGTGGCGCGGCAAACCGTGGATTATCGGCATTGCGGTGCTGTTCGCGGCGGTCGCGCTGATCGTCTCTTATCTGGTTAAGCAAGAGTGGAGCGCGACCGCCATCACCGACAGACCGACGGTGAATGCGCTGGGCGGTTACTACTCGCAGCAGCAGTTCCTGCGTAATCTGGACGTGCGCACGCTGCCGGCGACGGCCGGCGATCAGCCGAGCATCGCGGATGAAGCGTACAATGAGTTCATCATGCAGCTGGCAGCTTACGATACGCGTCGCGATTTCTGGCTGCAGAGCGATTACTACAAGCAGCGTCAGGAAGGGGATGCCCGCGCCGATGCGGCGTTGCTCGACGAACTGATCAACAACATCCTGTTCACGCCGCGCGACGACAAGAAAGTGCCGAACGACGGCGTGAAGCTGACGGCGGAAACCGCCGCCGACGCCAACCGCCTGCTGCGTCAATACGTGGCCTTCGCCAGCCACCGCGCAGCCCTGCACCTGAACGAAGAGATCCAGGGGGCGTGGGCCGCCCGCACCACCTCGATGAAGGCGCAGGTCAAACGTCAGGAAGCGGTGGCGGAGTCGGTTTACAAGCGTGAGCTGAACACCACGCAGCAGGCGCTGAAAATCGCCGAGAGCCAGGGGATAAGCCGCACGCAAACCGACACCCCGGCCGAGCAACTGCCGGATTCGGATCTGTTCCTGCTGGGCCGGCCAATGCTGCAGGCGCGTCTGGAAGGCCTACAGGCTTCCGGCCCGACCTATGACCTGGATTACGATCAGAACCGCGCGATGCTGGCGACGCTGAACGTTGGCCCAACGTTGGATGAGAAGTTCCAGACCTATCGCTATTTGCGTACGCCGGAAGAGCCGGTAAAACGCGACAGCCCACGCCGGGTCTTCTGGCTGATTCTGTGGGGCGCGATGGGCGCTTTGGTTGGCGCGGGTGTTGCCTTGGCGCGTCGGCCGCGTAGTTAAAAATAATATAATAATCTGATGCAGGGCGCGTGAGCGCCCCATTCGCAGGCGGGGCCTGCGATTAACCGACCAAAAGAGATTCGCTGTGAAAGTGTTGACTGTTTTCGGCACCAGGCCGGAAGCCATTAAAATGGCGCCGCTGGTACATGCACTGGCCCAGGATGAGGCCTTTGACGCAAGAGTCTGCGTAACGGCACAGCATCGTGAGATGTTGGATCAGGTATTGCGGTTGTTTGAGATTACGCCGGATTACGACCTGAACATCATGAAACCCGGTCAGGGGCTGACGGAAATCACCTGCCGCATCCTGGAAGGGCTGAAAGGGGTGCTGGAAGACTTCAAACCGGACGTGGTGCTGGTGCATGGCGATACCACCACCACGCTGGCGACCAGTCTGGCGGCGTTCTATCAACGCATCCCCGTCGGGCATGTCGAAGCCGGGCTGCGCACCGGCAATCTGTATTCTCCCTGGCCGGAAGAGGCCAACCGCAAACTGACCGGCCATCTGGCGATGTACCATTTTGCGCCAACCGAAAACTCGCGCCAGAATCTGCTGCGCGAGCTGCTGCCGGACAACCGTATTTTCGTGACCGGCAATACGGTGATCGATGCGTTGTTCTGGGTGCGCGACCGCGTGATGAGCGATGCCGCGCTGCAGGCTGGCCTGGCGCAGCGTTACCCGTTCCTCGACGCCGACAAGAAACTGATTCTGGTCACCGGCCATCGCCGCGAAAGTTTTGGCGGCGGCTTTGAGCGAATTTGCAGCGCGCTGGCGGAGATTGCCCGCAACCACCCGGAAGTGCAGGTAGTGTATCCGGTGCATCTCAATCCGAACGTCAGTGAGCCGGTGAATCGCATCTTGAAAGGCATCGACAACGTCATGCTGATCGAGCCGCAGGATTATCTGCCGTTTGTCTATTTGATGACCCAGGCCTATATGATCCTGACCGATTCCGGCGGTATTCAGGAAGAGGCGCCATCGTTAGGCAAACCGGTGCTGGTGATGCGCGACACCACCGAACGCCCGGAAGCGATAGATGCGGGCACGGTACGCCTGGTCGGTACCGATGTAGCCAAAATTGTTGAAGCGGTGACCCGGCTGTTGACGGACGAAAGCGAATATCACGCGATGAGTCGGGCGCACAACCCATACGGTGACGGGCATGCCTGCCAGCGTATCCTCGAAGCTTTAAAGAATCATCAGGTGACACTATGAGTTTTGACACTATTTCGGTTATCGGCCTGGGTTATATCGGCTTGCCAACGGCGGCGGCGTTCGCTTCCCGCAAGAAAAAAGTGGTGGGTGTAGATGTTAACCAACATGCAGTAGATACCATTAACCGCGGTGCGATCCACATCGTCGAGCCGGATCTGGACAAAGTGGTCAAGGACGCCGTCGACGGTGGTTTCCTGCAGGCGGTGACCAAACCGCTGGCGGCCGATGCGTTCCTGATCGCGGTGCCTACGCCGTTCAAGGGCGATCACGAGCCGGATCTGGCCTATGTCGAAGCGGCGGCGAAATCGCTGGCGCCGGTGCTGAAAAAGGGCGATCTGGTGATCCTTGAGTCCACCTCGCCGGTGGGTGCCACCGAACAGATGGCGGAATGGCTGGCGCTGGCGCGCAGCGATCTCAGCTTTCCGCAACAAGCGGGCGAAGCGGCGGACGTGAATATCGCCTACTGCCCGGAGCGCGTGCTGCCGGGGCAGGTCATGGTGGAACTGATTCAAAACGACCGCGTGATCGGTGGCATGACGCCGAAGTGCTCGGAACGTGCCAGCGCGCTGTACAAGATTTTCCTCGAGGGCGAATGCGTGATCACCAACTCGCGCACTGCCGAGATGTGCAAGCTGACGGAAAACAGCTTCCGCGACGTGAATATCGCCTTTGCCAACGAATTGTCGTTGATCTGCGCCGAACAGGGGATCAACGTCTGGGAACTGATCCGCCTGGCGAACCGCCATCCGCGGGTGAATATTCTGCAGCCGGGGCCGGGCGTCGGCGGTCACTGCATCGCCGTCGATCCGTGGTTTATCGTGGCGCAGAACCCGCAGCAGGCGCGCCTGATCCACACCGCTCGCCTGGTGAACGACGGTAAACCGCTGTGGGTGGTCGACCGGGTGAAAGCGGCGGTGGCCGATTGCCTGGCCGCCACCGACAAGCGCGCGTCCGAGGTCAAAATTGCCTGCTTCGGCCTGGCCTTCAAGCCGAATATCGACGATCTGCGTGAAAGCCCGGCGGTCGAGGTCGCACATCTGATTGCCGAATGGCACGTCGGCGAAACGCTGGCGGTGGAACCGAACGTCGAACAGCTGCCGAAGTCGCTGGCGGGCCATGTGACGTTGATGCCAATCGCTGAGGCGTTGCAGCAGGCCGATGTGATCGTGATGTTGGTCGATCACCAGCAGTTCAAGGCCATCCGGCCGGAAGATGTAAAACAAACATGGGTAATTGATACCAAAGGAGTATGGCGTTGAAACGTATTTTAGTCACCGGTGGTGCCGGTTTTATTGGCTCCGCAGTCGTGCGGCACATCATCGAGGCCACCGGCGATAGCGTGGTGGTGGTGGATAAGCTGACCTATGCCGGTAACCTCGAGTCTTTGGCGGTGGTGGCTGAGAGCGATCGCTATGCTTTCGAGCAGGTCGACATCTGCGATCGCGCCGAGCTGGATCGGGTATTTGCCCACTATCAGCCGGACGTAGTGATGCACCTGGCGGCGGAAAGCCACGTCGATCGCTCTATCGACGGCCCGGCGGCGTTTATCGAGACCAACGTGGTTGGCACTTACACTATGCTGGAAGCGGCGCGCCACTACTGGCAGCCGCTGGCGGCGGAGAAGAAACTGGCCTTCCGTTTCCATCATATCTCCACCGACGAAGTGTACGGCGACCTGCACGGCACCGACGATCTGTTCACCGAAACCACACCGTATGCGCCGAGCAGCCCCTATTCAGCCTCCAAGGCGTCGAGCGATCATCTGGTGCGCGCCTGGCTGCGCACCTACGGTCTGCCGACCCTCGTGACCAACTGCTCGAACAACTACGGCCCTTATCACTTCCCGGAGAAGCTGATCCCGCTGGTGATCCTGAATGCGGTAGCAGGCAAACCGCTGCCGGTCTACGGCAACGGCGCGCAGGTGCGCGACTGGCTGTATGTCGAGGATCACGCGCGCGCGCTCTATCAGGTCGTGACCGAAGGCGTGGTAGGCGAAACTTACAATATCGGTGGCCATAACGAGCGCAAGAATATCGAAGTGGTGCAGACCATTTGCGATTTGCTGGAAGAACTGGCACCGAACAAGCCGCAGGGCGTGGCGAACTACCGCGATCTGATCACTTACGTGAAGGATCGCCCGGGCCACGATATGCGTTACGCTATCGACGCCGGCAAAATTGATCGTGAGCTGGGCTGGCGGCCGCAGGAAACCTTCGAAAGCGGTATTCGCAAGACGGTAGCCTGGTATTTGACTAATGAAACTTGGTGGCGCCGAGTGCAAGACGGTTCTTATGCCGGCGAGCGTTTGGGGCTATCAGATTAATTTAACGCCGCGTCGCTTTGCGACGGTGCGGCGGGTTTTGGAGTAAGTATGAAAGGTATTATTCTGGCCGGCGGTTCCGGCACGCGTCTGCATCCGATTACTCGTGGTGTGTCCAAGCAACTGCTGCCGATCTACGACAAGCCGATGATCTATTATCCGTTGTCGGTGCTGATGCTGGCGGGGATCCGCGATGTTTTGATTATCTCGACCCCGGAGGACTTGCCTTCCTTCGAGCGTTTGTTGGGTAACGGCGAGCAGTTCGGCGTCAATCTCAGCTACGCTGCGCAGCCTAAGCCGGAAGGTTTGGCGCAGGCGTTTCTGATCGGCGAAGAGTTTATCAACGGTGATTCTTGCTGCCTGGTGTTGGGAGATAACATCTTCTTCGGCCAATCTTTCAGCCCGAAATTAAAAACCGTCGCGGCCCGCGCCGAAGGTGCCACCGTGTTTGGTTATCAGGTGATGGATCCTGAACGCTTTGGTGTCGTGGAATTTGATGACAACTTCCGTGCGCTGTCGATCGAAGAAAAGCCGAAGAAACCGAAATCCGATTGGGCGGTGACCGGCCTGTACTTCTACGATAGCCAGGTGGTGGAGTTTGCTAAGCAGGTGAAGCCTTCCGAGCGCGGCGAGCTGGAAATCACCAGCATCAACCAGATGTATCTGGAGCGCGGTGAACTGACCGTAGAGCTGTTGGGGCGTGGTTTCGCCTGGTTGGACACCGGGACTCACGACAGCCTGCTGGAAGCCAGCAGCTTCGTGCAGACAGTAGAAAAGCGTCAGGGCTTTAAAATCGCCTGCCTGGAAGAGATCGCCTGGCGTAACGGCTGGCTGGATGACAAGGGGCTGAAACGCGCCGCCACCTCATTGGCCAAAACGGGCTACGGCAAGTATTTGTTGGATCTGCTGCATGTGCGTCCACGCCACTATTGAGCCTTTGGCGTGGGAAAGCGAGTTTTTCGCGCTGGACAGCGCGAAACTCAGCTTCTCCTCCTCGGCTCCGGCGCTTGCCGAAGCCGACTTGGCGGCTTATGCCCTGGTGCAGGCCAAAATTCCTGCGCAGCAACTGGCATTGGCGGATGGCCTCGCCGGCTTGGGATTTCGTCTGGTTGAGGGTGAGGTCGATCTGGTCCTGGCTCTTGAGCGTGAACGAGCGGCGGAACTCGGCGACGGAGCCCAGACTTCCCGTCTGGCAACCGAGTCCGATATCCCGGCATTGCGTGCCGCGGCGGCTCAGGCGTTCACCGTCAGCCGCTTTCGCGCACCTTGGTATCAACCTGATGACAGCGGCCGGTTTTATGCTTTGTGGATTGAAAAGGCCGTTTTAGGCACGTTCGATCATCAGTGCCTGTTGGCTCTGGACAACCAGGGGCAACCTGAAGGCTTCGTCAGCCTGCGTGACATTGGCGGCCAGGAAATGCGCATCGGCCTGCTGGCGGCTTTCCCCGGCGTATCCGGTCGGGGCATTGGCACTCGGCTGATGACGGCGGCGATCGCCGAATGTCGGCGTCAAGGTATGCAGCGCCTGCGGGTCGCAACCCAGATAAGCAATATCGCCGCATTACGACTCTATCAACGACAGGGTGCCGTGATTGAAAGCACCGCGTACTGGTTATACAGAGGTAGACATGATTCCATTTAACGCTCCACCGGTTGTTGGCACTGAACTGGAATATATGCAGGCTGCCATGGGCAGCGGCAAGCTATGCGGCGACGGCGGCTTTACCCGTCGCAGCCAGCAGTGGATGGAACAGCGTTTCGGCAGCGCGAAAGTGTTGCTGACGCCTTCCTGCACCGCGTCGTTGGAAATGGCCGCCATCCTGCTGGATATTCAGCCGGGTGACGAAGTGATCATGCCGAGCTTTACCTTTGTTTCCACCGCCAACGCCTTTGTGCTGCGCGGGGCTAAAGTGGTGTTCGTCGACCTGCGTCCGGATACCATGAACATCGACGAAACCAAAATCGAAGCGGCGATCACCGATAAAACCCGCGCGATTGTGCCAGTGCACTATGCCGGCGTTGCCTGCGAGATGGATACCATCATGGCGCTGGCGAAGAAATATAACCTGTTCGTGGTGGAAGACGCCGCGCAGGGCGTGATGTCGACCTACAAAGGTAAGGCATTGGGCACCATCGGTCATATCGGCTGCTTCAGCTTCCATGAAACCAAAAACTATACCGCCGGCGGCGAAGGTGGTGCGACGCTGGTGAACGATCCGGCTCTGGTCGATCGGGCGGAAGTCATCCGCGAGAAAGGCACCAACCGCAGCCAGTTCTTCCGTGGTCAGGTCGACAAATATACCTGGCGCGACATCGGCTCCAGCTATCTGATGTCTGACCTGCAGGCCGCCTACCTGTGGGGCCAGCTGGAAGTGGCGGAACGCATCAACCAGCGCCGCCTGACGCTGTGGCAGAAGTACTACGACAGTTTCCTGCCGTTGGCGAAGGCCGGGCGCATCGAGCTGCCGAGCATACCGGCGGACTGCAAGCACAATGCGCACATGTTCTATATCAAGCTGCGGGATATCGACGATCGCACGGCCTTTATCGACTACCTGAAGGAAGCCGAGATCATGGCGGTGTTCCACTATATCCCGCTGCATGACTGCCCGGCCGGCGAACGTTTTGGTCGCTTTGCCGGCGAAGACCGTTATACCTCGCAGGAAAGCGCGCGCCTGGTGCGCTTGCCGCTGTTCTACAATATGTCCGATGTCAATCAGCGTACGGTAATCAATACCATCCTGAGCTTCTTTGCCTGATATGTCGCTGGCAAAAGCATCGATATGGACTGCCGGCTCCACGCTGATCAAAATCGGCGTGGGGTTGTTGGTGGTGAAGCTGCTGGCGGTGGCGTTTGGCCCCAGCGGGGTGGGGCAGGCGGGTAACTTCCGCCAGTTGATTACCGTGCTGGGCGTGCTGTCCGGCGCGGGTATTTTTAACGGCATCACCAAATACGTGGCGGAGTACCACCAGGATCCGCAGCGTCTGCGTCTGGCGGTAGGCACCGCGTCGAGCATCGTGCTGGGTTTTTCGACCTTGCTGGCGCTGGTGTTTCTGTTCGCCGCCGAACCGATCAGCATCGGGCTGTTCGGGCATGCCGATTACGTCGATGTGGTGCGTGCCGTCGCCTTCATTCAGATGGGCATCGCCTACGCCAACCTGTTCATGGCGGTGCTGAAAGGCTACCGCGACGCGATGGGCAATGCGCTGGCGGTGATCGGCGGCAGCCTGATTGGCGTGGTGGCTTATTACCTGTGCTTCACGCTGGGTGGCTATGAAGGCGCGTTGGCGGGGCTGGCGCTGGTGCCGGCGTTGGTGGTGTTGCCTGCCGGGCTGATGCTGTGGCGGCGCAAAACGCTGCCGCTGCGCTATCTGGCGCCGCGTTGGGACAAACTCGTGGCCGGCAATCTCGGCAAATTCACCCTCATGGCGTTGATCACGTCGGTGACGCTGCCGGTGGCCTACGTGATGATGCGTAACCTGTTGGCCGCCCATTACGGCTGGGATGAGGTGGGGATTTGGCAGGGCGTCAGCAGCATTTCCGATGCCTATCTGCAGTTTATCACCGCTTCGTTTACCGTCTATTTGCTGCCGACGCTGTCGCGGCTGACGGACAAGGGCGCCATCTCACGGGAGATCGTGCGTTCGCTGAAATTCGTGCTGCCGGCGGTAGCGGCGGCGAGCTTTACGGTTTGGGTGCTGCGCGATTTCGCTATTTGGCTGCTGTTCTCGGACAAGTTTGTCGCCATGCGCGATCTGTTTGCCTGGCAGCTGGTGGGCGACGTGCTGAAAGTCGGGGCCTATGTGTTCGGCTATCTGGTGATCGCCAAAGCGTCGCTGCGCTTCTATATCCTGACGGAAGTCAGCCAGTTTCTGCTGCTGACGCTGTTCTCGCACTGGCTGATCCCGCTGCACGGCGCGTTGGGGGCGGCTCAGGCCTATATGGCAACCTACATCGTGTATTTCGCGCTCTGTAGCTGCGTGTTCCTTATTTATCGTAGACGAGTATGACCACACTGATTCACGTTCTGGGATCCGATATCCCGCATCATAACCAGACGGTGCTGCGCTTCTTCAACGACGTGCTGGCGCCGCGTTTGCCGGCTGAGCAGACGCGGCATTTTATGGTGGCGGCCAAGGATGTGGCGGCACTGGGTGATTTCCCCGCCCTGAACATTGAGCCCTACGCAGACAAGAAAAGTCTGGCGGCGGCGGTCATCGCCCGTGCCCAGGCCGATCGCGATGCGCGCTTCTTCCTGCACGGCCAGTTCAATCCGGGGCTGTGGTTGGCGCTGCTGAGCGGCAAGATCAAGGCGCGTCAGGTCAGTTGGCATATTTGGGGCGCCGATCTGTATGAAGACGCCACCAGCTGGAAATTCCGGCTGTTCTATCTGCTGCGCCGCATTGCGCAGGGGCGAGTAGGGAACGTGTTTGCTACTCGCGGCGACGTGATTCACTACCAGCAGCGCCATGCGCGGGTGCCGGCCTCGCTGCTGTACTTCCCGACCCGCATGGATCCGGCGCTGACCGACGTTCACGTCGAGAAAAACCTGGCCGGGCCGATGACGATTCTGGTGGGCAACTCCGGCGATCGCAGCAATCGGCATATCGAAGCGCTGCAGGCGATTCATCAGCAGTTCGGCGCCGACGTGCGCGTGATCCTGCCGATGGGTTATCCGGCCAACAACGATGCCTACATCGAGCAGGTGCGCGCCGCCGGGTTGCCGCTGTTCGGCGAGAAAAACCTGCAGCTGCTCACGCAGCAGGTGGCGTTTGAGGACTATCTCAATATTTTACGCGCCTGCGATCTGGGCTATTTCATTTTCAATCGCCAGCAGGGGATTGGCACCCTTTGCCTGCTGATTCAGTTCGGCGTGCCTTTCGTGCTCAGCCGGCAAAACCCGTTCTGGCAGGATTTGGCGGAACAGCATCTGCCGGTGCTGTTCTACGGCGATTCGCTGGACGAGGCGGTGGTGCGCGAAGCGCAGCGTCAGCTGGCGGCGGTGGATAAACAGGCGATCGCCTTCTTCAATCCGAACTATGTCGACGGCTGGCAGCAAGCCCTGGCGTTGGCGGCGGGAGAGCACTCATGACGTTGGCGCAATTCGGCGGCCTGTTTGTCGTCTATCTGGTCAGCCTGACGTTTATTCTGACGCTGACCTACCAGGAGTTTCGGCGCGTGCGCTTTAACTTCAACGTCTTCTTCTCGCTGCTGTATTTACTGACGTTCTATTTCGGTTTTCCTTTGACCTGCCTGCTGGTGTTCCAGTTTGACGTCGAGGTGGTGCCGGTGGAGTTTCTGCTGTACGCCCTGCTGTCGGCGACGGCGTTTTACGCCATCTATTACGTCACCTACAAGACCCGACTGCGCAAGCGCCGCACAGAGCCGCGTGCGGCGCTGTTTACCATGAACCGGGTAGAGACTCATATGACCTGGGTGCTGCTGGCATTGGTGGCGATCGGTACCGTTGGGATCTTCTTCATGCAGAACGGCTTCCTGCTGTTCAAGCTCAATTCCTACAGCCAGATTTTCTCCAGCGACGTGTCCGGCGTAGCGCTCAAGCGGTTCTTCTACTTCTTCATTCCGGCGATGCTGGTGGTCTATTTCCTGCGGCAGGATCTGCGCGCCTGGTTCTTGTTCCTGGTGGCGACGGTGGCGTTCGGTATTCTGACCTACGTGATCGTCGGCGGCACCCGCGCCAACATCATCATCGCCTTCGCGCTGTTCCTGTTTATCGGCATCGTGCGCGGCTGGATCACGCTGTGGATGCTGGCGGCGGCGGGCATATTCGGCGTAGTCGGCATGTTCTGGCTGGCGTTGAAGCGCTACAGCCTGGACGTCAGCGGCGCGGAAGCGTTCTATACCTTCCTCTACCTGACCCGCGATACCTTCTCGCCGTGGGAAAACCTGGCGCTGCTGCTGCAAAATTACGACAAGATCGATTTCCAGGGCCTGGCGCCGATCGTGCGTGATTTCTACGTCTTTATTCCAACCTGGCTATGGCCGGGCCGGCCGGACGTGGTGCTGAACTCGGCCAACTATTTCACCTGGGAAGTGCTGAACAATCACTCCGGGCTGGCGATTTCGCCGACGCTGATCGGTTCGCTGGTGGTGATGGGCGGCGCGCTGTTTATCCCGCTCGGCGCGATTCTGGTGGGCATGATCATCAAGTGGTTCGACTGGTTGTATGAGTTGGGCAAAACCGAACCGAACCGCTATAAGGCGGCCATTCTGCAGGGGTTCTGCTTCGGCGCGGTGTTCAACATCATCGTGTTGGCGCGCGAAGGGGTAGACTCATTCGTGTCGCGCGTGGTGTTCTTCTGCATTATTTTCGGCGCCTGTTTGGTGCTGGCGAAGTTGCTGTATTGGCTGTTCGATACAGCCGGGCTGATCAAGGCCAGAGTGACGCGCACCCGCGCGCTGGCGTCTCCGCCCCGGGCGAACGGTCTTTTGTAAGGGTAATGAGAACGATGGAAGCAAAGATTTCGGTGCCGCAGTATGAGCTGCGCGGTTTCAGCCTGTGGGGCTTTCGCGATATGGCGCACTGCATGGACTTTTTGTTCGACGGCGGCCGGGTAAAACAGGGCACGCTGGTAGCCATGAACGCGGAAAAGATCCTGAAGGCGGAAGAGGACCCGGCGCTGCATGCGTTGCTGGATGAGGCGGAGTACAAGTACGCCGACGGCATCAGCATGGTGCGTTCGATTCGCCGCAAATACCCGGCGGCGGACGTTTCGCGCGTGGCGGGTGCCGATCTGTGGGAAGCCTTGATGCAGCGCGCCGGCCGTGAAGGCACGCCGGTCTTCCTGGTCGGCGGCAAGCCCGAGGTCTTGGCGGAAACCGAGCAAAAGCTGCGCAGCCAGTGGAATGTCAACCTGGTGGGCAGCCAGGACGGCTATTTCAAACCGGATCAGCGAGAGGCGCTGTTCGAGCGTATTCGCGCCAGTGGCGCCGCTATCGTGACGGTGGCGATGGGATCGCCGAAGCAGGAAATTCTGATGCGTGACTGTCGCAAGGTGCATCCGCAGGCGCTGTACATGGGCGTGGGCGGCACCTACGACGTCTTTACCGGCCATGTGAAGCGTGCGCCCAAGGTGTGGCAGAACCTCGGTCTGGAATGGCTCTACCGCCTGCTCAGCCAGCCCAGCCGCATCGGCCGACAGTTGAAGCTGCTGAAGTTTGTCGGCTACTACTACAGCGGCAAGATGTAATCCCTCATCCGGGGCGGAAAGTGCTGTTCCGCTCCGGTCTGCTGTACCAATAATCTGCTTTTGCACGTTTCTCCCGCATATCTATAACCCCCGGCCCTAAACGTCGCTGCATTTATTCCATAAAGTTTTAAATTGCGGTTTGCTTATAGCGGCGAAATGCGAAACGATACCGCCCGGAAATTATCCCTGGCTGCTGAAGCCTGATGCGACAGCGCTGAACGATGTCCCTCTCACGGTAACTTCGCTCCGACTACCCGTTGATGCCAACCCGATCGGCAGGGGATGATTTATTCTTTTAATAATGACAATAACGACCGGCAGCGGCCGGCAGGCAAACACAACCCGAGAAAAATTATTGAGGATTTATGGCACACAAAGAGAAACCGCAAGGGCTACACCGGGGCCTTGAGGCCCGGCATATCGAGCTTATCGCTCTGGGGGGCACCATCGGTGTCGGCCTGTTTATGGGGTCGGCCAGTACGCTGAAGTGGGCGGGGCCGTCGGTGCTGCTGGCTTACATCATCGCCGGGCTGTTCGTATTCTTCATTATGCGTTCGATGGGAGAAATGCTGTTCCTCGAGCCGGTCGCGGGCTCGTTTGCCGTTTACGCGCATAAGTACATGAATCCCTATTTCGGTTACCTGACCGCCTGGGGCTACTGGTTTATGTGGATTGCCGTCGGCATTTCCGAGATCACCGCCATCGGGGTGTATGTGCAGTTCTGGTTCCCGGAAATACCGCAGTGGGTGCCGGCGCTGATCGCCGTGGCGATGGTGGCGCTGGCCAACCTGGCGGCGGTGCGCCTGTATGGGGAGCTGGAGTTCTGGTTCGCCATGATCAAGGTCACCACCATCATCGTGATGATTCTGGTGGGGCTGGGGGTGATCTTCTTCGGCTTCGGCAACGGCGGTGAACCTATCGGTTTCGCCAATTTGACGGCGCACGGCGGTTTCTTTGCCGGCGGCTGGAAAGGCTTCCTGTTTGCGCTGTGCATCGTGGTGGCGTCCTATCAGGGGGTTGAGCTGGTGGGCATCACCGCCGGAGAAGCCAAGAACCCGCAGGTGACGCTGAAACGCGCGATTAACAATATCCTGTGGCGCATCCTGATCTTCTATGTCGGCGCAATCTTCGTCATCGTCACCATCTTCCCGTGGAACGGCATCGGCACCACCGGTAGCCCGTTCGTGCTGACCTTCGCCAAGATCGGCATCGTTGCCGCCGCGGGCATCATCAACTTCGTGGTGTTGACCGCCGCGCTCTCCGGCTGCAACAGCGGCATGTACAGCGGCGGCCGCATGCTGTACGCCCTGGCCAAGAACCGCCAGCTGCCGGCGGCGCTGACCAAGCTTTCCGCCAGCGGCGTGCCGGTGAACTGCATCGCCGTCACCATCGGCTGCCTGTTGGTGGGTTCCGCGCTGAACTACATCATCCCGAATCCGGAGCAGGTGTTCGTCTATGTCTACAGCGCGAGCGTGCTGCCGGGCATGGTGCCGTGGTTCGTGGTGCTGATAAGCCAGCTTTATTTCCGCCGCGCCCATAAGGAAGCGATCAAAAATCACAGCTTTAAGTCGATCATGTTCCCGTATGTGAACTATCTGACCATCGCTTTTCTGATTTGCGTGCTGGTCGGCATGGGAATCAACCCGGATACGCGGATTTCCCTGCTGGTCGGGGCGATTTTCTTAGCCGGCGTCAGCCTGTGCTACTTCGCTTTCGGCATGCACAAGAAACATCATCCGGCTGAAAATCGGGTAGAAACGCGCCAATAAACGGTGAAAAGGGGCTACGGAGTGCGCTTTTGTGCGCGGGAGTGAGCAAAGCGTAATCAAACGCAACATTTCTGCGAAAAAGCACTAGACAGAATTGGCGTAAATCCGTAGTATCCCCTCCCGCAACGGCGCTACGCGCCCGTAGCTCAGCTGGATAGAGCGCTGCCCTCCGGAGGCAGAGGTCTCAGGTTCGAATCCTGTCGGGCGCGCCATTAAGTTTGTGCGCAGGAGCTGCGGTGGTAATATTACCGCGTGAGTAAGAAGAAGTAGTAATGGTGGCTATAGCTCAGTTGGTAGAGCCCTGGATTGTGATTCCAGTTGTCGTGGGTTCGAGTCCCATTAGCCACCCCACTTCCTAACGAAGTGAAGATTTAGCAGTATTTTGTGACAGTGCGAAGGTGGCGGAATTGGTAGACGCGCTAGCTTCAGGTGTTAGTGTTCTTACGGACGTGAGGGTTCAAGTCCCTCTCTTCGCACCACGCAAAATATCTGATAAATATAAGATTTATATGGACAACGGTCTGATAAATCGGGTAGTATGAGCAACACAAATCGGCGAGTAGCGCAGCTTGGTAGCGCAACTGGTTTGGGACCAGTGGGTCGGAGGTTCGAATCCTCTCTCGCCGACCACATTCGAAAAACCTGCTTTTTAAAGCAGGTTTTTTTTCGTCTGTCGTTTATGAGGATGAGCACCTCCGCAGGGGGGTCGAGCCTCGCGAAGCGAGACAACGTTGCTTCAGCAACGGCCCGCAGGGCGCGCATCAAAGATGGGCGTAATCCTCTTTCGCCGACCACTCTCAAAGAAACCGACGCAAGTCGGTTTTTTTACGTCTGTCGTTTATGAAAGCAAGTTCTTCTCAGCATGACGAAGGGAACATCGACAAGCCCGTGCAGCACCGCACGGGCTTTTTGCCTTCCTGGGGGAGCATCTGGTGTCGGCCTGCAAACGTGTTGGTTTTCAGCGACAATACCATCCTGCGCTGTCGTCAGGTTGAGACAAATAATTCATTGATTTTAAAGGGTAAATATAGCTTTGACTTAAGTCGTCGTTTCGAGGCGACAACCTGATAAAGGCCGCCGGCAAGGAACACCAGAGAGTGATTTGTGACGGGAAAGGAAGGGTTAAATAAAAATCCAATAATTTCAATATATTGATGTATATTTTTCTATTTGAGAGCCTAAATTTAAAAGTTGGCACGCCAAATGCTATATCTATTGCGTAGATGCTCATTCCACCTCTTATGTTCGCCTTAGGCCTCATAAACCCTGGGAATGACGCAGAGCCGATTTAGGGTGCCTATCGCCCACGAGAACGATGACTAACCCGTCATCACGCTCAGGGCAGAACGTTGAGTGAGGCACCGCCCCTGTTGTCCTAGACCTGATTGCTTCTTTATACACTTGCCCTGCGGCAAGTGTTTTTTTTGCGTTTCAGAAAGCCATTGGGCAAAAAAAAGCGCGGCATCGGGGCCGCGCTTTTCTCTCTCAGGCAGGGCGTTATTCGCCGCCGTTCTGTTTCAGCGTTAACATCAGTCCCTCACGCCGCATCTGCGCCGCTTCATCCGAACGATGCAGTTTCTCCAGCGTATCGGCCAACCAGGCATAGTCGTAGGCATCCGGGCGCTGTTTCAGCGCTTCACGGAAGGCGTCGGCCGCTTGCTGCCACTCGCCGTGCTTCATCAACAGCTGCCCCAGCGTGCTGTTCAGCAGCGGCGTCGCGCCGTGTTGTTTCATCTGCTGACGCAGCGCTCTTTCCAACTGCTCGGGGTTGCCGGATTTCAGCCGCGGCAGCAACAGCACCAGGCGCTCGTCGTATTGGCGCTTCAGGCTGTCGAGCACAATCTCCTGCGCCAGTTCGTGGTCGTTGCATTCGATAAGGTGTTCCACCATCGCGATTTGCAGCGGCACTTCGTGACGCGTCTTGCGGCTCTGATCTTTCCACCAGCGCTTCAGGCCTTCGCTGCCTTCGTCCGCCATCGCCTGATTCATCAGCCCGATGTACGCCTGTTGCTGCAATGCCTGCAGCTGCTCCTCGCTGTGGAGTTCGATTTTACGCATCGACGGCAGCACTTCCAGCAGCGACGCGTAGGCGCCAGTGCGCAGATAGGCTTGTTCCGCCAGACGCAGCACTTCCGGATGACGCGGTGCCTGGTTCAGCAGGCGATCGACGCCGTGGCGCGCGGCGTGGTTCTCGCCCTGCGCCAGCTGGATACGAACCCGGGTGATGTCCACCGGCAGCTGATCGGTGTCGGCCGCTTCGGCGGCGCGCTCCAGATACTGATTGGTACGGAAGTCGTCGCCGCGTTGCTGTGCGGCCTCGGCGGCCAGCAGGTAGTTCACGACCGGCTGTTCGGCGTGGTCGGCGTTGCGCGTCATCAGCTTCTCGACCTGCTTGTAGTCGCCTTCCGCCAGCTTGATCAGCGCGGCTTTGGTTTGCTGGCGCGCGCGGGTGCGCTTGCGGCCGATAAACCAACCGCGCGTGCGGGCGCCGGTACGGAAGATGCGGCGCAAGATCCACTCGATCGCCAGCAGCACCACGAACAGCAGCACCAGCATAATCACCAGGCCGGTGACGCTGGTTTCAATATTGTAATTGTCGGTCTGGATCAGCACATAGCCCTGATGCCCGGCCAGCATCGGCCCGAGCACCACGCTGGCGATCACCACCAGGAACAGAAATAGCACGCGTAACATGGCTTAACCCTCCTGGTGAGCGGCAGGGGACTGGGTCATCAGGTTGCGCACCCGGGTCTGCATCACTTTTTCCAGCAGCGGCTGGCTTTTCAGCTGATCCGGCACGTCCATCGAGATCGACTGTTGGCTCAGGCTGTCCAGCTCTTCCAGGAAGGCCTTGGTCGCCGGATCGGTGGTGTCGAAATAGGCGCGCACCCAGGTGGAGACGGTTTCCAGCGATTGCTTGTAGGTCTCGTTCTGGTGGCGCGGGATGGCCTGTGCGGCCACCAGCAGGCGCGAACGGATGTTTTCGCGCAGGTAGATGTCTTGGTTCGGTGCCAGCAGCGGCTCGGCGCTGGTGTCGCGGCGACGGATGGTGATGAAGTCGGCCATGAAATTGCGCCAGCTCTTGGCCAGGTTCTGCCGCCACTCGCCGATCGAGCTGGAGAGTTCGCTGCTGTTTTGATCCATCGGCGCTTCGTCGGTGTCGTTATCCGCCAGACGCAGGTTATCCACCTGATTGGACAGCTGATTGACCTTGAGGATGATGCCGTCGTAATCGACCTGGGTCAGCGTAGAAAGCGTGCTGATGTCTTCGGTAATGGCGCGGCGCACGTCGAGCAGGCTCGGATCGTTCATGTCCGCCAGGCTGGCGTCGGCGCTTTTCAGCAGCGCGGCGGCGCTGGTGACGTCCTGATCGCTCCACAGCTTGCGGCCGGCCATTTTCACCAGGAAATCAGCCTGCGCCAGCAGCCAGGTTTTGGCGTCGCTGCCGGAGATGGTCGCCACTTTTTCCTGCAGTTCGCTCAATTGGCGCGCCAGATTCGCCTGCTCGCGATCGGCGGCGTCCAGGGTTTTACCCTGCTGCTGCAACAGGCCCTCCAGCGCATTTCTTTCCTGCTGTTGGCTCTGCTTCACGCCTTCAAGCTGCTGCTGCAGCGCCTGATTGGCGGCGATCAGCTGTTGCGCCTGCTTGTGCGTGTGGTAATAGCCGCCCGCGCCGAGGGCGATGACCAGCACGATAGCGATCGCGCCGAGCACCGGGCCGGTGTTCTTTCCTTTGCGGCTGGCAGCGGCTGGCTGCTGGGAGCTCTCAACCGCGGTGGTTGGCTCTTCAACCGGGGCGGATGGGGTATTTTGTTCCGTCATAGTGGCACATCCCATAGTCAGATTATTGTAGCGCGCGGATCAGCGCGTCATTATCGGCGTTGTCAGCTACCCGAATCGTACGCCAGCCCAAGTCCCGGGCGAGGGTAGCCAGGCGTTCGCTCACTACTACCAGGCTGCAACGCAGCAGCCATGAAGAACGATAGTAATCAGGAACTAAAGTATAGAGCTGTTGTAACATTTCACCGCTGGTCACCACCAGCGTATCCACACCGGCGCGCTGCCAGTGGGCGCTTTGCTCGCTGCCGTCGTAGTGCACCGGGCTGCGTTGATAGCATTCATAATAGCTGACGTCGGCGCCGCGCTCGCTCAGCGTTGTGCCCAGCAGCTCGCGGCCGCCGTTGCCGCGTAAAATCAGCGCGCGTTTACCCGCCAGCTTTTGCAGCGCCGGCAGCAGCAGCAGCGTTTCGCTGATCTCGCGTTCTCGCGGGTATTCCACCGGCAAACTGCTGATACGGTGCAGCGCCAGCCCGGTGGTGCGGCCTATGGCGTAATAAGTCAGGTGCGCGGGCCAGCTCAGCCCGGCGCGGCCGATGACCGAATCGGCATAGTTCACCGAATGCTGCGACAGCACGAACACCAGATCGCCGGTGCCAAGCTTCTGCAACGCCTGCGGCAGCTGCGGCAGATCGCCGCCGGGGGCGAAGTCGATCAGCGGTGCATGATAGGCAACCCGGCCGAGTGCGCGCAGCCGGCTCACTAACTGCTCGCCCGAAGGCGATGGGCGGGTTACCAGGATCGTCATGCCGGCGGATTTCCCTGGTAAACTTCGCGCAGGATCTCGCGTGCGCCGCGCGCCAGCAGCTCTTCCGCCAGCTCAACGCCCATCCGTTCGGCCTCGACGGCCGGGCCGCGGCGTTCGCCGCGCACCATCTGGCTGCCGTCCGGCGCACCGACCAGGGCACGCAGCCACAGGCTGTCGCCATCCAGTTCGGCATAGCTGCCGATCGGCACCTGGCAGCCGCCTTCCAGACGGGTGTTCATCGCCCGTTCGGCGCGTACGCGGGTTTCGGTGGCCGCATGGTTTAACGGCACCAGCAGCGCGCGGGTGACGCTGTCGTCGAGGCGGCATTCAATGCCGACCGCACCCTGGCCGACCGCCGGCAGGCACTCTTCGGCGCTCAGCGGGCTGCGGATGCGTTGCTCCAGCCCCAGGCGTTTCAGGCCGGCCACCGCCAGAATAATCGCGTCGTAATCGCCGTTGTCCAGCTTGGCCAGGCGAGTGCCGACGTTGCCGCGCAGGTCGCGCACGATCAGATCCGGGCGACGTTCACGCAGTTGGCACTGGCGGCGCAGGCTGGAAGTGCCGACCACGCTGCCCTGCGGCAGCTGATCGAGCGAGGCGAAACGGTTGGAAACAAAAGCGTCGCGCGGATCTTCGCGTTCGCAAATGGTGGTCAAACCCAGGCCGGCAGGGAAATCGACCGGCACGTCTTTCATCGAGTGCACGGCGATGTCGGCGCGACCTTCCAGCAGCGCCAGCTCGAGTTCTTTAACAAACAGGCCTTTACCGCCGACTTTCGCCAGCGGCGTATCCAGAATAACGTCGCCGCGCGTGACCATCGGCACCAACTCGACCTGCAGGCCGGGATGGCAGGCCATCAGACGTTGCTGCACATAATGTGCTTGCCAAAGTGCAAGCGGGCTTTGTCGGGTGGCAATTCGAATAATTTTGTCTAACATGCTTGTTACCGTTTTTATATTTCGCCATCCATCCTACCACTGAGAGCCAATACTGTCAGTGCAAGAAGCCGGAGGCGGAAAAAGGACAACGGAATCAAAGGGACGTGTGATGTGCTTTGGGGCAGTTAACACTGCGGGTAAATCGTTTAGGGAACCGCTACAATAATTGTGAAGCGTTACCTCCTTTACGGTCAATCAGCAAGGTGTTAAATTGATCACGTTTCCAGCAATAAGTCGCCAAATATTCTTCTTACACTAACGGCGCTTATGGAATACGGGTTTTTTTCTAAACACCGGGATAATCAGGCGAGACGTCTTGTACCTCTACATCGAGACATTGAAGCAGAGACTGGATGCGATCAATCAGCTACGCGTCGATCGCGCCCTGGCGGCTATGAAGCCCGCGTTTCAACGGGTATACAGTCTGCTGCCCACCTTACTGCACCACCACCACCCGCTGATGCCGGGTTACCTGAACGGTAACGTTCCCCATGGCATTTGCCTCTACACGCCTGATGAAACTCAACAAGATTACCTGAACGATTTAGAAGACAAATGGGGCAGCCCGTTTGACAAACCGGCCAGCGGCGAGCTGCCGATCACCGGCGTCTACTCGATGGGCAGCACCTCGTCTATCGGCCAAAGCTGCAGCTCGGATCTCGACATCTGGGTCTGCCACCAGTCCTGGCTGGACAACGAAGAACGCACCCGCCTGCAGCAAAAATGCAGCCTGCTTGAGAAGTGGGCCGCCTCGATGGGGGTGGAAGTCAGCTTCTTCCTGATCGACGAAAACCGCTTCCGCCATAATGAAAGCGGCAGCCTGGGCGGCGAAGACTGCGGCTCGACGCAGCATATCCTGTTGCTCGACGAATTCTACCGCACCGCGGTGCGCCTGGCCGGCAAACGCATCCTGTGGAACATGGTGCCGGGCGAAGAAGAAGCGCACTACGATGAATACGTGCTGTCGCTGTACGCGCAGGGCGCGCTGACGCCGAATGAGTGGCTGGATCTCGGCGGCCTGAGTTCGCTGTCGGCAGAAGAGTACTTCGGCGCCAGCCTGTGGCAGCTGTACAAGAGCATCGATTCGCCTTACAAGGCGGTGCTGAAGACCCTGCTGCTGGAAGCCTATTCCTGGGAATACCCCAATACCCAGCTGCTGGCGACGGACATCAAACACCGCCTGCATCAGGGGGAGATCGTCAGCTTCGGGCTCGATGCCTATTGCATGATGCTCGAGCGCGTGACCCGCTACCTGACCGACATCAACGACACCACCCGCCTCGATCTGGCCCGCCGCTGTTTCTACCTGAAAGTGTGTGAAAAGCTGTCGCTGGCCAAGGCCTGTGTCGGCTGGCGGCGCGAGATCCTCAGCCAGCTGGTCAGCGAGTGGGGCTGGAGCGAAGAGCGTCTGGCGATGCTGGACAACCGCGCCAACTGGAAAATCGAACGGGTGCGTGAAGCGCATAACGAGTTGCTCGACGCGATGATGCAGAGCTACCGCAACCTGATCCGTTTCGCCCGCCGCAACAACCTCAGCGTCAGCGCCAGCCCGCAGGATATCGGCGTGCTGACCCGCAAACTGTACGCGGCGTTCGAGGCGCTGCCCGGCAAGGTGACGCTGGTGAACCCGCAGATTTCGCCGGACCTGTCGGAAAACGATTTAACCTTTATTCACGTGCCGGTTGGCCGCGCCAACCGCACCGGCTGGTACCTGTATAATCAGGCGCCGGCCATGGATTCGATCGTCAGCCATCAGCCGCTGGAATATAACCGCTACCTGAACAAGCTGGTGGCCTGGGCCTATTTCAACGGCCTGCTGACTCCGCAGACCCGCCTGCACATCAAGAGCGGCAACCTGTGCGACACCGCCAAGCTGCAGGAACTGGTGGCCGACGTTTCTCATCACTTCCCGCTGCGCCTGCCGGCGCCGACGCCGAAAGCGCTGTACAGCCCGTGCGAAATTCGCCATCTGGCAATCATCGTCAATCTGGAAAACGATCCGACCGCCGCCTTCCGCAACCAGGTGGTGCACTTCGATTTCCGCAAGCTGGACGTGTTCAGCTTCGGCCAGCAGCAGCAGTGCCTGGTCGGCAGCATCGATCTGCTGTACCGCAACTCCTGGAACGAAGTGCGCACCCTGCATTTCAGCGGCGAACAGTCGGTGCTGGAAGCGCTGAAAACCATTCTCGGCAAAATGCACCAGGACGCCGCGCCGCCGGAGTCGGTGGAAGTGTTCTGCTACAGCCAGCACCTGCGCGGCCTGATCCGCACCCGCATCCAGCAGTTGGTGTCGGAGTGTATTGAGCTGCGCCTGTCCAGCACCCGCCTGGAGCCTGGCCGCTTCAAGGCGGTACGCGTCGCCGGGCAGACCTGGGGGCTGTTCTTCGAGCGCCTGAGCGTGTCGGTGCAAAAGCTGGAGAACGCGGTGGAATTTTACGGTGCGATCTCCAACAACAAGCTGCACGGCCTGTCTATCAAGGTGGAAACCGATCAGGTGCATCTGCCGCCGGTGGTGGATGGCTTCGCCAGCGAGGGGATCATCCAGTTCTTCTTCGAAGACACCTCGGACGACAAGGGCTTCAACATCTATATTCTGGACGAGTCGAATCGGGTGGAGGTGTATCACCACTGCGAGGGCAGTAAAGAGGAGCTGGTGCGCGACGTCAGCCGCTTCTACTCTTCATCGCACGATCGCTTTACCTACGGCTCCAGCTTCATCAACTTCAACCTGCCGCAGTTCTATCAGATCGTGCAGCTCGACGGGCGCACGCAGGTGATCCCGTTCCGCAGCAACGTGCTGTCCAGCCTGTGCGTGACGGTGGCCGATGGCGCCGCACAGCCGCTCAAACAGCAGTTCCAGCTGCATTGACGCCGCAAGGGCTCGGTTGCCGAGCCCTGCATCGCCTCAGGAAAACTGCAGTTCCTCACCGGCCTGTGCGCTGGCCGCTTCGCTGAGCAGCTGATAAAACGGCTGCCCGCTGCGATCGCATAGCCAGACGCCGTCGCGGTAGTTGAAGTGGTAACCGCCGGCCTTGGTGGCGAGCCACACCTGGTGCAGCGGCTCCTGGCGGTTGATGACGATTTTGGTGCCGTTTTCGAAGCTCAGCGTCATCACGCCGCCATTGGTTTCGTAATCGATGTCCGCATCGCCGTCAAAATCGTCCAGTGTCTCTTCAATATTCAGCATCAGCTGGTCGGCCAACTGATGAAACTCGCTGTCGTTCATATTCAATTCCTATTGCTTTTCATGATCCACCTGCGATTATAGAGACCTTGGACGCATGAATTACAGGCATTAATGCAAATGAAAAAACAACTACGCTATGCGCTGATGGCAGTTCTGCTTACCGGCCTCGCCGGCTGTGGTCTGAAGGGCCCGCTTTACTTCCCACCTGCCGATTCCGCCGGCCAAAAACCGGCCAAGCCGCCGGTGCAAACGGGCGATCAGGTGCAAAAGAACCGGCAGGAGCAGTCTGGCTCTCAGCAAAAACCGTCGATGGTCGACCAGTAACACCCTGTTTGCGGTGGCGAGCGCCGCCGCAAAATCAAGACGGATAGCGCGTCCAGATAGCGGAGTATGATATGCAGTTCTCCAAAATGCACGGTCTGGGCAACGACTTTATGGTGGTCGATGCCGTTACACAGAATGTCTATTTTTCACCTGAGCTGATCCGCCGGCTGGCCGATCGGCACCTGGGCGTCGGCTTTGACCAGATGCTGGTGGTAGAACCGCCTTACGATCCCGAGCTGGATTTTCACTACCGAATTTTCAACGCCGACGGCAGCGAAGTGGCGCAGTGCGGCAACGGCGCGCGCTGCTTCGCGCGCTTTGTGCGGCTGAAAGGGCTGACCAACAAGCGCGATATCCGCGTCAGCACCCAAACCGGGCGCATGGTGCTCAGCGTCACCGACGACGATCTGGTGTGCGTCAACATGGGTGAGCCGAACTTCGATCCGCAGGCGGTGCCGTTCCGCGCCGCCAAGGCCGAAAAGACCTACATCATGCGCGCGGCGGAACAGACCGTGCTGTGCGGCGTGGTGTCGATGGGCAACCCGCATTGTGTTTTGCAGGTGGATGATGTAAAAACCGCCAAGGTGGAGCTGCTCGGGCCGGTGCTGGAAGGGCATGAGCGCTTCCCGGAACGGGCTAACATCGGCTTTATGCAGGTGGTCAGCCGCGATCACATCAAGCTGCGCGTCTACGAGCGTGGCGCCGGTGAAACGCAGGCCTGCGGCAGCGGCGCCTGTGCGGCGGTGGCGGTGGGGATCCAACAGGAATTGCTGTCAGAAGAGGTGCATGTAGAACTGCCGGGCGGCAGCCTGCATATTCGCTGGAAAGGGCCGGGCAACCCGCTGTTTATGACCGGCCCGGCAACCCATGTCTATGACGGATTTATTCATCTATGAAGAGCGTAGAAGAACAGAGCGTCGCCGGCCTGGCGCTGGATGACGACACCGTGATGCAGTATCTGCTGCAGAACCCGGATTTCTTTATTCGCAATGCACGCCAGGTTGAGCAGATGCGCGTGCCGCACCCGGTGCGCGGCACCGTTTCGCTGGTGGAATGGCATCTGGCCCGCCAGCGCAATCACATCGAACGGCTGGAAGAAGAGATCACGCTGTTGATGGAACAGGCCAGCGCCAACGAAGCGCTGTTCGCCCGGTTGCTGCACCTGCAGGCCGATTTGGCCACCGCCGATAGCCTGCAGGACATGCTCAACCGGCTGCAGCGCTGGGCGCGCGGCTTCGGTTTGGCCGGTGCCACGGTGCGCCTGTTCGCCGAACGCTGGAAGATCGGCGCGCCTTCCGACTTTACCCACCTGGCGCTGACGCGTTCGGCGTTCGAGCCGTTCCGCATTCAGCGGCTGGGCAGCGAACAACACTACCTCGGCGGCCTGAACGGCCCCGAACTGCTGCTGCTGCTGCCGCAGGCCAAACAGATTGGCCAGATTGGCTCGGTGGCGCTGTCGATGCTGGGCGACGACGGCGAACTGGGCATGGTGATCTTCAGCAGCCGCGATACGCAACACTATCAGCAGGGCATGGGCACGGTGATGCTCAATCAACTGGCGCGCATGCTGCCGGAACTGCTGGAACGCTGGGTCGAACGCGCATGACGCCGATTGCGCCCAGCCTGCAGCAGCCGGTGGACGCTTTTCTGCGTTATCTCAAGGTAGAACGGCAACTCAGCCCGCTGACGCAGCTCAGCTATTCGCGCCAGCTGGCGGCGCTGATGCGCCTGGCGCAGGAGATTGGCGTCACCGACTGGACGGCGCTGGACGCCGCCCGGGTGCGCATGCTGGCGGCGCGCAGCAAACGCGCCGGCCTGCAGTCCGCCAGCCTGGCGCTGCGGCTCTCTTCGTTGCGCAGTTTCCTCGACTGGCTGGTCAGCCAGGGCGTATTGCACGCCAACCCCGCCAAAGGCATCCGCACGCCGCGCAGCGGCCGCCATCTGCCGAAAAACATCGACGTCGATGAAATGAACCAGCTGCTGGAGATCGATCTCAACGATCCGCTGGCGGTGCGCGATCGCGCCATGCTGGAGGTGATGTACGGCGCCGGCCTGCGCCTCTCCGAGCTGGTGGGGCTGGATTGCCGCCATGTCGACATGGCCGCCGGCGAGGTGTGGGTGATGGGGAAAGGCAGCAAAGAGCGCAAATTGCCGATCGGGCGCACCGCCGTCACCTGGCTGGAACATTGGCTGGCGATGCGCGATCTGTTCGGGCCGGAAGATGACGCGATGTTCCTGTCCAATCAGGGGCGGCGCATCTCGACGCGCAACGTGCAAAAGCGCTTCGCCGAATGGGGTGTGAAACAGGGCGTCAACAGCCATATCCACCCGCACAAGCTGCGCCACTCCTTCGCTACCCACATGCTGGAGTCCAGCGGCGATCTGCGCGCGGTGCAGGAGCTGCTCGGCCACGCCAACCTGACCACCACGCAAATTTATACCCACCTCGACTTTCAACATCTGGCGAACGTGTACGATGCCGCGCATCCGCGCGCCAAACGGGGGAAATCCTGATGCATTTTTATCGCCCGCTGCGCCCGCTGGCGGCGCTGACTTTCGATCTGGACGACACGCTGTATGACAATCGCCCGGTGATTAGACAGACCGAACAACAGTCGGTGGCCTTCCTGCAGAGCTACCATCCCGGTCTGAACAGCTTCCAGTCGGCGGATTTCCACCGCCTGCGTCAGGAGCTGTGCGAGCAGGATCCGGAGATCTACCACGACGTCACCCAGTGGCGCTGGCGCGCTATTCATCTGGCGCTGAGCCGGCAGGGGCTGCGCGATGCCGACGCGGCGATCGGGGCCGATGCGGCGATGCAAAACTTCGCGCTGTGGCGCAGCCGCATCGAGGTACCGGAAGCGACCCACGCCACGCTGAAGGCGCTGGCCGCGCGCTATCCGCTGGTGGCGATCACCAACGGCAACGCCGATCCGGCGCAGTGTGGCCTGGACGGCTATTTCCAGTTCGTGTTGCGCTCCGGGCCGGACGGCCGCGCCAAACCGTACCAGGACATGTATCACCTGGCCGTCGAGCGGCTGGGCGTGGCGCCCGAGCAGATTCTGCACGTGGGCGACGATCTGACTACCGACGTCGCCGGCGCGCTGCGCGCGGGGCTGCAGGCCTGTTGGATCAACGATCGGCAACGGGATCTGATGCGGGCCGCCGACAGCCGCCTGTTGCCGCATATTGAGATTTCGCAGTTGGCATCGCTGACAGCATTGTTATAATCCCTGCCAGAACTCTGTATAAATTTCCAGTGAAAAACCCGCCAGCGGCGGGTTTTCCCTTAACCATTAGTGGTGCCTATGGACGTCTCCGATCTGCTCGACAGCCTGAATGAAAAACAACGTGAAGCCGTGGCGGCGCCGCGCAGCAACCTGTTGGTTCTGGCCGGGGCGGGCAGCGGCAAGACCCGGGTACTGGTGCATCGCATCGCCTGGCTGCTGTCGGTGGAGAACTGTTCGCCGTATTCGATCATGGCGGTGACCTTCACCAACAAGGCGGCGGCGGAAATGCGCCACCGTATCGAACATCTGATCGGCACCAGCCAGGGCGGCATGTGGATCGGCACCTTCCACGGCCTGGCGCATCGTCTGTTGCGCGCCCACCATCTGGAAGCCAACCTGCCGCAGGATTTCCAGATCCTCGACAGCGACGACCAGCTGCGGCTGCTCAAGCGCATCATCAAGGCGCTGAACGTCGACGAGAAGCAGTGGCCGCCGCGTCAGGCGATGTGGTACATCAACGGCAAGAAAGACGAGGGCCTGCGGCCACAGCACGTCGAGACCTACAACAACCCGGTAGAGGCCACCTGGCTGCGCATCTACCAGGCCTATCAGGAAGCCTGCGATCGCGCGGGGCTGGTGGATTTCGCCGAGCTGCTGCTGCGCGCGCACGAGCTGTGGCTGAACAAGCCGCATATCCTCAACCACTACCGCGAACGTTTCACCAACGTGCTGGTGGACGAATTCCAGGATACCAACAGCATCCAGTACGCCTGGATCCGTCTGCTGGCGGGCGGCAACAGCAACGTGATGATCGTCGGCGACGATGACCAGTCGATCTACGGCTGGCGCGGCGCGCAGGTGGAAAACATCCAGCGCTTCCTGAAAGATTTCCCCGGCGCGGAAACCATCCGCCTGGAGCAGAACTACCGTTCCACCAGCAACATCCTGAAAGCGGCCAACACCCTGATCGCCAACAACGACGGGCGCATGGGCAAAAACCTGTGGACCGAAGGCGGCGAAGGCGAACCGATCTCCATCTACTGCGCCTTCAACGAACTCGACGAAGCGCGCTTCGTGGTCAACCGCATCAAGACCTGGCAGGACAACGGCGGGGCGCTGAACGACTGCGCCATCCTGTACCGCAGCAACGCCCAGTCGCGCGTGCTGGAAGAGGCGCTGCTGCAGACGGCGATGCCGTACCGCATCTACGGCGGCCAGCGCTTCTTCGAACGCCAGGAAATCAAGGATGCGCTGGCTTACCTGCGCCTCATTTCCAACCGCAACGACGATGCGGCCTTCGAGCGCGTGGTCAACACCCCGACGCGCGGCATCGGCGATCGTACCCTCGACGTGGTGCGCCAGGCGGCGCGCGATCGCCAGCTGACGCTGTGGCAGGCGACGCGCGAGCTGATGCAGGACAAAGTGTTGGCCGGCCGCGCCGCGTCGGCGCTGCAGCGCTTTATCGAACTGGTGGAGTCGCTGGCGCATGAAACCGCCGACATGCCGCTCCACGTGCAGACCGACCGGGTGATCCGCGATTCCGGGCTGTTCATCATGTATGAGCAGGAGAAAGGCGAAAAGGGGCAGGCGCGCATCGAAAACCTTGAGGAACTGGTGACGGCGACGCGCCAGTTCAGCTATCAGGAAGAAGATCAGGATCTGATGCCGCTGCAGGCGTTCCTGTCACATGCGGCCCTGGAGGCGGGCGAAGGCCAGGCCGACGCCTATCAGGACGCGGTGCAGCTGATGACCCTGCACTCCGCCAAGGGCCTGGAGTTCCCGCTGGTGTTTATCGTCGGCATGGAAGAAGGCATGTTCCCGAGCCAGATGTCGCTGGATGAAGGCGGCCGTCTGGAAGAGGAGCGCCGCCTGGCCTATGTGGGCGTAACGCGCGCCATGCAGAAGCTGACGCTGACCTATGCCGAAACGCGCCGTCTGTACGGTAAAGAGGTTTACCACCGGCCGTCGCGCTTTATCGGCGAGCTGCCGGAAGAGTGTGTGGAAGAAGTGCGCCTGCGCGCCAGCGTATCGCGCCCGGTCAATCACCGCCGCATGGGTACGCCGATCAGCGAGAACGATACTGGTTACAAGCTGGGCCAGCGCGTGCGCCATCCCAAGTTTGGCGAAGGCACCATCGTCAATCTGGAGGGCAGCGGCGAGCACAGCCGGCTGCAGATCGCTTTCCCGGGCGAGGGCATCAAGTGGCTGGTGGCGGCCTACGCTCGCCTGGAAACGGTATAAAGAGAGGGGAGAGTTGCAGGGGCATGCCCCTGCAATCGTTCATTATCAGTGAGGGTAGCGATCGCCGACCTGCGCGGTGGCATACCAGCGCATCACCGCTTCGGTGCCTTCGCCGCCTTCCTGCGGCGCCCATTGCATGCAGTCCTCTTCGGTCAGTGCCTGATACGGGCCCTGCTTCACTTCGAATACCACGCCGCCGGCATCGACCGACAGCACCGCATGCCAGGTAAATGCCGGCATCTCCAGCACTTTGGTTTCTTCGCCGAGCAGGGTGCGCTGCGTGACGACGCCGTCATCGTTGAACTGCAACACGACAAAACGGCCGCGCAGCGGCGTCAGCAATTCCCAGGTTTGCGGGTGACGGTGCGGGCGGATATAGGTGCCGGGTTCCATGGCGATCGCCAGGCGTTGCACCGGGTCGCTCAACTCTTCGTGTAAAGTGCGGTGCGCGCGCAGGCGGGCCACGCTGGCGGCCTGTTCGCTCATCGCGGTCAGTTCATGGGCGGTAATCTGTTTCATCATTTAAATCCGCATGCTTGTCGTACCATTAGGGTGATGTCATCTTAACAACATTCTTGGTGGCGGTAAGCGATCGCCGCGACTTTTTCAGCACGGTTTAAGCGCCATTTTTACCATTGATCATCGTGATGATTTGTTGCGCAATTATCCCGCCTAACGTGTTGACAGGCTTTTTCCTCTCGGCGTAACATGCGCGCACTATTATCATTGAGGACAGACGCCTTGGACACACCCAGTAGATACTGGCTCACTGACCTGCGCCGCAGGTATAACTTCTAAGGCTCTCCGTTTTTGCTGATAGCCTTCGTGGTTGTCGGCGACCCCGCAAAGCGTCGCTATGAGTCAGATCTCTTCATGGTCTGAAACAAATCGGTGATACGCATCCCCTCTGTTTCTGTGCTTCAACGCGTTGTCCGCACCCGTTACCTTCACGGAGTTTTGGCACATGCTGAGCGCTTTTAAATTAGATAACCGCCGCTTGTCCCGTCTGGAGCTGGACGACTCGGATGATCTTACGTCATCGCTGTGGGTTGACCTGGTCGAGCCGGAAGAGGGCGAGCGTGAGCGCGTGCAGAATGAGCTGGGACAAAGCCTGGCGACGCGTCCCGAGCTGGACGACATCGAAGCCTCCGCCCGTTTCTTCGAAGACGAAGACGGTCTGCATATCCACTCCTTCTTCTACTTTGAAGACGCGGAAGATCACGCCGGCAATTCCACGGTGGCGTTCACCATCCGCGACGGCCGCCTGTATACCCTGCGCGAGCGTGAACTGCCGGCGTTTCGCCTGTACCGCATGCGCGCCCGCAACCAGACCATGCTCGAAGGCAACGCCTACGAACTGCTGCTGGATCTGTTCGAAACCAAGATTGAGCAGTTGGCGGACGAGATAGAGAACATCTACAGCGATCTGGAACAGCTCAGCCGGGTGATCATGGAAGGGCATCAGGGCGACGAATACGACGCCGCGCTGTCGACGCTGGCGGAGCTGGAAGATATCGGCTGGAAGGTGCGTTTGTGTCTGATGGATACCCAGCGCGCGCTCAACTTCCTGGTGCGCAAGGCGCGTCTGCCGACCGGCCAGCTGGAGCAGGCGCGTGAAGTGCTGCGCGACATCGAATCCCTGCTGCCGCACAACGAATCGCTGTTCCAGAAAGTGAACTTCCTGATGCAGGCGGCGATGGGCTTCATCAACATCGAGCAGAACCGCATCATCAAGATCTTCTCGGTGGTGTCGGTGGTGTTCCTGCCGCCAACGCTGGTGGCCTCCAGCTACGGCATGAACTTCGAATTCATGCCGGAGCTGAAATGGTCGTTCGGCTACCCGGGCGCCATCACCTTGATGATCCTGGCCGGCCTGGCCCCTTACCTGTACTTCAAGCGCAAGAACTGGCTGTAACCCGGCGGCGCCGGGCTCAGCGCAGCTTGCGCTGGGTATAGAGCGCGTCGAGGGTGAACAGGATCAGCGCCGCCCAGATAAAGCCGAAGGTCACCAGTTTGTCCTGGCCGACGGTTTCGCCGTAGAAGGTGACCGCCAGCAGGAACATCAGCGTCGGGCCGAGATACTGGAAGAAACCGAGTGTCGACAGGCGCAGCCGGGTGGCCGCCGCGGTGAAGCACAGCAGCGGCACGGTGGTGACGATGCCGGCGGCGACCAGCAGCAGGTTCAGCGACCACGGGTTGGCGCTCAGGTGGCTGGTGGGACTGTCGGCGAACAGGAACAGATAGGCCGCCGCCACCGGCAGCAGCCACAGCGTTTCGATCAGCATGCCGGTCTGGGCGTCGATGGCGATTTTCTTGCGCAGCAGGCCGTAGAAGGCGAAGCTGAACGCCAGCCCCAGACCGATGATCGGCAACGAGCCGAACTGCCAGAGCTGTACCAGCACCCCGGTGAACGCCAGCGCCACCGCCACCCACTGCATGCGGCGGAAGCGTTCGCCGAGAAACAGCATCCCCAACAGCACGTTAACCAGCGGGTTGATGAAGTAGCCCAGGCTGGCCTCGAGCATATGGTGGTTGTTCACCGCCCAGATGAACAGCAGCCAGTTGCCGCCGATCAACAGCGCGGTGACCGCCAGCAGCAGCAGCCGTTTGCGATTTTGACAGGCGGCCCGCACTTTCGGCCAGCTGCGGCCCAGCGAGATCAGCGCCAGCATGAAGAAAAATGACCAGATGATCCGGTGGGTGAGGATCTCATCGGCGGGCACTTGCTGAATCAGTTTGAAATAGGCCGGGGCGATGCCCCACATAAAATAGGCGGCCAGGGCGAAGAAAATGCCCTGACGCGTTTGCTTTGCGTCCATGACGTCACTCGGGTGGGGAACGTAAGATGCGGTGAGTGTACTGAAGACGCTCACCGCACACAATCATCAGCCGACCAGATAGGTGGCGGTGGCGCTCGCGATATGCAGGCCGTCGTGGTTATGCAGCTCTACGCGCGCGACGGCGACTTTGTTGCCGCTGCGCAGCACGCTGGCGGAGGCGACGAAGTGCTCGCCGCGGCCGGGGCGCAGGTAATCGACGCGCAGATCGATGGTGCCCATGCGCGACAGCTTGGCGGCGATCTCCTCTTCGATCAGCGGCTCCAGGCGCGTCAGCACGCCGCCAGCGCAGGCCAATCCGGCGGCGACGTCAAGCACCGCGGCGATCACGCCACCGTGCAGAATTTCCTGTGCCGCGTTGCCCACTAGCTTGCGTTGGTTGGTGAAGCTCAGCTCGACGTAATCATCGTCGAAGCGGCGTAGCTCCAGACCAAGCTCGCGGTTGAACGGCATGTGGTAGACAAAAATTTCGCCGATCTTGCGGCGGGCGGCTTCCAGGGTCAGTGGTGTGGTCGACATAGCGGGTTTCCGTTTTTCTTTTGCGTTTTAAGGGAGCTAACTGGTCAGTCCAGGTTAATGGAATGTTGATTTTATGCTTAACCTTTGTTGCTTTCCAGACTATTCCAATAAAACCGGCCTGCGCTGCGGTAAAGCCTCCTTTGTGTGTAAAATGGCCTGATTTTTTCCGGGCTTGCCCTTTTTCGTTGGAGTGAGGAGAGGTTATGCGCATTTTGTCAGGGATCGTTTCCGCCACGCTGCTGATGCCGGCGCTGGCATTGGCTGAGGAAGCCAAAGAGCAGCAGATTCACGATAAGCCGGCGGTGCGTGGCAGCATTATCGCCAACCTGCTGCAGGAGCACGATAATCCGTTCACGCTGTATCCTTACGATCCCAATTATCTGCTGTACACCGACACCAGCGATATCAACAAAGAGGCCATCAAGACGTACAACTGGGCCGACAAGGCGCGCAAGGACGAGGTGAAATACCAGCTTAGCCTGGCGTTTCCGCTGTGGCGGGGCATTGCCGGCGACAACTCGGTGCTCGGCGCGTCTTATACTCAGCGCTCCTGGTGGCAATTGTCCAACCGCGGCGAGTCTTCGCCGTTCCGCGAAACCAACTACGAGCCGCAGCTGTTCGTGGGGTGGGCGACCGATTACCGTTTTGCCGGTTGGACGCTGCGCGATGTTGAAATCGGCGTTAACCATCAGTCTAACGGCCGTTCGGATCCGACGTCGCGCAGCTGGAATCGCGGCTATGCGCGGCTGATGGCGCAAAACGGCAACTGGCAGGTGGATCTCAAGCCCTGGTTCCGTTTCTCGGAGAGCTCGAGCAACGACGACAACCCGGACATCACCAAATACATGGGATACTACCGGCTGAAGGTCGGTTACGCCTGGGGCGACAGCGTGTTCAGCGTCGACAGCCACTACAACTGGAACAGCGGCTACGGCGGCGCGGAGCTGGGCTGGAGCTATCCGATTACCCGCAACGTGCGCTTCTATACCCAGGTGTTCAGCGGCTACGGCGAATCGCTGATCGACTACAACTTCCGGCAGACACGGGTGGGCGTTGGTGTCATGCTGAACGATATTATGTAATCATACCCGGTGGGTGTGTACCGATGAAAAAATGGGGAAGTGTGTGTCAACCGCAGCAGTGATTAACAGAGAGTTGCTGGCCGAGCAGGTATTGCGCGATACCTTTGGCTACCAGCAATTCCGTCCGGGCCAACAAACGATTATCAACGCCGCGATCGGCGGGCAGGATTGCCTGGTGGTGATGCCGACCGGCGGCGGCAAGTCGTTGTGTTACCAAATCCCGGCGCTGGTGATGGACGGCCTGACCCTGGTGGTTTCCCCGCTGATCTCGCTGATGAAGGATCAGGTCGACCAACTGTTGGCCTACGGCGTTTCCGCCGCCTGCTACAACTCGACGCAAACCCGCGAGGAGCAGCTGGACGTTATGGCCGGCTGCCGCAACGGTACCATCAAGATGCTGTACATCGCCCCGGAACGGCTGATGATGGAAAGTTTCCTCAGCCTGCTCGATCACTGTCCGCCGGCGATGCTGGCGGTGGATGAGGCGCACTGTATTTCGCAGTGGGGCCATGACTTCCGGCCGGAATATCGCGCGCTGGGTCAGCTGAAACAGCGCTTCCCGTCGATGCCGGTGATCGCGCTGACCGCCACCGCCGACGAGTCCACCCGCGGCGATATCGTGCGCCTGCTGTCGCTGCAGGACCCGCTGGTGCAGGTCAGCAGCTTCGACCGGCCGAACATCCGCTACACGCTGGTGGAAAAATTCAAACCGCTCGATCAGCTGTGGCGCTTCGTGCAGGATCAGCGCGGCAAGAGCGGCATTATCTATTGCAACAGCCGCGCCAAGGTGGAAGACACCGCCGCGCGTCTGCAAAGCCGCGGGCTGAGCGTCGGCGCCTACCACGCCGGGCTGGACAACGATCGCCGCGCGCAGGTGCAGGAAGCGTTCCAGCGTGACGATCTGCAGGTGGTGGTGGCTACCGTCGCCTTCGGCATGGGCATCAATAAACCCAACGTGCGCTTCGTGGTGCATTTCGACATCCCGCGCAATATCGAATCCTATTATCAGGAGACCGGCCGCGCCGGGCGCGACGGCCTGCCGGCCGAAGCCATCCTGCTGTACGATCCGGCCGACATGGCCTGGCTGCGCCGCTGCCTGGAGGAAAAACCCGCCGGGCAGCAGTTGGACATCGAGCGCCACAAGCTGAACGCCATGGGCGCGTTCGCCGAGGCGCAAACCTGCCGCCGTCTGGTGCTGCTCAACTACTTCGGCGAAGGCAAGCACGAGAACTGCGGCAACTGCGACATCTGCCTCGATCCGCCCAAGCGCTACGACGGGCTGGAGGACGCGCGCAAGGCGCTGTCCTGCGTGTACCGCGTCGGCCAGCGCTTCGGCCTCGGGTACATCGTGGAAGTGCTGCGCGGTTCCAACAACCAACGCATTCGCGAATACGGCCACGATAAGCTGCCGGTGTACGGCATCGGCCGCGATCAAACCACCGAACACTGGACCAGCGTGCTGCGTCAACTGATCCACCTGGGCTTTATCACCCAGAACATCGCCATGCACTCGGCGCTGCAATTGACCGAGGCGGCGCGTCCGGTGTTGCGCGGCGAGGTGGCGCTGCAGCTGGCGGTGCCGCGCATCCAGAGCCTGAAGTCGCGCAGCAGCGCCAACCAGAAATCCTACGGCGGCAATTACGATCGCAAGCTGTTCGCCAAGCTGCGCAAACTGCGCAAATCGATCGCCGACGAAGAAAACATTCCGCCTTACGTGGTGTTCAACGACGCCACGCTGCTGGAAATGGCCGAACAGATGCCGATCAAGGCCGGCGATCTGCTGAGCGTCAACGGCGTCGGCCAGCGCAAACTGGAGCGTTTCGGCGCGCCCTTTATGGCGATGATCCGTGACCATCTCGACAATGATGAAGACTGAGGGCGATAAATCATGCTGATGCTGTTTCTTACCGTGGCGCTGGTACATCTGATTGCGCTGATGAGCCCGGGGCCGGACTTCTTTTTCGTGTCGCAAACCGCCGCCAGCCGCTCGCGCCGCGAGGCGATGATGGGCGTGGTCGGTATTTCGCTCGGCATCGTGGTGTGGGCCGGCGTGGCGTTGATGGGGCTGCATCTGATCCTGCAGAAGATGGCCTGGCTGCATCAGATCATCATGGTCGGCGGCGGCATGTACCTGTGCTGGATGGGATGGCAGCTGCTGCGTTCCGCGCGGGCGCAGCAAGCGCAGCCGGCGGCGGAGACTCAGGTGGCGTTGCCGAAGGCCGGGCGCAGCTTTATTCGCGGCTTCCTGACCAATCTGTCCAACCCGAAAGCGGTGATCTATTTCGGCAGCGTGTTCTCGCTGTTCGTTGGCGACAGCGTCGGCGCCGGGGCGCGCTGGGGACTGTTCCTGCTGATCGTCGCCGAGACCTTCGTCTGGTTCAGCCTGGTGGCGGTGGTGTTCGCGCTGCCGGCGATGCGCCGCGGCTACCAGCGGTTGGCCAAGTGGATCGACGGGGTGGCGGGCGTGCTGTTTACCGGCTTCGGGTTACACCTGATCTTTACCCGCTGACCGGCGGTGACATGCCCAAGGCCGAACAGCGATGCCCGGCCTTTTTTGTCAGGCTTTGCGGGCGGTCGCCAGCAGCCCTGCCACCAAAATGAACAGCGAACCGAACACCCGGTTGAGCAGCTGCATCTGGCGCGGCGTTCTCAGCCAGCCGGCGATGCGCGTCGCCAGGGTGGCGTAACCGATCATCACCAGAATATCCACCACCACGGTAGTGACGCCGAGCACCAGATACTGCTCGGCCTGCGGCTGATTAGGCAAGATGAACTGCGGGAACAGCGCAGCGAGGAACACGATGCTTTTCGGGTTGGTCAGGTTGACCAGCACCGCGCGGCGGAACAGACGGCGGCGCGGCATGCTGCCCGCCAGCGCATGCAGATCCAGCGCTCCGGCGGCGCGCCATTGCTGGATGCCGAGCCACACCAGGTAGGCGGCGCCCAGCCATTTCAGCAGCTCGAACGCCAGCAGCGATTGCGATATCAGCGCGCCGAGGCCGATGCCCACCAGTACGATGTGCGCGCTCAGACCGACCTGCAGCCCGGCGATCGACGCGGCGGCGCCGCGATAGCCGTGGCTGATGCCGGTGCTCATGGTGTTGATGGCGCCTGAGCCGGGGGACAGGCTGAGGATAAGCGTGGTCAGCAGGTAGGTTAACCACCAGTCCAAGGTCATGGTTCTCGGCTCCCTGAAAGTGTCGTTTTGTGCCACAATGCGCCGAGGCGGCGCCGTTTTTTGTAAGAATTGAATCACAATACGCTAGTATGATTTCTTGTGCCAGCGGTCACATTTTCCGCCGGCCCCACAGGGAAAACGCTCTCGATGACCTCGTTCACTCTCAGCTCCGATGACTGGTTAACGCGTGAAACGCAGTTCGCTGCCTTCGCCACCGGGCCGCTGCTGGACTTCTGGCGGCTGCGGGAAGAGGGCGAGTTCAGCGGCGTGGACGGCGTGCCGATCCGCTTTGTGCGTTTTCGCTCCGCGCGACATCAGCGGGTGGTGGTGGTCAGCCCCGGCCGCATCGAAAGCTACGTGAAATACCCCGAGGTGGCCTACGATCTGTTCCACTGCGGTTACGACGTGGTGATCGTCGATCATCGCGGCCAGGGGCGCTCCGGCCGTTTACTGGCGGATACGCACCGCGGTCATGTGGTAAACTTCGCCGACTACGTGGACGATTTCGAGCAGCTTTGGCAGCGCGAGGTCGAATCGCGCGGTTATCGGCAGCGCTTCGCGCTGGCGCATTCGATGGGCGGTGCGATCCTGGCGCAGTTCCTGCAGCGCCGGCCGCAGGCATTCGACGCGGCGGCGTTTTGCGCGCCGATGTTCGGCATCCAGTTGCCGATGCCGGGCTGGCTGGCCGACCGCATTCTCGACTGGGCGGAGACGCGCCCGGCGATCCGCGACTACTACGCGGTGGGCACCGGCCAGTGGCGTCCGTTGCCCTATGTGGTCAACGTGTTGACCCACAGCCGCGAGCGCTATCGGCGCAGCCTGCGCTATTACGCCGATTACCCCGAGCTGCAGGTGGGCGGGCCGACCTACCATTGGGTGCGGGAGAGCATCCGCGCCGGCCGGCAGATTATCGCTCAGGCCGGGGAGATAACAACGCCGCTGTTGCTTTTGCAGGCCGGTGAGGAACGGGTGGTCGACAACCGTTCGCATCAGGCTTTTTGTCAGGCTCTGTCAGACGCGGGGCGCCCTTGCGAAGGGGGGCTCCCGTGGGTTATCAACGGCGCACGCCATGAGATCCTGTTCGAGCGGGACGCGATGCGCGCCGAAGCACTGAACGCAATCCTGCGCTTCTTTGCTCAACACTTAGGCGGCGCGCTGCCGCCGACAACTCCATCAGAGGTTAGAACATAACGCTATGTATCACGTCGTCGCTTCCGATTTAGATGGCACGCTGCTGTCTCCCGACCATACCCTGTCGCCGTACGCCAAAGAAACGCTGAAGTTGCTGACCCAGCGCGGCGTGCATTTCGTGTTCGCCACCGGCCGCCACCATATCGACGTGGCGCAGATCCGCGACAGCCTGGAGATCAGCGCCTTTATGATCACCTCTAACGGCGCGCGGGTGCACAACACCGCCGGCGAGCTGATTTTCAGCCATAACCTGGACGGGGATATCGCCCGCGATCTGTACGGCATGCTGCACGACGATCCGGAGATCACCACCAACGTCTACCGCAACGATGACTGGTTCATCAACCGCGAAAGCCCTGAGCAGGAAGAGTTCTTCCAGGAGTCGGTGTTCAAATATCAGCTGTTCGAGCCGGGCCTGCTGGAAACCGACGGCGTCTGCAAGGTTTACTTCACCTGCGAAGATCACGAGCGGCTGCTGCAGGTGGAAGATGCCATCAACGCGCGCTGGGGCGATCGGGTCAACGTCAGCTTCTCGTTCCCGACCTGCCTGGAAGTGATGGCGGGCGGCGTGTCGAAAGGGCATGCGCTGGAAGAAGTGGCCAAGATCATCGGCTATACGCTGCAAGAGTGCATCGCCTTCGGCGACGGCATGAACGATCTGGAGATGCTGTCGATGGCCGGTAAGGGCTGCATCATGCGCGATGCGCATCAGCGCCTGAAGGATATGCTGCCGGAGCTGGAAGTGATCGGCTCCAACGTCGATAACGCGGTGCCGCACTACCTGCGCAAGATGTTCCTCTGAAATAACAAGGGCGCCTTGCGGCGCCCTTAAAGTCAATGATAAACCGGATGACGTTGCCGAGCTGACAGTGGGCAATATCTAAAAAACAAGGAAAATCAATTTATTGATTTTCGACTGATATCCACAAAGGAGGAAAAACCACGTTTTTTCCTCCTTTGTCAGCAATTCAAGGGCGCCTTGCGGCGCCCTTGGCATTACTTGTGCTGGCCCTGCTTCTGCAGGAACTGCACGCCCTTGTCCGGGAAGTCGGTGAACACACCGTCGACGCCGGCCTGGTTGTAAATCACGTCATACAGCTGGTTCACGTCGGTCACGTACTTCGGCAGCGCATCGGCGCGGATGGTGAACGGGTGCACCGCCAGCTTGCTGGCATGCGCTTCTTTCACCATGTCGGTCAGCACGATGTGGCCCGGCTTGGATTGATCCGCGACCACCAGCATGTGGTAGTCCGGCCCGATGCCGTCGGCATACTGAGCGATTTTCTTCATCGCGCCCGGCTTGAACATCCAGTCGTAGTCGTATTCTACCCACTTGCCGTCGGCTTTCTGCTCGTAGGTTTCCTGCCAGTCGTTATAGGCGATCAGCTGCACCAGCTTCAGATCCATGCCCAGCTTCGGCTCCAGCTCGTTCTTGATGCGTTTGAGCTCGTTGGCGTCGAAGCACTGCAGGTAGACGTTATCGTTCTTGCCGGTGTAACCGTACTGCTTGAGTACCGCCAGCACTTTGCTGGAGATGTCTTTGCCTTCCTGTTTGTGGAACCACGGCGCCTTGATTTCAGGGTAGATGCCGATGTTTTTGCCGGTCGAATGGTTCAGACCCTGCACGAACTCGATCTCTTCCTGGAAGGTGTGTACGCGGAAGTCGGATTTGCCCATCGGGAAGCGGCCAGGATAACCCTGTACCTTCTTGCCGTTTTCGATTTCAAAGCCTTCGGTGAACTTCAGCGATTTGATCTCCGCCAGCGTAAAGTCGATGGCGTAGTAGCGGCCGTCTTTGCGCGCGCGGTCCGGGAAGCGTTCGGCGACGTCGGTGACGCGATCGAGGTAATGGTCGTGCAGCACCACCAGCTCGTTGTCCTTGGTCATCACCAGATCTTGTTCGAGGTAATCGGCGCCCTGGGCGTAGGCCATCGCTTTCGCCGGCAGGGTGTGTTCCGGCAGGTAGCCGCTGGCGCCACGGTGGGCGATCACCACTTTGTCCGCCGCCTGTGCGGCGCTGACCATCGAGGTGGCGAGAATGATCCCTGTCAGCAGGGCTTTGACTTGAGTCCGCATTCCGTTTTTCTCCGTGTTGTTGGGGGCAGGGTAGTAAAAAGGCCGCAGGGCGGCCTTTAAATCATGCAAAAGTCGTGTGACGCTTAACCGCGCTTGGCGGCGATTTCCGCGTGGTGTTTCTTTTCGTTCAGCATGGTCAGCAGCAGCAGGATAACCGCCAGCACGCCGCCGCCGATCATCACCATGAAGCCGCCGTCCCAACCGAAGAAGTCCACGGTGTAACCGACGATGGCGCTGGCCGCAACCGAGCCGCCCAGGTAGCCGAACAGACCGGTGAAGCCCGCGGCGGTGCCGGCGGCTTTCTTCGGCGCCAGCTCCAGCGCGTGCAGGCCGATCAGCATCACCGGGCCGTAGATCAGGAAGCCGATGACCAGCATACAGATCATGTCCACGGTCGGGTTACCGGCCGGGTTCATCCAGAACACCACGGTGGCGATGGTCACCAGCGTCATGAAGAACACGCCGGTGGCGCCGCGGTTGCCTTTGAACACTTTGTCCGACATCCAGCCGCACAGCAGGGTGCCCGGGATACCGGCGTATTCATACAGGAAGTAGGCCCAGGACGACTTGTCCAGCGCGAAGTGTTTCACTTCTTTCAGGTAGGTCGGCGACCAGTCCAGAATGCCGTAACGCAGCAGATAGACGAACACGTTGGCGACCGCGATGTACCACAGCAGCTTGTTCGGCAGAATGTACTGCATGAAGATCTGCTTGGCGGTCAGCTCTTCTTCGTCTTTTTCGCTGTAGTCGTCCGGATAGTCGTTTTTGTACTCTTCAATCGGCGGCAGGCCGCAGGATTGCGGGGTGTCGCGCATCAGGGCGAAGGCGATCAGGGCCACCAGGATGGCACCGAAGGCCGGCATGTACAGCGCCGCGTGCCAGTCGTTGAACCAGGCCATACCCAGCAGGAACAGCAGCGGCGGCAGGCCGCCACCCACGTTGTGGGCGCAGTTCCAGATGGAAACGATGCCACCGCGTTCTTTCTGCGACCACCAGTGCACCATGGTGCGGCCGCACGGCGGCCAACCCATGCCCTGGAACCAGCCGCACAGGAACAGCAGGACGAACATGATGGCGATGCTGGAGGTGGCCCACGGCACGAAGCCCATGAACAACATCACCGCCGCCGCCAGGATCAGGCCGGCAGGCAGGAACACCCGCGGGTTGGAACGGTCGGAGACCGAACCCATGATGAATTTGGAGAAGCCGTAGGCGATGGAGATGCCCGACAGCGCGAAGCCGAGGTCACCGCGGCTGAAGCCTTGTTCGATCAGGTAAGGCATGGCCAGGGTGAAGTTCTTACGCACCAGATAGTAAGCGGCGTAACCGAAGAAGATCCCCAGGAAAATTTGCCAGCGCAGCTTACGGTAGAGCGGGTCTACCTTATCGCTCGGCACACGGGCGGTGTGTGCGGCCGGCTTAAAAATACTCAACATGAGCGCCTCCGATGGCTTTATCTGTTATCACATCAATATGACCTTTTACGTTCATTTGATGATTGAGCGGATATCGAATGTGGTGTTTTTGTGTTCCATAACGAGCGCCATTGTCATCAAATACGCCTGGTGTCGCTGTGACGAATGGCGCAATTGTTACACTTTCATGAAACCACGGCGGATTTTGAGCGATTCGTTAACGTTATGAAATAGAAAAACGTCCAAAAATCGTGATTATGATCACATTGATGGTTTTTTGTGGACATTTTTATTTCGTTTCATGTTCGTTATTGTTCCTTATCAAACAAAGACCCTAATAACCGTGGCTCAATAGGCTCATAACTACCGATCCTGAGGGAGCGACATGAGCAGCTATTTTGACGGCGGCGAAACGGATGTGATCATCATCGGCGGCGGCGCCACCGGTGCAGGCATCGCCCGCGACTGTGCGCGGCGCGGCTTGCGCTGCATCTTGCTGGAGCGCCACGACATCGCCACCGGCGCCACCGGCCGCAACCACGGTTTACTGCACAGCGGCGCGCGCTATGCGGTGACCGACGGCGAGTCGGCGCGCGAGTGCATCGAAGAGAACCGCATCCTGAAACGCATTGCCCACCACTGCATCGAGCGCACCGATGGGCTGTTCATCACCCTGCCGCAGGACTCGCTGGACTATCAGCAACAGTTTATCGCCGCCTGTCGCCAGGCCGACATCGACGCTGAAGCGATCGATCCGCAGCTGGCGCTGCGCCTGGAGCCGGCGGCCAACCCGGCGCTGATCGGCGCGGTGCGGGTGCCGGACGGCACCGTCGATCCCTTCCGGCTGACCGCCGCCAACATGCTGGACGCGCGTGAACACGGCGCGCAGATCCTGACCTACCACCAGGTGGTGGGGCTGCTGCGCAGCGGCGACCGGGTGACGGGCGTGCGCGTTTACGACCATCAGAATCAGCGGCGTTATGAGCTGCATGCGCCGGTGGTGGTCAACGCCGCCGGCATCTGGGGCCAGCAGATCGCCGAATACGCCGACTTGCGCATCCGCATGTTCCCGGCCAAAGGGGCGCTGCTGATCCTCGGCCACCGTATCAACAACATGGTGATCAACCGCTGTCGCAAACCGGCGGATGCCGACATCCTGGTGCCGGGCGACACCATCTCGTTGATCGGGACTACCTCGACCCATATCGACTACGACCAAATTGACAACATGCTGGTGACCCCGCAGGAGGTGGACATTCTGATCCGCGAGGGAGCGCTGCTGGCGCCCACCCTGGCGCAGACCCGCATTCTGCGCGCCTATGCCGGGGTGCGGCCGCTGGTGGCCAGCGACGACGATCCCAGCGGGCGCAACGTCAGCCGCGGCATCGTGCTGCTCGATCACGCCGCTCGCGACGGGCTGGAAGGGTTTATCACCATCACCGGCGGCAAGCTGATGACCTACCGCCTGATGGCGGAGTGGGCCACCGATAAGGTGTGCGAAAAGCTTGGCGTAAACCGCCCGTGCACCACCGCGCAGGACGCGTTGCCCGGCTCCCGCCAGTCGGCGGAGGAAACGGTGCGCAGCGTGGTTTCTCTGCCCGCCAGCATTCGCGGCTCGGCAATTTACCGCCACGGCGATCGCGCCAGCCAGGTGCCGGCGGCCGATCGGCTCGACACCAGCCTGGTGTGCGAATGCGAGGCGGTGACCGCCGGGGAAGTGCGCTATGCGGTCAATTCGCTGACCGTCAATAACCTGGTGGATCTGCGCCGCCGCACCCGCGTCGGCATGGGCACCTGCCAGGGGGAACTCTGCGCCTGCCGCGCCGCCGGGCTGCTGACGCGCTTCAAGGTCAGCACGCCGCAGCAGTCCATCGCGCAGCTGTCGCAGTTCCTCAACGAACGGTGGAAAGGCGTACGGCCGATCGCCTGGGGCGATGCGCTGCGTGAGAGTGAATTTACCAGCTGGGTTTACCAGGGGTTATGCGGGCTTGAGGCCCAGGCCGACAAGGAGCAGGAGGCGGATGATGCGATTTGACGTAGTGGTGATTGGCGGCGGCCTGGCCGGCCTGAGCTGCGCCATTGCCGTGGCTGAACAGGGCAAACGCTGTGCGGTGGTCAGTTCCGGCCAGAGCGCGCTCTACTTCTCCTCCGGCTCGCTCGATCTGCTGGCGAGATTGCCGGACGGCACGCCGGTCGAGATGCCGCTGGCGGCGTTACCCCAGTTGGCGCAGCAGGCGCCGCAGCATCCGTATGCCCTGATCGGGCCCGGCCGGGTGGCGGCGCTGTCCGCCGCCGCGCAGCGGCTGCTGGAGCGCTGCGGGCTGAACCTGCAGGGCGAGGGCGCCAATAACCATCTGCGTATTACGCCGCTGGGGACGCGCCGCGCCACCTGGCTCAGCCCGCAGGCGATCCCGACGCTGCCGCTGACCGGCCAACTGCCGTGGCGGCGTATTGCGGTGATCGGCATCGAGGGGTTCCTCGACTTCCAGCCGCAGATGGCCGCCGACTCCCTGAGCCGGGAGCTCGGCGTAGAGACGGAGGTAGCCTATCTGCACATGCCGGCGCTGGACAGATTGCGCAATAACCCCAGCGAGTTCCGCGCGGTGAACATCGCCCGGGTGCTGGATTTGATGGAAAGCCTGCCGCCGATGGCCGAGGAGCTGCGGCGGTTGGCGGGCGAGGCCGACGCGCTCTTCCTGCCGGCCTGTTTGGGCCTGGAGGACGATGCGTCGCTGGCGGTGCTGCAGGATGCGGTCGGCAAACCGATCCGGCTGCTGCCGACGCTGCCGCCTTCGGTGCCCGGCATGCGCTTGCATCAGGCACTGCGGCGGCGTTTCCAACAGCTGGGCGGCGTTTTCATGCCTGGCGACAGCGTGCTGCGCGCCGAGTGTGAAGCTGGCCGCGTCACCGGCCTGTATACCCGTAACCACGGCGATATTCCGCTGCGGGCGCAGCAGGTGGTGCTGGCCAGCGGCAGCTTCTTCAGCAACGGGCTGGTGGCGGATTTCGACGGGGTGCGCGAGCCGATCTTCGAACTGGACGTGCACAGCCGCGCCGATCGCGCCGACTGGAGCCGGCGCGAGCTGTTTGCACCGCAGCCTTATCTGCAGTTTGGCGTGCGCACCGACGGCAGGCTGCGGGCGATGAAACAGGGAATGCCGTTCGACAATCTGTATGCCATCGGCGCGGTCGCCGGCGGCTACGATCCGCTGCAGCAGGGCTGCGGCGCCGGCGTGTCATTGATCGGTGCGCTGCACGTCGCGCAGCAGATCGCCGCGGAGGAAAACGCATGAGCCTGCATCAGGACCACAGCTTTGAAAGCTGCATCAAATGCACCGTCTGCACCACCTACTGCCCGGTCGCCAAAGTGAACCCGCTCTATCCGGGGCCAAAACAGGCGGGGCCGGACGGCGAGCGGCTGCGGCTGAAAGATCCGGCGCTGTACGACGAAGCGCTGAAATACTGCACCAACTGCAAGCGCTGTGAAGTGGCCTGCCCGTCCGACGTCAAAATCGGCGACATCATTCAGCGCGCCCGCGCCGACTTCGCCCAGAGCAAGCCGACGCTGCGCGACGCCATCCTCAGCCACACCGACATCATGGGCTCGCTGTCGACGCCGTTCGCGCCGATCGTCAACGCCGCTACCGGGCTGAAACCGGTGCGCAAGCTGTTGGACAAGGCGCTGAAGATCGATCACCGTCGCGAACTGCCGAAATACTCGTTCGGCACTTTCCGCCGCTGGTACCGGCAACAGGCGCAGGTTCAGCAGCGTTATGCCGAGCAGGTGGCGTTTTTCCACGGCTGCTTCGTCAACTATAACCATCCGCAGCTGGGCAAGGATTTGATCCGGGTGTTCAACGCGCTGGATATCGGCGTGCAGCTGCTGAAACGCGAGAAATGCTGCGGCGTGCCGCTGATCGCCAACGGGTTTATCGAGCAGGCCAAAAAGCAGGCCAGGGTCAACGCCGAATCGCTGCATGAAACGGTGTTGGAACGCGGTATCCCGGTGGTGGCAACCTCATCGAGCTGCACCTTCACCCTGCGCGACGAATACCCTCATCTGCTGGACGTGGACACCACCCCGGTGCGCGATCGGGTGGAGCTGGCGACGCGCTATCTCTATCGCCTGATCAATCAGGGGCGTAGCCTGCCGTTGAAGCACACGCCGCTGCGGGTGGCATATCACACGCCTTGCCATATGGAGAAGATGGGCTGGACCGCCTACACCCTGGAGCTGCTGCGGCAGATACCGGGGCTGGAGCTGGTGGTGCTGGATTCGCAGTGCTGCGGCATCGCCGGCACCTACGGGTTCAAATCGGAGAACTATGCCACTTCGCAAGGTATCGGCGCGCCGCTGTTCCGGCAGATAGAAGAGAGCGGGGTGGATCTGGTGGTGACCGACTGCGAGACCTGCAAATGGCAGATAGAAATGTCCACCAGCAAGCGCTGTGAACATCCGATCACCCTGCTGGCGCAGGCGCTGGCGTAAAAACGAAAGGGCCGGCAAACCGGCCCCCTGTGGGATTACTGCTTCAGCTTCAGGGTGGAGATGATGCCTTCGGCTTCGGTCTGCGCCTGCTGCTGATTGTCTGCCGGCAGCGAGATCTGGATGGTCAGCAAGTTGTTGTTCAGTGCGCCAACCAGAATGGAAGAGTAAGCTTTCTTGCCACTGTTGGTGACGATGCTGTCCAGCTGACGCAGCGGCACGCCGTCTACGTCGATAGCCTTGTTGGTAATCAGCTGCAGATTGGCGTCGTTCGCGCGTTGGTTGTTTTCCAACCGTTGGGCCAGGGTTTCCAGACTGTCGGCGGTCTTGTCGCCCAGGATCACAACCACTAGGCGCTGGCTGGTGCTGTCAGCATATGCGTGCATGTTGTTGGCCGGTTTTTCCAACTTGCTGGTTTGATCCGCCATGCCGACCGGCAGGGTGAACGTCAGTTTACCGTCCAGCAGGCTCACCTGCTGCCCGGCCGGCGCGCTGGCCGCCGCGCCGTCTGGCGCTGCCTTGGTGTCTTTGGTGTTGCCGTCGCAGGCCGCGAGGCCAAGCGCCAGCAGGCTGATACCCATCAATTTCGCTACTTTACGCATCGGGCTTCCTTATTCCTTTCCGGTAGGGATTCACTGTCGTATCGCAACCTATTCCAGGTTGAAATGCAAGGCAGATGTTGTCACAAGTTTTTTTCCAGTAATAGCCGATAATCAGCCACTTCGCCTTTCTTTTCCAGCTGAACAATCTGATAGTGGTGGGTGAGCAGCATCGTCAGCATGGCGCGGAACCGGTTACGGGTTTTGACCGTCAGTTGGCGATAGCCCTGCGCCCGCGCCCAGCGTTCCTGTTCGGCCAACAAGACCTGCGCCACGCCGTGGCGGCGGAATGCCGGCAGCACGCCACCCAGCCAGCTGTAAAACACCGTTTCCTGCCGTTGATAACCGAGTTTGAAACCGGCCGGCTGCCCGTCTATCTCGGCGATCAACAGGCTGGCGGAGGCGGTGCCGATACGCTGCTGCAGATCGGCCAGGCTATGCAGGTTGCCGAATTCGGGGATGCGTTGGTAAAGGCGGTGGATTTCTTCGAGCGTGGCGTTGCGAACGATTGGGGTCATGGGCGGCCTCCAAAGGATAGGGCCGCCCAGAATAGCACGGCTCAGCTCGGCTGCAGGCTGCCGCTGCGCGCCGCGATGCGTTTGAGCAGCATGTTCAGCAACACGCCGTACATCGGCAGGAAGAACAGCAGGCAGATCATCACCTTGAAGCTGTAATCCACCAGCGCGATCTCCACCCAGTTGTTGGCCATGAAGGGATCGCTGCTCTTGTAGAAGGCGATGAAGAAGAACGCCAGTGTATCGCTGATGTTGCCGAAGAACATCGCCGCCGCCGGCGCTACCCACCAGGCGCTGCGCTGGCGCAGGCGGTTGAAGACGTGAACGTCGAGGATCTGGCCGAGCACATAGGCCATAAAGCTGGCGACGGCGATGCGCGCCACGAACAGGTTAAAACTGCCCAGCGCCGCGAATCCCTGCCACTCTCCCTGATAGGTGACGGTGGAGATCACGTAAGAGATGAACAGCGCCGGCACCATTACCGCCAGGATAATCCGCCGCGCCAGGGGCGCGCCGAAAATGCGCACGGTCAGATCGGTCGCCAGGAAGATAAACGGGAAGGTAAAGGCGCCCCAGGTGGTATGGAAGCCGAAAACGGTGATCGGCAGCTGCACCAGGTAGTTGCTGGAGGTAATGATGGCGATATGAAACAGCGAAAGCCAGACCAACGCCGTGAAGCGCTGCTGTGCGGTAAACGAATACATATTGTAGCCTTTTTAGCAGTGGGGTGAGGGAACCCAGTGTGTCTTGTTAAAACAGCAAAAAACGCTGCGCGGCGGCATGATACGCGTTTGCGCAACCAATGCAATGGTTAAATTTAACGCAAACGTTAACGCATCTTGCGCAGAAAAACTACCGGCGTAAACTAGGCGCTAATGAGATGCGGCGAGCGTTCGCCGATCGTTTTTGAACGAGAAAAATTGCATGACTGACTTATTTGCCCAGGCAGACCAGACGCTCGACGCGCTGGGCCTGCGTTGCCCGGAACCGGTGATGATGGTGCGTAAAACCGTGCGCCATATGGACAACGGCGAAACGCTGCTGATTATCGCCGACGATCCGGCTACCACCCGCGATATCCCGGGGTTCTGCCGTTTTATGGAACACACGCTGGTGGCGCAGGAGACCGAGCAGGCGCCATACCGTTATCTGTTGCGTAAAGGCGTATAACGGCGGCATGATCGTGTCGATGAAAGAAAAGTCTCTTTCCCCGAAATGACAACGGGCGCGGTATGCCGCGCCCGTATTGGTTTCCGAACTTAGCTGCGCTTTTTCAACAGCCGCAGCGCGTTGGCGGTGACCAGCGCGGTGGCGCCGGAGTCAGCCAGCACCGCCAGCCACAAACCGGTCAGCCCCAGCAGACTGGTGATCAGGAAGACCCCCTTCAGCCCCAATGCGATGGTGATGTTTTGCCGGATATTGGCGTGGGTGGCGCGCGAGATGCGGATCATCTCCGCGACGCCTACCAGCCGGTTGTGGGTCAGGGCGGCATCGGCGGTTTCCAATGCCACGTCGGTGCCGCTGCCCATGGCGATGCCGATGCTGGAGGCCTTCATCGCTGGGGCGTCGTTGATCCCGTCGCCGATCATCGCCGTCGGGCGCAGTTCGCTCAGTTCGGTAACCGCGCTGACCTTATCTTCCGGCAGCAGACCGGCGCGATAGTCGAGCCCCAGCTCGCCGGCGATCGCCGCGGCGGCGCGCGGGTTGTCGCCGGTCAGCATCACGCCGCGAATACCCAGCGCGTTCAGTTCGGCTATGGCCTGTTTGGCGTCGCCGCGCAGCGTATCGCGCAGCGCCAGCAAGCCGATGGGCGCGCCGTCTTCCAGCACCACCACCGCCGTTTTGCCGGCGTTTTCCAGCTTGTCTACCTGGCTCTGCCATTGGGCGTCGAGCAGGCCCGGTGCCAGCTTGCCCGGCGCGCTGATCAGCACGGTCTTGCCGTCCACGATCCCTTCCACGCCGACGCCGGCCAGCGCGCGGCGCGCCTGCGCCAGCGGCAGCTCCGTCCCGCTTTCGGCGGCGCGGTTGATGATCGCCTGCGCCAGCGGGTGATGTGAACCGGCTTCCACCGCGGCGGCAAGCTGCAGCAGCCGCTGTTCGGTGAGTGTGCCGATCGGCAGCACGTCGGTCACCGTCGGCTTGCCTTCGGTCAGGGTGCCGGTTTTATCGAAGGCGATAGTTTGGATCTGGCCCAGTTGCTCCAGCGCCGCACCGCCTTTAATCAGCGCGCCGCGCCGCGTGGCGGCTGCCAGCCCGGATGTGATCGCCGCCGGGGTCGAGATCACCAATGCGCATGGGCAGCCGATCAGCAGCAGCGTCAGGCCACGATAGATCCAGGTATCCCACGGCTGTGAGAACAGCAGCGGCGGCACCAGGATCACCGCGACGGCCAGCAGCATAATGGCCGGGGTGTAATAACGGCTGAACCGATCGAGGAAGCGTTCTATCGGCGCGCGGCGCTCTTCGGCCTCCTCAATCAGCTGCAAAATGCGGTCGATGGCGTTTTTGCCGGGCTCGGAGATCACCTTCATCTGCGCCGCCTGATCGACGGACAGGCTGCCGGCGGCCACTTTCTCACCCTGTTGGCGCTCGACCGGTACCGATTCGCCGGTCAGGGCGCTTTCGTCGAAGCTGGCGAATGGATTGAGCAGCTCGGCGTCGGCCGGCAGGCGCCCGCCGGGTGCGATTTCAATCACGTCGCCCGGACGCAGGCTGGCGACCGGCACGCGTTTGCGCTCCGCACCTTGCAGCAGCAGCGCATCTTCCGGCACCAGCTCCATCAGCGCCGTCACCCCGCGCCGCGCGCGGTTGGCGGCGTAGGATTCCAGCAGTTCACCGACCATAAACAGCAGCAGCACCATCGCCGCCTCGGCGGTGGCGCCGATGAACAGCGCGCCGATGGCCGCCACGCTCATCAGCGTTTCGATGGCGAACGGCGTGCCGGAACGAATCAGACGCAGCGCCTTGGCGGCGACCGGTGCCAACCCGACCAGCGTGGTGGCGATAAAGGCGATGCGGCCCAGCTCCGGGTTAACCCGATCCAGCACCCAGCTGACGACCATCAGGGTGGTCAACAGCAGCAGCGGTGCGAATTCGCCGAAGCGTGAGGTTTTCGGCGCGGCGGCTTTGGCGGTCTGAGTGCCGAGCAGGGTAAAGCCGGCCTGGGCGACCGCGTCCTGGATCCGCAGGCTGATATCGGACTGCGCATCGACCACCAGTTTCTCGGTGGCGAACAACACGCGCGCGCTGTCGACGCCGGGGAGTGCGGTGACGGCATTTTCGATTTTCTTGGCGCAGCTGGGGCAGTCCATGCCGGTGACTTTCCAGCTGAAACGTTGGCTACCGGAAGGGGGAGCGGCGGCCAGCCTGTCGCTTTCCTCGTCCGGATCGTCGGGCGCGGCGGTGCAGCAGCCGCTATCGCCATGATCGTGATGGTGGTGGGCGTGTTCGGCCTGTGCGGCGGCGTTTTTCGGCTCGCTGCTGCAGCCATGCTGGGTTTTGCTGTGGCTGTGGTTGCAGCCGCATCCGCCTTCGGTGTGGTGATGTTCCTGATGATTATGGTTTTGCTGGTTGTGCATAACGTCCCCCTTCGGGCTGTTAAACGGGTTTGCTCAGCTGACTCTACACCCTGGAGTCAACTCCAGAGTCAAGCGCCGGATGAGAATTATTGCTAACGGCGTTCGAGTGTATAAAGGGGTATTCATTCAATAATGAATAATGCGAATTTAAATCTATAGGCTTTTCTTATCCCCTATTTGGGTGAAAAGCCTCACTGCCGTTAGTTTAAATAAGAAAATAATATTCCTATAGAAACTAAAAAGTCGCCTGACCTAATAATAAAGAGTTATTAACCTATAACGCTTTAGCAAAATTTACCTTTTTGCCCGTGCCAAGCCAGCATGATTCGCTTGTGCCTGCAGGCCGCATTGTTATTGAAGTTTGGTGCCAACTTATCCTCGTTAAGTTTCATTTGTTTTGTAAAGAAGCCTAAAAAGCAGCATAACAAACTTTCGTTAAGACAATAAAAGGTTGATTATTTTATGTTCAGTTTCGCGGCCCTGCCTATAATTGGAATCGATTACCATTTTTAATGGCAATCTTATTTGCTGATATATATGCATTAATTCTACCTAACACACTGCCGGCAACGGCGCATAAGCCCCTTCCAGCAAGCTTAAGGTTCATTAACCGTAGCTTACGGGGAGGTTATGTCTATCTGTCTGATTGATAACGATCAGATAATGAGTGGAATCGAACCAATGCAATCTACTAAAAAGGCAATTGAAATTACTGAATCCAACTTCGCAGCCGCCAAAACCGGCTACGATGCTGTAGCCGACCTGCTGCATTATCATGAGCGTGGCAACGGGATTCAGATTAATGGCAAGGATTCATTTTCTAACGAGCAAGCTGGGCTGTTTATTACCCGTGAGAACCAAACCTGGAACGGTTACAAGGTATTTGGCCAACCGGTTAAATTAACCTTCTCCTTCCCGGACTATAAGTTCTCTGCCACCAACGTCGCCGGCGACACCGGGCTGAGCAAGTTCAGCGCGGAACAGCAGCAGCAGGCTAAGCTGTCGCTGCAGTCCTGGGCTGACGTCGCCAATATCACCTTCACCGAAGTGGCGGCCGGTCAAAAAGCCAACATCACCTTCGGCAACTACAGCCAGGATCGCCCCGGCCACTATGATTACGGCACTCAGGCCTATGCCTTCCTGCCGAACACCATTTGGCAGGGCCAGGATCTGGGCGGCCAGACCTGGTACAACGTCAACCAATCCAACGTGAAACATCCGGCGACCGAAGACTACGGCCGCCAGACGTTCACCCATGAGATTGGCCATGCGCTGGGTCTGAGCCATCCGGGCGATTACAACGCCGGTGAAGGCAACCCGACCTACCGCGACGTCACTTACGCGGAAGATACCCGTCAGTTCAGCCTGATGAGCTACTGGAGCGAAACCAACACCGGTGGGGACAACGGCGGCCACTACGCCGCTGCTCCTCTGCTGGATGACATTGCCGCCATTCAACATCTGTATGGCGCCAACCTGTCGACCCGCACCGGCGACACCGTGTACGGCTTTAACTCCAACACCGGTCGTGACTTCCTCAGCACCACCAGCAACTCGCAGAAAGTGATCTTTGCGGTCTGGGATGCGGGCGGCAACGATACCTTCGATTTCTCCGGTTATACCGCTAACCAGCGCATCAACCTGAACGAGAAGTCGTTCTCCGACGTGGGCGGCCTGAAGGGCAACGTCTCGATCGCCGCCGGGGTGACCATCGAGAACGCCATTGGCGGTTCCGGCAATGACGTGATCGTCGGCAACGCGGCCAACAACGTCCTGAAAGGCGGTGCGGGCAATGACGTGCTGTTCGGCGGCGGTGGGGCGGATGAGCTGTGGGGCGGTTCCGGCCAGGATACCTTCGTGTTCTCTGCCGCCAGCGATTCTGCACCGGGTGCTTCGGACTGGATCCGCGACTTCCAGAAAGGGATCGACAAAATTGACCTGTCGTTCTTCAACAAAGAGGCGCAGAGCAGCGATTTCATCCACTTCGTCGATCATTTCAGCGGCGCGGCCGGTGAAGCATTGCTCAGCTACAATGCTTCCAACAACGTGACCGATCTGGCGGTGAACATCGGGGGTCATCAGGCGCCGGACTTCCTGGTGAAAATCGTCGGTCAGGTAGACGTCGCCACCGACTTTATCGTGTAACACAGCAACGACACGCCCGGCGCAGTCTCGGCCGGGCGTGATGCGGGAGCCCGGTATGAAAGGTACTTTAACGCGCACCGCTCTGGCGGCGAGCGGCATGATAGTGACGAGTGCGGTCATGGCCGGCAGCCTGGCGCTGCCGACCGCGCAGTCGCTGGCGGGGCAATGGCAGGTGGCCGACAGCGAACGGCAATGCCAAATCGAGTTTTTGGCGAATGAGCAAAGTGAAACCAACGGCTATCAGCTGGTGGATCGGCAACGTTGTCTGCAAAGCGTGTTTGCGGCCGAGGTGGTGGGCTGGCGCCCGGCGCCGGACGGCATCGCCCTGCTGCGTGCGGATGGCAGCACGCTGGCGTTCTTCTCGCGCGACGGCGATCTGTATCGCAATCAGCTGGGCGCCGATGATGCCTTAACGTTGAAAGCGTTGGCTTGATGTGGGAACGGGTTCGGCGTGCCGAACCCGCGGCAGGTCGTTACAGATAGAGTGAGCGCACGATCAGGAAGTGGCCGGAGAAGTAACAGAAAGCGACGATGGCGTCCGCTGCGCGGAAGGTGAAACGGTAGCGGTTGATCAGCCAAACCACGTTGGCCAGCAGCAATAGCGAGGTGCCGGTCAGCAGCGAGAAGCCGAAATCGGTGCTGCGCAGGAAATATTGTTCGCCCGCCAACCAGACCATCAGCAGCGTCATCGCCACGTAGGTGACGATCGGCCAGCGCATCTCTTCCAGCCGGGTCCAAAGGGTGGCCAGCAGCAACGCGCCTATCGCCAGCAGCGCCAGCGGCAGCGGCCAGAACAGACTGAACGTCATCTGGCTGGCGAAGCTCAGGGTATACAGCAGGTGGGAGAGGAAAAAGGCGCCGATGGCGTACAGCACCCGCTCGCGCGGCAACAGGAGCAGCGCGTCGCCGATCAGCGTCGCCAGCAGGCCGAGTACGATCAGATAACCTGCCGCGCTGAGCACCGGCGCCTGCCAGGCCAACAGCAACAGCAGCAGCAGCGTGACGGGTTTGAACACCCAGCGTTGCCAGCGCGGCCCACGGTATGAGGCGTCGACGAACAGCCAACCGGAAAAGAATACGGCAAGGAACGGCCAACTCATTATGTCTTCCTTATGTATGAGGGAGCCGCAACAACCGGCTCCAAACTGTCACCCATGTCACTTCTTATTTCAGTGTAGGTAGCCTGCCGACGATCGACAATGCTTTCTTGAGAATGCTATGTTTACGCCGATTTGGCCGCGAAGGAAATGGGAAACCGATGAGTAAGCCACCGTTGTTTTTTGTCGCCGTGATTGCGCTGATCGCCGTGCTGGCCACGCAACGCTATTTCAAACAGCGCCAGCAGGAGGCGGAAAACGACCGCGCACCGATGCGCAGTCTGCAGGTGACGGTGAGCGACAAGCGAAGCTTCCCGGTCGCCAAAACCCGTGCGCCGCAGCGCGAACCGCTGGTCAATGAGCCGATGTATTACGAGGTGGTGTTCCGCCCGGTACAGGGCGGTGAAGACATCCAGCTTCGGCTGAAACAGTGGCAATACAACCCGATAGAACAAGGCGCGCAGGGCACGTTGAACATGCAGGGCACGCGCTTCGTCTCTTTCACCGTTCAGCCGTAGCGGTCACTTCTTCTTGATGGGAGGCTGTTTCTTCTGCCAGGCCAACAGCTCGAACACGCCAAAGATAAAGATCTTGGCTTCTTGCCAGTAGCTGATCGGCTGATCCTTCGGCTGGGTGGATTTCAGCAGCACCAGCTGCAGGCCGTGCATCACCACCATAAAGAACAGCGCCACGTCGATGAAATACTTCAGCGGCTTGGGAAACGGATGGAACAGGTTAGAGAGCAGGAAGCCCCACACGCACAGCATCAGCAGGCGGCCCAGATTAATCAGCATGGTCGGTTTTCTCTTGCGAACGAATATAAAGGCGATAGGCCACCTGGCCGGCGACTTTCTCCCGGTGCAACTGCCAGCTGGCAGGCACGTCCGCCGCGGCGCTTTCCGCCTCGGCTTCTACATAGATCCAGGCCTCGTCGGCCAGCCAGCCTCGCTGCTCCAGCAACAAGGCGGTCTCCGCCAGCAGGCCTTTGCGAAACGGCGGATCGAGAAACACCACGTCAAACGGTTGGCCCTCGCCCGCCAGCCAGCTCAGCGCGTTGGTGTTGATAACCACCCCTTTGCCCTGCAGCAGCGCCAGATTTTTTTCCAGCTGCTGCGCCACCGGCCGTTCGAATTCCAGCAGCGTGGCGCTGCCGGCGTAGCGCGACAGCGCTTCCAGCCCTAATGCGCCGCTGCCGGCGAAACAGTCCAGACAGCGCGCGCCCTGAATCACCGGCGCCAGCCAGTTGAACAGGGTTTCGCGCACCCGATCGGTGGTGGGGCGCAGCCCCGGGCTGTTCGGCACCGGAAGCTTGCGACCGCGCCATTGGCCGCCGATGATGCGGATCTGTCCGGCTGCGGCCTGGGGCGGTTTTTTGGCCGTCGCCCGTGGCGAGAGTCTTGTCATAAGCGTTGTTTGATTTCTTTTGCGGCGCGGGGCCGCAGAGGTTAACGAAAAGTTGCCCCTATTCTACCGGTGACGGGCGTCGGGGGGAACGGTAAAACTTTGTTGTCTGATTTCACACCGGAAAGCATGCCGGATGCGTGTTGCTGCGCGAGGGAAAGTGATAGACTCGGCGGATTATTGTCAGCATATATCCTTCAGGTATGTAGGGTAAGCGAGCCTTCGGTACGGAGTAGAGTCATAACATGGCAAAAGATAAGAAACGTGGGTTTTTCTCCTGGCTGGGCTTTGGCCAGAAGGAAAAGGAAGAAGAGCAACAGCAACCTGAGCAGCCGGTAGAGCAGGCGGAGCCTCAGGCCGCGGAGACGCCGGCTGAACCGGCTGTCGCCAAGCTGGATGACAAGCTCCCCGCCCAGGAATCTGAACCTGCCGCCTCCGTCGACACCCCGGGAGAGTGGGATAACGGTCAGGCCGGCGAACAAATCGCGGAGAACCTGCCGGCGGCGGCCGAACACCCAACGGCGCAAGCGTTGGCCGAAGAGATTGTCAGCGTGACCGAGCAGGTAGTGGCGCAGCAGCAGCCGATCGCCGAGCCAGAGCCGGTTGTCGAACCTGAGCCGGTCGTTGAGCCAGAGCCAGTCATTGAGCCCGAACCGGTCGTCGAACCTGAGCCGGTCGTCGAGCCAGAGCCAGTTGTTGAGCCCGAGCCGGTCGTTGAGCCAGAGGCGGTCGTTGAGCCTGAGCCGGTCGTCGAGCCTGAGCCGGTCGTCGAGCCTGAGCCGGTCGTCGAGCCTGAGCCGATTGTTAAGCCAGAGCCTGTCGTCGAACCTGAGCCGGTCGTTGAGCCAGAGCCAGTTGTTGAACCTGAGCCGGTCATTGAGCCTGAGCCGGTCGTCGAGCCTGAGCCTGTCGTCGAACCAGAACCCGAGCCGGAAGAAGAAGAGCTGCTTGAACCTGTGGTGCCGGCCGCTGCGCAAGAGCAGGAGCGCCCGACCAAAGAAGGCTTCTTCGCTCGCCTGAAGCGCAGCCTGCTGAAGACCAAGCAAAACCTTGGCTCCGGCTTTATGGGGCTGTTCCGCGGTAAAAAGATCGACGACGACCTGTTCGACGAGTTGGAAGAACAGCTGCTGATCGCCGATGTCGGCGTGGATACCACGCGCAAGATCATCACCTCCCTGACCCAGCACGCCAGCCGCAAGCAGCTGAAAGACGCCGAAGCGCTGTACGGCAAGCTGAAGGAGGAAATGTCCGAAATTCTGGCCAAGGTCGATCAGCCGCTGGATGTCAGCGGGAAAACCCCGTATGTCATCCTGATGGTCGGCGTGAACGGCGTGGGTAAAACCACCACCATCGGTAAGCTGGCGCGTCAGTTCCAGGCGGAAGGCAAGTCGGTGATGCTGGCGGCGGGGGATACTTTCCGCGCCGCGGCGGTAGAGCAGCTGCAGGTGTGGGGCGAACGTAACCGCATCCCGGTGGTGGCGCAGCATACCGGCGCGGATTCCGCTTCGGTGATCTTCGATGCAGTGCAGGCTGCCAAAGCGCGCGGCATCGATGTCTTGATCGCCGATACCGCCGGCCGTCTGCAGAACAAATCGCACCTGATGGAAGAGCTGAAGAAGATCGTCCGCGTCATGAAAAAACTGGACGACCAGGCCCCCCATGAGGTTATGCTGACGCTCGATGCCAGCACCGGCCAGAATGCGGTCAGTCAGGCGAAATTATTTAATGAGGCCGTGGGCTTAACCGGCATCACGCTGACTAAACTGGACGGTACCGCCAAGGGCGGGGTGATCTTCGCCATCGCCGATCAGTTCGGTATCCCGATTCGCTATATCGGCGTTGGGGAAGGCATCGAAGATTTGCGGCCGTTTAAGGCTGACGATTTTATTGAGGCACTTTTTGCCCGAGAGGATTAATACGGATGATTCGCTTTGAACAGGTCAGTAAAGCTTATCTGGGCGGACGGCAAGCGCTGCAGGGGGTCGATTTCCATCTGCGCCCGGCGGAAATGGCGTTTCTGACCGGCCATTCCGGCGCGGGGAAAAGTACCCTGCTGAAACTGATTTGCGGTATCGAACGGCCCAGCGCCGGCCACATCTGGTTTGGCGGCCACGACATCAGCCGTTTGAAAAACCGCGAGGTGCCGTTCCTGCGTCGGCAGATCGGCATGATCTTCCAGGATCACCATCTGCTGCTGGATCGCACGGTGTATGACAACGTGGCGATGCCGCTGATCATCGCCGGCGCCAGCACCGAAGACATCCGTCGCCGCGTCTCCGCCGCGCTGGACAAGGTCGGTTTGCTGGATAAAGCGAAAAACTTCCCGATTCAGCTGTCCGGCGGTGAGCAGCAGCGCGTGGGCATCGCCCGTGCGGTGGTGAACAAGCCGGCGGTGCTGCTGGCGGATGAGCCGACCGGCAACCTGGACGACGCGCTGTCGGAAGGCATTCTGCGCCTGTTTGAAGAATTCAACCGTGTCGGCGTCACCGTATTAATGGCGACGCACGACACCGGGCTTATCGCCCGCCGTAATTACCGCATCCTGACGCTGAGCCAGGGCCGCATGCAAGGGGGCGCTCACCATGGCCAATAACGCAAAAACCGCCAAGAGCAAGGCGCTGCGCGGCGGCTGGCGCGAACAGTGGCGTTACGCCTGGATGAACGCCATCAAAGACATGCTGCGTCAGCCGTTGGCGACGCTGCTGACGGTGATGGTGATCGCCATCTCCCTGACGCTGCCGAGTGTGTGCTACATCGTGTGGAAAAACGTCAGCACCGCGGCCAGCCATTGGTACCCGACGCCGCAGCTGACGGTCTACCTGGATAAGTCGCTCGATGACGACGCGGCGCTGAAAGTGCTCGATGCCATCAAGGCGGAAGCCGGCGTGGAGAAGGTGAACTACCTGTCGCGTGAAGAAGCGCGCGGCGAGTTCCGCAACTGGTCGGGTTTTGGCGGCGCGCTGGACATGCTGGAAGAGAACCCGCTGCCGGCGGTGGCGATCGTCACGCCGAAGATGAGCTTCCAGAGTTCGGACACCCTCAACACCCTGCGCGATCGCGTAGCGGCGGTGCAGGGCGTGGAAGAAGTGCGTATGGATGACAGCTGGTTTGCCCGCCTGGCGGCGCTCACCGGGCTGGCGGGCCAGATCGCGGCGATCATCGGCGTGCTGATGATCGTGGCGGTGTTCCTGGTGATCGGCAACAGCGTGCGTCTGAGCATCTTCAGCCGTCGCGACACCATCAACGTGATGAAGCTGATCGGCGCCACCGACGGCTTTATCCTGCGGCCGTTCCTCAACGGCGGGGCGATGCTGGGCTTCGCCGGCGCGCTGCTGTCGCTGGTGCTCTCCGGCGCGCTGGTGTGGCAGCTGGAGTCGGTAGTCGCCGGGGTAGCCAAGGTATTCGGCACCACCTTCACCCTGCACGGGCTGGGCTGGGACGAGGCGCTGCTGCTGCTGATCATCTCCGCGATGATCGGCTGGATCGCCGCCTGGCTGGCGACAGTGCAACATTTACGCCGATTTACACCACAGTAAGATTTTTTTGGTATACTCTTCTCCTGCTGCTTTTGATCGCGTTGCGGGAGAAGAGTGACCTCAAGCGAAGTCAGCACCACACCTCTCTTCTTAGCGCACAAATTCCCTATCGGCCTGCACCCTCGTCACGTATTGTCAGCAACAATGCTTGCAAAAAAGGGTGAACTTATAGGGCGGAGTACGGTCAAAAATTGCAGCAAATGTTAAGGTGCCCGGCGTGTGGAACCGCTTTTGCTTCAGCAACTGCCGTAGAATCAATCATTTCCCCGCTGTAATAATCACCTGCATGATTTTGTATTCTCATAGAGAGGGTTTGAATGACCAAAGAAATGCAAACTTTAGCCTTAGTACCCCAAGGTAGCTTGGAAGCCTATATCCGGGCAGCCAACGCCTATCCGATGCTGACGGCAGAGGAAGAGCGGGAGCTGGCTGAACGGCTGCATTATCAGGGCGATCTGGATGCCGCTAAGCAGCTCATCCTGTCTCACCTGCGCTTTGTCGCTCATATTGCCCGCAACTATTCAGGCTACGGTCTGCCGCAGGCGGACCTGATTCAGGAAGGCAATATCGGCCTGATGAAAGCCGTTCGCCGCTTCAACCCTGAAGTCGGCGTGCGTCTGGTTTCCTTTGCGGTGCATTGGATTAAGGCGGAAATCCACGAGTACGTATTGCGCAACTGGCGCATCGTGAAAGTGGCGACCACCAAAGCGCAGCGCAAGCTGTTCTTTAACCTGCGCAAAACCAAACAGCGTTTGGGCTGGTTCAACCAGGACGAAGTGGAACTGGTGGCCCGCGAGCTGGGCGTCACCAGCAAAGACGTGCGCGAGATGGAATCTCGCATGGCGGCGCAGGACATGACCTTCGATCCGACTCCGGACGACGAGGCCCGCGATGGCCAGGCGATGGCGCCGGTGCTGTACCTGCAGGACAAGAGCTCAGACTTCGCCGAAGGCATCGAGGAAGATAACTGGGAAAGCAACGCCGCAGACAAACTGGCCTATGCGCTGGAAGGTCTGGACGAGCGCAGCCAGCATATCATCCGCGCCCGTTGGCTGGACGACGACAACAAGTCGACGCTGCAAGAGCTGGCCGATCAGTACGGCGTTTCCGCCGAGCGTGTGCGCCAGCTGGAAAAGAACGCCATGAAGAAATTGAAAATGGCGATCGAAGCCTGAGTCGATGCGATATTCGAAAAAAAAGCCCGGCAAGCCGGGCTTTTTCATGCCTGAAATTCGGCGTTATGGCGCAACAGTGGCGAAGTCCGGCGCCGGGCAGTCGTAGCCGAATTTTGCCGCCCACGGGTAGCGGGTGCCGGTGTTGATGTAGCGCTGATAAAGCGCCCGGCCGGTCTTGGCGTCGCGCTTGATAACCCAGCTGGCGGCGTTACACAGCACGGCGGCGTAGGCCTGGCTTTTCGGCGGCAGCAGATCGGCCGCCTGTTGCGCCAACCCCACCGCCTGCCAGCGATAGTGCAGGAAACGGTTGTCTTCCAATGGCAGCGCCGCCTTGGCGCGCGCAGCTTCTGCGCTGTCTATCCAGCTTTTGTGCTTCAGCTCGCGAGTATCGAACGCATCCCCCAGATAGGAATAGCCGGCGCCATAGATGGCGTAGTCCGGCGTCATCTCATAGCCGGTAAACTCCAGCCCCTGGGCGCGTAGCAGGTTGGCGGCGCGATAGTAAGCCTGTGCGCGCGTCAGCGGCGCGGCGGACTTGTCCTTGGCGGCCTTCAGCTCGTCGGCATACTGCTGCGCCGCTTGGCGGTAGTTGGGGATATCGAAGTAGGCCTGCGCCTCCGCGGCTCGCCCGGCGCGCATCAAGCGCCGCGCCAGCAGCTCGCGCAGCTGCACTTCCGGCGTGATCTGCTGGCCGCCGTAGTCGTCCGGGTTAACCGGCTTGAGCGGCGTCGTCGGTGCCGGGGCGTGCTTATCGACAAAGCCTTTCAACTCATCGACGGTCAGCACCCGCTCCGCCACGTCGGCCACGTCGGCCCAGTAGATCGCCTTGCCGCGATACAGCAGGTCCATCGCCTGCAGATAGTCGCCGCGGTTGAGCGCCAGGATAGCCTGTTCGCCGGCTACCCGGCACTCGGGCACGATGGTTTCCGCGACGAAGTCGGCGTTGCGCTGTTCGCCCCAGCTTTCGTCGGCGGGGAATGCGCTTGCCGCCTTGGCATAGGCGGCGGTGGCAGCTTTCACGTCACCGTCACGCAGCGCCATTTTGGCGCGCAGCCACCACGCCAGGCCGCTGTCGCCGGCGTTTTTCAGCAGGCTGGCCGCCATCGGGTACTGCCCGGAACGGTAGGCCAATGCCGCCAGCCGATCGCTGCCGGCGAAGCCGCTTTTCACCGTGCCGTCCAGCAGCGTCAGGATCTGGCTGATGATCTGTGCGGAGCGGCCGTTGCCGTCGGTATCCGCCATCTGCAGGTTGCCGCTGCGGGCGAACAGTTCAATGGTCACCAGCTGTTGGATTAAGGGATCGCCGATAACCTGTTTCAGCGTTTCCAGATGGTCGGGATTGACCAGGAAACTGGAGACGTACTGCAGCGACTGCCCGCCCCTCGGATCGCCCTGCGCCGCCTGCTGTGCGTACAGGTGGGCGGCGGGGGCGACGTCACCCAGCCACAGGTGGATGCGCGCCTGCTGCCCGAGGCTGCTTAGCGCCAGCTGATCGGGGTCGGCGGCGCCGCTTTTCACCCGATCGATCACTTGCTGGAACGCCGCCAGCGCCTGTTCAAGTTCGGCTTTAGGCGGATGCTCGGCGGCGGGCGCCGCTTCACCCGATTCATTCATCGGCGTGCCGTGGTCATTCATCAACACCCGACCAAGCGAATACTGCGCCCGTAGCCCCCAGTCGCCCTGTTCGGCGGCCGGCAGCTTCAGCACCTGCTGGAAATAGTCTGTGGCGCGCGGATCGTGGCTGGCGAAAGCGACGGCGCCCAGTTGATAAAGGCGCGCGGCGTTGGACAACCCCTGCGTATTGACGGCGTCAGCCTCTTCCACCGTTTTGGCGGCGCGCATTTTGCCGATCGCCACCGTTTCCGGCGACTGCGGCATCGGTTTCGGCGGCATCGGCGGCGGCGGGGCTTGCCAGTGCGGCAGCTGCTTATCCGCCGGCACCAGCCGGCCGGCTTCGAAGGCGAAATTGCCCTCCGGCATATACAGCAGGGTGCCGTTGCGGTCGATCAGCAGTCGGTTAGGAAAATCCGGGCCGCAGGCATAGCCGTTCAGCGGCAGCGCCAGCGCGGCGCCGATCAGCATGGCCAGCGGAAGAAGGCGGCGGGTGTTCCGTGCCGCGCGCGAATCAAGGTGTGACAAGAGTGCCTCCTGGCGTCAGTTGTTGGCAGCGCAGCCAGCCCAGCGGCCGGGATTGCCCGGCGCGCAGCTGGTCGCCGCTGATGCGGATAAAGCGTTGCCGTTGCGGTGCGGATTCCAGCCGGTAGTTGCCGACCGCGTCCGCTGCCAGGCAGTCGTCGGCGCGGATGACCACCTCTTGCGGCAGCGGGGCGTCCACCGGCCCGTTGTTATGAATTATCAGATCATACAGCCCGTTTTGCTGTGGCTGAGGCCTAAATTTTACCTGCCAGTCGACGTTCAGCGGCCGCCGTTCGATCACCGCTCGCAGCGTGGCGAGCGACCAGGCGCGCCGATCGTCCACCAGCGGCAAGCGAAACCAGATAATGCCGCGCAGCCGGGGCGGCGTTTGCTGCGCCAGCGCTTGCAGAAAATCGGCGATCTGCTGCGGCGCGACCGTCAGCTCGCGGCCGTTGCCCGCCACGCGCAGCGAGGATTCGCTCTCCACCTGCGCGCCCTGCGCATCAAACCCCAGCAGCGCCATGCCGTAGGCCGGCAGCGCGACGCGAAACGGCTTCGGTGTGACGGCGGCGTACTGCCGCACCCAGCGCAGCGCCAAGGGGCCGTCAAACAGCCCCTGCTGCGGCGAGAGCACCGCGTGCACCTGCAGGACGGAGCTGTCGGCCTGCTGCAGTACGCCGGGCAGAGCGGGTGAGCCGATCCAAGCCGGCAGGGCGGTGATGCCGAGTTGCAAAGCGGTGGGCAGCCGTTGGCGCAGCCGCTGTAGAAAGCGCTGGTAGTCCGGCAGGCGGGCGGTGGCGGCGTCATGATCGATCTCGACGCCGGTGACGGGCAGCCCGGCCGCCTGCCAGCGTTGGGTGAGCGCCAGCAGACGCTGGATAATGGCTTCTTGGTCCAGCTGCGGCAGCTGGCCGTCGAGGCGTGCTACCAGCCAGAGCGGGCGGCCGTCCTGCTTCAGCAGGCTGAGATCGGCTGGGATCTCCCGCCAGCCCTCGCGCGGATGTACCTGCAGCGCCAGCACGCGCAGCCCACCGAACAGATCGCGGCTGTGCGCCAGCGCATCGGCGTGCTGCGGCGTCCAGACCCGCTGCCAGACATAAACCTGCTGATCCCAGCCTGAGGCCAGGCGCAGCGCCTGCTGGCGCCCGAGGAGCGCGGCCGCCAGCCCCAGCGCAATCAAGACCAGCGCCGCCAGCCGGCGTTTCATTTTTGCCAGAGATCGCCCTGCGGTGCGAAGCCGCAGGCGCGCATGAAGTTATCGACTTCCCCGCGTTCGCGCGGCGCCAGGCCGGCGGTCGACAGCTGCCAGTGGGCGACCTGCGGCAGCTGGCGCTGCGCATCCTGCACCAGGTAAAGACCGACGCCACGGCGGCGCGTCACTTCGCGCACCAGCAGGTCCTGCAGTTCGGCGCGGTCGTCCTGCAGCGCGATTTTCACCGCCCCCAGCAGCCGCTCGTTGAAGCGGGCGGCGAATAGCGCCTTGCCGTCGCTCAGCCAGCTCTGCCACTGTTCCGGCTGCTGGTGCGGCCAAATTTTACCGAGGTCGATAAGGTCTTGCGGGGACAGCGCGGTCAGGCGCTCGATGGTCAGTTTCATGCAGAATTTCCGCGCAGCTAAATGATGCCGACAGTGTAATAGATCTTGTGCAGAGCGTTGTGTAAGTTTTTCTGTACGATTACTGTGCAATATGTTTTTTGCACGGGGCATTTTCCGAGTAAATAGTTAGTAAACGGATTGTTAACCAGCACAACGCACTACGCCTCAAGGTAAAGAGCGCAGATTTAATTCGAATTTTATCCTGTTTACACCGCTTGTTTCTGCCGGATGAAGTTGATTTGCAGAATAAAATTCCTGTTTAATGGCATGAAAAATAAAGTCTTATTAGAAAATAATGCCGATAAAACGCCTAAATCATTATTACTTATAACAAAAGCGGTCAATAACGATCGGGCGCAGGCAAACACAACAGGTACGTTCACAACGACAGATGGGGATTTGCGGATGAAATTAACAACAGGTAAGGCACTGCTGGCGGGTTGTATTGCGATGGCCATGAGCCAGGCGGCCATGGCGAAAGACATCAAGGTGGCGATCGTCGGGGCGATGTCCGGCCCGGTCGCGCAGTATGGCGACATGGAGTTTACCGGCGCGCGCCAGGCGATTGCCGATATCAACGCCAAGGGCGGTATCAAGGGCGACAAGCTGGTTGGCGTGGAATACGACGACGCCTGCGACCCGAAACAGGCGGTTGCGGTCGCCAACAAGGTGATCAACGACGGCATTCGCTACGTGATCGGCCACCTGTGCTCCTCGTCTACCCAGCCGGCGTCCGATATCTATGAAGACGAAGGCGTGATCATGATTACCCCGGCGGCCACCAACGCCGATCTGACCACCCGCGGCTACAAGATGATCCTGCGCACCACCGGCCTGGACTCGGATCAGGGCCCGACCGCCGCCAAATACATCCTCAGCGACATCAAGCCGAAGCGCATCGCCGTGGTGCACGACAAGCAGCAATACGGTGAAGGCTTGGCCCGCTCGGTGCGCGACAGCCTGAAAAAACAGGGCACCGAAGTGGCGATGTTCGAAGGCATCACCGCCGGCGACAAAGACTTCTCCACCTTGGTGGCGCGCCTGAAGAAAGAAAATATCGACTTCGTGTACTTCGGCGGTTACTACCCGGAAATGGGCCAGATCCTGCGTCAGGCCAAGCAGGCCGGGTTGACCACCCGCTTCATGGGGCCGGAGGGCGTGGGCAACTCCTCGCTGTCCAACATCGCCGGGGCCGTTTCGGAAGGCATGCTGGTGACGCTGCCGAAACGCTACGACCAGGTGCCTGCCAACCAGCCGATCGTCGATGCATTGAAAGCCAAGAAGCTGGATCCGACCGGCCCGTTCGTCTGGACCACCTATGCCGCGCTGCAGTCGCTGACCACCGGCATGGAGCGCAGCGGCAGCCAGGAGCCGGCGGATATCGTCAAGGATCTGAAAACCGGCAAGCCGGTGGAGACCGTGATGGGGCCGCTGACCTGGGATGACAAGGGCGATCTGAAAGGCTTCGAGTTCGGCGTGTTCGAATGGCATGCCAACGGCACGTCCACACCGATCAAATAAGCCATAATGATTAGGGTGGGGCGCAGCCCGCTGCGCCCGGCGGGTCGGCTTGCCGGCCCCGTCTCCCTTTACCCGCCGGTTCTCCGCCGGCGGGTTTCGCAGCCAAGGGTTCAGAGTATGTCAGAGCAGCTCCTCTATTTTCTGCAGCAGATGTTCAACGGCTTAACGTTGGGCAGCACCTATGCATTGATCGCCATCGGTTACACCATGGTTTACGGCATCATCGGCATGATCAACTTCGCCCACGGCGAGGTGTACATGATCGGTAGCTATGTCTCCTTTATCGTCATCGCCTCCCTGATGATGCTCGGTATCGACGTCGGCTGGTTGCTGATCGGCGCCGCGTTCCTGGTCTCGATCGTCATCGCCAGCGCCTACGGCTGGAGCATCGAGCGGGTGGCCTACAAGCCGGTGCGCAACTCCAAGCGCCTGATTGCGCTGATCTCGGCCATCGGCATGTCGATATTCCTGCAAAACTACGTCAGCCTGACGCAGGGCTCACGCGATCTGGCGCTGCCCAGCCTGGTGACCGGCCAGTGGGTGCTGGGGGAAAGCAACGGCTTCGCCGCCACCATCAGCACCATGCAGCTGATCATCTGGCTCGTGACCTTCCTGGCGATGCTGGCGCTGACGCTGTTTATCCGTTATTCGCGCATGGGCCGCGCCTGTCGCGCCTGTGCGGAAGACCTGAAGATGGCCAGCCTGCTGGGCATCAACACCGACCGGGTGATCTCGCTGACCTTCGTCATCGGGGCGGTGATGGCGGCGGTGGCCGGGGTATTGCTCGGCCAGTTCTACGGCGTCATCAACCCTTACATCGGCTTTATGGCCGGTATGAAAGCCTTCACCGCCGCGGTTCTGGGCGGTATCGGCAGCATTCCCGGCGCGATGATCGGCGGCCTGGTGCTGGGCGTGGCGGAAGCGCTGACCTCCGCCTACCTCAGCACTGAATATAAAGACGTGGTGTCGTTCGCGTTGCTGATCGTGGTGCTGCTGATCATGCCGACCGGCATCCTCGGGCGTCCGGAGGTTGAGAAAGTATGAAACTCAATCTGCTCAATGCGCTGATCGCCACGGCGGTGCTGTTCGTGATGGCGTCATTCCTGATGGGCATGCAGCTTAGCCTGGACGGCACCAAGCTGGTGGTGCACGGCGCGGCGGAAGTGCGCTGGATGTGGATCGGCATCGGCTGCGTCATCGTCTTTTTCTTCCAGCTGTTGCGCCCGCTGCTGCAGCAGGGATTGAAAAAAGTCTCCAGCCCGGCGTTCGTGCTGCCGAGCTTCGACGGCACCACGCCGCGGCAAAAGCTGCTGGCGGCTCTGCTCATCGTCGCGGCGGTCGCCTGGCCGTTCCTGGTCTCGCGCGGCACGGTGGATATCGCCACCCTGACGCTGATCTACGTGATGCTGGGCCTCGGCCTCAACGTGGTGGTGGGCTTGTCCGGTCTGCTGGTGCTCGGCTACGGCGGTTTCTACGCCATCGGCGCCTACACCTACGCGCTGCTGAATCACTATTACTGCCTCGGCTTCTGGGAGAGCCTGCCGCTGGCGGGCATCGTCACCGCCGCCTTCGGCTTCCTGCTCGGTTTCCCGGTGCTGCGGCTGCGCGGCGACTATCTGGCAATCGTGACGCTCGGCTTCGGTGAGATCGTGCGCATCCTGCTGCTGAACAATACCGAGATCACGGGCGGGCCGAACGGCATCAGCCAGATCCCGAAACCGACCTTCTTCGGCCTGGAGTTCAACCGCAGCGTGCGCGACGGCGGCTGGGATACCTTCCATAACTTCTTCGGCCTGAAATACGATCCGAGCGATCGCATCGTGTTCCTGTACCTGGTGGCGCTGCTGCTGGTGGTGCTGACGCTGTTCGTCATCAACCGCCTGCTGCGTATGCCGCTGGGGCGCGCCTGGGAAGCGCTGCGCGAAGACGAGATCGCCTGCCGCTCGCTGGGCCTCAGCCCGACGCGCATCAAGCTGACCGCTTTTACCATCAGCGCCGCTTTCGCCGGGTTTGCCGGTACGCTGTTCGCCGCGCGCCAGGGGTTCGTCAGCCCGGAATCCTTCACCTTCGTCGAATCGGCCTTCGTACTGGCGATCGTCGTACTGGGGGGCATGGGCTCGCAGTTCGCGGTCATTCTGGCGGCGATCCTGCTGGTGGTGTCGCGCGAGCTGATGCGCGATCTGAATGAATACAGCATGTTGCTGCTGGGTGCGCTGATGGTGCTGATGATGATTTGGCGGCCGCAGGGGCTGTTGCCGATGAAACGGCCGCAGCTGAAGCTGCAGGCGGCGGACATTCACGCGGGCAAGGGGGAGCAGGCATGAGCGTTCAACCTTTGCTGCAGGTGGAGGGCCTGTCGATGCGTTTCGGCGGGCTGCTGGCGGTCAACAACGTGGCGTTGACGCTGAACGAAGGTGAAATCGTGTCGCTGATCGGCCCCAACGGCGCCGGTAAGACCACGGTGTTCAACTGCCTGACCGGTTTTTACCGCCCGACCGGCGGCACCATCAAATTGCGCGATCGCCACCTGGAAGGGTTGGCGGGGCAGGCCATCGCCCGCATGGGGGTGGTGCGCACTTTCCAGCACGTGCGGCTGTTCCGTGAAATGACGGTGATCGAAAACCTGCTGGTGGCGCAGCATCAGCACCTGAAAAGCGGCGTGTTTGCCGGGTTGCTGAAAACCCCGGCCTTCCGCCGCGCCGAAGCCGAAGCGCTGGCGCGCGCGGCGGAGTGGCTGGAGCGCGTCGGCCTGCTGGAAATGGCCAACCGCTCGGCGGGCAACCTGGCCTATGGGCAGCAGCGGCGGCTGGAGATCGCCCGCTGCATGGTGACCCGGCCGGAGCTGCTGATGCTGGATGAACCGGCCGCCGGCCTCAACCCTAAAGAGACCGACGAGCTGGATCACCTGATCGTCGAGCTGCGCGATCGGCATAAGGTATCGGTGCTGCTGATCGAGCACGACATGAAGCTGGTGATGGGCATTTCCGACCGCATTTACGTGGTGAATCAGGGCACGCCGCTGGCGCAGGGCACACCGGCGGAGATCCGCAACAACCCGGACGTGATCCGGGCTTATTTGGGCGAAGAATAATATGTTGTCATTCAATCAGGTATCCGCCCATTACGGCAAAATTCAGGCGCTGCATCAGGTCAGTCTCACGATAAGCCAGGGCGAAATCGTGACGTTAATCGGCGCCAACGGCGCCGGTAAAACCACGCTGCTCGGCACCCTGTGCGGCGAGCCGCGCGCCAGCGAAGGCAGCATCGTCTTTCAGAACCAGGACATCACCCAGTGGCAAACCTCGCGCATCATGCGCGAAGCGGTGGCGATCGTGCCGGAAGGGCGGCGCGTCTTCTCGCGCATGACGGTGGAAGAAAACCTGGCGATGGGCGGCTTCTTCGCCGATCGCCGGCAGTATCAACAGCGCATCGAACGGGTGTTCACTCTGTTCCCGCGCCTGCTGGAACGCCGAAGCCAGCGTGCCGGCACCATGTCCGGCGGCGAGCAGCAGATGTTGGCCATCGGCCGCGCGCTGATGAGCCAGCCGAAGCTGCTGCTGCTCGACGAGCCCTCGCTCGGGCTGGCGCCGATCATCATCCAGCAGATTTTCGACATCATTCAGCAGCTGCGGGAAGAGGGCATGACCATCTTCCTGGTGGAACAAAACGCCAATCAGGCGCTGAAATTGGCGGACCGCGGTTATGTGCTGGAAAACGGCCGCGTGGTGTTGGAAGATACGGGGGCTGCATTGTTAGCCAACGAAGCAGTGAGGTCGGCGTATCTGGGCGGTTAATCCGCCCCCCTACGAATTAAAATAATCAGGTACGAGAAGAAGAAATGAAGACAGAAGGGTTACTCGCGCAGCGCATCGTTAACGTAAAAAGTTCGGCCATCCGTGAATTGCTTAAACACAGCAAGATGGAACACGTCATTTCGCTGGCGGGCGGCATCCCCTCTGATGCGCTGTTCGATTTCGAAGGATTGAGCATCGCCACCCAGCAGGCGATCACCGAACAGCCGAAAAGCGCGTTCCAGTATGGCCTGACCGAGGGCAGCCCGCTGCTGCGTGAGCGCATTTGCGCGCTGTGCGCCGAGCGCGGCGTCACCGCTGGCGCGGAAGAGGTGATGGTCACCGCCGGCTCGCAGCAGGCATTGGATTTGGTGATGCGCGCCATCGTCAACCCCGGCGACGTGTTCGTGGTGGAGCGCCCGACCTACCTGGCGGCGCTGCAAACGTTGGAGCTGGCGGAAGCCAACATCATGTCGGTCTCGTCCGACAGCGACGGCATGGTGGTGGAAGAGCTGGCCGAGCTGCTGAAAACCCAGCGCATCAAGGGCGTGTACGTGGTGCCGAACTTCGGCAACCCCAGCGGCATCACCCTGAGCGCCGCGCGCCGCGAACTGCTGGTGAAGCTGGCCGCCGAACATAACTTCCTGATCATCGAAGACGATCCGTACGGCGAGCTGCGTTTTACCGAAGAGCGCCACCCGACGCTGCATCAGGTGTCGCAGCGGGTGCTGGGCAACACCGACCACATCATCTATACCTCGACCTTCTCCAAGATCCTGGCGCCGGGCCTGCGGTTGGGCTGGGCGATCCTGCCGCCGTTCCTGCTGCATAAAGTGGCGATCATCAAGCAGGCGGCGGATCTGCACGCCAGCGCGCTGTCGCAGAGCATCGTCGAATGCTACCTCGGCCTGGGCCGCCTGCCGGCGCAGATCGACAAGATCCGCGCCGCCTACAAACAGAAGGGCGAGATCCTGGCCGGTTTGGTGGAGCAGGAGCTGGGCGACTACATCACCTTCGATAAGCCGAAGGGCGGCATGTTCCTGTGGGCGCGTTTCCGCCAGCCGTTCAACGCCACCGAATGGCTGAACGCTACCCTGCAGCAGGGCGTGGTGTTCGTGCCGGGGGAATACTTCTTCTCCGACAACCCGGATCGTTCGACCTTCCGCCTGTCGTTCGCCACCGCCACCGAACAGCAGATGCAGGAAGCGGTGGCGCGTCTGCGCCGTTCGCTGTAATCCTCGCGGCGGCGGAGCCCATGCCCGCCGCCGACATCAAACCGCCATCTTCACTTCACCTTGCCGTCATGTGGCTGTCATATAACGGTTATTTTTCTGTCATCCGCGCATGGCATGTTATCCCCCGTCATCTTTCGAGCCGCAGCGTTGTTGGCTGCCCGACTGCCCCCCTGTCACTTAGTTAGCTAAGCTCCAGGGTGCCAGCAGGTTGCCGCCTAGCTGCAACTCGAAAGCTATAGGGGGCACTCCCTCATCAAGAATTGATTCTTTTCGCTCACGCGCTTTTACACCAGCTTTTTTCAGGAGTTAGGCATGCTCACCTACGCTATTCGCAAAACCACGCTGTGCGTCGCGTTGACCCTGGCGGTCAGCACTCAGGCGCTGGCGGCGACCGAGATCCCGTTCTGGCATTCGATGGAAGGCGAACTGGGTAAGGAAGTGGATTCCCTGGCGGATCGCTTCAACCAGTCGCACAGCGACGTCAAGATTGTGCCGGTTTATAAAGGCAACTACGAACAGAGCCTGGCGGCGGGCATCGCCGCTTACCGCTCCGGCAAGGCGCCGGCGATCCTGCAGGTTTACGAGGTGGGCACCGCCACCATGATGGCCAGCAAGGCCATCAAACCGGTCTACGAAGTGTTTAAAGAGGCCGGCATCAACTTCGACGAGTCGGTGTTCGTGCCGACGGTAGCCGGCTATTACACCGACAACAAGAGCGGCCATCTGCTGTCTCAGCCGTTCAACAGCTCCACGCCGGTGCTGTACTACAACAAAGACGCCTTCAAGAAGGCCGGCCTGAACCCGGACCAGCCGCCGAAAACCTGGCAGGAGCTGGCGGCGGATACCGCCAAGCTGCGTGAGGCCGGCATGAAGTGCGGCTACGCCAGCGGCTGGCAGGGCTGGATCCAGCTGGAGAACTTCAGCGCCTGGCACGGCGTGCCGTTCGCCAGCGAAAACAACGGGTTCGGCGGCACCAACGCCAAGCTGGAGTTCAACAAGCCGCTGCAGGTCAAGCACATCGAGCTGCTGGAGGCGATGAACAAGAAGGGCGATTTCACCTACTTCGGCCGCAAAGACGAATCCACCGAGAAGTTTTATAACGGCGACTGCGCCATCACCACCGCTTCTTCCGGTTCGCTGGCGGACATCAAGCACTACGCCAAATTCAACTACGGCGTCGGCATGATGCCGTACGACGCCGACGCGAAAAACGCGCCGCAGAACGCCATCATCGGCGGGGCCAGCCTGTGGGTGATGAACGGCAAAGACGCCGCCACTTACAAGGGCGTGGCCGAGTTCCTGCAGTACCTGGCACAGCCGGAAATCGCCGCCGAATGGCACCAGAAGACCGGCTATCTGCCGATCACCACCGCGGCTTACGATCTGACCAAGCAGCAGGGCTTCTACGACAAGAACCCGGGTGCTGACGTCGCCACTCGCCAGATGCTGAACAAGCCGCCGTTGCCGTTCACCAAGGGCCTGCGCCTGGGCAACATGCCGCAGATCCGCAGCGTGGTGGATGAGGAGCTGGAAGGCGTGTGGACCGGCAAGAAAACGCCTCAGCAGGCGTTGGACGCCGCCGTGCAGCGCGGTGACGTGCTGCTGCGGCGTTTCGAAGCATCGACCAAGTAACCCTGCGTCGCGGGCCCGTCCGATCGGGCTCGCGTCTTCACGCCGATCCTTCCGTACCCGATTAATGGTTTAACTGCTATGTCATCTTCCCGTCCCGGTTTCGGCTGCAGCTGGTTGCCCTATGCGTTGGTGCTGCCGCAGCTGCTGATTACCGCCGTCTTCTTTTTATGGCCCGCCGGCGAGGCGCTGTGGTATTCGGTGCAGAGCCTCGATCCGTTCGGCCTGTCCAGCCAGTTTGTCGGGCTGGATAACTTTAAGCAGCTGTTTCAGGATCCTTACTATCTCGATTCGTTCTACACCACGCTGATCTTCAGCTTCCTGGTGGCGGGCATCGGGCTGGCGGTGTCGCTGTTCTTCGCCGCGCTGGTGGACTACGTGCTGCGCGGCAGCCGCCTCTATCGCACGCTGATGATCCTGCCCTATGCGGTGGCGCCGGCGGTGGCGGCGGTGCTGTGGATCTTTCTGTTCAACCCCGGCCTGGGGTTGATCACCCATTTCCTCAACGGGCTGGGCTATAACTGGAACCATGCGCAAAACAGCGGCCAGGCGATGTTCCTGGTGGTGCTGGCCTCGGTGTGGCAGCAGATAAGCTATAACTTCCTGTTTTTCCTCGCGGCGCTGCAGTCGATTCCGCGCTCGCTGGTGGAGGCGGCGGCCATCGACGGCGCCGGCCCGGTGCGGCGTTTCTTCCATCTGGTGCTGCCGCTGATCGCGCCGGTGAGCTTCTTCCTGCTGGTGGTCAATCTGGTGTACGCCTTCTTCGATACCTTCCCGGTGATCGACGCCGCCACCGGCGGCGGGCCGGTGCAGTCCACCACCACGTTGATCTACAAGATCTACCGCGAGGGCTTCGCCGGATTGGATCTCTCCAGCTCTGCCGCGCAGTCGGTGATCCTGATGCTGCTGGTGATCGGCCTGACGGTGATCCAGTTCCGCTTTGTTGAACGTAAGGTGCGCTATCAATGATTGAGAATCGACGCGGGCTGGATATCTTCAGCCATGTGATGCTGATTATCGGCGTGCTGGTGGTGCTGTTCCCGCTGTACGTGGCCTTTGTCGCCGCCACGCTGGACGACAAGCAGGTGTTCCAGGTGCCGATGACGCTGGTGCCAGGCGGCCACCTGTGGGAGAACATCCGCAATATCTGGCAGGGCGGCGTGGGCAACCTCAAGGTGCCGTTCTCGCTGCTGCTGCTGAACAGCGTGATCATGGCGCTGGCGATCACCTTCGGCAAAATTGCGGTGTCGGTGCTGTCGGCTTACGCCATCGTGTACTTCCGCTTTCCGCTGCGAAGCCTGTTCTTCTGGCTGATTTTCCTCACCCTAATGCTGCCGGTGGAGGTGCGTATTTTCCCGACGGTGGAGGTGATCTCCAACCTCAACCTGCTGGACAGCTACACCGGCCTGACGTTGCCGCTGATGGCCTCGGCCACCGCGACCTTCCTGCTGCGCCAGTTCTTCATGACGCTGCCGGATGAGCTGCTGGAGGCGGCGCGCATCGACGGCGCCGGGCCGATGCGTTTCTTCTGGGACATCGTGCTGCCGCTGTCGAAAACCAATCTGGCGGCGCTGTTCGTCATCACCTTTATCTACGGCTGGAACCAATACCTGTGGCCGATCCTGATCACCAGCGACGCCTCGATGGGCACCGCGGTGGCGGGCATCAAGAGCATGATCTCCACTTCCGGCGCGCCGACCCAGTGGAACCAGGTGATGGCGGCGATGATTCTGACTTTATTGCCACCGCTGGCGGTGGTGCTTCTGATGCAGCGCTGGTTTGTGCGCGGTCTGGTTGATAGCGAGAAATAACGACGATGGCAGGATTAAAACTACAGGCGGTCACCAAGTCTTACGACGGTAAAACGCCGGTGATCAAACAGATCGACCTCGATGTGGCGGACGGCGAATTCATCGTGATGGTCGGCCCGTCCGGCTGCGGCAAATCCACGCTGCTGCGAATGGTGGCCGGGCTGGAACGCACCACCAGCGGCGATATCTATATCGATACCCGGCGCGTGACCGATCTGGAGCCCAAGGATCGCGGCATCGCGATGGTGTTCCAGAACTACGCGCTCTATCCGCATATGAGCGTGTACGACAACATGGCCTACGGCCTCAAGATCCGCGGTTTCGGCAAGGATCATATCCGCCAGCGGGTGGAGGAGGCGGCGCGCATCCTGGAGCTGGAGCCGCTGCTCAAACGCAAACCGCGCGAGCTTTCCGGCGGCCAGCGCCAGCGCGTGGCGATGGGGCGCGCCATTGTGCGCGAACCGGCGGTATTCCTGTTCGATGAGCCGCTGTCCAACCTGGACGCCAAACTGCGGGTGCAGATGCGCCTGGAGCTGCAACAGCTGCACCGCCGTCTGAAAACCACCAGCCTGTACGTGACGCACGATCAGGTGGAGGCGATGACGCTGGCGCAGCGGGTCATCGTAATGAACAAGGGCGTGGCGGAACAGATCGGCACCCCGAGCGAAGTGTACCAACGGCCGGCTTCGCTGTTTGTCGCGGGCTTTATCGGATCGCCAGCGATGAACCTCTTGCCCGGCACCCTCAGCGCCGACGGCGGCCAGCTGCTGCTGGCGGACGGCATGGCGCTGCCGTTGCCGGCGGCCAAACCGCAGTGGGCGGGGCGGCAGTTGACGTTGGGCATTCGGCCGGAGCATATTCAACTGGTGGCGCAAGGCCAGGGCGTGCCGCTGCAGCTGCAGACGCTGGAACTGCTGGGGGCCGACAATCTGGCGCACGGCCAGTGGGGCGGCCACGGGGTGATCGCGCGGCTGTCGCACGAAACCTTGCCGGCGGCGGGCTGTACGCTATATTTGCAGCTGCCTGCTCAGGCGCTGCACTTCTTTGACACCCATAGCGGATTACGGATGGATTGATGACTAGACCCTGGCCTTACCCTCATATCGTCGCCCACCGCGGCGGCGGTTCTCTGGCGCCGGAAAACACCCTGGCGGCGATCGACGTCGGCGCGCGCCACGGCCACAAGATGATCGAGTTCGATGCCAAGCTGGCGCAGGACGGGCAAATTTTCCTGCTGCACGACGACACGCTGGATCGCACCAGCAACGGTTGGGGCGTGGCGGGCGAGCTGCCGTGGGACAAACTGGTGCAGCTGGACGCCGGCAACTGGTACAGCTCGGCCTTCAAGGGCGAGCGGCTGCCGCTGTTGTCGGAGGTGGCGGAACGCTGCCAGGAACACGGCCTGATGGCCAATATCGAGATCAAGCCGACCACCGGCAGCGACGATGAAACCGGCCGGGTGGTGGCGCTGGCGGCGCGGCTGCTGTGGCAAGGGCAGACCGATCCGCTGCTTTCCTCCTTCTCGGTAGAAGCGCTGGCGGCGGCGCAGCGCACCGTGCCGGATTTGCCGCGCGGCCTGCTGCTCGAGGACTGGGACGACAACTGGCGCGAGCTGACCGAACGCCTGGACTGCGTCTCGCTGCATATCGATCACAAAGCGCTGACCGCCGAGCGGGTAAAAGCGTTGAAAGACGCCGGGCTGCGCATTCTGGTGTACACCGTCAACCAACCGGATCGCGCGCGCCTGCTGCTCGACTGGGGCGTTGACTGCATTTGCACCGACCGGATAGATTTGATCGGCCCGGATTTTTAATCCGGCACCGATGAATCCCGCGACGACAAGCCTTGCCGCCGCACCACCGGAAGGAATGCGATGCCTGGCTTTATCCTGTCACTGTGGCACCAGATCGTGCTGTCTTTACCGCTGTTCGTCCTGATTGCGTTGGGTTATGGGCTGATTCGCTGGGGGAAATGGCCTGCCAGCATCACCGATGGCCTGACGCGCTTCGTGTTTTCCCTCGCCTTGCCCGCCATGCTGTTTCGCATGATGTGCGACTTCTCGCAGCGCCCGGCGGTCGACGCCCGGCTGCTGATCGCGTTCTTCGGCAGTTGCCTGATCGTGTTCGTGCTTGGCCGCCTCGTCGCCCGGCATCTCTTCCGGCTGGATGGCGTCGCCGGATCGGTGTTTGCGCTGGGCGGTATTTTCTCCAATAACGTGATGCTCGGCTTGCCGATCGCCGGCGTGATGCTGGGGGAGGCGGCGATCCCGTCGGTGGCGCTGGTGCTGGTATTCAACGGCCTGATCCTGTGGACGCTGGTGACGGTGTCGATCGAATGGGCGCGCAACGGTTCGCCGACGCTGAGCGGTTTTGTTAAAACCGCGCGTAGCGTGCTGACCAATCCGCTGATCGTCGGCATCTTGTCCGGCACCCTGTTCAGCCTGACCGGCCTGCCGCTGCCGGCCTTCGTCGATCGGCCGGTCAGCATGCTCGGCCAGGTGGCGGCGCCGCTGTCGCTGGTGGTGCTGGGCATGGGGCTTGCCGAGTACCGCATCAGCGAAGGCTGGCAGCTGAGCAGCGCCATCTGCGTGCTGAAGTTGCTGGTACAACCGTTAGTGATTTGGCTGCTGGCCTGGATGATGGATCTGCCGCCGATGGAAACCCGCGTTGTGGTGCTGCTGGGGTCGATGGCGGTGGGGGTGAACGTCTACCTGATGTCGCGCCAGTTCAATACGCTCACCGGCCCGGCCGCCACCAGCCTGGTGATGTCCACCGTGCTGGCGGCGATCACCACGCCGCTGATCCTCACCGTTATGGGCGTGCGGGCGTAGCCGGCATCGGTGCCTGCGGCACCGCTGGCGCGGTGCGATTGAACGGATCGCGCGGCTGATTGCCATTAGGCAGCAGTTGCCCGCCGTTCGGCGTGGTTTGCATCAGCTGTTGCCGCTGATTGTCGAACTGCCGCTGTTGCTGCAGGCGGCGTTGGTCCATTTGCCGATTGTTCAACAGGCGCTGTTGCTGGGCCTGCTGGCTGCTTTGGTTGAGAAACTGCTGCTGTGAACGCAGATCGGTTACGCCGTTGGCCGCCGCAGCCAGGCCGGGCAGCCACAGCAGGGCGAACAGGATGTGAGAAGTTTTCATGATGGTTACCTCGCCTTTTTATTAAGCCTAACCCAGCGGTGAAATTTTGCCGGTAGTTTATCTTTTGTTCGGATGTAAACCGCCTTTTCACCAACGCGGTGCGCATCTTCCGTTACAATCGCCCTTTCGGTCTTTTTAGGGTGAACCCATCGTGCTGCTTTTGGTTATAACCACCATTCTGTGGGCATTTTCTTTCAGCCTGATTGGCGAGTACCTGGCGGGCCACGTCGACAGCGGATTCTCGGCGCTGGTGCGCATCGGGCTGGCGGCGCTGGTGTTTCTGCCGTTTCTGCGTTGGCGCAACATCAAACTCAAGGTGATCCTGCTGTATATGCTGGTGGGCGCCTTCCAGTTGGGCATCATGTACCTGTTCAGCTTCCGCGCCTATCTGTACCTGACGGTGCCGGAATTCCTGCTGTTCACCGTGCTGACGCCGCTGTACATCACGCTGATCTACGACTTGCTGAGCGGCCGACGCCTGCGTTGGGGCTATGTCTTCAGCGCGTTGCTGGCGGTGCTGGGCGCGGCGATTATCCGTTATCACCAGCTGAGTGAGCATTTCTGGTGGGGGCTGCTGTTGGTGCAGGCGGCGAATATCAGCTTCGCCATCGGCATGGTCGGCTATAAGCGCCTGATGGAAGTGCACCCCTTGCCGCAGCACACCGCATTTTCCTGGTTCTACCTGGGGGCGGCGGCGGTGGCGGTGGTGGCCTGGTTCTTGTGGGGCAATCCGCAGCAGCTGCCGACCACCAATCTGCAGTGGGGCGTGCTGATCTGGCTGGGCGTGGTGGCGTCGGGGTTGGGCTACTTCATGTGGAACTACGGCGCGACGCAGGTGGATGCCGGCACGCTCGGCATCATGAACAATATGCATGTGCCGGCCGGTTTGTTGGTCAACTTGGCCATCTGGCAACAGCAGCCGCATTGGCCGAGCTTTATCATCGGCGGGGCGGTGATCGTCGCTTCGCTGTGGGTGCATCGCCGCTGGGTGGCGCCGAAACAGCTCGGCTAAGCGGGCGGGCCACCCCGGCCGGGGGGGCCCGAAAGTTTATACGCCGGCCGCCAACGCTTTGGCGCCGGTCGCGCCGGGACGTGCGGCGTCGCGCACAAACGGCAGATGATCGCAGGCGTGCTGGCGGGCCGAGCGGATAAAGGCTTCGGTCACCGCCTGGCGCTGTTCACCGTCGCGCACGGCGGCATACAGGCGGCTCCACAGGCCGTCACCCAGGGTTTTGGTCACCACCAGACCCTGCTGTTCGAAACTCTCCACCACCCAGTGCGGCAGCGCCGCAATCCCCATTCGCGCCGATACCATCTGGATCAGCAGCAGCGTGTTATCGACGTTCTTCAACGCCGGGCTGACGCCCGCCGGCTGCAGAAAATGCCGCCAGATATCCAGCCGTTGGCGCTGCACCGGGTAAATCAACAGCGTTTCGTCACTCAAGTCTTCCGGTTCGATGTGCGGTCTGCCGGCCAGCGGATGATCCGGCGCCAGCACCAGGCGCACCTCGAAATCGAACATCGGCGAATAGTGCAGGCCGCTGCGCGGCAGAATATCCGACGTCATCACCAGATCCAGTTCACCCTGTTGCAAGGCCGGTTGCGGATCGAAAGTCACGCCGGAAGTGAAGTCCATCACCACCTGCGGGAAACGCCGGCGGAAGTTGTCCAGCGCCGGCGTCAGCCACTGAATGCAGCTGTGGCATTCGATGGCGATGCGCAGCGTGGTCTGATGCGGCTCGTGGCAGGCCTGCAGCGCCTGCTGGATCTGCGGCAGCACCTGCTCCGCCAGCTGCAGCAGGATCTCGCCCTGGGCGGTGAAGCGCAGGGGCTGGCTCTTGCGCACGAACAGCTTGAAGCCCAGACGTTGTTCAAGATCGCTGAACTGGTGCGACAGGGCAGACTGCGTCTGATGAAGTTGGGCCGCCGCCCCCGCCAGCGAACCGCTGTTGCGCAGGGCCTGCAGCGTCCGTAAATGTTTCAGTTCGATCATGAGAGTCCTTCACATTGACAGTGAATAAATTGCGCTTGTGGTTAATACAGTACCTGCTGATTATGGATGTGTAAACATCTGGACGGCTAAATGGGGAATATGACGATGGCAATTTTGAATCACACACTGGGTTTTCCTCGCGTTGGGCTACGACGTGAGCTGAAAAAAGCTCAGGAAAGCTACTGGGCCGGCAACTCAACGCAGGAAGAGCTGTTGGCGGTTGGCCGCGAGCTGCGCGCTCGTCATTGGCAGCAACAGCAGCAGGCCGGGGTGGATTTGGTGCCGGTCGGCGATTTCGCCTGGTACGATCATGTGTTGACCACCAGCCTGCTGCTGGGCAACGTGCCGGCGCGCCATCAGAATGCGGATGGTTCGATCGATCTGGACACGCTGTTTCGCATCGGCCGTGGCCGCGCACCGACCGGCGAGCCGGCGGCCGCGGCGGAAATGACCAAATGGTTCAACACCAACTATCACTACATGGTGCCCGAATTCCAGCAAGGCCAGCAGTTCAAGCTGGGCTGGACTCAGCTACTGGACGAAGTGGACGAAGCGCTGGCGCTCGGCCATCGCATCAAGCCGGTGCTGTTGGGCCCGGTGACCTATCTGTGGCTGGGTAAGGTGAAGGGCGAGCCGTTCGACCGCCTGTCGCTGCTGAAAGACATCCTGCCGGTTTACCAACAGGTGCTGGCCGAGCTGGCGAAACGCGGCGTCGAGTGGGTGCAAATTGATGAACCTGCGCTGGTGCTGGAGCTGCCGCAAGCCTGGCTGGATGCGTTCAAACCGGCTTACGACGCGCTGCAGGGGCAGGTGAAGCTGCTGCTGACCACGTATTTCGACAGCGTCGGCCACAACCTCGATATCGTCCGCACGCTGCCGGTGCAGGGGCTGCACGTCGATCTGGTCGCCGGCCATGACGATATTGCCGCGCTGAGCGCCGCACTGCCGAACGACTGGCTGCTGTCGCTGGGGGTCATCAACGGCCGCAACGTCTGGCGCGCCGATCTGAGCCGCTGGTTCGAACGTCTTCAGCCGCTGGTGGGCACCCGCCCACTGTGGATCGGCAGCTCCTGTTCACTGCTGCACAGCCCGATCGACCTGAGCGTGGAAAGCCGTCTGGACGAAGAAGTGAAAAGCTGGTTCGCCTTCGCGCTGCAAAAATGCGCCGAGCTGGCGCTGTTGAGCTCGGCGCTGAACGCGCCTGACGCGGCCAGGCAGGCTGAACTGGATGCCTACAGCGCACCGATCCGCGCCCGCCGTCAGTCGAGCCGCGTGCATAACCCACAGGTTGAGCGCCGGCTGGCCGCGATCACCGCGCAGGACAGCGAACGCCACAGCGCTTACGCCGAGCGCGCCAGGGCGCAGCGCGAGCGTTTCAACCTGCCGGCCTGGCCGACCACCACCATCGGTTCGTTCCCGCAGACCACCGAGATCCGCGGCCTGCGTCTGGACTTCAAACAGGGCCGTTTGGACGGCAACAACTACCGCACCAGCATCGGTGAGCACATCAAACAGGCGATCGTCGAGCAGGAGCGCCTCGGGCTGGACGTGCTGGTGCACGGTGAAGCCGAGCGTAACGACATGGTGGAGTATTTCGGCGAGAACCTGGACGGCTTCGTGTTTACCCAAAACGGCTGGGTGCAGAGCTACGGCTCCCGCTGCGTGAAGCCGCCGGTCATCATCGGCGACGTCAGCCGCCCGGAAGCCATCACCGTCGAATGGGCCAAATTCGCCCAGTCGCTGACCGACAAGCCGGTGAAAGGCATGTTGACCGGGCCGGTGACCATCCTGTGCTGGTCGTTCCCGCGTGAAGACGTGACCCGCGAAGTGATTGCCAAGCAGATTGCGCTGGCGCTGCGCGACGAGGTGGAAGATCTGGAAAAAGCCGGTATCGGCATCATCCAGATCGACGAACCCGCCCTGCGCGAAGGACTGCCGCTGCGCCAATCCGACTGGGCCGCGTACCTGAACTGGGCGGTGGACGCCTTCAAACTGAACGCCGCCGTGGCGCGGGACGACACCCAGATTCACACCCACATGTGTTACTGCGAGTTCAATGACATCATGGACTCCATCGCCGCGCTGGACGCCGATGTGATCACCATCGAGACCTCGCGTTCCGATATGGATCTGCTGGAAGCCTTCAAAGAGTTCGAATACCCGAACGAAATCGGGCCGGGCGTCTACGATATCCACTCGCCGAACGTGCCGAGCGTGGAATGGATTGAAGCGCTGCTGCGTAAAGCGGCGCAGAATATCCCGGCGGAACGCCTGTGGGTTAACCCGGATTGCGGCCTGAAAACCCGCGGCTGGCCGGAAACCCGGCAGTCGCTGGCCAACATGGTATTGGCGGCACAGCGTCTGCGCGAGCACGCGTGATGCCGTGCGGCGGATAAACCGCCGCTTATAGATTTACTGGTGTGATGATTGGGCGCTTCGGCGCCCTTTTTTATGCGCGGGAAATTATTTGACGCCGTGCTGGGCGAACCATGCCAGCATGCGCTGCCATCCGTCTTGCGCCGCTTCGGCGTTGTAGCTGGGGCGATAGTCGGCGTTGAACGCATGCCCGACTTCGGGATACACCACGATTTCGGCCTCGGCGTTGGCGGCGCGGATCGCCTGACGCATGGTTTCCACCGTCTCCAGCGGGATGCCGCTGTCATGCCCGCCATACAGCCCCAGCACCGGCGCCGACAGGTGGGTGGCGACGTCGACCGGCTGCTTCGGTGAATTCAGCGTTTTCTCGCCGACCAGTTTGCCGTACCAGGCGACCGCCGCCTTCAACTGCGGGTTATGCGCCGCGTACAGCCAGGTGATGCGGCCACCCCAGCAAAAACCGGTGATCGCCAGCTTGCCGGCGTCGCCGCCGTGGCGGATAGCCCAGTGCGCGGCGTGATCCAGATCCGACAGCACCTGACGATCCGGCACCTTGGTGACCAACTGCTGGAACAGCTCGCCGATATCGGTGTAGTCGTTGGCGTCGCCCTGGCGGAAATAGAGCTCGGGCGCGATCGCCAGATAGCCCTGCTTGGCCAGGCGGCGGCACAGATCCTGAATATGTTCATGGACGCCGAAGATTTCCTGCACCACCAGCACGATGGGGAAAGGGCCGCTCTGGTCGGCGGGTTTGGCGACGTAGGCCGGCAGCGCGTCGCCCTGAGAAGGAATGGTCGTTTGCCCGGCGTGAATGCCCTGTTCGTCGGTGATAATCGCGGAGGCGGCCAACGGCGCGGCGGCCGGGGCGAATCCCCCCTGAGCCTGTTCTAATGTCATCACATGTTCGGTTTTCATTGCGGTCTCCGTGCAATAGAAAAAAGCGCTGAGATTAACTATAGGAAAGATTATCCATTATTGGCGCTGCGTGGCGCACTTTCGGACAAGTTGATAAAAAACGGCTAATTATCTGGCTTTGCGGCATTTTTAAGCGCTTTTTATCATGTTATTACGCGTTTTGCCCCGCGTAAGTGCCATAAGGTGCGTTAGAGGGCTTTTTTGTCCCTAAGCAACCGATAAGATGGGGTTATTTTGGATTGATCAGCTAAATAGTTTCAGCCGGCAACCAACGGGCAGAGGGCGGCAAGATTTGTCGGCTAGACTGAGGTATAGCGGTGCGCTCTGGGTGCGTTACAGTGCTTTTTTGTGATAAAAATCACAAAAAATATGTAGCATGTAATTTGTTTCTCTTTTCATAGTGACTATCGTCACGAAATTAAGCGGCGATTTTCAGTAGAGTGCTTTTTTGTTCCTCCCAATAAACATGATCCATGAGGAGTCTCGTATGTCTCAGTCTGACGTTTTTCATCTCGGCCTCACCAAGAACGATTTACAAGGGGCCCAGCTTGCCATCGTGCCGGGCGATCCGCAGCGCGTAGAGAAGATTGCCAAGCTGATGGAAAATCCGGTGCATCTGGCCTCCCATCGTGAATTCACTACCTGGCGCGCGGAGCTGGACGGCAAGGCGGTGATCGTCTGCTCTACCGGTATCGGCGGCCCGTCTACCTCTATTGCGGTGGAAGAGCTGGCGCAGCTGGGCATTCGCACCTTCCTGCGCATCGGCACCACCGGCGCCATTCAGGCGAACATCAACGTCGGTGACGTGCTGGTCACCACGGCGGCGGTACGCCTCGACGGCGCCAGCCTGCACTTTGCGCCGATGGAGTTCCCGGCAGTCGCTGACTTCGCCTGCACCACCGCGCTGGTGGAAGCGGCCAAGGCCAGCGGCGCTACCACGCACATCGGCGTGACCGCCTCCTCCGATACCTTCTATCCGGGCCAGGAGCGTTACGACACTTACTCCGGCCGCGTAGTCAGCCGCTTCAAAGGCTCGATGGAAGAGTGGCAGGCGATGGGCGTGATGAACTATGAAATGGAATCCGCCACGCTGTTGACCATGTGCGCCAGCCAGGGCCTGCGTGCCGGCATGGTGGCCGGGGTGATCGTCAACCGCACCCAGCAAGAGATCCCGAACGCCGAGACCATGAAAAACACCGAAAGCAAAGCGGTGCAGATCGTGGTGGACGCCGCCCGCCGCCTGCTGTAATCGCCTTTCCCCCAACGGGCCGCCGACGCGGCCCGTTTTTCCATTCGCGGCGAATCTGTTACGGTGATACTCCTCAGCGCTGCGCCGATGGCTGCCGCGCGTTGTCATAACAAAAACAACGAGGACGTTTATGACCGCCCAGATCCTGCTTCATCCTTCGCTCGCGCCGCTCGACGGCGGCATCAATTTCCGCGACTTCGGCGGCAACGGCGTGGCCGACGGGCGCCGCATCAAGCGCGGCCTGCTGTTCCGCTCCGGTTCCCTCGAGCGGCTGACGGAAAACGACTGCACCTTTCTCGCCGGCGTGCCGGTGCGCTCGGTGCTGGACTACCGCGATGCCGACGAGGTGCAGGCCAAGCCGGATATTCTGTGGAATGGCGCCGATTATCACCACGTGCCGGCCAACCCGCTGAGCAGCGAAGTCAACGCCAACCTGGAGAAGCTCACCAACGAGACGCTGGCCGCCTTCGACGCCCGCGCGTTCATGCTGGAACTGTATCGCCGCCTGCCGTTCGGCAATGCGGCCTATCAGCGGCTGGCGCAGCTGTTGAGCAATCCTGGCGGCGGCGCCATCGTGCAGCACTGCGCGGTCGGCAAGGATCGCACCGGGGTCGGTTCGGCACTGGTGCTGTTTGCGCTGGGGGCCGACGAAGCGACGGTGCTGGAAGACTATCTGCTGACCGAAACCACGCTGGCCACTTTCCGCGAGCAGATGCTGGATCAGCTGTCTATCAAGCTGAATGCGGCGGCGCTGGAGCAATTCGCCTACGTGCTCAGCGCGCGCGAGGAGTTCCTGATGACGGCGTTGGGCTGCATCCGTCAGCAATACGGTTCCACCGACCGCTGGCTGGAAGCGGAATACGGCCTGGGCGCAGCCCAGCGCGAAGCGCTGCAGGCGTTCTACCTCGAGTAAATCGCCGCGCGTTTAGCCGGGGTTTAACTCGCCCCGGCCTATCCTAGGCGGCGAATTATCGCGTATCAGGAGCCCCGCATTGAGCCTCAATGACGTTATCAACTGGGTCAGCGACGTCGTGCGTCAGCACGAAGGCTGGGCCATTCCCATCATCTTTTTCCTGGCGTTCGGCGAGTCGCTGGCGTTTTTGTCGCTGCTGCTGCCGGCCACGGTGATCCTGCTGGCGCTGGGCGCGCTGATCGGCGAAAGCGGCATCGCCTTTTGGCCGATTTGGGCCGCTGCCGCCGTCGGGGCGTTTTTCGGCGACTGGCTCTCTTACTGGATCGGCTATCACTATCAGGACCGGGTGGCGCATATGTGGCCGCTGTCGCGCAATCCGCAGCTGCTGGCGCGCGGCCACGCGTTCTTTGAACGCTGGGGCGTGCTGGGCATCTTCATCGGCCGCTTTTTCGGCCCGCTGCGCGCCGTGGTGCCGCTGGTGGGCGGCATTTGCGGCATGCCGCAGCGTTATTTCCAGTTAGCCAACGTCACGTCGGCGATGATCTGGGCGTTCGGCATTCTGGCGCCGGGGGCATTCGGCATCAAGTGGCTCAGCCAGTGGCTGGGCTGATTTCTCGCTAAATTGCGCAGCGCCGCGCAATATTGTGCACGGCGGGCAAAATCAGGCTGGACATCCATACAGGCTCCCCTTAACGTGACGGGCAATGGGCGTGCGAAACGCCGGAACGGCAAGGTGCAACAGGAGGCAGGGTGGATACCAGTCTGATTTATGGGATTGGCGGCGTAACGATCGGCATGCTGTTGGGGTGGTTGATCGCCAGTCTGCGGGTGCAACAGACGAATGCGCAGCATGAAACCGAGCTGCGGTTGCTGGAGCAAGCGTTGCAGCAGGCGCAGCAGGAAACGGCGGCGCGGCAGGAGGCTCTGCAGCGCCATGAGCAGCAGCTGCGGCAGAGCGAGCTGGAGCTGCGTAACCTGCACAGCCAGCTGGCGGCCGGGCATGAAAAGCTTCAACAGCTCAACCATTGGCGCAACGAATGCGAATTGCTCAACCAGGAGCTGCGCGCCCAGCGCGAGGTTAACAGCGCGCAGGAGGCTGAGCTGCGCGAAGTCACCATCCGTCTGGAAGAGACGCGCATGGCGGCGGAGGAGAAGCAGCGCCTGCTTATCAACAGCGAACAACGCCTCACCACCCAGTTTGAAAACCTCGCCAACCGCATTTTTGAACACAGCGGCCGCAAGGTGGACGAGCAAAATAAGCAAAGCTTGGATCGGTTGCTGCTGCCGCTGCGTGAACAGCTGGACGGTTTCCGCCGTCAGGTGCAGGACAGCTTTGGTCAGGAGGCGCGGGAACGTCACACACTGACGCACGAAATACGTAATCTGCAGCAGTTGAACGCACAGATGGCGCGCGAGGCCATTAACCTCACCAAGGCGCTTAAAGGCGACAACAAAACGCAGGGCAACTGGGGCGAAGTGGTGCTGAGCCGGGTGCTGGAGGCCTCCGGCCTGCGCGAAGGGCACGAGTATGAAACGCAGGTCAACGTGCGGGTGGATCACCAGAGCCGCATGCAGCCCGATGTGATCGTGCGCCTGCCGCAGGGCAAGGACGTGGTGATCGACGCCAAGATGTCGCTGATCGCCTACGAGCGCTATTTCAACGGTGAAGACGAGGTGGAGCGCGAAGCGGCGCTGAGCGAACACATCGCCTCGCTGCGTGGCCACATTCGCATGCTGGGCCGCAAGGACTATCAGCAGCTGCCGGGGCTGCGCTCGCTGGATTATGTGCTGATGTTCATTCCGGTCGAGCCTGCCTTCCTGCTGGCTATCGATCGCGAGCCGGAGCTGATCAGCGAAGCGCTCAAGCACAACATCATGCTGGTCAGCCCGACCACGTTGCTGGTGGCGCTGCGCACTATCACCAACCTGTGGCGCTATGAGCATCAAAGTCAGAACGCCCAGCGCATCGCCGATCGCGCGGCGAAACTGTATGACAAGATGCGGCTGTTCGTGGACGATATGTCCGCGCTGGGGCAGAGCCTGGACAAAGCGCAGGGCAGTTATCGTCAGGCGATGAACAAACTGAGCGAAGGCCGTGGTAATCTTATCGGCCAAATTGAAGGTTTTCGCGCGTTGGGGGTTGAGGTCAAGCGGCCGATCAACCCGCTGCTGGCGCAGCAAGCCGGCGCGCAACACGATGAAGCGGAAGAGGCGAACGACGATGATGTCGCCGCGCTGCCGCAGACGAAAGACGATGACGATACCGCCGGGGAACCAGGCTTCGTTTCGCACGGCTGAGGCCGTGGCGAGGTGGGGTATTCCCCAGGCTTCTGGTACACTCATCCACACAAAATTGACTGAATAGCAGGCAGGACAATGGCAGATCAACCGCAGGAAACCACCGATTTCGGTTTTCGCACCGTCGCTAGAGACGAAAAACAGGCCATGGTGGCGGACGTTTTTCATTCGGTAGCGGCAAAGTATGACGTGATGAACGACCTGATGTCGTTCGGCATCCACCGTATCTGGAAGCGTTTCACCATTGACTGCAGCGGCGTGCGCCGTGGGCAGCGCGTGCTGGATCTGGCCGGCGGTACCGGCGATCTGGCGGCCAAGTTCTCCCGCATGGTCGGCGAGCAGGGGCAGGTGGTGCTGGCGGACATCAACGATTCGATGCTGAAGATGGGACGCGAGAAGCTGCGCGATCGCGGCATCGTCGGCAACATCAATTACGTGCAGGCCAACGCCGAAGCGCTGCCGTTCCCGGACAATTACTTCGATTGCATCACCATCTCCTTTGGCCTGCGCAACGTCACCGACAAAGACAAAGCGCTGCGCTCGATGTTCCGCGTGCTGAAGCCGGGCGGTCGCCTGCTGGTGCTGGAATTCTCCAAGCCGCTGCTGGCGCCGCTGAGCAAAGCTTACGATGCCTACTCGTTCCACGTATTGCCGAAGATCGGCGAGCTGGTGGTGAAGGATCCGGACAGCTACCGCTACCTGGCGGAATCGATCCGCATGCACCCCGATCAGGAAACCCTGAAGGGCATGATGGGCAACGCCGGTTTTGAAAACGTCACCTATTTCAACCTGACCGGTGGGATTGTCGCCCTGCATCGCGGCTTCAAGTTCTGAGAGGGAGATGCCGATGCTGTTTACCCCTCTGCTGACCGGTGCGCTGGAAACCTCGCTGAATAATCTGCTGTTTCGCGATCGCAGCATGAAAGCCGCTCGCCAACGCCTGGCGGGCAAGGTGCTGCGTATCGAACTGGAAGAGCTGGCTTCACCGCTGGTGCTGGTGTTCAGCGAACTGCGCGTGGACGTGCTGGGGCAGTCTGAGGACAGCGCCGATTGCACCGTGCGCAGCCGCATTCCCGCCTTACTGAAGCTGCGCGATCGCCAGCAGTTGCCGGTGCTGATGCGCAGTGGCGAATTGACGGTGGAAGGCGATATTCAGGTGGTGCAACAGCTGGTTGGCCTGCTCGATCTGGCGGAGTGGGATCCGGCGGAGTGGCTGGCGCCCTATATCGGCGATATCGCCGCCCAGGGCATTACGCAGGCGCTGGGAAAAGGCGCCTCGCTGCTGAAAACCGGCTTTATGCGCCGGCAGCAGGACATGGCGGAGGCGTTGACGGAAGAGTGGCGTCTGGCGCCGGGGCCGCTGGAAGTGGTGTGGTTCAACGAGGAAGTTGATGCACTCGCCCGCAGCGCGGAAGCGCTGTCTGCCCGCATGGACAAGTTGGAGGGCAAGCGATGACCCCAGGCGAACTGCGCCGTTTGTATTTTATCGTCCGCGTTTTTCTCAGCTATGGGCTGGACGAACTGATCCCTAAAATGCGTTTGACGCTGCCGCTGCGCTTCGGCCGCCGGCTGCTGTTCTGGATGCCGAATCGGCACAAGGACAAGCCGCTGGGTGAACGCCTGCGGCTGGCGCTGCAGGAACTGGGGCCGGTCTGGATCAAGTTCGGCCAGATGATGTCGACCCGCCGCGATCTGTTTCCGCCGCAGATTGCCGATCAGCTGACTTTGTTGCAGGACCGGGTCGCGCCTTTCGACGGCGCGCTGGCGCGTAAACATATCGAACTGGCGATGGGCGGCCCGCTGGAAACCTGGTTCGACGATTTCGATCAGCAGCCGTTGGCCTCTGCTTCGATCGCGCAGGTGCATACCGCGCGGCTCAAAACCACCGGCCAGGAAGTAGTGCTGAAGGTGATCCGGCCGGATATCGGGCCGATCATCAAGGCCGACGTGCGCCTGATGTACCGTTTGGCCGGCTGGGTGCCGAAGCTGTTGCCGGACGGCCGCCGTCTGCGCCCGCGCGAAGTGGTGCGCGAGTACGAGAAAACCCTGCTGGACGAATTGAACCTGCTGCGAGAAGCGGCCAACGCCATTCAGCTGCGCCGCAATTTCGACGGCAGCCCGATGCTGTACGTACCGGAAGTTTATTCCGACTACTGCCGTGAAAGCGTATTGGTGATGGAGCGCATCTACGGCATTCCAGTCTCGGATATCGCCACGCTGGAGCAGCAGGGCACCAACATGAAACTGTTGGCGGAACGCGGCGTTCAGGTGTTCTTTACCCAGGTATTCCGCGACAGCTTCTTCCATGCGGACATGCATCCCGGTAATATTTTCGTCAGCTACGAACATCCGGAAGATCCTTGCTATATCGGCATCGACTGCGGCATCGTCGGCTCGCTGAACAAGGATGATAAACGCTACCTGGCGGAAAATTTCATCGCCTTCTTCAACCGCGATTACCGCAAGGTGGCGGAACTGCACGTCGACTCCGGTTGGGTGCCGCGCGACACCAATGTGGAAGACTTTGAATTCGCCATCCGCACCGTGTGCGAGCCGATTTTCGAGAAACCGCTGGCGGAGATTTCCTTCGGCAACGTGCTGCTGAACCTGTTCAACACCGCACGCCGCTTCAATATGGAAGTGCAGCCGCAGCTGGTGTTATTGCAGAAGACCTTGCTGTATGTTGAAGGACTGGGGCGCCAGCTCTACCCGCAGCTGGATTTGTGGACCACGGCCAAGCCGTTCCTTGAGAGCTGGCTGCGCGATCAGGTCGGCATCCCTGCCGTGGTGCGCGCGCTGAAAGAAAAAGCACCGTTCTGGGCGGAGAAGCTGCCGGAACTGCCCGAGCTGTTTTACGACAGCCTGCAGCAGCATAAACTGTTGCAACAAAGCGTTGATAAGCTGACCAACCAAATGCAGGCTCAGCGGGTTCGTCAGGGGCAGTCACGTTATTTGTTCGGCGTTGGCGCTACACTCTTGGTAAGCGGCACGCTGTTGCTGCTGGGGCAAATCGAGGTGTTTCCTGCCTGGATGATGGCCGCCGGCATCGTATGCTGGGTGATTGGCTGGAAGCGAACCACCTGATTTAATTCGTCACTCTGGTAAAGTCGGCCCTATAATGCGGGCTGGCTTTGAAAGACCCTTTAAAATTAGAGGTAATTAAAATGGGCGGTATTAGTATTACGCAATTGTTGATCATCGCAGTGATCGTGGTGTTGCTGTTCGGTACCAAAAAACTGCGCACGCTGGGCTCCGATCTCGGCGCCTCGATCAAGGGCTTCAAGAAGGCGATCGGCGACGACACGCCGTCGACCCCCAACACGGCTGAGAAAAGCAGCCTGGATGACGCTGACTTCTCGGCCAAGCCTATTACCGATAAGCAGCCGGAAGTGAAACCGGAAGAGTCGAAGAACAAAGAGCAGGTATAAACCGTGTTTGACATTGGGTTTAGTGAGCTGCTGCTGGTGCTGGTGATCGGCCTGGTTGTTCTGGGGCCGGAACGGTTGCCGGTCGCGGTCAGAACGGTGTCGGGCTGGATCCGCGCGCTGCGCTCGCTGGCGGCCTCGGTGCAGCACGAACTGTCTCAGGAACTGAAGCTGCAGGAGCTGCAGGACAGCCTGAAAAAAGCGGAACAGGCCGGTTTGCAGAACCTGACGCCGGAGCTGAAGGCGTCAATGGATGAGCTGAAAGACGCGGCGGAATCATTGAAACGCACCTACCGGGGCGAGAAAGAAGAGCTGGCGAACACCATTCATAACCCGCAGGTCACCGATCCGGAAGCCTTGCACGACGGCGTGACGCCGGCGGAAGCGGCAACCAGCGCCAGCGCGCCCGCCGCCGTGCCAAAACCGGCAGCGGAGCCTGAGGCCGTCGCGCCTGTGTCACCGGCCGCGCCAGTGCCAGCGCAGCAGGCTAAAGCGCCGGTGGAAACCGCGCCGGCACCTGTCGAACCTGTTGCGGATAAAACCCCAGCGTCTCACCAACCTAGTGGCGATCGTTAATACATGGCTGTTGAAGATACCCAACCCCTTATCAGTCATCTGATAGAGCTGCGCAAGCGGCTATTGAACTCGATTATTTGCGTGCTGGCGGTGTTCGTGGTGCTGGTGTTTTTCGCCAACGACATCTACCAGCTGGTCTCTGCGCCGCTGCTCAAGCAGCTGCCGGCCGGGGCGAGCATGATCGCTACCGACGTGGCGTCACCGTTCTTTACGCCGATCAAGCTGACCATGATCGTCTCGGTGTTCGTCTCAGCGCCGATGATTCTGTATCAGGTGTGGGCATTCATCGCACCGGCGCTGTACAAGCATGAACGCCGCCTGATGATGCCGCTGCTGGTGTCCAGCAGCCTGCTGTTCTACCTCGGCATGGCTTTCGCCTACTTCATCGTGTTCCCGCTGGCCTTCGGCTTCTTTGCCAAGACCGCGCCGATGGGGGTGACCATTGCGACCGACATTAAAAACTACCTCGATTTCGTCATGGCGCTGTTTATGGCGTTTGGCGTCGCCTTCGAAGTGCCGGTCGCCATCATTCTGCTGTGCTGGAGCGGCGTCACCTCGCCGGAAGATCTGAAGAAGAAACGGCCGTATGTGTTGGTCGGCGCGTTTGTGGTCGGCATGCTGTTGACGCCGCCGGACGTGTTCTCGCAAACCCTGTTGGCAATACCGATGTATTTGCTGTTTGAAGTGGGGGTGTTCTTCGCTCGCTTCTATACCGGTAAACGTCGCCCGCAGGCGGAAGAAGAAGACGAGGGTGACGAACCCCCAGCACCCTGATCCACATTGATTGCGAAGCCGCCCATTGGGCGGCTTTTGCTTTGGAAAAAACCATGTTTGATATCGGCGTTAATCTCACCAGCAGCCAATTCGCCAAAGACCGCCAGGCGGTGGTGGAACGCGCCCGCGTTGCGGGCGTGACGGGGATGTTGATTACCGGCACCGATCTGGCGGAGAGCCGCGAGGCCGCCGAACTGGCGCAGCAACATGCGGGCTACGGTTGGTCTACCGCCGGCGTGCATCCGCACTACGCCAGCGGTTGGGATGAACACACCGCCGAGCAGATTTATGCGTTGGCCGCGCGCCCTGAAGTGGCGGCGATCGGTGAATGCGGCCTGGATTTCAATCGCAACTTCTCGACGCCCGCGCAGCAGGAAGCGGCGTTCACCGCGCAGCTGGCGCTGGCGGCGGAGTTGGCGCTGCCGGTGTTTCTCCACTGCCGCGACGCACACGCACGTTTTGCCGAGCTGTTGGCGCCGTGGTTGGATAAACTGCCCGCGGCCGTGGTGCACTGTTTCACCGGCACCGCCGAAGAATTAACAAGCTGCCTGTCGCTGGGCCTGTCGATCGGGATTACCGGTTGGGTCTGCGACGAGCGGCGCGGCCTGGAATTGCGCGCCCTGTTGCCGCAGATCCCGGCCGAGCGTCTGTTGCTGGAAACGGACGCCCCTTATTTGTTGCCCCGGGATTTACAACCTAAACCCGCATCTCGCCGCAACGAACCCTGTTTCCTGCCCCATATCGTGCATCAGGTCGCCGTCTGGCGACAGGAAGAGCCGCAATGGCTGGGGCAAAAAACCGATGAGAACGCCCGCCGGCTATTCCGGCTGGTTTGAGCTAGGAGAAAACTATGAGCTATGCATTTCCGGGTACCTTCCCTGGTCGCCGTATGCGCCGCGTGCGCCGTCATGACTTCAGCCGCCGCCTGGTCGCCGAAAACCAACTGACGGTCAACGACCTGATTTATCCGGTGTTTGTCATGGAAGGCAGCAACCGTCAGGAAGAAGTGGCCTCGATGCCGGGCGTATCGCGCATGACGATCGATCTGCTGGTCAAAGAAGCGGAAACCATCGCCAAACTCGGCGTGCCGGTGATCTCCCTGTTCCCGGTGATCGAGCCGGGCCTGAAATCGCTGCATGCGGAAGAAGCCTATAACCCGGAAGGGTTGGTGCAGCGCACGGTGCGCGCGCTGAAAGACGCGGTGCCTGAGCTGGGCATTCTGACCGACGTAGCGCTCGATCCCTACACCACGCATGGGCAGGACGGGGTCATCGATGAGCAGGGCTATGTGATTAACGACGTGACCAAAGACATCCTGGTGCGTCAGGCGCTGTCCCATGCCGAAGCGGGTGCCGAAATCGTGGCGCCGAGTGACATGATGGACGGCCGCATCGGGGCGATCCGCGATCGTCTGGAATTGCAGGGCCTGGTGAATACCCAGATTATGGCCTATTCCGCCAAGTATGCTTCCTGTTACTACGGCCCGTTCCGCGATGCGCTGGGCTCCAGCGGCAACCTGAAGGGCGGCAACAAGAAGACCTATCAGATGGATCCGGCCAACAGCGACGAAGCGCTGCAGGAGATTGCACAGGATCTGCAGGAAGGCGCGGACATGGTGATGGTGAAACCGGGCATGCCGTACCTCGACGTCGTACGCCGCGTGAAGGATACCTTCGGCGTGCCAACCTTCGCTTATCAGGTGTCCGGCGAGTACGCGATGCATATGGCGGCGATTCAGAACGGCTGGCTGCAAGAACAACCTGCGGTGATGGAATCGTTGATGTGCTTCAAACGCGCCGGCGCCGACGGTGTGTTGACCTACTTCGCCAAGCGTGTCGCCCAGTGGCTGCACGACGACGCGATGCGTCGTTAAGCGCCAACTGAGCCAACAAAAAGGCGCCTGAGGGCGCCTTTTGCATTACATCTTCTGGAACTGTCGGTTGTCGATGCTTTGACTGACCTGTTTGTTGATCAGGTTCAGCAACAACATGGAACGCGCCTCGCCGTCCGGCTCGGTGTAGATCGCCTGCAGCCCTTCGAATACGCCGTCGACGATCAGAACGGTATCCCCCGGCTGCGGGGTTTCCGGATCGACATAGGTTTCGCTGGCGTGCGTGCGCAGCTCATCGATCACCTTGCTCGGGATCACGCTCGGCAACGCGCCGAAACGCACGAAGTGGCTGACGCCGCGGGTGGCGCTGATGGTGGTGGTGTGAATGCGCTCCGGGTCGAACTCCACAAACAGATAGTTGGGAAACAGGGGTTCGCTGACCGCGATGCGCTTGCCGCGCACGATCTTTTCCAGCGTGATGATCGGGCTGAGGCAGTTTACCTGCTGCCGTTCCAGATGTTCCTGCGCTCGCAACAGCTGACCGCGTTTGCAATAAAGTAGATACCAGGATTCCATAATTTCACATGCCTTTCTGCCAGCCGGTAAGCATATCAAAAGCTATTCCGGATACATAGTGATGCAAGTTTCAGCGTGTAACATCACCTATCTCTATGAATATGCGGCTATTAGCGAGGGGTCACACACTTATCGATACGGCGCTGGTATAACAGAGGGCTGAAAATTTGTTACCGTCACAGTATGGCAAGGCGTTGCGCTACCGGCTGTGACGCTATTCATCGTTTTTGACCGAGGGGGAAAGAAATGGAGCTGTTTCTATTGAGCAACGGCAAGCTGTCTGGCGAAGCCGAGCTGCTGGGGTACGCCAAAAGCCAACTGCTGGCGATGATTGCGCGTCGCGGCATCAAATCCGCCGTCTTTATCCCTTACGCCCTGATCCGTTATGACTACGACCAGCGTGCGCAGGAACTGGCGCAAACGCTGGGCATCGAAGTCACCAGTATCCACCACGCCGCTTCGCCGGCGGCGGCGATCGCGCAGGCGGAGTGTATTTTGGTCAGCGGCGGCAATACCTGGTTGCTGAACCAAATGCTGCACGAACAAGGCCTGATCGTGCCTATCCAGCGCGCGGTGCGCGAGCGTGAGGTGCCTTACGTCGGCTGGAGCGCCGGTTGCAACGTGGCTACGCCGAGCATTCGTACCACCAATGATATGCCGGTGCGCTGCAGCGTGGTGCTGCCGGCTCTGGGGCTGTTCCCGGTGCAGATCAACCCGCATTACATCGACGCGCATATCAGCGGCCACATGGGCGAAACCCGTGACGAGCGCCTGGCGGAGTTCTGCGCGGTCAACCCGAGTGAATCGGTGGTGGCGCTGCGTGAAGGCAGCCTGCTGCACGTTGAAGGCGATGCGCTGCGTTACTTCAGCGCTAACGGGCAGGGCTTCAAGGTGTTCCGCCACGGCGAGGAGACGCGCGAATATCAGGATACGCGTGCGCTGGCCACGCTGGTGCCGTTCAACTGCGGCTGAGGGCCACCCCGCAGCGGGCGGCGTTAACAAAATTGCAGCAACAACCGTGAAGAGGGCTTATAATGCCCTCCCCACTGGCCGTTATAATGATCAGCATGAAATACCGTGACTTACGCGATTTCCTCTCGTTGCTGGAGAAGAGAGGGGAACTAAAACGCATCAGCCAGCCGATCGATCCTTACCTGGAAATGACGGAGATTGCCGATCGCACCCTGCGGGCGGGCGGCCCGGCATTGCTGTTTGAAAACCCGAAAGGCTACGACATGCCGGTGCTGTGCAACCTGTTCGGCACCGCCAATCGCGTGGCGATGGGCATGGGGCAGGAAGACATCAGCGCGCTGCGCGAAGTCGGCAAACTGCTGGCGTTCCTCAAAGAGCCTGAGCCGCCGAAAGGCTTCCGCGATCTGTTCGACAAAATGCCGAAGTTCAAGCAAGTGCTGAACATGCCGACCAAGGTGCTGGGATCCGCGCCTTGTCAGGAGCAGGTATGGCAGGGTGAGGATGTCGATCTGGGCCGTATTCCGGTGATGCACTGCTGGCCGGAAGACGCCGCGCCGCTGATTACCTGGGGGCTGACGGTGACCCGTGGCCCGCATAAGGAACGGCAAAATCTCGGCATCTATCGCCAGCAGGTGTTGGGCAAGAACAAAGTGATCATGCGCTGGCTGTCGCATCGCGGCGGCGCGCTGGATTATCAGGAGTGGTGCCAGGCGCACCCCGGCGAGCGTTTCCCGGTCGCGGTAGCGCTGGGCGCCGATCCCGCCACCATCCTCGGTGCGGTCACGCCGGTGCCGGATACCTTGTCTGAATACGCTTTTGCCGGGCTGCTGCGCGGCAATAAAACCGAAGTGGTCAAGTGCCTTTCCAACGATCTGGAAGTGCCCGCCAGCGCCGAAATCGTGCTGGAAGGCTATATCGAGCCGGGTGAAATGGCGCCGGAAGGCCCCTACGGCGACCACACCGGTTACTACAATGAAATCGACCAGTTCCCGGTGTTCACTGTCACCCACATCACCCAGCGCCGCAACGCGATCTACCACTCGACCTATACCGGCCGCCCGCCGGATGAGCCGGCGATCCTGGGCGTGGCGCTGAATGAAGTGTTCGTGCCGATCCTGCAAAAACAGTTCCCGGAAATCGTCGATTTCTATCTGCCGCCGGAAGGGTGCTCGTACCGCCTGGCGGTAGTGACCATGAAAAAACAGTACGCCGGCCACGCTAAACGCGTGATGATGGGCGTCTGGTCGTTCCTGCGGCAGTTTATGTACACCAAATTTGTTATCGTCTGCGATGACGACGTCAATGCGCGCGACTGGAACGACGTGATTTGGGCGATCACCACACGAATGGATCCGGCAAGGGATACCGTTCTGGTGGAGAATACGCCGATCGACTATCTGGACTTCGCCTCGCCGGTTTCCGGCCTGGGTTCGAAGATGGGGCTGGACGCCACCAATAAATGGCCGGGTGAAACCGATCGCGAATGGGGCCGTCCGATTCAGATGGATGAAAAGGTACGTGCGCGCGTCGACGAAATCTGGGATGAGCTCGCAATCTTCAGTGACAGGGAACCGACGCTGTAGCGTCAGGCCCTGTTCTCAGCTTTGCATTGATGACCCGACAGAGGGAACGCATGACAATATTGAGCTGTAAAGTGACCTCGGTAGAGGCCATTACCGATACGGTTTATCGGGTACGTCTGGTGCCCGAGCAGCCGTTTTCTTTCAAGGCAGGGCAATATCTGATGGTGGTGATGGACGAGCGCGACAAGCGTCCGTTCTCGCTGGCATCTACCCCGACGCAGCAAGATTATATCGAGCTGCACATCGGCGCTTCGGAGCTGAATCTGTATGCCATGGCGGTGATGGATCGCATCCTGAAAGAGCAGGCGATCACCGTCGACGTGCCGCACGGCGACGCCTGGCTGCGGGAAGAGGGCAGCCGTCCGCTGGTGCTGATCGCCGGCGGCACCGGCTTCTCTTACGCGCGTTCAATCTTGTTGACCGCGTTGGAGCAGCAGCCCGATCGCGACATTTCGATCTACTGGGGCGGGCGTGAGCTGAAGCACCTGTACGATTTGAGCGAGCTGGAAGCGCTGTCGTTGCAGCATCCGAATCTGAAGGTGATCCCGGTGGTCGAGCAGCCGGAAGCCGAATGGCGCGGCCGCAGCGGCACCGTGCTCAGCGCGGTGCTGCAGGATTTCGGTACGCTGGCGGAGCACGATATCTATATCGCCGGGCGTTTCGAGATGGCGAAAATCGCCCGTGAGCGTTTCTGCGCCGAGCGCGGCGCGCTGGAAGCGCATATGTTCGGCGACGCGTTTTCGTTTATCTGACAGAGGCGATGCGCAGTGAACGGGGTGGCCGAGGGTCGCCCCGTTTTTATTTGGGCGCCGGCAAACTTCAGGCATAAAAAACCCGCCCCTGACAGGCGGGAAGAACGGCAACTAAACTTGGCGGGATGCCGCGATTTGAAGTGGTGACGCGGTCATCCCAAGATAGACACAGCTAAACGCGTTCGAAGACGGTGGCGATGCCCTGGCCCAGGCCGATGCACATGGTCGCCAGGCCGAACTGCGCGTCGCGACGTTCCATGTTGTTCAACAGGGTGGTCGAGATGCGGGAGCCTGAACACCCCAGCGGGTGGCCGAGCGCGATGGCGCCGCCGTTCAGGTTGATCTTGTCGTCGATGCTGTCCATCAGTCCCAGATCCTTGATGCACGGCAGAGACTGGGCGGCGAACGCTTCGTTCAGCTCGAACAGATCGATGTCCTGCACGCTCAGACCGGCGCGTTTCAGCGCCAGCTTGCTGGCCGGCACCGGGCCGTAACCCATGATGGAAGGATCGCAGCCGACGACCGCCATCGAGCGGATGCGGGCGCGGGCCTTCAAACCGAGCGCTTTGGCGCGCGATTCGCTCATCAGCAGCATGGCGGAAGCGCCGTCCGACAGGGCGGAAGAACTGCCGGCGGTGACGGTGCCGTTGACCGGATCGAACGCCGGACGCAGGGCCGACAGGCTTTCGACGGTGGTTTCCGGGCGAATGACTTCATCGAAATCGTAACGGGTCAGCACGCCATCGGCGTCGTGGCCGTTGGTCGGTATGATCTCGTTTTTGAAGTAACCTGCCAGCGTCGCCGCATGCGCGCGCTGGTGGGAGCGGGCGGCGAACTCATCCTGCATCTGGCGGCTGATGTTGTGCATCTTGGCCAGCATTTCGGCGGTCAGCCCCATCATCCCGGCGGCTTTGGCCACGCTGCGGCTCAGCCCCGGATGGAAATCCACGCCGTGGTTCATCGGCACATGACCCATGTGTTCCACGCCGCCGATCAGGCTGACGTGCGCGTCGCCGACCATGATGGCGCGCGCCGCGTCGTGCAGCGCCTGCATCGAAGAGCCGCACAGGCGGTTGACGGTCACCGCCGGTACGCGGTGCGGGATCTCGGCCAGCAGCGCGGCGTTGCGGGCGATGTTGAAGCCTTGTTCCAGCGTCTGCTGCACGCAGCCCCAGTAAATGTCATCGATCTCGGCGGCATCCAGCGCCGAGTTGCGGCTCAGCACTTCACGCATCAGGTGAGCGGAAAGATCTTCGGCGCGCACCTGGCGGAAGGCGCCGCCCTTGGAGCGGCCCATCGGCGTGCGTACGGCATCAACAATAACTACGTTTTCCATCTTTATGACCTCATGCCGGTTGGCGGGTAGCGACGTCGGACAGCGGTGTCGCCACCGGGTAGTAGCTTTCATTGCGTTCGGCCTTGGCGCGCAGACCGGCCGGCACCTGATACAGGGCGCCGAGGTGTGCGTAACGCTGGGCCAGCTCAACGTAGTTGGCGGTGCCGAGCGTATCCAGGTAGCGGAACGCGCCGCCGTGGAACGGAGGGAAGCCAATGCCGTAAACCAACGCCATATCGGCTTCCGCCGGGCTGGCGACGATCTTCTCTTCCAGGCAGCGAACCACTTCGTTGATCATCGGGATCATCATGCGCGCGATGATTTCTTCGTCGCTGATGGTCTGGCGTGGTTGGCTCACTTCGGCCAGCAGAGCATCGGTCTGCTCGTCGTTGTCCTTGCGCGGTTTGCCTTTGCTGTCCTGGCTGTAGCGGTAGAAGCCCAATTGATTTTTCTGACCGAAGCGCTGGTTGTCGAACATCACGTCAATGGCGTCGCGATAGTCTTTGCTCATGCGATCCGGGAAGCCGGCGGCCATTACCGCCTGCGCGTGGTGCGCGGTGTCGATGCCCACGACGTCGAGCAGGTAGGCCGGGCCCATCGGCCAGCCGAACTGTTTTTCCATCACTTTATCAATCTGACGGAAGTCGGCGCCGTCGCGCAGCAGCAGGCTGAAGCCGGCGAAATACGGGAACAGCACGCGGTTGACGAAGAAGCCCGGGCAGTCGTTCACCACGATTGGCGTTTTGCCCATGCGGCTGGCGTAGGCCACCACTTTGGCGATGGTGTCATCGCTGGTCTGTTCGCCGCGGATGATTTCAACCAGCGGCATGCGGTGTACCGGGTTAAAGAAGTGCATGCCGCAGAAGTTTTGCGGGCGCTTCAGCGATTTTGCCAGGTGATTAATCGGAATGGTCGAGGTGTTCGACGCCAGAACGGTGTCCTCATCGATCAGGTTTTCCACTTCCGACAGCACGGCGGCTTTGACCTTCGGATTCTCGACGACCGCTTCAACGATCACCTGTGCGCGCTCGATGCCGGCGTAGTCCAGCGTCGGCTGAATGGTCGACAGCACCTGCGCCATTTTCAGGCCATCCAGCTTGCCGCGCTCCAGCTGCTTATTGAGCAGCTTGGCCGCTTCGCTCATGCCCAGCGTCAGCGACTTGTCGCTGATGTCTTTCATGATCACCGGCACGCCTTTCAGCGCCGATTGGTAGGCGATGCCGCCGCCCATGATGCCGGCGCCCAGCACCGCCGCCTGTTTCGGCGCATCCACATTCTTGGCCAGCTTTTTCGCCTGGCCCTTCACGAACTGGTCGTTAAGGAAGATGCCGACCAGCGCGCGCGCTTCGTTGGAACGCGCCAACGGCACGAAGCTGGCGGTTTCCAGTTTCAGCGCTTCATCGCGGCCCAGCTTGGCGGCAGCTTCAATGGTTTTCACCGCGGTCATCGGCGCCGGGTAATGTTTCCCGGCGGTCTGCAGCACCATGCCTTTGGCGGTGGTGAAGCTCATCGCTGCTTCAATCGGGCTGAGCTTCAGCGGCTCCAGCTTAGGTTGACGCGCGGCGCGCCAGTCCAGCTTGCCGTCGATCGCCTGTTGCAGCATTTTCAGCGCCGCTTCGGCCAGTTTTTCCGGTGCCACTACCGCATCCACCAGACCGACTTTCAACGCGTCTTTGGCGCTGACGTCTTTGCCGGCGGCGATGATTTCCAGCGCGCTGTCGTTACCCAGCAGGCGCGGCAGGCGGACGGAACCGCCGAAGCCCGGCATGATGCCCAATTTGGTTTCCGGCAGGCCGATGCGCGCGTCCGGTGAGGCGACGCGGAAATCGGTCGCCAGAATGCATTCGCAACCGCCGCCGAGCGCATAGCCGTTAATGGCCGAAATGGTCGGCACCGGCAAATCTTCCAGCCGGTTAAAGACGTTGTTGGCGAACACCAGCCACTCTTGCAGCTTTTCAGCCGGTGCGGCGAACAGAGAAAGGAATTCGGTGATATCGGCGCCGACGATAAACGCGGCTTTGGAGGAGCGCAGCAGCAGCCCCTTCAGCTCAGGCTGGTTTTCCAGCACGGTGAGCGCTTCGCCCAGGCTGGCGACGGTGCGGGTGTCCAGCTTGTTGACCGAGCCCGGTGCGTTGAACACCAGCTCGGCGATGCCGTTATCGAGCCAGTGCAGTTGTAATGTTTCGCCTTGGTAGAGCATGTCTATCTCCTGAATCAGCGTATGATCTGGTATGACCAGATGATGAGGAGTGTGGTTTTTATGTTAAAAATATGCAAATGAGAGATTGCATATTTGCTGGTCGGATCACATCTCGCCAAGTTAGTTTTTTGATTTAAAACGAAGTTATATTTTATGTGCTATCGGCATTTGCTGGAGTCTGTCGGCCCTCATACACTTGCCTGCAGCGATTTAGCATTCAGACGAGGTAAGGCATGACTAAGGCGGCTTGTGTCAAACGCAGCGGCTTATGGAGTATTCCCGCCAGAACCATGACGCTGGCGTGTCTGTTGGTATTTATGGCGCAGATGGCGACGACCGTGTACCTGCCTTCGCTGCCGACGGTGATGCGCGAGTTGGCAATGAGCCGGCGCGCCACCGAGCTGTCCATTTCGATCTTCGTCATCGGCGCTGCCTTGCCGGTGCTGTTCTGGGGCGCGGCTGCCGATCGCTTTGGCCGCCGAGCGCCGCTGACGCTTTCCCTGCTGCTTTTCATTGGCTGCAGCGGGCTGTTGGCGCTGTGCAGCAACGGCGCCCAGCTGCTGGTGCTGCGCGCGCTGCAGGGTGTGGGCGCCGGTGGCGCGGCGATCATTGCACGCATCATCGTGCGGGATAACTGGAGCGGTGACGAGTTGGCGCGGCGGCTGTCGGTGCTCTCTATCGCTTTTATCACCGCGCTGGGCGGCGGTCAGTTCGTCGGCGGCCTGCTCAGCCAATATTCGCACTGGCAGATGGGCTTCGTCTTGATGGGTGCCACCGGTTTGGTCATTCTGGCGCTGATGGCGACGCTGCCGCTGGAGGCGGGGCGCGATCGCGGGCCTCGCCCGGCGATGACGGCTACCTACTTCGCCATCCTGCAGCGGCCGGGATTTTTTTGGCCGGCCTGCGTCGGCGGGCTGGGTTTCGCCACCACGGTGACGTTGCAGGAGGTGAGCCCGTTCGTCATGCAACAGGGTTTTGGTCTCAACGTCACGGCGTTCGGCGCGCTGGGCTTGGTGATCGGCATCGCCTACTTTAGCGGCGCGTTGACGGTGAACCGTACGGTGGCGCGCGTCGGCGGGAAAAAACTGATGCAAACCGGCAGCGGCATCGTGGCCCTGGCGACGGTGGCGATCCTGATATTGTGGTGGAGCGGCATTCTGGCCGGCCTTTCCGGTATGGCGCTGTTCATCGCGCTGTATTGCCTGACTATTTTTGGCCAGGCGGTGTTGTTTCCCAACAGCATGGCGATGGCGGTCAGCGACGCCAAAGAGTACGGTGCCTATGCGATGGCGCTGTGCGGCTTTCTGCAGCAGTGTCTGGCGGGCGTCGCCGCGGCCGGCGCGGTGTTGTTGGAGCACCATGGCCTGTGGGCGCTGGCGATAGCGGTGCTCGGCCTGGCCGGTTGGCTAATGGTTAAACTGCGGATGTAACGGCATTTGCAGGGAATTGCGAGCTGCTCCGCATGCCCAACGCGATGAGGTTGGTGCGTCGGAGCGCTGTGTTAAGATGGCTTCTTTCGTGCTAAGGCATAAGGGTACTGTGATGGAAACGCTGGCTTCTTTGTATAACGACCACCTGGCAGAGCTGCAAAAACGCGCGCGCGAAGTGCTGGAGCGCAACAAGTTGGATGCGCTGCTGATTCACTCCGGAGAACTGCAAAAGGTATTTTTGGACGACCATAGCTATCCGTTCAAAGTGAACGCGCATTTCAAAGCCTGGGTGCCGGTGACGTCGGTGCCGAACTGCTGGTTGTGGATCGACGGTGTTAACAAGCCGAAGCTGTGGTTCTACTCCCCGGTTGACTACTGGCACAGCGTAGAGCCGCTGCCGGACAGTTTCTGGACCAAATCCCTTGAATTGATGCCGCTGGCCAACGCCGACGCCATCGCCCAGCAGCTTCCGCCGCAGCGCGAGCGCGTGGGCTATATCGGTTATGCGCAACAGCGCGCCCGCGATCTCGGCATCCCTTCCGAGAACATCAACCCGAAAGCGGTGTTGAACTACCTGGATTTCCACCGTTCGATCAAAACCGGCTATGAGCTGGCCTGCATGCGCGAAGCGCAGAAGACGGCGGTAACCGGCCATCGTGCGGCGCATGAGGCCTTCCTCTCCGGCATGAGCGAGTTCGACATCAACCTGGCCTACCTGACGGCGACCGGCCACCGCGATACCGACGTACCTTACGACAACATCGTGGCGCTGAACGAACACGCTTCGGTGCTGCACTACACCAAGCTGGATCATCAGCCGCCGGCCGAATCCCTGAGTTTCCTGATCGACGCCGGCGCGGAATATAACGGCTACGCAGCCGATCTGACCCGCACCTACGCGGCGCAAAGCGGCAGCGAGTTCGCCCACTTGGTGAAAGATCTCAACGGTGAGCAGCTGGCGTTGATCGACACCATCAAAACCGGCGTGCGTTATACCGACTACCATGAGCAGATGCACCAGCGCATCGCCAAGCTGCTCAAGAATCACAAGTTGGTGAACGGCCTCAGCGAAGAGGCGATGGTTGAAACGGGTATCACTACGCCGTTCCTGCCGCACGGGCTGGGCCACCCGCTGGGCCTGCAGGTGCACGACGCCGCCGGCTTTATGCAGGACGAGCAAGGCACCCATCTGGCGGCGCCGTCCAAGTATCCGTTCCTGCGCTGCACTCGCGTGTTGCAGCCGGGCATGGTGTTGACCATCGAGCCGGGTCTGTACTTCATCGACTCTCTGTTGGCGCCGTGGCGCAGCGGTGAGTTCAAGCAGCACTTCGCCTGGGATCGCATCGATGCGCTGAAGCCGTACGGCGGCATCCGCATCGAAGACAACATTGTGATCCACGAAAAGCGCATCGAGAACATGACGCGCGATCTGAACCTGGCCTGATGCGGCCGTACCCGATACCGGCGGAAGCGACCTGCTTTACCGAAGAAATAAAGAAGAGCCGTTTTATCACCCTGCTGGCGCCGACCAGCGGGGTAGAAGCGGCAAAGGCGTTTATTCAGCAGGTGCGGGATGAGCACCCGGCGGCGCGGCACCATTGTTGGGCATTCGTCGCCGGCAGCCCCGATGACTCGCAGCAGCTGGGGTTCTCCGACGATGGAGAACCGTCGGGCACCGCCGGCAAACCGATCCTCGCGCAGCTGATGGGCAGCGGTATCGGCGAAGTGACCGCCGTGGTCGTTCGTTACTATGGCGGCGTCAAGCTGGGCACCGGCGGGCTGGTGAAAGCCTATGGCAACGGTGTTCAACAGGCGTTGAAGCAGTTGGCGTTGGTACAAAAGGTGCCGGAAGCAGAATATATCTTGCAGTGCGACTATGCGCAGTTGGCGCTGGTGGAGAACTTGCTGCAGCAAACCGCAGGCCGGATCCTGCAGGGCGAATACGGCGCCGCCGTCGTGCTGCATCTGGCCTTGCCGGCCACCGAGGTCGAGCTGTTTGGAAATAAATTGCGTGATCTCAGTCGCGGTAATTTGCAATTAACCCCCATTTCGCAATAATTCCTCCCAATTGAATTGCTAAGGATCGTGCTGAAATGCATTTTCGCGCCATAACCCGTATCGTTGGTCTGCTGGTCATCCTGTTCTCCGGGACGATGTTTATTCCCGGCCTGGTGGCATTGATTTACCGCGATGGGGCGGGGCGTGCATTCAGCCAAACCTTCTTCGTGGCGCTGACCATCGGTCTGATGCTGTGGTGGCCGAACCGCAAACAGAAACACGAGCTGAAGCCCCGGGAAGGCTTCCTGATCGTCGTGCTGTTCTGGACCGTGCTGGGCAGCGTGGGGGCATTGCCGTTCCTGTTTTCGGAACGGCCCAACCTGTCGCTGACCGACGCCTTCTTTGAATCCTTCTCGGGATTGACAACCACCGGTGCGACGACGCTGGTGGGATTGGACTCGCTGCCGAAGGCCATTCTGTTCTATCGCCAAATGCTGCAATGGATGGGCGGCATGGGGATCATCGTGTTGGCGGTGGCGATACTGCCGATACTCGGCGTCGGCGGCATGCAGCTGTATCGGGCGGAAATGCCCGGGCCGCTGAAAGACAACAAGATGCGTCCACGCATCGCCGAAACCGCCAAAACCCTGTGGCTAATCTATGTGTTGCTGACCGTCGCCTGTGCGCTGGCGCTCTGGGGGGCTGGGATGTCGGTGTTCGACGCCATCGGCCACAGTTTCTCGACCATCGCCATCGGCGGTTTTTCTACCCACGACGCCAGTATCGGTTATTACGCCAGTCCGACCATCAACACCATCATCGCTGTGTTCCTGTTGATTTCCGGCTGTAACTACGGCCTGCACTTCGCTTTGCTAAGCGGTCGCAGTCTGAAGGTGTATGGGCGCGATCCTGAATTCCGCATGTTCATCTTCGTCCAGTTGACGTTGGTGATGGTATGCACGTTGGTGCTCTGGGGGCATGGCGTCTATAAGAGCGGTATGGAAACGCTCAATCAGGCGTTCTTCCAGGTGGTATCGATGGCGACCACGGCCGGTTTTACGACCGACAGCATCGCCAAGTGGCCGCTGTTTCTGCCTATGTTGTTGCTGTGCTCGGCGTTCATCGGCGGTTGCGCCGGCTCGACCGGCGGTGGCCTGAAGGTGATCCGTATCCTGCTTCTGTACCTGCAGGGATCGCGCGAGTTGAAAAGGTTGGTGCACCCCAACGCGGTCTATACCATCAAATTGGGCAACCGCGCGCTGCCGGAACGCATCCTGGAGGCGGTATGGGGATTCTTCTCTGCCTATGCGCTGGTGTTTATCGTCAGCATGCTGGCGATCATTGCCACCGGCGTTGACGACTTTTCCGCGTTCGCCGCAGTGACGGCAACGCTCAATAACCTCGGCCCCGGCTTGGGCGTAGTGGCGGATAACTTCACCACGATGCCGGCGGCGGCCAAGTGGATCCTGGTGGTGACGATGCTGTTCGGGCGCCTGGAAGTGTTCACATTGCTGGTGCTGTTCACGCCAACCTTCTGGCGTGAGTGAGCCTGATATAAGGAGTACGCCATGAAGGCATTGATACTTTATTCGAGCCGTGACGGGCAAACACGCGCTATCGCTTCTTATATAGCAAGCAAGCTGCAGGACACGCTGCGTTGTGAGGTGATCGATCTGCTGCAGGCGGAACAGGTCGATCTTAGCCAGTATCAGCAGGTGATGATCGGCGCTTCTATCCGTTACGGGCACTTTAACCCGGCGCTGGATAAATTCGTCAAGCGTCATGCCGAGCAACTGAATCGAATGCCGAGCGCGTTCTTTGCCGTGAACCTGACCGCGCGTAAACCGGAAAAGCGCTCGCCGCAAACCAACGCTTATACTCGCAAGTTCCTGCTGGCCTCGCCGTGGCAGCCAAAACAGTGCGCGGTGTTTGCCGGCGCATTGCGTTATCCGCGCTATCGCTGGTTCGACCGCATCATGATTCAATTTATTATGCGTATGACGGGCGGTGAAACGGATACCAGTAAGGAAGTGGAGTACACCGATTGGCAGCAGGTCGACCGTTTCGCCCAGGAATTTAGCCAGATCCAGTACGAAAAGTGACAAAAATGCGGGTTTGGCCAGCGTTTTGCCGAAAAAACCCGCGCTTGAAAAGTTTTTTGCAATTAGGGGTTGCGGCCCGCCGAGAACTCCCTATAATGCGCCTCCACTGACCGGGAACAACGACTGACAAG
>NZ_FCJA01000007.1:91619-293256 GCF_001537385.1 Serratia sp. 2880STDY5682894 | reverse complement strand
GGGCTCTATGAGTCCGAACTTAGAGCGCCCCTCTGGGGCGTAGTCAAAGCCGCCTTCTATGAAGGCGGATTTTTACTGAAGGGCGCAATACTGACGCTTCAGCTCAGCCTGGGCGGCATGGCGTTGGGGTTGCTGCTCGGTTTTCTGCTGGCGCTGATGCGCCTTTCGCCGCTGTGGCCGCTGTCGTGGCTGTCGCGTATCTACGTGTCGCTGTTCCGCGGTACGCCGTTGATCGCCCAGCTGTTTATGATCTATTACGGTCTGCCGCAGTTCGGCATCGAGTTCGATCCTTTCCCGGCGGCGCTGATTGGCCTGTCGCTCAATACCGCCGCCTACACCTCGGAAACGCTGCGTGCGGCGATTTCGTCGATCGACAAAGGGCAGTGGGAAGCCGCCGCCAGCATCGGCATGACCCGTTGGCAAACCCTGCGCCGAGTGATCCTGCCGCAGGCGGCGCGCACCGCCTTGCCGCCGCTGGGCAACAGCTTCATCGGCCTGGTGAAAGACACCTCGCTGGCCGCCACCATTCAGGTGCCGGAACTGTTCCGTCAGGCGCAGCTGATCACCTCGCGCACGCTGGAAGTGTTCACCATGTACCTGGCGGCATCGCTGATTTACTGGGTGATGGCGACCCTGCTTTCCGCGCTGCAAAACCGTCTGGAAGCCCACGTTAATCGCCAGGATCAGGAGTAGCGCATGAGTGCCATTGAAGTTAAGCAATTGACCAAGCAGTTCAAGGGTCAGACGGTACTGCATGGGATCGATCTGGCGGTGGACGCCGGCGAAGTGGTGGCGATCATCGGGCCGAGCGGCTCGGGGAAAACCACCTTATTGCGCTGCATTAACCTGCTGGAGGAGCCGGATTCCGGCACCATTCGCGTCGGCGATATCCTGATCGACGGCAGCAAGCCGCTGAGCAAACAGAAAAATCAGGTACGAGCGCTGCGTCAGCAGGTCGGTTTCGTGTTCCAGAACTTCAACCTGTTCCCGCACCGTTCGGTGTTGGAAAACATCATCGAAGGGCCGGTGGTCGTCAAGGGCGAGGCGAAGGCCAGCGCGGAACAGCGCGCTCGCGCGTTGCTGGCCAAGGTGGGACTAAGCGGCAAGGAGCAGGCTTATCCGCGGCGGCTGTCCGGTGGCCAACAGCAGCGGGTGGCTATTGCGCGCGCGCTGGCGATGCAGCCGGAGGTGATTCTGTTCGATGAGCCGACGTCGGCGCTCGATCCCGAGCTGGTGGGGGAAGTGCTCAATACCATGCGCTCACTGGCGGAAGAGAAACGCACCATGGTGATCGTCACCCATGAGATGAGTTTTGCCCGCGACGTGGCGGACCGGGTTATCTTTATGGACCACGGCCGCATCGTTGAACAGGGCCCGGCCAAAGCGCTGTTCGCCAACCCGCAGCACCAGCGTACCCAGCAATTCCTCGACAAATTCTTGAATCAATAAGACGGCGGGGGAGCTTCCCCCGTTCGCATTCACTCCTTTTTCAACAATGCGTTTCGCGCGGCGGCGGCGAGAAATCCGCTGCGGCTACCGTATCCCGGATGTTGCCGAACCCGAGAGTCAATGCGACGAGTAGCGTTCTGCCACGGTTTGCAAGCAGACTAATTCGTTCTGAGTTCACCCTGTTGTTATCGCCCATGAGGCGCCGCATCCTCATGCCAGGATAGCAAGACGCTAACGGCTGACCGGGCTGCGGGCAATAAAAAACCCTGCACAAGTGCAGGGTTTGCGTAGCGGTGAGCCAATCAGGCGGCCATGCACGGCCGCCTTGACGATGCGTTAACCGATGGTCATCAGGCTGGCGTTACCGCCGGCGGCGGCGGTGTTGACGCTCAGCGAACGCTCGATCAGCAGGCGTTCCAACAGGATGTTGGTTTCACCGTGAGCGAAGCCCTGCACCGAGACGATGGCGCCGCCGCGCTGCGCGATCTGCTCGCACAGGGTGCGCAGCTGGTCGGCATCGCCGTGGTAGATGGCGGCGTCGAACTCGACCTTGTCCTGCTGCCAGTCTTTGCTGAAGGCGATGCGCGCCTGCACATCGTTCGGCAAGCGGCGGAACAGATTGCGCTGCAGTTCCGCTTCCGGCCACAGCGCGCTGCTGCCGACCGCCAGCACGGCGGCCAACTGGATCAGCGCGTCGGCTTCGTTATCCGCCAGGCACAGCACGCGTTCACGCGGCAGCAGGGCATAGGTATTGCGCTCGCCGGTCGGGCCCGGCAGCGGACGTACGGTGCCGCCCTGGCCCAGCTCCGCATAGCGCTGCGCCAATGCCGCCAGTTCGCCGTGTTGGCTGGTGACCGCCCATTTCTCCAGCGATTGCAGCGCGCCCAACAGCTGCGGCCGCGCGGTGGCTTCCATCGGGCGCTCGTCGTCCTGACGGTGCAGCGTACGCTGCAGCGCGTCGTCCGGACGGTTAGCCAGCAGACGGTACAGGTACAGCGGGCCGCCGGCTTTCGGGCCGGTGCCCGACAGGCCTTCGCCGCCGAACGGCTGTACGCCGACTACCGCGCCAACCATGTTACGGTTGACGTACAGGTTGCCGACCTTGGCGCGTTCGGTCACCCGGGCGATGGTTTCATCGATACGGGTGTGAATGCCCAGCGTCAGGCCATAACCGGCGGCGTTGATCTGATCGACCAGCGCGTCCAGATTGTTGCGCTGGAAGCGCACCACGTGCAGCACCGGGCCAAAGATCTCTTTTTGCAGCTCGTCGAAGCTGTCGAGTTCGATCAGCGTCGGTTTGATGAAGGTGCCGCGCGCCCACTCTTTCTCATCCTGCGCGCTGCCTTTGGCGGCCTGGTACACCTTGCGGCCTTTGGCGCGCATCGCCTGGATATGGCGTTCGATGCCGGTTTTGGCTTCGGCGTCGATCACCGGGCCCACGTCGGTAGACAGGCGCTCCGGGTTGCCCATGCGGCATTCGGCCATCGCGCCGCGCAGCATTTGCAGCGTGTGCTCGGCCACGTCTTCCTGAATGCACAGGATACGCAGCGCGGAGCAGCGCTGGCCGGCGCTGTCGAAGGCGGAGGCCACCACGTCGGTGACGACTTGTTCGGTCAGGGCCGAAGAGTCGACGATCATGGCGTTCAGGCCGCCGGTTTCGGCGATCAGCGGCGTCGGACGGCCTTGCGGATCCAGGCGACCGGCGATGCTGCGCTGCAGAATGCCGGCGACGTCGGTGGAACCGGTAAACATCACGCCGCGGACGCGGGCATCGTTGACCAGCGTTGAGCCGACGGTTTCACCCTGGCCCGGCAGCAGCTGCAGCACGCCTTGCGGAATGCCGGCTTCCAGCAGGATGCGCACCGCCTGCGCGGCGACCAATGGCGTTTGCTCGGCCGGTTTGGCCAGCACGCTGTTGCCCGCCGCCAGCGCCGCGGCGATTTGGCCGGTGAAGATCGCCAGCGGGAAGTTCCACGGGCTGATGCAGACCACTGGGCCCAGCGGACGGTGGCTGTCGTTGGCGAAATCGTCGCGCACCTGGCCGGCGTAGTAGTGCAGGAAGTCCACCGCTTCGCGCACTTCGGCGATGGCGTTGTTGAAGGTTTTACCCGCTTCACGCACCAGAATGCCCAGCAGGCTTTGCAGCTGACTCTCCATCAACTCGGCGGCGCGTTCGAGGATCGCGGCGCGCTCCGTCGGCGGCGTAGCGAACCAGATTGGGCCGGCGGCCGCGGCGGCGTCGAGCGCACGGCTGACTTCGCCTTCGGTGGCTTCACGCACGTAGCCGACCACATCGCCCGGCTCGGCCGGGTTGATTACCGGTTGCTCCACGCCCTGATCCAATTCGGCGTCGATGATCGGTTCCGCGCGCCACGGATGGCTGGCGCTGGTGAGCAGGGCGCTGGAGAGCGAGGCCAGACGCTGTTCGTTGGACAGATCCAGACCGCTGGAGTTAGTGCGTTTCTCGCCGTACAGCTCGCGCGGCAGCGGAATACGCGGATGCGGCAGGCCAATCTGGCCTTCGCTGGCTGCCAGCGTTTCCACGGCGCTGACCGGATCGGCCACCAGCTCGTCGAGCGGCAGGGTGGCATCGGCGATGCGGTTGACGAACGAGGTGTTGGCGCCGTTTTCCAGCAGGCGGCGCACCAGGTAAGCCAGCAGCGTTTCATGGGTGCCGACCGGCGCATAGATGCGGCAAGGGCGGTTCAGTTTGCCGTCGGCCACTTTACCCACCACCTGCTCGTACAGCGGCTCACCCATGCCGTGCAGGCACTGGAACTCATACTGCCCAGGGTAGTAGTTGTTGCCGGCCAGATGATAGATGGCGCTCAGGGTATGGGCGTTGTGGGTCGCGAACTGCGGATAGATCAGGTTCGGCACCGACAGCAGCTTGCGGGCGCAGGCCAGGTAAGAAACGTCGGTATAGACCTTGCGGGTGTAGACCGGGTAGCCTTCCAGGCCGTCCATCTGGGCGCGTTTGATTTCGCTGTCCCAGTAGGCGCCCTTCACCAGACGGATCATCAGGCGACGGCGGCTGCGTTGCGCCATGTCGATCACCGCGTCGATGGCGAACGGACAACGTTTTTGGTAGGCCTGGATCACGAAGCCGATGCCATTCCAGCCGGCCAGCTGCGGTTCGAAGCACAGCTTCTCCAGCAGATCGAGCGAGATCTCCAGGCGGTCGGCCTCTTCGGCATCGATGTTGATGCCGATATCGTACTGGCGTGCCTGCAGGGTCAGCGACAGCAGGCGCGGGTAGAGCTCTTCCATGACGCGTTCGTACTGCGCGCGGCTGTAGCGCGGGTGCAGGGCGGACAGCTTGATGGAGATGCCGGGGCCTTCATAAATGCCACGGCCGTTGGAGGCTTTGCCGATGGCGTGGATCGCCTGCTGGTAGGAAACCAGGTAGGCCTGCGCGTCGGCTTCGGTCAGGGCGGCTTCGCCCAGCATGTCGTAGGAGTAGCGGAAGCCTTTTTCTTCGAGCTTGCGCGCGTTGGCCAGCGCTTCGGCGATGGTTTCGCCGGTCACGAACTGTTCGCCCATCAGGCGCATCGCCATGTCCACGCCTTTGCGGATCAGCGGTTCGCCGCTCTTGCCGATAATGCGGTTCAGCGAACGGGACAGATTGGCTTCGTTATGCGTGGACACCAGCTTGCCGGTGAACAGCAGGCCCCAGGTCGCGGCGTTGACGAACAGCGACGGGCTGCGCCCGAGGTGCGAGTGCCAGTTGCCGTTGCTGATCTTGTCGCGGATCAGGGCATCGCGGGTCGGTTTGTCTGGAATGCGCAGCAGCGCTTCCGCCAGGCACATCAGCGCCACGCCTTCCTGCGAAGAGAGGGAAAACTCTTGCAGCAGACCTTGCACCATGCCGGCGCGGCCGTTTGCACTTTTTTGGTTACGCAACTTCTCGGCGATACCATAGGCCATTTTGTGAGTGGCCTGTGCAAGATCGGCGGGTAATCGCGCCTGTTCGAGCAACATCGGCACCGCTTCGGTCTCCGGGCGACGATAGGCGGCGGTGATGGCGGCGCGGGTAACCGACTGCGGCAGAATTTGTTCGGCAAAATCGAGGAATGGCTGGTGTGACTCTTCCTGCGCTTGCGGCATAATGTCGTCCGCTTCAGGCTGGCCCGCAGCGGCCAGCGCTGGAATTTCAGGAATATCGGAACCGCTCTCGAGACGCTCGAGGTAATTAAAGATGGCCTGCTTGATGAGCCAGTGCGGCGTGCGATCGATGCGCTGTGCGGCGCTCTTGATCCGGTCGCGTGTTGCCTCGTCGAGTTTCACGCCCATTGTGGTAGTGCCCATGCCAATCCAACTCCTGTGTTTAGAACCTATCCCATCAGGCTAGACAAACAGCAGGCCGGAAAGCCTGTTGGGATAGGTTCGTGAGATGTGTGGTGTCAAGAATGCAGACAATATCCTGCATGTTGCAACTTTGTGCAACCTTGTTAAATCAGGCTGATGAGCGAAGTGTGAGTTTCATCGATTTTTTAACATGGCCAGTTGGCACGAATGTTGCGTTATTGAGCGAATGCGGCGGGGTTTATGCTGCCGCAGACGCTTTACCTTGCGGTATATAAGGGTAATAACCAGGTGCAACTCATTTTGCTTGTCGTGAGTGCAACCTTTGGGCCCGGTAAATGTGACGCAGGGTAAACTTTGTGTAACTTTGTTGTTAAATATCTTGTTGGTTGATGAAAGGCTCATCTAGGATAACCGACGGTCAACAATTACGGGCAGAAACTATTTTACCTGCACTTGCTCGCAGGCTGCGCCACGTTCCGGTGCGGCGGCCAGTGAAATGCATTGCGCGTGGGTTTACCGGCGCCGGCTTGGCCGGAGCGAAACGCGAATAATAATGAAAGTGGAGAATTAAATGACAATGAGCACACCTATGCTGGTGACCTTCCTGGTGTACATTTTCGGGATGGTGCTGATCGGCCTGCTTGCCTACCGGGCAACCAACAACTTTGATGACTATATTCTCGGCGGCCGCAGTTTGGGCAGCGTGGTGACCGCGCTGTCCGCCGGCGCTTCCGACATGAGCGGCTGGTTGCTGATGGGCCTGCCGGGCGCCATCTTCCTCTCCGGCATCTCCGAAAGCTGGATCGCCATCGGCCTGACCATCGGCGCTTACCTGAACTGGAAGCTGGTGGCAGGAAGGCTGCGCGTACATACCGAAGCCAACAACAACGCCCTGACGCTGCCGGATTATTTCACCAGCCGCTTTGAAGACAACAGCAAGCTGCTGCGCGTGATCTCGGCCATCGTCATCCTGGTGTTCTTCACCATTTACTGCGCCTCCGGCATCGTAGCCGGCGCGCGCCTGTTCGAAAGCACCTTCGGCATGAGCTACGAAACCGCCCTGTGGGCCGGCGCCGCGGCGACCATCCTCTACACCTTTATCGGCGGTTTCCTGGCGGTAAGCTGGACCGACACCGTGCAGGCCAGCCTGATGATTTTCGCGCTGATCCTGACGCCGGTGATCGTGATCTTCGCCGTCGGCGGCATCGATACCTCGATGCTGGTGATCCAGGCGCAGAACCCGGCCAACCTCGACATGCTGAAAGGGCTGAACTTCGTCGCCATCCTGTCGCTGCTGGGGTGGGGCCTGGGCTACTTCGGCCAGCCGCACATCCTGGCGCGTTTCATGGCGGCGGATTCTCACCGCACCATCCGCAGCGCGCGTCGCATCAGCATGACCTGGATGATCCTGTGCCTGGCCGGCACCATCGCCGTCGGTTTCTTCGGTATTGCTTACTTCGCCAACAACCCGGATCAAGCCGGTAACGTGTCGCAGAACGGGGAACGCGTGTTCATCGAACTGGCGATGCTGCTGTTCAACCCATGGGTAGCAGGCGTGCTGCTGTCGGCGATTCTGGCGGCGGTCATGAGTACCCTGAGCTGCCAGCTGCTGGTGTGCTCCAGCGCGATCACCGAAGACCTGTACAAGGCGTTCCTGCGTAAAGGCGCCAGCCAGCGCGAGCTGGTGTGGGTCGGCCGCGTGATGGTGCTGGTGGTGGCCTTGATCGCCATCGCGTTGGCGGCCAACCCGGAGAACCGCGTGCTGGGCCTGGTGAGCTACGCCTGGGCCGGTTTCGGCGCCGCCTTCGGTCCGGTGGTGCTGATTTCGGTGATGTGGTCGCGCATGACCCGCAACGGCGCGCTGGCCGGTATGCTGGTCGGTGCGGTGACGGTGATCGTCTGGAAACAGTACGAATGGCTGGGGCTGTATGAAATCATCCCTGGCTTCATCCTGGGTTGCCTCGCCATCGTGGTGGTGAGCCTGATGGGCCGCCAGCCTTCCGCCACCATGACCGAGCGTTTCGATCAGGCGGAAGCCGAGTACAAAACGGTGTAACGCCGTTCGATGTCAGTCGGTAAGGGGCGCGCAGAGCGCCCCTTTTTTTTGTCTGCCGATCGCCGTCATCCAGCTGTAACACCTGGCGACATTTGATTAGAAAAAATCACCGTCATGCCTCTTGTATTTATTCTTGGCAGAATGATAATCACTCTCGTTGGTTTTTACGTTTCTTTACATAGTCGCCGCGGCTCATTTCGCAACCACCGTCTCTGCCGCCGCGGTCTTTTCAGGGGTGATTATTTATGTTCGTTCCCTTTCTTATCATGTTCCGTGAGGGGCTGGAGGCCGCGCTGATCGTCAGCCTGATCGCCAGCTACCTGAAGCGCACGCAGCGCAGCCAATGGCTGGGCGCGGTGTGGATCGGCGTGATTGTCGCTGCGGCGCTGTGTCTGGCGCTCGGCATCTTCATCAATGAAACCACCGGCGAGTTCCCGCAGAAACAGCAGGAGCTGTTCGAGGGCATCGTGGCGGTGGTGGCGGTGGTGATCCTCACCTATATGGTGTTCTGGATGCGTAAGGTGTCCAAGTCGGTCAAGGTGCATCTGGAAGGGGCGATCGATCAGGCGCTCAGCGCCGGTAAAGGGCAGGGTTGGGCGCTGGTTGCGATGGTGTTTTTCGCCGTGGCGCGCGAAGGGCTGGAGTCGGTGTTCTTCCTGCTGGCGGCGTTCCAGCAAGACGTGGGCGCCGCGGCGCCGATCGGCGCGGTGCTCGGCCTGGTGGCCGCCATCGTGCTGGGCATGATGATTTATTGGGGCGGGGTGAAGCTGCACCTGGCCAAGTTTTTCAAATGGACCAGCCTGTTCATTCTGTTCGTCGCCGCCGGCCTGGCCGCCGGGGCGATCCGCGCCTTCCACGAAGCCGGCCTGTGGAACCACTTCCAGGACATCGCCTTCGATTTCAGCAGCACCCTGTCGACCCATTCGCTGTTCGGCACCCTGCTGGAAGGTATTCTCGGTTATCAGGAAGCGCCGACGGTCAGCGAAGTGGCCGTCTATTTCCTGTATCTGATCCCGGCGCTGATTTTCTTTTTCCTGCCGCAGCGCGCGGAGCCGGCAGCGGCCCCGGCGCAACGTAAAATCAATCATTAATGTTTAATAGGGAATCTCGTATGTCTACTCCGTTATTTCGCCGCAAGGCGTTGCACGCAGCATTACTGGCTATCCCGGCGTTTGCGCTGAGCATCGACGCGTTGGCGGCGGACGTGCCGCAGGTCAAAGTCACGGTCAACGACAAGCAGTGCGAACCGATGCAGCTGACGGTGCCGGCCGGCAAGACGCAGTTTGTGGTGCATAACACCAGCCAGAAAAACGTCGAATGGGAAATCCTGAAAGGGGTGATGGTGGTGGAAGAGCGCGAAAACATCGCGCCGGGCTTCACCCAGAAAATGACCGCCACGCTGGAAGCGGGCGAATACGACATGACCTGCGGGCTGCTGAGCAACCCGAAAGGCAAACTGACCGTCACCGCAGCCACCAACGGTGCCACCGACGGCAAACCAAACGCGTTGGATCTGGTTGGCCCGATCGCCGAATACAAAGTCTACGTTATCAAAGAAGTCGACGGGCTGGTGAAACAGACCAAGCTGTTCACCGACGCGGTGAAGGCCGGCAACGTGGAACAAGCGCGCAAGCTGTACGCGCCGACCCGCCAGCACTATGAGCGCATCGAGCCGATCGCCGAGCTGTTCTCCGATCTGGACGGCAGCATTGACGCCCGTGAGGACGACTACGAGAAGAAATCGGCGGATCCGAACTTTACCGGCTTCCACCGTCTGGAGAAGGCGCTGTTTGCCGACAACTCGACCAAGGACATGGGCAAATATGCCGATCGTCTGTATCACGACACCGTTGAACTGCAAAAACGCGTGGGTGAACTGACCTTCCCGCCGAGCAAGGTGGTGGGCGGCGCAGCCGGGCTGATCGAAGAAGTGGCGGCCAGCAAGATCAGCGGTGAAGAAGACCGTTACAGCCGCACCGACCTGTGGGATTTCCAGGCCAACGTCGACGGCGCGCAGAAGATCGTCAACCTGCTGCGCCCGCTGTTGGTCAAGGCCAACAAGCCGCTGCTGGACAAGATCGACGCCAACTTCAAAACCGTCGACACCATTTTGGCGAAGTACCAAACCAAAGAGGGGTATGAGTCCTATGAGAAGCTGACCGATGCCGACCGCAATGCGTTGAAAGGGCCGATCACCACGCTGGCGGAAGACCTTTCCCAACTGCGCGGCGTATTGGGTCTGGACTGAGGCATACGGTTATGAGCAACAAGGCAGGCCCGAATAACGGGCCTCACCCGCACTCTCAGGAGGCGGCATCCCCTTCACGCCGCCGTTTGCTGCAGGGGCTGGGGCTGAGCGCTCTGGCGCTGGGCGGCAGCCGCCTGGTGCAGGCGGCGGACAAAGCGGCGGAGCCGTTGGCGGCGCCGCAGGATGAGCGCTGGCAGAAACAGCCGTTTTATGGCCGCCATCAGGCCGGGGTGCTGACCCCGCAACAGGCGGCGATGATGCTGGTGGCGTTCGACGTGCTGGCGACCAGCAAAGCGGATCTGGAGCGCCTGTTCCGGCTGCTGACTGACCGCATCGCGTTCCTGACCCACGGCGGCAAGGCACCGGAAGTGGACGCCAAATTGCCGCCGCTCGATTCGGGGATCATGGGGCCGGAGATTTATCCGGACAACCTGACCATCACCGTCTCGGTCGGCGCATCGCTGTTCGACGAACGCTTTGGCCTGCAGGCGCAAAAGCCGCTGCGGTTGCAGAAAATGACCCGCTTCCCCAACGATGCGCTGGATGCCGGGCTTTGCCACGGCGATCTGCTGCTGCAGATCTGCGCCAACACCAATGAAACGGTGATCCACGCACTGCGCGACATCATCAAGCATTCGCCGGATCTGCTCAGCGTGCGCTGGAAGCGGGAGGGATTCATCTCCGCGCATGCGGCGCGCAGCAAAGGCAAAGAGACGCCGATCAACCTGCTGGGCTTCAAAGACGGCACCGCCAACCCGAAAACCGACGACAAACCGCTGATGGATAAGGTGGTGTGGGTCGGCGACAACGTCGGCGAGCCGGCGTGGACGGCGGGCGGCAGCTACCAGGCCGCGCGCATTATTCGCTTCCGCGTGGAGTTTTGGGATCGTACGCCGCTGCAGGAGCAGGAAACCATTTTCGGCCGCGAAAAGCACAGCGGCGCGCCGCTCGGCATGAAGCATGAACATGACGAGCCGAACTACGCGAACGATCCCGACGGCAAGGTGATCCCGATGGACGCGCACATTCGGTTGGCTAACCCCCGCACGCCGGAAAGCCAAAGTAACCTGATGTTGCGACGTGGCTACAGCTATTCCCTTGGCGTTTCCAATGCCGGGCAGCTGGAAATGGGGCTGCTGTTCGTCTGCTATCAGGCCGATCTGGAAAAAGGATTCCTGACGGTGCAAAAAAGGCTCAACGGCGAAGCGCTGGAAGAATACATCAAGCCGATCGGCGGCGGATATTTCTTCGTATTGCCGGGCGTGAAAGAGGGCGGCGACTATTTGGCCAGCGGCTTGCTCAAGGCCTGAGTGCGCAATGGCGAGGCGGGATCTTCCGCCTCGTTTTACGTTGGCTTGCCTATTGTGCGGGACATTAAGCGACGGAGTTCAATTCAATCCGTCGCCTGCGGATTAAAAAATCTGAAGGGCCCGCCGACTTTGGGTTGTGCAAATTTTAATCGAGAAACTAAAGTGTCATTCGCGGCTTTTAATTGTAATTCATTAATATTTATAGGATAAAAATTTTTCTGGAATGACGTGCCGAGCGTGATATAGTGTTTTTGCGCTAACTGAAAACAAAAGATATAAAATTTTTTTACATTTTAATAACGCGACGGGATTGAATGTCATTATACTGTAATCATCTGGCGGTAGTTTTCACACGGTGCACAGCTTGAAGCTGTAAATATCACTGCGGGGATCGCTAATGGTAAAGTCCTTGGCTGGGCTGGAAAGAAAAAATAACACATCTCCCCTGATTTCTCGTTGTAACGAGGGTTCTCTCTCCGACTCTCTTTTACCGGCAACCCCGCACTCTTATCGCTATCGAATCTCATCACTTTTTACTCCACGTTTATTGATGCAGTCCGCGTTGTCCCGTGAAGACACGGCGCTTAAGCGTTGCCGTCGATTCACCTTGTCCCTTGGCTCTTATTGGTTCGGAGGAGGCCAAAACCTAATACGTGTGTGAAACATAATCGCGCGGCCCGGCCGTTGCGGTAGGTGAAACAAACTGTAAGGTGCCACTATGGGTAGACAGAAAGCAGTGATCAAAGCACGTCGTGAAGCGAAACGCGTTATTCGTCGTGACGCTCGTAGTCATCGCCAGCTGGAAGAAGAGTCTGTGACCTCGCTGGTGCAAATGGGGGGAGTCGAGTCTATCGGCATGGCGCGAGACAAGCGCGATAGCTCACCCATCGAGGCTAGAACCGAAGCTCAGGGTCATTACTTATCAGCCATAGAGAATAAGCAGCTGATCTTCGCCACCGGCGAAGCCGGCTGTGGCAAAACATTCATCAGCGCCGCCAAGGCGGCGGAGGCGCTGATCCATAAAGAGGTGGATCGGATTATCGTTACCCGTCCTGTTTTGCAGGCGGATGAAGACCTTGGCTTCTTGCCGGGTGATATCTCCGAGAAATTCGCGCCTTATTTCCGCCCGGTGTATGACATTCTGGTGCGCCGTTTAGGCTCTTCCTTTATGCAGTACTGCCTGCGCCCGGAAATCGGCAAGGTAGAGATTGCGCCGTTCGCTTATATGCGCGGACGCACCTTCGAAAATGCGGTCGTTATCCTGGATGAAGCCCAGAACGTGACCGCCAGCCAGATGAAAATGTTCCTGACCCGCCTGGGCGAAAACGTGACGGTTATCGTTAACGGCGACGTGACCCAGTGCGACTTGCCGCGCGGCGTGAAATCCGGCCTCAGCGACGCGCTGGAGCGCTTCGAAGAGGACGAGATGATCGGCGTTATCCGCTTTGAGAAACAGGACTGTGTGCGCTCTGCTTTGTGCCAGCGCACGCTCAACGCTTACAGTTAACCTATCCGCTAATGGAAAGGCCGCTTCGGCGGCCTTTTTTATCTCCGCAATTTCCCCTCTCGTTTAACCTTTGTGTAAATTATTGTGGTTTTTTGTATAGATTTTCGTTGAGTTAGCGTTAATGATTAATGGGTTCCAGATTGGCGCGCAACTTGCGTGCGCCGCCAAAAGGACACTATCTGGGGTGTGCGCCGCGCGGCGCATTGAGCGTGAGTTCCTTGATGCGATTCAAACATGAAATATATCATTCTGATTTTGCTTATTTTATGCGTCGTCTATGTGCATTACCGCGGGCGGGTTCGCTACAACGTGTGGCGACAGCTGTCTGACCATTCCACCTTTACCGCACCGCTGAACGTCTTTATGTACCTGTTTTCCCGCGTGCCGACCACGCCGTACCTGAAGCCGGAGCAGTTCCCTGAGCTGGCGGTACTGCGGGAGAATTGGGAAACCATCCGCGACGAAGGACAGAAGCTGATGGAGATCCAGCAGATCAAAGCGTCCGATCAGTTCAACGACGCCGGGTTCAACTCGTTCTTCAAGACCGGCTGGAAACGCTTTTATCTGAAATGGTATGAGGACAGCCATCCTTCCGCCATGACCCTGTGCCCGCAGACCACGGAACTGCTGCGCAGCCTGCCTTCGGTCAAGGCGGCGATGTTCGCCGAACTGCCGGACGGCAGCCGTTTGCCGCGCCACCGCGATCCTTACGCCGGTTCGCTGCGTTATCACCTGGGGCTGATTACCCCCAACGATGACCGCTGCTTCATCGAGGTGGACGGCGAGCGCTACAGCTGGCGCGACGGTGAAGGCGTGATGTTCGATGAAACTTACCTGCACTACGCGGAAAATCAGAGCGGGCAGAATCGTCTGATCCTGTTCTGCGACATCGAACGGCCGATGCGCTACCGCTGGGCGCAGGCGGTGAACCACTGGCTGGGGCGCAATCTGATGAGCGCCGCCACCGCGCCGAACGAAGAGGGCGATCGCACCGGCGGCGTCAACAAGATGTTCAAATACATCTATGCGATACGCCGGGTGGGGAAACGCCTGAAGGCCTGGAACCGCACCGGTTATTACATCATCAAGTGGATTTTGTTCGGGGGGATCGCCGCGGCGATATTCTTCTCGGTATAACGAAGACAGGGGCGCACGGTGTGCGCCCCTTTTTGATCAGGCGAAGATAGTCATCATGTAGGCGGCGAACAGCGCCAGGTGGGCGGTACCGTTCAGCACGTTGGTGCGGCCGGTCGAGAACGACAGCTGGCACAGCAGCAACACCGTCAACATCACCACGATATGCGGCGTTTGCAGCCCGAAGATCAGCGTCTGCCCGGTCAGGGTGGCGATGATGGTGACCGCCGGTACCGTCAGGGAGATGGTCGCCAACACCGAACCGAAGAACAGGTTCATGGCGCGTTGCACCTGATTGTTCAACACGGCGCGCAGCGCGCCCAACCCTTCAGGCGACAGGATCAGCAGCGCCACCAGGAAACCGGTGAACTGCGCCGGCGCATTCATCTTGGTCAGCAGGCCTTCCAGCGGATTGGCGTTGAACTTGGTGACGGCGATAACCGCGATCAGGTGCACGACGAGCCAGGCGGCATGCCAGGCGCTGCTGTGCGAAGAGGGCTTGCCGTGATGCGGGTCGCCATCGTCGTCTTCATGCTCATACACGAACAGGCTCTGGTGGGTTTTGGTCTGGATCACCAGGAACACGCCATACATGGCGGCAGAGATCAGCGCCACCAACAGCGCCTGCCCGGTGCTGAAGTTACCGCCCGGCAGCGCGCTCGGGAACACCAGCACGATCACCGCCAGCGGGAAAATTGCCATCAGATACTGTTTGATGCCGCCCAGGTTGACGTACTGGGTGGCGAACTTGCGCCCGCCGAGCAGCAGCGCGAAACCGACCAGGCCGGCGGAAACGATCATGATGATGGAATACAGCGTGTCGCGCATCAGCGCCGGCGCGGCGTCGCCGGTGGCCATCAGCGCCGAGATCAGGCTGACCTCGAGGATTACCACCGACAGGCTGAGGATCAGCGAGCCGTAGGGTTCCCCCAAACGGTGGGCGAGCACGTCGGCGTGGCGCACCACGCTGAAGGCGCTGCTGAGGATCCCCACCAGCGCGAGAATATTGATGCCGACGATCAGCGGAAAGTAAGTGGTGCTGCTCCACAGATTCAACACCACCAGCGCGGCGATGGGGAAGATCAGCGAGTATTCGGTGTGGCGAGATTTGGTGGATCGGCCAGGATCGTGTTGCGACTTCATGAGGGTGGCACTCCTTCTCAAACAGCGTAGCCCGTCAGCGCCGGTCGCCGTGATGCGGCAACTCTGCGTTTCCAGTAGGTATTTTATATTAGGATACACCCACGGCGCCGGTGTGATGTTGTTTTTATCTGAGAAAGCAATTGCTTGCTTTATGTGATCAGGGTAACAAAAAAACCGCACGGGGTGCGGTTTTATTTACTTACTTTTACGCAATAACGCCAATTTTTAACGTTAGATATGAGAAAAGTCGTGTTTACTTATTTAGCATGCGGTTAATAAAGGAAAATACAGCCGTTAGTCGTCAATATTATCCATGATTTCATGCCGTTTATTGTGGTAACCCTCTTCATTTAGCCCCTCACGCCAGTAAGGTACGGCATAAAGACGATTACGATCGCATTGACGTTCACGGCGCAGGTAACGGCGCAGCTCTACCACCAGGCGATCTTCACCGGCGAGCCAAAAGTGCGTTTCGCCCTGCGGCAGGGATTGTGCGCGGAAACGGGCGATCAGGTCGTTGGTGTTCTCCGTGCCGCCAACGATCCAATTCACCTCAACGCCGGCCGGTTTTCTCAGATCAATCACGTCGGCGGTGCTGTCGACGCGGACGAAAGCGCGCCCGGCGCTGTGCGGCGGCAGATTCTCCAGCAGCGCGGCCAGCGCAGGCAGTGAGGAAGGATCGCCCGCCAGGCAGTAGAAATCGGCCGCCGGCAACATCGGTTTGGGGCCGCCCGGGTTGCTGATGCCGATTTTATCGCCGGCTTTCGCCTGGCGCGCAAAGTCGACCGCCGGGCCCTGGTGATCGTGGATCGCGAACTCGATGTCCACCTCCGCCTGTTCCGGGCGCACGGCGCGAATGGAATAGGTACGCACGATCGGGCGCACGGCGTCCGCCGCCCAGCGGGGGCCGTTTTCGGTCAGCGTCGGCAGATCCGGCTGGGTTTGGCCGGCGAGCGGCAAAAAGACCTTGATGTGCGCAGCGGCGGCGTTGGCCGGGTAGTAGCGCAGATCGGGTGCGGTAAAGGTGATGCGGCGCAGGTGCGGCGTAATGTCCTGTACGGCGCTGACGGCGATCAGGTAGGGGGCGCGTGAGCGAGGGGCTTCGGTAGTCACGGGGATCTCCTTATAGTTCGTTTGGCGGTGAGTATATCATGCCGTTTGATAATGAGAATTGTTTGCTCATTGAGGCGCAACGGCGTGTGAGCTAGGCTTAAGCTTCACGGAATACGCACGGGAGGACGTGATGCCCTATCAAGACACGAACGACTTGCCGGACAATGTGAAGCATGTACTGCCGGCCCATGCTCAGGCGATCTATAAAGAAGCGTTCAACAGCGCCTGGCAACAATACCGGGATCCTGAAGACCGACGCGGTGACGACAGCCGGGAGGAGACGGCGCACAAAGTGGCCTGGGCAGCGGTCAAGCAAAGCTATCGCAAGGGCGACGATGAGCGTTGGCACAAAAAGTAACGCTTTATGGCCTGATAAAATCGCGCGGACGTTATGCTGACCCGGCAATTAATATTATTGCTGCTCAGTACAAATACTTTTCCACGTTAACACCGCTTTGCAACTTGATTGCGCGGCGGGAAAAGAATATGTTCATTATTAATCGGCGCGGTTATTGAATTAATAAAATTCCGCACCTAAAAATAAAATTGCAAAGGTTCAGTAGTGGCGAGGGAGGACGAGAAATCGTATTCCCGGGAGGTTGTAACAGTGTTAACGCGAGATTTTCTGCAAAAAGCGGATTGCAAAACCGCATTCGGCGCTATTGAGGAGTCGCTGTTGCTGACGCCTGAACAGCGCGCAGCCTCGTTGGATTGCACGTTATCGCGCCGGCCGGATCACAGCCCGGTTTGGGTATTCGGTTACGGTTCGCTGATGTGGAACCCGGTTTTTGAATCGGAAGAAGTGCGGCCTGCCATGTTGCAGGGCTGGCACCGGGCGTTCTGCATGCGCTTGACCGCCGGGCGCGGCACGCTGCATCAGCCGGGGCGCATGCTGGCGCTGAAAGAGGGCGGCCAGACCACCGGATTGGCCTTCCGTCTGCCGGAAAGCAAGCTGCGCGAAGAGCTGGAGCTGCTGTGGAAGCGCGAAATGATCACCGATTGCTACGTGCCGACCTGGTGTGAGCTGCAGCTTGAGGGCGGTGAGGTTGTCACTGCGCTGGTGTTCGTGATGAACGCGCAGCACCCGCTGTTTGAAGCAGACACCAGCCACCAGGTGATCGCGCCATTGATCGCCAGCGCCAGCGGCCCGCTGGGCACCAACGCGCAATACCTGTTTGCGCTGGATAACGAGCTGAAGCACCACGGCATGCAGGATGATTGCATCGGCGATCTGGTGCGCTATGTACAGCAATGGTTGCAGCAGAACCGGCCCGGCGCTTTCGGGGCGGAGGCCACGGCCTGAGGCGTTGGCAGGGTGGCAAACAGTGAAGGGCTCAGCACGCTGAGCCCTTTTTCATATATCTAATACCTCTATTTAATAACTTTATTCTGCATGATTATCTAAGGCGCTTTCTTTGTGTGGTTATTTATCTCGTTATTTTTAAAGCCATTCATCATTTTCCCCCGTCGTCATCCCCCAAGAGTAACGATAAATAATTCACTTAGTATTAAATTGCATAACTAAAGGCTATTTTTTATTTGTTCAGCCCCGCAGGACTCCGTATCAATATGGAAAACGCTACCGCAAGAAACAGGGAGACGGGGATGAACTTTCAACAATTAAAAATTATTCGCGAATCGGCGCGCTGCAACTACAACCTGACCGAGGTCGCCAATACCTTATTTACTTCGCAGTCCGGCGTCAGCCGGCATATTCGCGAGCTGGAAGAAGAGCTGGGCATTGAAATATTCATTCGTCGCGGCAAGCGGCTGCTGGGCATGACCGAACCCGGCAAAGAGCTGCTGGTGGTAGCGGAACGCATTCTCAACGACGCCAATAACATCCGTCGCCTGGCGGACGTCTTCAGCAGCAACGATTCGGGGCAGCTGCATATCGCGACGACGCATACCCAGGCGCGCTACAGCCTGCCGGGGGTCATCAAAGAGTTTCGCGCGCTTTACCCGCGGGTGCGGGTGGTGCTCAATCAGGGCAGCCCGGAGGAGATCGTCTCTATGCTGGCCGCCGGCGAAGCCGATATCGGCATCGCCAGCGAACGGCTGATGAGCGACGAATCGCTGGCGGCGTTCCCTTACTATCGCTGGCATCACACCATTCTGGTGCCGGAAGGGCACGAGTTGACGCGTCAGCCGCAGGTGACGCTGGAGATGCTCAGTACCTTGCCGCTGATCACTTACCGTCAGGGGATTACCGGGCGCGCGAAGCTGGATGCGGCGTTCAAAGCGGCGGGTCTGACGCCGGACATCGCGCTCAGTGCGCAGGATTCCGACGTGATTAAAACTTACGTCGAGCTGGGGTTGGGCGTGGGTGTGCTGGCGGACATGTCGTATGAAAAAGAGCGCGATCGCGGGTTGGTGAGCCTCAACGCCGAGCACCTGTTTGAACCCAATACGGTATGGCTGGGCCTGAAACGCAGCCAGCTGCAGCGCAACTATGCCTGGCGTTTTATCCAGCTGTGCAACCCGACGCTGTCGCTGACCGAAATCAAGGACAAGGTCTTCTCGTCACAGCTGGATGCGGTGATTGACTACCAGATTTAGTCGGACAGCTGGGCCCCGCCGGATTGCCACGGGGAAGGGGGATTAGTCGTCGGTACGTTCGATCAGGTGACGTTTACTTTTTCTGAACGGGCCGATGGCTTCCCATTCCGGGAGTTCTTCAGGCGGACGCGGGTTGGCCATCTCCCAGCGATGGTGTTGGCGCAAAATCTCGATGGCGATGCGTTTTTGCTCTTGAATGGAGAGCGTAGGGTCGGTCAGATCCTTATTTTCCATTTTGGCTTCCTTTCTGCTCGTTATTTATACGCACCTTATCACATTTGGCCCCGTACTTTTCCAGCGATTGTATTTACTTTTTCAGTGCGTTGAAGCTGGTTTTACATGTCATGGTACCGGGTATTACTTCAAAGGCGGCCTGACGAGTATACAGCGCCAACACGCGGTGATTGATTGCGTGGCTGATAAGTATGTCCGGCGGAGGCACCGGCGTCAGCCTCTGCTCTTGCAGGTTCAGGCCATACAGATACAGCACCTGCAAGCAGTTGCGCAGCATATTGCCTTTCAGGGGATGTTGCGCTTCACGCAGGGAGAAATTCTCCAACGCGACAAGTTCGATAACGTTCTCTGCCTGGAGATAACGGCACAGGCAAAAGCCGGCGCGGCTCAGCGGGCTGGCCATTTGCCGATAGACGAAAGCGAAACTCATCGGCGTTTGGGTATGATATTTAAAAAGAGAGCGCCAATTTAACGTATGCCCGTTTTTTCTGCCTTTTTGCCAGCGCCGGTCTTGTACCGTCAGACGAGTCATAAACAGATCCGACTCAAGCAGGACGCTGTTCATGTCTGCCAGTGTTTGCTCTATCGCTCTCTCATGCCGGTGTGAGACGCCATTTTCTGGTGGATGGTTTTCCATTTTCCCGTCCCTTGGGTGACCGAGCTCACGTTAATCACCCAATGAAACAGGCTCAAACCCCGCGTTTCACCGCTGCGAACTGCGCCGCAAAGACAGTTATCCATTGCGGCCAGGTGCCGTGAGAGTGCGATCTGGCGTGCAATACTCTCTCTAATAATCAAAACCCCATCTATATACATAAAAAGAATATCTATAGTGATTTAAGTACCTTCAGCTGCCGATCGTGCTCGCATACACTCGCGAAATTATTATAAATTCCATCTGCTTGGAGAGTTTCAGATGAAAGCGCTCGTTCCTTCTTTGCTGTTTTTAGCCGTGGCGGCCAGCGTTAACGCGCAGGCGGCGACGCCGGCCAACACGCTGGTGATCGCGCAGTCTATCGATGACGTGGTCAGCTTTGACCCGGCCCAGGGATTTGAGTTGACCACGGTGCAGTCGTTCAACAGCCTGTATCAGCGTCTGATCCAGTCCGATCCGCACAACCCTATCGATCTGAAACCGACATTGGCCAGCAGCTGGCAGGCCGGCGCCGACAATCGCAGCCTGACTTTCAGCCTGCGCCCGGACGCCAGGTTCGCCAGTGGCAATCCGCTGCGGCCGGAAGACGTGATCTTTTCGCTTTCGCGGGTGGTGAAACTGAATCTGGAGCCGTCGTTTATCCTGACGCAGCTGGGCTGGAACGCGAAGAACGTGGAGCAACACCTGAGCAAGGTGGATGACCACCAGGTAAAAATCAGCTGGAGTGAAAACGTCAGCCCGGCCTTCGTGCTCAGCCTGCTGTCGGCGCCGGTATCGTCGATCGTCGACGCCAAAGAGGCGCTGGCGCACCAGCAGGGCGACGATCTGGGGCACCAATGGTTGAACAGCCACTCCGCCGGCAGCGGCCCTTATAAAATCCGCACCTATGTGCCGCACGAAGTGGTGGTGCTGGACGCCAACCCAGGCTCGCCGGAAGGGGCGCCGACGCTGAAAACCATCCTGATCAAAAACGTGCCCGATCCGGCCGCGCGCCGCTTGCTGATCGAGCAGGGCGATGCCGATATCGCGCGCAACCTGGGGGCAGACCAGATGGCGGCCTTAAAGGGCAAGCCGGGCGTCAAACCCCTGGCGATTCCTTACGCTTCGCTTTATTTCCTGCAGTTCAACGCCAAGGCGTCACCGGCGCTCGGCAATCCGGCGTTCTGGGAGGCGGCGCGCTGGCTGTTCGATTACAAAGGCATCGCCGACGATCTGCTGAAAGGGCAGTTCCAGAGCCATCAGGCATTCCTGCCGGACGGTTATCTGGGGGCGCTCAAGGATCAGCCGTACAGCTTCAATCCGCAAAAAGCCAAAGAGATACTGGCCAAAGCGGGACTCAGCAACGTCAGTTTCCGTCTGGACGTCAACAACCAGCCGCCGTACCTGGATATCGCCCAGGCGCTGCAGGCCAGCTTTGCCCAGGGCGGCGTGAAGGTGGAACTGGTGCCGGGCATCAGTTCGCAGGTCTCTACCAAGGTGAAAGCGCTTAACTACGATGCGACGCTGACCTCCTGGGGGCCGGATTATTTCGACCCTAACACCAATGCCGCAGCCTTCGCCTACAACCCGGAAGACGGCAGCAAGACGCTGGCCTGGCGCGCCAACTGGCAGATCCCGGCGCTGAGCAAGCTGACGCTGGCCGCCACCGCGGAAAACGACACCGCCAAACGGGTGGCCGACTACCAGCAACTGCAAAAACAGGTGCAGCAAAGCTCGCCGTTCGTCATCGGCCTGCAGGCGCGCAGCCTGATCGCGGTGCGTGACAACCTCAAGGGTTATGTGCAGGGCATCAACCCTGACATGGTGTTCTACAGCAAGGTCAGCAAGTAATGGCCGCTGAACTGTCCGCCAGCGCCGGGGCGGCCCGGCGGTATTGGCGCTGGGGCGGGCGGCTGCTCGGCGGCGCGCTGTCGCTGGCGCTGACGTTGCTTGGCCTGCTGCTGTTCACCTTCATGCTGTCGCACCTGGCGCCGATCGATCCGGCGCTGCAGGTGGCGGGCGATCACGCCAGTGAAGCCACCTATGCGCAGGTGCGGCACGAGCTGGGATTGGATCAGCCGTTGCCGGTGCAGTTTTGGCGTTATCTGGTGCACCTGGCGCACGGCGATTTGGGCATTTCGCGCATCACCGCCCAGCCGGTGTTGAGCGATCTGCTGCGTACCTTCCCGGCGACGGTGGAGCTGGCCACCTGCGCCATTATCCTCGGCGCCCTCGGCGGCATTACGCTGGCGTTTCTGGCGGTGCTCAGGCCGGGCAGCTGGCTGGATAACGCGGCGCGTCTGCTGTCGTTGATCGGTTATTCGGTACCGATTTTCTGGCTGAGCCTGCTCGGGCTGCTGCTGTTCTATGCCACGCTGCACTGGTCGGCGGGGCCGGGGCGGCTTGACGACATCTACTTGTACAGCATGGAGCCGCGCAGCGGTTTCGTGTTGATCGACAGCTGGCTGTCCGGCGATCGCGAAATGTTCTACAACGCCATCGGCCACCTGTGGCTGCCGGTCGTGGCGTTGGCGCTGCTGTCGATGGCGGGCATTACCCGATTGCTGCGGGCGGCGATGCTGGAAGAGTGCAACAAGGAATACGTGACGCTGGCGCGTTCCAAGGGGGCCGGGCGCCTGCGCATTCTGCTGCGCCATGTGTTTCCCAACGTGCTGGGCACGCTGATCACCGTACTGTCTCTCTCCTATGCCAGCCTGCTGGAAGGGGCAGTATTGACCGAAACGGTGTTCGCCTGGCCCGGCGTCGGGCGTTATCTGACCTCGGCGCTGTTTGCTGCCGACACGCCGGCGATCCTCGGCGCCACGTTGCTGATCGGCACCTGTTTCGTGCTGTTGAATGCGCTGGCCGACGCCTTGACCTATTTAGTGGATCCGCGAACCCGATGAGCCAATATCTCTCTGAACACGAACCGCAAAGCGAGCCGGCCGTCGGTTGCCGCCGCGGTCGGCGTCTGACCACGCTGACGCTGGGCGCGGCACTGGTGGCGATTTTGATCGTCACCGCGCTGCTGGCCCCGTGGCTGGCGCCTTTCGATCCCAATCTGCAGCATATCGAGCTGCGGCTATTGCCGCCTTCCGCCGCACATTGGCTGGGCACCGACGGCTTCGGCCGCGATTTGCTCTCCCGCGTGATTTACGGCGCGCGGCCGACGCTGATTCTGGTGTCGCTGATTCTGGTGTTGACCATACCCATCGGCCTGCTGGTCGGCATTGGCGCCGGTTATCTTGGCGGCTGGGTAGAGCGTATTTTGATGCGCCTGACCGACATTTTCCTGTCGCTGCCGAGCCTGGTGATCGCGCTGGCGTTTGTGGCGGTCATGGGGCCGGGGCTGATGAACGGCGCGCTGGCGCTGGCATTGACCAGCTGGCCGGCCTTTGCCCGCCAGGCGCGGGCCGAAACCCTGGCGCTGCGCCGCAGCGACTACCTGGCGGCGGCGCGCATGCAGGGCATCAACGGGCTGCGGCTGATGGTCGGCCACATTTTGCCTTTATGCCTGCCGAGCGCGGTGGTGCGCGCGGCGCTGAGTCTGGGGGGCATCATCCTGTCCGCTGCCGGTCTGGGGTTCCTCGGCATGGGCGTCGCGCCGCCGACCGCCGAATGGGGCTCGATGGTGGCCGAAGGCAGTAAAGTGATTTTCGACCAATGGTGGGTCGCCGCCGCGCCGGGCGGGGCGATCCTGTTCGCCAGCCTGGCGTTTAACCTGCTGGGCGATGGCCTGCGCGACAAAATGGATCCTCGTCATGGGCACTGATAACACCTTATTGACCATCGAACGCCTGGCGATCGGCGTGCCGGGGCCACAGCCGGTGGCGCTGGTGAAGAATATTTCGTTCAGCATGGGGCGGGAGCGGCTGGCGCTGGTCGGTGAGTCCGGCTCCGGCAAGTCGTTGACCGCGCGTGCGCTGATGGGGCTATTGCCGCCGCCGTTACAGCTGCAGGCGCAGCGCCTGACGTTGGGCGGTGAAGACTTAACGCGCCTGAGCGAGCGCCAGTGGAGCCGGCTGCGCGGCGACCGGGTGGCGATGGTGATGCAAGACCCCAAGCATGCGCTGAATCCCAATCAGCCGATCGGTCGTCAGGTGGAGGAACCGCTGGTGCTGCATGCGAAGCTGAGTCGCGCCGAGCGGCGTGAAAAAGTGCTGGAGATGCTGGCGGCGGTGGGCTTGCCCGATCCGGCGGCGCTGTGCCGCCGCTATCCGCATCAGCTCTCCGGCGGCATGGGGCAACGGGTGATGCTGGCCATTGCATTGATCAACGATCCGCAGCTGCTGATTGCCGACGAACCGACTTCGGCGCTGGATCACCAGATGCGCGATCAGGTGCTGCAGCTGATAGACAATCTGGTGGCGCAACGCAATATGGGCCTGATCCTGATCAGCCACGATTTGCAGCAGGTGGCGCACCACTGCGAGCGGGTACTGGTGATGTACAAAGGCGAGCTGTTGGATCAGCTGCCGGCGGCAGAGCTGGCGCAGGCCACGCACCCTTATACCCGCACGCTATGGGCGTGTCGGCCGAGCCGCGAGACGCGCGGCAAACCGCTGCCGGTGCTGGATCGCGCACTGCTGGAGACGTTGAAATGAGCGTGATTGCACTGGAAAACCTGAGCGTCAGTCACCGCCAGGGTTACGAACTGCGCACCGTGGTGCATGAGGTTAACCTGCGCATCGAACCGGGCGAGTGTTTCGGGCTGGTGGGGCCTTCCGGCTGCGGCAAGTCCTCGTTGCTGTGGGTGCTGGCCGGGCTGAATGGCAGCTGGCAGGGCGGTTTTGAATTGTTGGGGCGGCGGCTGCAGCCGGGGCAGGCGTTTACCGGCGAACTACGGCGCGAGGTGCAGATGGTGTTTCAAGATCCCTATGCTTCGCTACACCCGAAACACCGGCTGTTGCGTACGCTGTCGGAGCCGCTCAAACTGCTGAAGGAAAGCGACATCGAACGTAAAATCAGCGCAGGTTTTCGCCAGGTGGGGTTGGATCCGCGCCTGTTGGATCGCTACCCGCATCAGCTGTCGGGCGGCCAGCGGCAGCGCGTGGCGATTGTGCGCGTATTGTTGCTGCGGCCGAAGCTGCTGTTGCTGGATGAACCGACTTCGGCGTTGGACATGTCGGTGCAGGCGGAGATCCTCAACCTGCTCAACGAGCTGAAACAGGCGGGCGATCTGACTATGGTGCTGGTCAGCCACGATGCGGACGTGATTGACCACATGTGCGATCGTTCGGTGGCGATGGCGCACGGCCGCATCATCGTTTGAACCTATGCCCGCCAACGCGGCGGGCATATCCATCTTGGTAATAAATAAAGCAATTTATCGTCGTTCTTCCGTTAATTCTTACCCCCTACACTCGACAAACAGCGCAACCGCGTGATTGTGGAGAGTGTATCGATGAAACGGTTAATCCCAACTTTATTGTATGGCGCGCTGGCGGCCGCTTTCGGTGCGCAGGCCGCCACCCCGCAGGATACCTTGGTGGTGGTCAGTTCTCTGGAGGGCATTATCAGCCTCGATCCGGCGGAGAGTTTTGAAACCGTCAGCTCGGCCAATCTGGTCAACCTTTATCAGCGCCTGGTGGCGCCGGATCGCGCCGCGCCGCAAAAGCTGGCGCCGGACGCCGCAGGCAGTTGGCAAGCGGGCGTCGATGGCCGCAGCCTGACCTTTACCCTGAAACCGCAGCAACGCTTCGCTTCCGGCAATCCGCTGCGGCCCGAAGACGTCATTTTCTCGCTGGTCCGCGCGGTGAAGCTGAACAAGGCGCCGTCGTTTATTCTCGGCGAGTTTGGCTGGACTCCGGATAACGTTGAGCAGCAGCTGAAAAAGGTGGGAGATAACCAGGTGCAGCTTCGTTGGCCCGCCAACATCGGCAGCGAGCTGGCGTTGCGGCTGCTGACGGCGAACGTGGCCTCGATCGTAGATGAGAAGCTGCTGAACGAGCACGCGCAGCAGGGTGACTACGGCAATGCCTGGTTGCGCAGCCATTCCGCCGGCGGCGGCCCGTATCGGGTAAACAACTATGTGCCGCACGAGGCGCTGCTGTTCGGCCGCAACGACTATGCGCCGTCGCCGGCCAGACTGAAAACGGTGTTGTTCAAGAACGTCAGCGACGCCGGCACCCGCCGTTTGTTGCTGCTGAAAGGGGATGCCGACGTGGCCTACGATCTGGGGGCCGATCAGTTCGACTCGCTGCGCAATGCGCCGGGCGTACGCATCGAGCAGGCCGATGCGCCCCGGGTCTATTACCTCGGTTTCAACACCGGCAGCAAAGACAACCCGGCGCTGGGCAATCCGGCACTGTGGCAGGCGGCGCGCTGGCTGGTGGATTATCAGAGCATCGCCGAGCAGCTGTTGAAAGGGCAATATCGGGTGCATCAGGCCTTCTTGCCGCAGGGATTGGACGGGGCGCTCGACGATCGGCCGTTTAGGCTCGACGTGAACAAAGCCAGACAGATCCTGCGCGAGGCCGGCATCGCCGAAGGGACGCGTATCAGTCTGATCGTCATCAACCAGCCGCCGTATACCGACATCGCGCAGGCGTTGCAGGCCAGCTTTGCGCAGGCCGGGCTGCGGCTGGATATCCAGCCGGTGGTGGAGAGCGATCTGTGGGGCAAGATGCGCGGCCGCGATTTTCAGGCAATCTTCACCTACTGGGGCGCCGACTACCTGGATCCGAACACCAACGCCAGCGCCTTTGCCTACAACGTGCCCGGTGGGCCGAAAACCCTGGCCTGGCGCACCCAGTGGGGCATTCCCGCCATCAGCGCGGAAACGCGTGCCGCGGCCGCGGAGGGCAACAGCGCCGCGCGCAGCGCACGTTACGTCACGTTGCAACGTGAACTGCAGGTCAGTTCACCTTATGTGGTGGCTCTGCAGGGGCAAACGCTGGTGGCATTGCGGGACAACGTTGAAGATGCCCGGGTGGATATCGCCAACAGCATGCTGTATCTGGACCGGGTGAGTAAGTAGCGACCGCGCCGCGCGCCTGGCCGGGCTTCTGGCGTGCCAAAGGCCGACAGTGTGTGAAATCGCCTGCTGTTGCAACCGCGGAGCGCGAGAGGTTGTATCAAGGTGAAATAAAATGAAATTTCATAACGAGCTCATGTGGCGGTGATAGATTGGCGCTGAAAGGCGGCGTTGTTTACGCCTTTCAGCGCGGTCGTTCGCAATGATGCGGACACATCACGTCAGGAGAGATTATGGACAATAACGGAAACGCTTCAGTGGAGCGCGCCGCAACCTGGCTCGCCACCGGCGAGGTTGTGACGCCGGAACAGCTTTATCAGGACAGCGACGGAAGCAACTGGGGGCCGGCGATCAACAAAGCGGCGGCGGCGGCGCTGCAAGCCGGCGGTACGTTATCCCTGGGCAAACGGGTGTATACGGTCGCCGGGCACGTACGCATTCAGACGACAACGGACATCTACGGCGGCATCGGTTTGCGGGTGGTCGGATTGGGGCGGGCGACCAAAATCGTCAAGACCGCAGACAGCAGCTATACCAATGAACAAGGCGAAACCAAGAAAGCGGTGATCGTGGTGAAAGGCTTCGCCAATCTGACGCTGCACGGCTTGACGTTGCGGGATGATACCGGCGCAGACGATACCCACGGCGTATGGTTCAGCGATCTCAATATGACGAAGTTTGATATCCGTGACATCTACACCAAGGTTGGCGGTTATTCGCTGTTTGTGTCGGGCGACATGTTCATTAACTGGCTGGTGAACGTGCAGATGGAAGCTAACGCCAATCGCCCGGGGGATGGGGTGCTGTGGATGAACAAATCCGGCACCACCAATTTTATCGACGGGCTCTACGCCGCTCGCGCCAAAGGCACCGCGTTCAGAATTTCAGGGTTTTACTCTACGGTCGGCTCGTTGGCCGCGGATGACTGCATCGGCGATATCTACAATTTCAAAGATTTTAACGGCACGATCAATTCATTGGGCTGCGAGAACCGCAATACGCAGCGCGCCGCCAGTGTCAGCGTGCTGTCCACCAACTTTGCCCAGGGCACGATAGGCAATATCAATATCCAGGACGCGCAGAACGTGGAGAGCGGGGGCGTGCTGTGCCGGTTCATCAACGAATCCCGTTGGGATATCGGTCAGTTGAATCTTTACAGCGGTTCGAAAACGCCTTTCCCGGTGGCGATCGCCGCCTGCAACAACAATACCGAGGTAACCTTCAGTAACGTCTATAACGGCGGCGTCCCGGTGGCCGGCAAAAGCACCGTCGACGTTACGTCGTTTTTAAGCGGGGTCGAAGCGATGTACAGTCTGGGTGAGCGGGCTATTGCCCCTTCCTCCACCAGCAATCATTTGCCGCGCAATATCTCGAAACAGCCATCGTGGACTTTGTTAGGCACCCTGACCGCGCCGGATCGGCAACCCACAACGCACATTACGCTTCAGCAGGGCGTAAGCACCAAGGTGCTGGCGTGCGATTTATATATCACGTTCGACCTGTCTTCGCAGGCGACCGCCTTTGTCGTCAATAGAGGCAGCTATAGCGCGAAAAGCGCCTTTATGTTGCGGCGCACCGGGCCGTTGAGCTGCGAAATATATTATCGCGTCGAGAAGGATTTCGGCTTTGGCAGTTATCAGGTGCAGACTACGCGCGGCAGTTACTGGCGGCCGGACGGCGTTTCGTTGAGCGCGCCCCCCTCCGATGCGTTGGAAATCCGTAGCGACGAGATGTTATCCACGACGAGGCTCACGGCGGTCCAGCCACTGGCCAATCCGACAACGGCCAGCACGGCAGAAGTGGCCGGATTACTCAATCGGCTGATCGAGGCGCTGAAGACCTAACCGAACAACGTCAGCGCGCTTTGGTCGGCGCCCATCAAGAGCTGCAGCCAGCCGGCCGCCGCCAAGGCGATACCGAAAGGTTGCGGCGTTCGCCAGCCGCGGCGCGGGTGCCGGCCGCGCGCCGCCGCCAGGCCTAACCCGAACGCCGCCGCCAGGCAGACCAACAGCGGCAACGTCGTCCAACCGAGCCAGGCGCCCAGCGCCGCCAACAGTTTGAAATCGCCCTGGCCGATGCCGTTACGCCGCCGCACCTGCCGATAAAGCGCGTTGAGCAGCCACAGCGCCCCGTAGCCGGCTGCCGCACCGATAACCGCATCATCCAGCGGTGCCCAGCGGGCGTCAAGGTTGCACAGCAGCCCGCCCCACAGCAGCGGCTGGGTTAGCCGGTCCGGCAGCCATCGGTGGCGCCCGTCGAGCCAGGCCAGGGCGATCAGCAGCGCCGCAGCCGGTGGCAACCACAGCCGGTGCGCTGCCGAAAGGTCGAAAGGCAGCGTCGCCAACGCCAATCCCAGGGCCGTCAACAGCAGGCTGCGGCGGCGCAATCTCGGTAGGTTGGCGCGTACGGCTACCGTTCGCTCCAGCCGGGTGATAAGTGAGAAGGCGAGCAGGCCGGCCGACAGCAGCGCGGTGAAAAACAGCACGTGCCACAGTGAGGAAAGAAACATCAGGGTTCCGTCAGTCGTGAAAAAGATGTTTAAAATAACGGCAAAATGCGTATTTCACCGGGGTGAAATGCGGCGGCCTGCGGGATATGCGCGGTTGCGCGCAGCACGGCCTTACGTATTGCATGGCAAAACAAGCCGCTACGTGTCGGCTCGCAGCGTTACTGCACGTTTTATCGGCAAAATCGGCGCTAAAAGAGTGTGAATTCACCTGCTCTCGGAGGGGGGCAAGTCAAGGGTGTGATGTGACGGCGTCACTCTGGCCGATTGGGGTTTATCCTATTGTTTCTGTTCGCCAAGCCGTTAGGCTTTAAGGGAGAGGCGTCCCCGCCAGGCCGGGACGTAAGGTTTTTCAGATCTGTCGCGGGAAAGGCGATAGCCAAGCAGTGGGTTGGCGCGATCCAGGAGGGAGAGAAGCCAACGGTGTCATGACAGACGTGATTCAGACAGGATTTATCAAGACCCAAAAACGATTTTGGCGCCGTCGCCAGGCGGCCTGGCTGGCTGGGCCGCTGATGTGGCTGGCCGGCATGGTGCCCGTGTGCGCCGAATCCCCACCGGCGCCGGACGCCGTTATTTCTTCCGAACAGCAAGCCGCGGATCCGGCCGAGAACTTGCCGGATCTGGGCGGTGCGCCCGACGACGCCGCGCGTGAAAAACAGTGGGCCGAGATGGCCAAACAGCTCGGCGAGAAAGATCTGAACAACGTTTCACGTCAGCAGATGCGCAGCCGCGCCGAGGATTATTTGCTGGGCCAGGCGGCCGACACGCTGCAGCAACAGGCGCAGGAACTGTTGTCGCCACTGGGCACCGCGCGGCTATCGTTGAAAATGACCGGGGAGGGGGACTTTACCGGCAGCAACGGGCAGTTATTCAGCCCGCTGTACGACGTCGACGGATTGCTGACCTACAGCCAGATCGGCTGGCTGCAGCAAAGCGCTGGGGCGCTGGGCAATTTTGCGCTGGGGCAGCGCTGGATCGTCGGCGACTGGCTGCTGGGCTACAATACGGCGCTAGACAGCGATTTCGCCCGGCAGCGCAATCGTGGCAGCGTCGGTGCGGAAGCCTGGGGAGACTACCTGCGTTTCTCCACCAACTATTACTACCCGCTGTCGGCGCTGTCGCAGCAGCCCGGCGATGGGGTGTTTTTCAGCCGCCCGGCACGCGGTTACGACATCACGACGCAAGGCTACCTGCCGTTTTACCGCCAGATCGGCGGTTCGCTCAGCTATGAGCAGTACCTGGGCGACAATGTCGATCTGTTCGGCAGCGGCAAAAAGCAAAGCGATCCGCGCGCCATGCAGCTGGGGCTCAATTACACCCCGGTACCGCTGGTGACGATGAAGGCGTTGCACAAGATTGGCGCGGGCGGGCAGAGCCAGGAGCAGGTTGAATTGGCGTTGAGCTATCGGCTCGGGGTGCCGCTGGTGAAGCAGATTTCGCCGGAGTATGTGGCGCAGGCCAAGTCGCTGCGCGGCAGCCGTTACGATCCTATCGAACGCAAGAACGTGCCGGTGCTGGAGTTCCGCCAGCGCAAGACGCTGCAGGTGTTCCTGGCCACGCCGCCGTGGAGCCTGCAGGCGGGAGAAACCGTGCCGCTGGTGCTGGAAATCAAGGCGTTGAACGGGATTTCTCATGTCAGTTGGCAGGGGGATACGCAGGCACTGAGCCTGACGCCGCCGCACAACGCCAACGATCCGCAGGGCTGGACGGCGATCGTGCCGCCGTGGGACGACGCGCCGGACGCCGTCAACAGCTACCGGCTGGCGGTCACGCTGGAGGACGATAAACAGCAGCGCGTGACCTCGAACTGGATAGCGCTGAAAGTGGCGCCGCCGCTGACCGCGACCTCTGGGGAAGACGCGGGCCTGCCGCCGATCAAAACCCTGACGCCGCCGCCCATTCCGGCGCAAACCGGGCCGCTGTACGGCGGCGATTAACCGTTTTTACCCTGCAGCACCCACACGGCCGCCTCGACGCGGGATTTTAGCTTCATCTTCTTCAGCAGGTGTTTGACGTGTACCTTGACGGTGCTTTCGGTGATGGTCAGGCGGCGGGCGATCAGCTTGTTCGGCAGCCCCTGAGCGATCAGCTTCAGGATATCTCGCTCGCGCGGCGTCAATTGCTGAATATCGCGATCGGCGCTGGGGCGGTTTTCCCGCAGGCTGGCGGCGAGGATCGGCGTCAGCGTCTCGCTGAGCACCATCTGCCCGGCCGCGGCCTGATGCAGCGCCTTCAGCAAATCCTCCGGCTCCATGTCTTTCAACAAGTAACCGTCGGCGCCGCGCTTGAGCGCGCTGACGACGTCGTCTTCATGGTTGGACACGCTGAACACCACGACGCGCCCTGACAGGTCGGTTTGGCGCAGGCGATCCAGCGTTTCCAGCCCGTTGATGCCGGGCATGTTCAGATCGAGCAGGATCAGATCCGGATCGTGCTGTTCCGCCAGCGCGACCCCTTGCTCACCGTTGCTGGCTTCGGCGATGACCTGCAGGCGAGCGTCCATGCCAATCAGCTGTTTTACGCCGTTGCGCAGCATCGGGTGGTCGTCGATCAGTAAGATTGTGGCGGCGGTTTCTGTCGTCATGGTGTCTCCGTTAGTCGATGGCGTGGTTATCCGGCGTGAAGCTGACTCGCACCTCGGTGCCGCCGCCGCTGCGCGGTAAAATGTCGCAGCGGCCGTGCAGGCTCTTGGCGCGATCGCGCATGATGATCAAGCCGTAATGGTCGGGGCGAGACGTCTCGGCCGGCAGGCCGCGTCCGTTGTCGCATACGCTCAGGGTCACTTCGCCCCGTTTATTGATGACCTGAATGCTCACCTGGCTGGCGGCGGCATGCTTAAGGATATTGCTGAGCGCCTCGCGGGCGATCTGCAGCAGGTGAATGGCCTGGTAGGCGGGCACCGTGCGCGGCCCCAGTTGGTAATCGAGATGGATGGTCAGGCCCAGTTTGGGATTGAACTCCGCGACCGTCGATTGCAACGCCGCCAGCAGGCCCGGCTCGGTCAGCTGCAGGCGGAAGGTGGTCAGCAGCTCGCGCAGCTGGCGATAGGCGCCGTTCAGCTCTTCGCGCATCTGCTGCACCAGCGCCTGACTGGCGGACGAGAGCGTTTCGCCCTGCATCTGCAGGCAGGCGATCTGCATTTTCAGGCAGGAGAGCGATTGGGCGATAGAGTCGTGCAGCTCGCGGGCGATCGCCGCCCGTTCTTCCATCAGCATCAGCTGCTGCTGGTGGTCGACCTGACGCTCGATGGCCAGCACGCTGGTCAACTGCTCCACCAGGGTGTTGATCAACTGGCGGTGCTCATCGTTCAGCGGCTGTTGCGGCGCATGTTGCGCCACGATCACGCCGTAGTCGCCGAGCTTGTCGCTCAGGCTCCAGCTCAGCGACGGGTTGTCGGGATGCTGGCGGTCGCTGTCGTTCAGGCAGGCGCTGCACACCGGATTATGGCAATGCTCCGGCCGCAGCGGCTGGTTGCCGCTCAGCTGCAGCAGCGGCTCCCGGCTGTCGTTTTCATACAGCCGTACCTGAATGGCGCGCAGCGGCGTCAGGGTTTGCAGTTGATTGAGCAGCGGCGTCAGGCGACTGCACAGCGGTTCGCTGGCGTGCAGCAGGCGGCTGGCGCGATAGAGGAAGCTCAGCACCTGATTTTTCTGCTGCAGGTCGGCGGTCTTCTCGGCCACGCGCTGCTCCAGCCCGCTGTAGGTGGCCGACAGCTCGTCGGACATGGTGTTCAGCGCGCCGCCGAGCGACGCCATTTCATCCTGGTGGCCGCGCTGCGCGAAGCGGCGGCTAAAGTCGCCGCGGCCCACCGCCAACGCCATCTCCACCAGCTGTCGCCACGGATGCAGCAACCGGCGGCGCAGGTAGCAGGTGGTGCCGATCAGCAGCAGCAGGGTCAGCGCGATGAAGCCGGCCTGCACCAGCGTCACCATCAGCAGGCGGCGCTCGGTTTGCCTGTCGATATCCGAGACCAGCTTATCCAGCAGCTGCACGAAGTGCGCCACCTGCGGCGCGGCATCGGCCGGGCGCTGCGCGCTGCGCAGGCGAGGTTGCAGGGTCTGCTGCCAATAGTCGCGCAGGGCGTCGAAAGGTTGCGTCAGCCCTTCCTGTTCCACCGAACGCTGCAGGTCGGGGCTGTTTTCGTCGCGCTCCAGTTCGCGGATCAACGTTTCATGCCGCTCATCGAGCGGCACCTGCGCCAGCAGCCGGTAGCTTTGCATACGCAGCGATCCGGCCTTGTTGATGGCGTGCGCATTGCCCTGAATGCTCTGCGACATCCAGGCGGAAATCCCCATGCCGGCCACGCCCAGAATGCCCGACAGCAACATCAGCAGGGCGACCTGATTCACGATCGAAAGCGGGGCCAACAGGCGTTTCATAAGCGCGGATTCCTGGCGTTTGGCGCCGCTGAGGCTCAGGGGCGAAGGCGGCGACGGGGGTAAACAAGTAACGATTCAGCCGTATTTTTGATTATCCCTGAGCATAACCCCATACCTCGAATGAAGTACCCATTAGTTTCCGGCGGGGGGGCAGGACGATGAAAGCGATGCAGGTTTTATTTTCAATGCATTGATTTTAATTGATTTAATTTTTAATTGTGGCGTACCCCTAAGGGGATGAGGGCGCTATTTGCGGCGCCAACTACTTGCATTCGGGTTGATATACATCAACTTTGCCGCCGGGGCTGCCCCCTAGGGTGTGCGGAATGATCCCCCGTGTCTGAGGTTTTTATGTCGCAACTTGCAACGCCTTCATCAAAGAAAACCGGTGCGCTGATTCAGGACTGGCGTCCTGAAGACAGCGCCTTTTGGCAGCAGCGTGGCCATCGTATCGCCACCCGCAACCTGTGGATTTCCATTCCCTGTCTGCTGCTGGCCTTCTGCGTCTGGATGCTGTTCAGCGCCGTCGCGGTCAACCTGAACAAGGTGGGCTTCAATTTCACCACCGACCAGCTGTTCCTCCTGACGGCGCTGCCGTCGGTTTCGGGCGCCATTTTACGCGTGCCGTATTCATTCGTGATCCCGCTGTTTGGCGGCCGCCGCTGGACCGCCATCAGCACCTGTTTCCTGCTGGTGCCGTGCCTGTGGTTGGGATTCGCGGTACAGGACAGCAGCACGCCGTACAGCGTGTTCGTCATCATTTCCCTGCTGTGCGGCTTCGCCGGCGCCAACTTTGCCTCCAGCATGGCCAACATCAGCTTCTTCTTCCCGAAAGCGCGTCAGGGCGGTGCGTTGGGGCTTAACGGCGGGTTGGGAAATCTGGGCGTCAGCGTTATGCAGCTGGTCGCGCCGCTGGCGATCTCTTTCAGCCTGTTCGGCCTGTTTGGCGGCACGGCGCAAAATCAGGCCGAGGGAGGCCAGCTGTGGCTGGAAAACGCCGCCTGGATCTGGGTGCCGTTCCTGCTGGTGGCCACGCTGGCGGCCTGGTTCGGCATGAACGATCTGGCGGCGGCCAAGGCATCGTTACGTCAGCAACTGCCGGTGCTCAAGCGCGGGCATTTGTGGATGCTGAGTTTGCTGTACCTCGCGACCTTCGGATCTTTCATCGGTTTCTCCGCCGGCTTCGCCATGCTGTCGAAGACGCAGTTCCCGGACGTGGTGATCCTGCATTACGCGTTCTTCGGGCCGTTCCTTGGGGCGCTGGCGCGACCGGTTGGCGGTGCGCTGTCTGACCGCTTCGGCGGCGTGCGGGTGACGTTGATCAACTTTGTGGTTATGGCCGTTTTCGCCGCGCTGTTGTTCCTGACCTTGCCGAGTGCGGGGGAGGGCGGTTCGTTCATCGCCTTCTACGGCATCTTTATGGTGCTGTTCCTCACCGCGGGGCTGGGCAGCGGCTCGACTTTCCAAATGATTGCCGTCATTTTCCGTAAAATCACTGTCGATCGCGTCAAAGCGGCCGGCGGCAGCGATGAAAGCGCGCAGCGTGAAGCGGTGACGGATTCTGCCGCCGCATTGGGCTTTATCTCGGCGATTGGCGCGGCCGGCGGTTTCTTCATTCCCCAGGCGTTCGGCACTTCGCTGGCGATGACCGGTTCGCCGGCGGGGGCGATGAAAGTGTTCCTGGTGTTTTATATCCTGTGCGTGGTGATCACCTGGGCGGTGTATGGCCGCAAGAAAAAGGCCTGAGTATCAAACGGCTTTCTCTATCCCTTCCCGACAGGGGAGGGATATTTCGTTCATTCCGAGTCATCTCTTCTCTCTTCCTCAGTGAAATTTTCTGTCTTTAGGTAAAATTCTCATCCCCGATTACCGTTTTTTTCTTTTTTTATAGCACTATCTCTCAATGTCAGAATGCTTTCGCGTAAACGGATTATATTATTTGCACGGTTTTTTCTTTTTATTGAGAGTATTCCTGCATTAAATCATTAATGCCTTTCCCGCAGGTTAAATGAAATTTCCGGGAGGGTGAGGCATAATTAGTGCGATTGTTATAAGATCATCTATAGGGTTTTGTCTTAGATGCTGCGCCCATCCACTGGAATGAACCCTGGGGTTAAATCAGACAACTCTCATTCTGTTTTTTCCGGCTTTTTGTAGTCTATCTGGCAATCAGATTAGGTGGAAAAACAGGATGAATTCACGTGGCGGAATGAAATTTCACAATTTTATTCGATTAACAATCAAACAACACTGCTGGCTTTTTCTTTTAAAATCAATGAGGTGCTAGTTTGAATTTTACGGTAATCATGAAAGAAATCCATGTTGCCAACAGGGAAAAAGAGTCGTTTGGATAAACATAACATCCTTAATCAGGCCTAATGTAAAAAATGAAATCAGAAAATTTTTATAAAAGCCAATATCCAATGGATGCAACCTGTTGAGTTTACATTTAATTTCTTGAACATTTTTTGATATTTCTATACAAAGTGTGCAGGACAGGCACGCTAAGGAAATTAAAAGTGAATCTTGATAAAAGAATAAAGATTAGGAATCTCGATGTTCTGACTCCTGCCGGGGAGAAATTCCGTCTGCGTTGGAAGGAGTATCAAATTCTTTCGCTGCTTGTCGCCAGATCACCAGAACTGGTTACCCGAACGGAAATTATAGAAAATATCTGGAAAGGAACGTATTGTTCAGATTCAACGATAAATCAAACAATTAAATCTATTCGTCAGAAAATTAGCGACGCGGAACATACGCTTATCAGAACCATTCCTCGTTTGGGTTACAAGGTGGAAAATCAAGCCGTTTTTCACTTTATATCCGAAGATGAGGACTACGCTGACGACGATATATTAAATGACGGCAATGATATTGGCGCTGATATTCAAGCGGAACTTTCCGAAAATGAAAGTGAATCGCCTGAAATCAACGAAGAGAAAATAGATAAGCCGCGTAAATCGCCCCTTGTTGCTGCGCCTGTCGCAACGATGGAATCAGCCAAAGCACCGGTGCAGGAAAAGAAGCCGGCGGCAGTGCGTCGCTTTTTCAGCATGCCTGCCAGCCGCGTAGTGAAATACCTGACGGTATTCGCTTCGTTGCTGGTTATTTCACATTTTTCATATGTGCTCGGTAACCAAACTCGCCCGCCGGTGATCAATGATATTCAGAACAACACGCGCGTTGTGTTGACGCTGACGCTGAATAATCCCCATACCAACAGCCCGCAAACCCTGTTCTGCCTGTACCAGGGCGAGAGCATGGATCAGGCGACCATCGAATGCGTCGACCCTAAGCAAGGGCAGCTTAAATTGCCGGTAAAATATGAGACTTCTTCTACGCCGGGTAAAGGTCGGATTAATCTCATATTGCCGAATAAAACCTTGCAATATCAAGTTGCTTACGATGTTAAAAATTAACGCTGAATGAGGTTTTATCTTTAGCGATAATTTTACATTTGATGAAATCTTTTATTTCATTATTTGTTATTTGAAAGCCAGGTTCGATTTGTCCAGTCTGGAACTCATTACCTAACGCATATTAGCGCCCTGTTTCCATTGCGGTGACAGGAATAATGAGAAACCTGCTGAGTGACAAATTATGGATAAGCGTAAAGTAGCTATTATCGGGGGTTCCGGTTTTATCGGAACACGCCTGGCGAAACGTCTCAGTGAGCGCGACGACCTGACGTTGGTCATCGTTGACAAGCAACCCAGCGCACATTTTCCGGCGCTCTATCAGTATGGCGATGTGACGCAGCCCCAGACCTTGCAAGAACCGCTGGCGGGCTGTGATGCCATCATTAATCTGGCGGCGGAACATCAGGACAATGTCGATCCTATTTCGCTCTATTATCAGGTCAATGTCGAAGGCGCACGCCATGTCTGCATGACCGCCTCCGCATTGAATATTCGCCAAATCATTTTCACCTCCTCGGTTGCCGTTTACGGGTTCGTTGAACAGGAAACCGATGAAGGGGGGCGTTTCGAGCCCTTCAATCATTACGGCAAATCCAAGCTCGAAGCGGAATATGTTTATGAAGCCTGGCGCAAGGCGGATAGCGCAAACAAATTGACCATCATCCGCCCGACGGTGGTTTTCGGGGAAGGCAACCGCGGCAACGTGTATAACCTGTTCCGCCAGATCGCCAGCGGCCGATTCGTGATGATTGGCAGCGGTAATAATATGAAGTCGATGGCCTACGTTGAAAATATTGCCGCGCGGCTGGAACATGCGCTGGATCAACAGTCAACGTATCAGGTCAGCAACTACGTCGATAAACCGGACTTTACGATGAATCAGTTGGTCGACGTTATTTCCTCTTCGCTGGGCAGAGAAAATAAGACGATTCGCATTCCCTATGCCGTAGGCATATGCGGCGCAACCGCCTTGGATGTTGTCAGTAAAATAAGTCGCAAAAAATTCCCAATCAGCCGCGTAAGAGTGCAGAAATTCTGCGCCAGAACGCAATTTAAAAGTAGTGTGCGGAATAATTTCGTGGCGCCGGTAGAACTTGATTCGGCAATCGAAAGAACCATTAAGCATGAGTTTTCTGAGAGATAACTTAACCGCACGCTGGCGTTATTTACCTATTTCCGCCGACAAGCGGATAAATCTGCATTTTTCAGGATTAATTCATGCTGACTTATATCCTGGCAGGATCAATTTTGTTTTTGTTAATAGCGCATTGGGAGCTGTAACTCAAGGGCGGTAGCGTGCTTATTCGCTGGAGGAACGATGTTATATCAACTGAGCGTGATATTTGTGCTGGCGGTCGCCTGGGTGCTTATTGCCCGCCGGGCCGCTTTGGTGGTGGGGTTGGTGGATAAGCCCAATGCGCGCAAGCAACATCTGGGGCATATTCCGCTGGTCGGCGGCATCGCCGTGTACCTGACGCTGACGCTGATGACGCTGTGGCAACCCGCCTGGCTGCCCGACAGCGCCGTCTATCTGTTGTGTGTCACGGCGCTGGTGGTGTTGGGCGTACTGGATGACCGCTTTGATCTGCCCGTGGCGCCGCGCGTCATGGTGCAGGGAGGGATCGCGCTGGCGATGATGCTGGCGGCAGGGATGCAGCTTTCCTCGCTGGGCTATGTCTGGGGCCATCAGGAAGTGATGCTCGGTTATGGCGCGCTGCTGCTTACGCCGCTGGCGGTCTGGGGGGCGATCAACGCCTACAACATGGTCGATGGCATCGATGGGCAGCTGGGCGCCTTGTCCTGCGTCACCTTCGTGGCGTTGGCCATCCTGTTCGGATTGGGCGGCCGGGAAGACCTGGCGCTGTGGTGTCTGGGTCTGATCGTCGCGCTGGCGGCTTATCTGCTGTTTAACCTGAGCCTGTTCGGTGCGCGCAACAAGATCTTTATGGGAGACGCCGGCAGCATGGTGATCGGCTTCAGCGTGCTGTGGCTGGTGTTGCTGGCGACGCAGGGGCCGCAGTCGGTGATGCGCCCGGTCACCGCGCTGTGGTTGATCGCCATTCCCCTGATGGACATGGTGACCGTGATGGTGCGCCGCCTGTTGCGCCGCCAAAGCCCCTTCAAAGCGGGCCGCGATCACTTACACCATATTTTGATGCGCCGCGGGCTCAATGCACGCCAGGCGCTGGCAATGAGCACCATGCTGGCGGTGACGCTGGCCTGCGTCGGCATTTGCAGCGAAGTGTTGAAGCTGCAGGAAAGCCTGATGCTGGTGGCGTTTCTGCTCTGTTTCTGCGGTTATTTCGCCATGCTGCGTGAACCGCGCCAGGCAACGGTACTCCGCGATAACCCCAGCGTTGGCCGATAATCCTCTCACGGGCTGCGGCAGCAGCCCGTCTATCACGGTACCTCCATGAATCTTCATTTGGCCCTTTTGATGCCGTTGGTCTGCACCTCCGCGCTGTTGAGCGGTTGTACGGTGGTCCCCGGCTCGCATTTACCGACCAGTGGAAAAGCCATCGTCGTGCAGCAGGACGACGATTTCGATTTGAATAACCAGGTACAGGTCTATCGCATGTCGCCGATGCTGCTGCAGAAAATGCGGCGCGTAGAACCGGTCGCCCGGCCGAACCCGGCGCTGGATCAGCGGTTGCAGAGTTATCAATACCGTATCGGCGTCGGCGACGTGTTGAACGTCACGGTTTGGGATCACCCCGAGTTGACCACGCCGGCCGGGCAGTACCGCAGCGCCAGCGACACCGGCAACTGGGTGCATGCGGATGGCACGATCTTTTATCCCTATATCGGGCGCGTGGCGGTGGTGGGCAAGACCGTCACCGAAGTGCGCAGCCTGATTGCCGGCCGTCTGGCGCAGTATGTGGAAAGCCCGCAGGTGGACGTCAGCATCGCCGCTTTCCGCTCGCAGAAGGCTTACGTGACCGGCGAAGTGAAAACCTCCGGCCAACAGGCGATCACCAACGTGCCGTTGACCATCCTGGACGCGATCAACGCCGCCGGCGGCCTGACGGACAACGCCGACTGGCGCAACGTGGTGCTGACCCATCAGGGCAAGGAGCGGGCTATCTCGCTGCAGGCGCTGATGCAGCGCGGCGACATCAGCCAGAACGCGCTGCTGCAGCCGGGCGACATCCTCTACATCCCGCGCAATGACGAACTGAAAGTGTTCGTGATGGGCGAGGTGGGTAAGCAAGCGACGCTGAAGATGGATCGCAGCGGCATGACCCTGACTGAAGCCCTCGGATCTTCCGAAGGGATCAGCCAGACGGTGGCGGATGCGACCGGGGTATTCGTGATCCGGCCGAGCGGCGGTAAAACGCCGCAGCGGCTGGCGACGCTGTATCAGTTCGATCTCTCCGATGCCAGCGCGCTGGCGATGGGCGCTGAATTTCAGCTGGAACCTTACGACGTCGTGTACGTCACTGCGGCGCCGGTCGCGCGCTGGAACCGTTTGATCAGCCAGCTGGTGCCGACCATCAGCAGCTTTAACGATCTCAGCGAGGCTACCTTGCGCGTGCGCAACTGGTAACTCCGCAGGGTGAATAAGGAACAGAAGATGAAAAACAATGCGCTGTCCGTGATGGTGGCCGAACAAGATGAAAAGCTGGAGTGGGAGCGCCTGATCGGTCCGCTGTGGGATAACCGTTGGCGGATCGCCGCCGTGACCGGTTTGGCCGGCGTGCTGGGTGTTGCCTACGCCCTGCTGGCCACCCCGGTATACCAGGCCACGGCGGTGGTGCAGGTGGAGAAGCAGCTGTCCGGCGATTCGCTGTTGCGTGAAACGCTGGACAGCTCGATGGGGCAAAGTTCGGCGACGGAGGATGAGGTGACGCTGGTCAAGTCACGCTACGTGCTGGGCAAAACGGTGGACGCCCTCGGCCTGACGGTGCGCGTCAGCCCGGACTATTTCCCGGTGTTCGGCAAAGGCTTTGCCCGGCTGAGCGGCGAAAAGCCGCCGGTCCTGGACATTGCCACGCTGACGACGCCGGAGGACATGCTGGACGAAACGCTGACGCTGACGGTGCGCGACGGACAGCATTACGAATTGAGCCATGACGGCGACAAACTGTTCAGCGGTGTGGTCGGGCAGCCGGTGGCGCAGGGCGGTTGGAACATGACCGTCTCGGCGCTGGACGCGGCGCCGGGCGCCAGCTTTACCGTGGTCAAAGTCGCGCGTCAAAAAGCGGTGGACGATCTGCGTAAATACCTGGACGTGGTGCCGGGTGGCAAGGACAGCGGCATCATGACCTTTACGCTGCCGAGCGAAGATCCGCAGAATGCCGAGGCGATGCTGAAGAACATCACCGACAACTATCTGCAGCAGAACGTGGATCGCAAAACGGAAGAGACGCAGCGTATGCTGGCGTTCCTGCAAGAGCAGCTGCCGCAAACGCAAACCTCATTGAACAACGCCGAAACTCAGCTCAATCAATTCCGCCAGCAAAACGACTCGGTGGATCTGTCGCTGGAAGCCAAATCGGTGCTGGATACTCAGGTGCAGCTCGAGGCTCAGCTCAACGAGCTGACCTTCAAGGAAGCGGAGATCTCCAAGCTCTATACCCGTGTACACCCGGCTTACCGGGCGCTGCTGGAAAAGCGCGCCACGCTGGAGGCGGAAAAGGCTCGGCTGGGTAAACAGGTGCAGACGCTGCCGAAAATGCAGCAGGAGATCCTGCGCCTCACCCGCGACGTGCAGGTGGATCAGCAGGTTTACATGCAGCTGATGAACAAGCAGCAGGAGCTGAGCATCAGCAAGGCCGGCACGGTGGGCAACGTTCGCATCATCGACGAGGCGGAAACCGCTATCCGGCCGATCAAGCCGCAAAAGGCGTTGATCGTGCTGTTGGCGCTGCTGCTGGGCGCGGCGGGCGCCGCCTCGGTCGTGCTGTTGCGCGCGGCTTTCCATCGCGGAATCAATGACATCGATACCCTGGAGAGACGGGGCATCAACGTCTACGCCACCGTGCCGCTGTCGCCGTGGCAGGTGAAGCGCAACCGCGAACAGCGTCATTTGCTGCCTAAATCCGGCGGCCGGCGCTTGCCGATCCTGGCGGTGGCCGAACCGACGGATCTGTCGGTGGAAGCGATCCGCAGCCTGCGCACCAGCCTGCATTTCGCCATGATGGAGGCCAAGAACAACATTCTGATGGTCTCCGGTGCCAGCCCGGAAAGCGGCAAGAGCTTTACCAGTACCAACCTGGCGGTGGTGGTGGCGCAGGCCGGGCAGCGGGTGCTGTTGATCGACGCCGATATGCGCAAAGGCTTCCTGCACCGCTGGCTGGCGGATGACGGGCATCAGGGCCTGTCCGATCTGCTGGTGGGCAACGTGATGGCGGAACAGGCGGTGCGGAAAACCGCCATCGCCAATCTGGACTTCGTGCCGCGCGGCCAGGTGCCGCCGAACCCGTCCGAACTGCTGATGCACCGCCGTTTCGCCGATTTTCTGCGCTGGGCCGGGCAAAACTACGATCTGGTGCTGATCGATACGCCGCCGATTCTGGCGGTGACGGATGCGGCGATCGTCGGCAATCACGCCGGCACCTCGCTGCTGGTGGTGCGTTTTGAGGTCAACACCGTCAAGCAGATCGAAACCAGCATGCGCCGTTTCGAACAGAATGGGGTGGGGATCAAGGGCGTGATCCTCAACGGCATGGTGAAGAAGGCGGCAACCGACATGAGCTACTACAACTTCGCCTACCCAAGCCATCGGGAAGATAGCCCGCAGGCAGGGGAATAAGCGGGTGAAGGCCATTATCACCAATGCCCTGTGGCTGATGCTCGAACGCGTTTCGCTCAGCCTGTCCGGCATCTTCGTCTCCATTTACGTTGCGCGCTATCTGGGGCCCGCGCAGTTTGGCGCGCTCAACTATCTGTTGGCGACGATTGCCATCGTGGTGCCACTGGTACAGTTGGGCGCCGACAGCATCATTTTCAACCGCGTCGCCCGCCGACAACCGAGCGGCATTCGCCTGATGCTGGCGTCAATACGCCTGCGCCGTTGGCTGTTCCTGGCGGTGACGCTGCCGATACTGACATGGAGCTATTTCAGCCAATCGCCCGCCAGCCAACTGATGACGCTGTTGCTGCTTGTCAGCGCCTATTTCTCGATTCAGGACGTGTACAAGATTTATTACGATGCCCGCCTGCAGTCGAAACGCAATACGCTGATCAACAACCTGGCGCTGCTGCTGTCGATCGGGCTGCGGCTGGCGCTGGTGAGCGCCGCGCTGCCGCTGGTGTGGTTCGCGGTGCCCTACATCCTCAGCAGCGCCGTACCTTACCTGGCGCGCCTCTGGTTATTCCGTGGCGAAGCTGCGGCCTCGCCGCGGGTTACGCCGCGCCAGGCCGGGCGCTATGGCCGTTATTTGCTCAAGGTGGGCCTGCCGCTGGCCATCTCCAGCCTGTCGATAGTGATCTATACCCGCATCGATCAAATCATGCTGGGCAATCTGGTCGGCGAGCAGGCGGTAGGCTGGTTCAGTGCCGCCACCACCCTCAGCCAAGGCTGGGTGTTCGTGCCGATGGCGCTGATCACCTCGTTGATGCCGGGCATTGCCAGCTGTCGCGATCCGTTGGAGCAGGAATACCGTATCCGGGTGCTTTATCTGGTGGTCTTGGGGCTGTCGTTGCCGGTGTTGCTGGGCCTGTGGTGGTTCGCTCACCCGGCCATTGCGCTGCTGTACGGTGCCGCTTTCCAACCGGCCGCCAGCATCCTGGCCATTTGTACGCTGACCTCGCTGTTCTCGGTCATGGGGACGGTTTCGTACCGCAGCATCGTGCTGTTCGCCGGCTATCGCTTTATCGCCATCAAGATGCCGTTGGTGGCCGTGGCGAACGTGGTGATGAATCTGCTGCTGATCCCGCGCTACGGCCTGATCGGTGCGGCGGTGTCTACGCTGCTGGCGGAGTTCATTTCGTTCTTCGTGCTGAACAGTTTATTCCGTGGCGGAAAAATTACCCGACTGCAGCTGACCTGTTTTTACTGCTTGCCGCGTCTTGTCAGCAAATTAAGGAGAGAACATGTTAAACATCCTGGTTAAAAACATTTCCAAGCGCCTGCCCGATGCCTGGCACCATCAGGTTAAATACGCGCTCTATTTCAAGAAGCTGCCGCACCTGTCAAAACCGACCGGCTTCAGCGAAAAGATCATGCGTCGCAAAATTTATCCGCGCAGCATCTACACCACCTTGTCGGACAAGTTCAAGGTACGTGAATTTATCGCCGGTCTGTGGGGCGAGGAGTATCTGGTGGAGCTGTATGCGCATGGCACTGAGCTCAGCTACGACATGTTCAGGCAATTGCCCAACGCCTTCGTGCTGAAGGCCAACCACGGCAGCGGTTATAACCGGTTGGTGTTCGACAAGCAGCAGGTGAGCTACGCGGAGTTGTACGATCTCAGCAACGCGTGGATGCGCAGCAACTTTTACGAGCAGAGTCGCGAAAAGCATTATCTGGATATCGAACCCTGCATCATGGTGGAGCGCCTGTTGCTGGATGGCGAGCAGGTGCCGAACGATATCAAGTTTCATTGTTTTAACGACAATCATGAAATTCGCATGTTCATCCAGGTGGACTATCAGCGTTTCGCCACTCATCGGCGCGATATTTTCGATATCGACTGGAACCGCACCGAAATCCGTATCAGCTTGCCGAATGCCGACGAACCGATGCCGCGCCCTACGCGGCTGGACGAAATGACGCGTTTGGCTCGCCAGACAGCGCAGCAGTTCTCTTATGTCCGCGTGGATTTCTACCAGGTCGGCGAGAAGGTGTATTTCGGTGAGTTGACGTTTACGCCTGGCGCGGGGTTAAGCAAGCTGATGCCGAAAAACATTGAGCAGGAATGGGGCAGTTATTTTACTGAGTAAACACTTATGCAAAGAGTCGCCTCCAATTTTCAAATGCATGCCAACGCCGGTTATAATCAGTCGCGGGATTTAGTCAATCAATCCATCGTATTGACCTTTCTGCTGCTGTTTTTCGTGAAAACCTTCCTGACCTCGGGATCGTTCAACAGCGAGCTGATTAATAAAACCGTGATGGGGCTTAATGGCCTGATGTTGCTCTATGTCGGTTATGCATTTTTTATCGCTACGCTGGCGGAAAAAGCGGTTGCGGGTTTTTTGGCTCTGTTGTTTCTGGTTAATATTGCCACCGGGCATGGGGATTATCTGTTTGGCGCGGTATTCAGCACGGCGGTGATCATTTTATTTCGCCGCATAGACATGGGACGTGGCGCTGAAATGTTTGCCATCGCCTTTGTGGTGGCAGGGTTGCTGATGGTCATTCCCTATAGCTTTTACACCAATGGGTTTGTTTATCTTGATGAACGTTACGGCAACAGATTAACGCTGGGTTTCGATAACCCGAATACCCTGGCGTATTATTCTTTTGCCTTGTTCGCCACGCTGCTGTGCCTGATCGACCATGCGAAACTAATGCGTGGAATGAAAAATATCGCGTCGTTGGCGGTGTCGGCGTTAATTCTCCCGGTGCTGATGTATTCCTATTCTCGCACCTGTTTTATGCTGGCGTTGTTGATGTTATTGCTGTTTTGGCTGGCGCCGCTGCTGCGTGTCGCCCCCAATAGAAAAGTCTGCATCGTGCTGACGTTGGTTATTGTCGGCTTTCAATTCGCCAGCGTTATGCTCTGGGGCAGCAATCCGGCATTGGACGTCCTCTTGAACCAGGCGTTGACCGGGCGAGTCTGGTTCTCCTGGCAGATGTTTCAGTCGGTGGGGCTACCCAATCCGCTGTTCGGCATGAATATAGAACCTTATAAACCCGTCGATTTCTTCTTCATTGCCATGTTTTATTCGGCCGGTGGCCTCGCCTCTGTCGTCATGCTTTTCTGTTATTTTCACCTGTTGGGTAACATGCGCAAGCTGAGTCGGTTCATGCGCTGGGTGGTGGTGGTTTTCCTGTTAACAACGTTGACGGAAACCTATTTTTTGGTCCCGGTATTTAACGTGTCGTTATTGTTGCTTTGCCGTGGAAAAGAAATGATAAATTCTAAATTAGAGGGTTAAGAAATGGATTTCTCGATCGTGATCCCTATTTACAATAGTGCACGCTATCTGCCTAAAACTCTGAAGCGGGTTTTCAACGCTTGCCAGGGCTTCGACTATCAGGTGATTTTGGTTGATGATTGCTCTGACGAGGATGATATTAAATATATTCGCCAGATAGCAGCAACCAATAGCAATGTGATGCTGCACGAGAAAAAAAAGAAGAGCAATGCGGCGGTATCGCGTAACTTAGGCATCAAGTTGGCGCAATCGGAGATCGTGTTTTTTCTCGATTCCGATGATTACTTCACAACCAACTATATTATCCGCCGCATGAATAAACATGAAGATCGCCATATTGATATTATCTTCGGTAACTATGCGGAGGTGAGCGGCGATTCGGTACGTGACTTCAACTTCCACTACAAATCCGGTTCTTCCGGCGAAGATTTTCTTTTTCTGGAAATGGGCGATATTCGTTCATCCACCATCAGCATACGTAAAAAAAGCGATCGCCGCTTTTTATTTCCCGAGTTCCTCAATAAGCATCAGGATTGGGGTTTTTTGGTCAATGCCACCAATTTGGGCGCGCATGTGGCGCACGACGCCGGCGGAGGGGTGTTTCTCGACGTAGGGCGCTACGGGCGCATGACGGCGAAGCTTAATCTGGAGGCCAGCGATCGCTTTATCAATACCTTCCTCAGCCCCAGCGATCGCCATATCAGCGGATTCGCCTGCAAGCACCTGCTGGCCTCGCTGTATTCGGAGAACGCCCAGGCGTTCAATTATTACTCGTCGCGCATCGTGCGGCGCAGCCTGAGCGGCAAGTTCAAGATGATCAAATGGTATGGCGATTGTCTGGCGCGGTTGGGGTTGTTCTCGGTGGGCGGCCGGCTGCTGCGCAATGTGCGCCAGGGATTCAGGAGATGATATGCAACCACGCAAGGTAATCATCGTTATCGAAAATATAGCGGGCAAGGGCGGAACTGAACGGGTCGCCAGCGGTTTGGCCAATGCGCTGGCGCGTCTGCCGGGCTACGAGGTGGCGCTGTTTTCGCTGTTTGGCGAGCGGAGCTTCTTTCCGCTGGCGAACGACGTCCGGCTGCGCTGCGGCGGCGGCGATTCGCTGTTCTGGCCATGGCGGCTGGCGATGGCCCTGCGGCGTGAACGCGCGGACGTGATCATTACCGTTTCCATGGGGAAACTGTCGGTGGTGATGACGCCTTTTCTGCGTTTGTTCTGTGCCCGCAGCCGGCTGCTGTTGAGTGAACACGTCAGCTTTCACCAGTACCCGCGCGTATTTAAGTGGTTGAAGTTGCTGGTTTACCGGCTGTGTGACCGCGTGATTTTCCTGACGCGGCAAGATAGCGACGCCATCGCTCGCTGGGTGGGGGCCGGAAAATGCCGGGTGATCGAGAACGTTTCACCGTTCGGCACGCAGGCGCCGACACCGACGCTGCAGAAAAAAGTGGCGCTGGCGGTGGGGCGATTGAGCAATCAGAAAGGCTTCGATCGTCTGATCGCGTTGTGGCGAGGAGTGGCGGCGCAGGCGCCGGATTGGCGGCTGCTGATTATTGGCGACGGTCCGGAGCGCGACGCATTGCGGCGGCAGATTGAAGACGCCGGGTTGGAGCGGCAGGTGAACCTGCTGCCGGCCACCGCCGACGTGGCGGCCTATTATCGCCAAGCCAGCCTGTATCTGATGACTTCTCGCTATGAAGGGTTGCCGATGGTGCTGATCGAAGCCATGAGTTTCGGCCTGCCGCTGGTGGCCTACGACTGCAAGACCGGCCCGGCCGAGTTGATAGACGATGGCGTCAACGGCTATCTGGTGCCCGATGACGACGCCGCCGCCTTCAGCGAAGGGGTGATCAAACTGATGCTCGATCCAGGTTTGCGCGAGCACTTTTCTCTCGCCGCGTTAGAGAAGTCCCGTCGTTTTTCTCCCGAACGTATTTATCCCGAGTGGCAACAGCTCACCGAGTGAGGACAGAATGGAAAAAATATCCGTGATAATGCCGGCCTACAATGCGGCGCACTCTATTAAAGAGTCGATTCTAGGCGTGCTGAATCAGCGATTTACCGATTATCACCTGTATGTGATCGATGATGCGTCCACCGACGATACTGCCGAGGTGGTGCGGCCGTTTATCCACGATCGCCTCACCTACATACGCAATGAGCATAACCAGGGCGTGGCGGAAACGCGCAACATCGGCATTGAGGCGGCGAAGGGCGACTATATCGCCTTCTGCGACAGCGATGACGTATGGCTCCCCAACAAGCTGTCGCGCCAGGCGAGCATTTTGCAAACTCGCCGCTACGACGTGGTGTGCTCCCATTATTACACCTTCGAAGACGACCTGAAGTTGATCAAAAACACCCGGGGTGCGGATGAGCTTATTGGCTATCAGGACATGTTGAAAAGCAACTGGATCGGCAATCTCACCGGCATCTACAACCAGAAGCGCATCGGTAAGGTGTATCAGCAAAAAGTGGGCCATGAGGACTATTTGATGTGGCTGGCGGTGCTGCAGAAGGCGCGTAACGGCCTGGCCTACTGCATTCCCGAACCGCTGGCCTGTTACCGATTGTCTACCCATTCGCTGTCGGGCAACAAAATCCGCGCCGCGGACTGGCAATGGCGGATTTACCGTCAGCATTTGGGGCTGTCTTACCAGAAATCCTGCTATCTGTTCGCCACTTATCTGTTCAACGCCGTGGTGAAAAGGAAATGACCATGAAGGGGATGTATCAGATGGCGGCTCTGGGCTGTTGCGCCTGGTGGAGCGCTTCGGCTCTGGCGCAAAGCTGCCAACCCAATCTGTTGGCCAACCCCGGCTTTGAGCAGGGGCTTAGCGGCTGGCGTGCGCAGGGCGCACAGGCCGACGGCGATGCGCACAGCGGCCGTGGCAGTCTGCGTTATGACAATGCAGATGCCGCGCAGTACCGCACCTTCAGTCAGATGCTGCGGGTTGCGCCCGGGCAGACGATCGATTTCGGCGTCTGGCTCAAGACCCATGGCGTACGCGGGCAAAGCCGCGACGGCGGCGCCGGGGTTTATCTGCAGAGCTTCGATGCGCAGGGGCGCTTTCTGGAAGGCAGCTATCCGGCAGGGGTGACCGGCGACAGCGGCTGGCGGCAGGTGAGCGCCAGCTATACCGTGCCGCCGCAGGCGGCGCGAGTCACTTTTGGCGTCTATCTGCGCAAGGGGAGCACCGGTACCGCCTGGTTTGACGACGCCTATGCGTGTGCTCGAGCGTCTACGCCGGCGTTGTATCAGCTCGGCGCGTCGGCGCAGGGGAAGGTCGACACGCTGTTGGTCACTCCGCAGCCGCAGCGTTTGCAAGTCGACAGCGAATTGCTCAATGCCGAGGGGCAGGTTGTTCACCGTAGCCGCGACCGTTATCAGGTTGAAGGGCAGCGCCGGATCGAATACCCACTGCCGGCCGGCCTGGCCCAGGGGGAATATCGCCTGCGTCAGCAGGTCACCGGGCAGCAATCCCAGCCGGCACAGGGCAGCGAGCTGTCTTTTCGCGTCGGGCAGCCTGCGGCCAAAGTGGCGATCGACAGCGAAGGCTTTACCGTGCGCGATGGTCAACGGCTTTTCCCGTTGGGTATTTACGCCAACGTGGCTACCGATGAGCATTTGGCGCGCATCGCATCGGCGGGATTCAACACGGTGCTGAATTATGATTATGGGGAGAAGAAAGATCCTTACGCCTTTTTCCGCAACGCACGCCAGCGCGGGCTGCTGGTGATTTACTCCGTCAAAGATCAGTACCGCGGCAGCCGCTTCGCGCCGCCCGCGCGCGGTGGCGATTACGCGGCGCTGACGGCCTGGTACGTGCAGCGCTTGCGCTCTCAGCCCAACCTGCTCGCCTGGTACATCAACGATGAGCTGGGGCCGGAATATCTCGATAAGATCGAGGAAAAAAACCTGCAAATAAAGCAGCTTGACGGCGATCATCCCACCTTCCAGGTGTTGAACAAAACCGGGGAGTTGGACGCTCACTTCAACAGCAGCGACATTTTGGCGACCGACCCTTACCCGGTGGGGAACGATAGCGATCTGACGCGCACCACGCGTTATACCGAACTCACGGTGCAGGCCGCCCGCCAGGCGCGTGGGGCCTGGGTGGTGATGCAAATCATGGATCACGCCGCTTATGACGCCCGCCGTAAGCCACATCCGCCGTCAGAGGCGGAAATCCGCAACCAGGCCTGGCAGGCGTTGATCGGCGGCGCCAAGGGGCTGTTGTTTTATTCCTATACCGATCTGTTTTACAAGCGCAAAACCGGCCGCTTCGACCAACGGGAGTTTGACGCCACCTGGCGCGGTGTGGCTGCTGTGTCGCAGCAAATCGCCGCTTTCACCCCTTATCTGCTGACGGGAAAATCGACGCCGCTGGCGGGAAGCGATCCGCAAATGCCGGCGCGGATGTTTATTCTGGGCGATCGCGCCTTGCTGCTGGTAGCCAATCCTTACTATCGAGAGGGAAGCACCCGGTTGCGCCTTCCGGCGGGCTGGCGGCAGCAGGAAGGGGGGGCGGAGATCGCGCTGGCGCTGCCCGCCGTGGGCACCGCGACGCTGTGGCTCCAGCGCTGAATGCGTCGAGTGAACGTCACGCGGGAGGTCTCTCCCGCGTCCTACCCCCAAATACCCCGCCTTGCCTCCCTTCCGCCAGCCTTTGTCATGACAGCCTCTTTTATTCATTTAAATTCAATCGATTAACATCATATCCCGCACCTATACTTTGGTGGTATTTCTCACCCGATACGCGCGTCGCCTCCCGCTTTCTCTTGATCGCAATCAATTTGCCGCCGGTTGGCCGTCAGTAGGCTGGCGGCAGATTGAGCATGTCTTCTTATAACGACAAGAGCCTTCAGGAGCATTCCGGATGAGCAAATTTTTAGACCGTTTCCGCTATTTCAAGCAGTTGGCGGAGCCTTTTTCTGGCGATCACGGCCAGACCTTGAACACCAACCGCGACTGGGAAGACGGCTACCGCAGCCGTTGGCAGCACGACAAAGTGGTGCGTTCTACCCACGGCGTGAACTGTACCGGTTCCTGCAGTTGGAAGATCTACGTGAAGAATGGCCTGGTGACCTGGGAAACCCAGCAAACCGACTACCCGCGCACCCGGCCCGATCTGCCCAACCATGAACCGCGCGGCTGCCCGCGCGGCGCCAGCTACTCCTGGTACCTGTACAGCGCCAACCGGCTGAAATACCCGCTGATGCGCAAGCGTCTGCTCAAGCTGTGGCGCGAGGCGAAAGCGCAGCACAGCGATCCCGTCGCGGCCTGGGGCTCTATCGTCGGCGATGCGGAAAAAGCCAAAAGCTACAAGGTGGCGCGCGGCCGCGGCGGCTTCGTCCGCTCCAGCTGGCAGGAGGTCAATGAACTGATCGCCGCCGCCAACGTCTATACCGCCAAAACCTTCGGCCCGGACCGTATCATCGGCTTCTCGCCGATCCCTGCGATGTCGATGGTGTCCTACGCCGCCGGCGCCCGCTACCTGTCGCTGATCGGCGGCGCCTGCCTGAGCTTCTACGACTGGTATTGCGATCTGCCGCCGGCCTCGCCGATGACCTGGGGCGAGCAGACCGACGTGCCGGAATCCGCCGACTGGTACAACTCCTCCTACATTATCGCCTGGGGCTCCAACGTGCCGCAGACGCGCACCCCGGACGCCCACTTCTTTACCGAAGTGCGTTACAAGGGCACCAAAACCGTGGCGGTGACGCCGGACTACGCCGAAGTCGCCAAGCTGTGCGACCACTGGCTGAATCCGAAGCAGGGCACCGACAGCGCGATGGCGCTGGCGATGGGCCACGTGATGCTGAAAGAGTTCCATCTCGATCGCGAAGTCGGCTACTTCCGCGACTACGTGCGCCGCTATACCGACATGCCGATGCTGGTGCTGCTGGAAGCGCGTGAAGGCGGCCATTACGCCGCCGGCCGCCTGCTGCGCGCTGCCGATCTGGTGGACGGGCTGGGCCAGGAAAACAACCCCGAGTGGAAAACCGTCGCTATCGACAGCCGCAGCGGCGATCTGGTGGCGCCGCAGGGCTCCATTGGCTTCCGCTGGGGCGAGAAGGGCAAGTGGAACCTGGAACAGCGCGAGGGCAAGTCGCAACAGGAAGTCGAGCTGCAGCTCAGCCTGTTGGGCATGCATGACGACGTGGCCGAGGTGGGCTTCCCGTACTTCGGTGGCGCGGACAGCGAGCATTTCAACAGCGTGGCGCTGGACGAGATCCTGCTGCACAAGCTGCCGGTGAAACGCCTGCAGCTGGCGGACGGCAGCGAAGCGCTGGTGACCAGCGTGTATGACCTGCAGCTTGCCAATTACGGTCTGGAACGCGGGCTGGACGACGCCAACTGCGCCGCCGACTATGACGAGGTCAAGGCCTACAGCCCGGCCTGGGCCGAGCAGATCACCGGCGTGTCGCGTCACAACATCATTCGCATTGCCCGCGAGTTCGCGGAAAACGCCGAGAAGACCCACGGCCGTTCGATGATCATCGTCGGCGCCGGCGTCAACCACTGGTACCACATGGACATGACCTACCGCGGCCTGATCAATATGCTGATCTTCTGCGGTTGCGTCGGCCAGAGCGGCGGCGGCTGGGCGCACTACGTCGGCCAGGAAAAACTGCGGCCGCAAACCGGCTGGCTGCCGCTGGCGTTCGGCCTCGACTGGCAGCGCCCGCCGCGCCACATGAACAGCACCTCGTTCTTCTACAACCATTCCAGCCAATGGCGCTATGAAACCGTCGGCACCGACGAGCTGCTGTCGCCGCTGGCGGACAAGTCGCGCTTCGGCGGCAGCCTGATCGACTTCAACGTGCGCGCCGAGCGCATGGGCTGGCTGCCGTCGGCGCCGCAGCTGGGCACCAACCCGCTGCGCCTGGCGGAGCAGGCCCGTGCGGCCGGTCAGTCGCCGGTCGAGTTCACCGTCGATAGCCTGAAAAACGGCACGCTGGGCTTCGCCGCCGAGCAGCCGGACAATCCGCAGAACTTCCCGCGCAACCTGTTTGTCTGGCGCTCCAACCTGCTGGGCTCCTCCGGCAAGGGCCATGAGTACATGCTCAAATACCTGTTGGGCACCGAAAACGGCATTCAGGGGAAAGATCTCGGCCAGCAGGGCGGCGTGAAGCCGCAGGAAGTGGAATGGCGCGAGCAGGGCGGCGAAGGCAAGCTGGATCTGGTGGTGACGCTCGATTTCCGCATGTCGAGCACCTGCCTGTACTCCGACGTGGTGCTGCCGACCGCCACCTGGTACGAAAAAGACGACATGAACACCTCCGACATGCACCCGTTCATCCATCCGCTGTCGGCGGCGGTCGATCCGGCCTGGGATTCGAAGAGCGACTGGGAGATCTACAAGGGCATCGCCAAGGCCTTCTCCGAGGTGTGCGTCGGCCATCTGGGTCAGGAAACCGACGTGGTGACCCTGCCTATCCAGCACGATTCCGCCGCCGAACTGGCGCAGCCTTACGGCGTGCAGGACTGGAAGAAAGGCGAGTGCGATCTGATCCCGGGCAAAACTGCGCCGCACATCATCGCGGTGGAACGCGATTACCCGGCCACCTACGAGCGCTTCACCTCGCTGGGGCCGCTGCTGGACAAACTGGGCAACGGCGGCAAGGGCATCAGCTGGAACACCCAAGCCGAGGTCGACTTCCTCAAGCAGCTTAACTACGTCAAGGCCGACGGCCCGGCGGCGGGGCGGCCGAAGATTGAGAGCGCAATAGACGCGGCGGAAGTGATCCTGTCGCTGGCGCCGGAAACCAACGGCCAGGTGGCGGTAAAAGCGTGGGAGGCGCTGAGCAACGTCACCGGCCGCGATCACCGGCATCTGGCGCTGAACAAGGAAGACGAGAAAATTCGCTTCCGCGACATTCAGGCGCAGCCGCGCAAAATCATCTCCAGCCCGACCTGGTCCGGTCTGGAAGACGAACACGTTTCCTACAACGCCTGTTACACCAACGTGCACGAGCTGATCCCGTGGCGCACTATCAGCGGCCGTCAACAGCTGTATCAGGACCACGAGTGGATGCGCGCCTTCGGTGAAAGCCTGCTGGTATACCGGCCGCCGATCGACACTCGCGCCGCGCAGCCGTTGCTCAACAGCAAGCCGAACGGCAACAAGGAGAAGGCGCTGAACTTCCTGACGCCGCACCAGAAGTGGGGCATTCACTCCACCTACAGCGACAACCTGTTGATGCTGACGCTGTCGCGCGGCGGCCCGATCGTCTGGCTGAGCGAAGACGACGCCAAAGATCTGGGCATCGCGGACAACGACTGGATCGAGGCCTTCAACGCCAACGGCGCGCTGACGGCGCGCGCGGTGGTCAGCCAGCGTATCCCGGCCGGTATGACCATGATGTACCACGCGCAGGAGCGCATTGTGAATCTGCCGGGTTCGGAGATCACCCGCCAGCGTGGCGGCATCCACAACTCGGTGACCCGCGCCTGTCCGAAGCCGACCCACATGATCGGCGGCTATGCGCAGCTGGCCTACGGCTTCAACTACTACGGCACCGTCGGCTCCAACCGCGACGAGTTCGTGGTGGTGCGCAAGATGAACCGCATTGATTGGTTGGACGACGAAGGCAACGACTACGCGCAGGGCAGTCAGCAGGAGAACAGCAAATGAAAATTCGTTCGCAAGTCGGCATGGTGCTGAATCTGGACAAGTGCATCGGTTGCCACACCTGTTCGGTCACCTGCAAAAACGTCTGGACCAGCCGTGAAGGTATGGAATACGCCTGGTTCAATAACGTGGAAAGCAAGCCCGGCGTCGGGTATCCGCACGCCTGGGAAGATCAGGAAAAATGGAAGGGCGGCTGGATACGTAAAATCAACGGCAAGCTGGAACCGCGCATGGGCAACCGCGTCGGCGTGCTGGCGAAAATCTTCGCCAACCCGGACGTGCCGGCGCTGGACGACTACTACGAGCCGTTCGATTACGACTACCAGCATCTGCATACCGCCAAACAGGGCAAGCACCAGCCGGTGGCTCGCCCGCGCTCGCTGATCACCGGCCAGCGCATGAACAAGATCGAAAGCGGCCCTAACTGGGAGGAGATCCTCGGCGGGGAGTTCGAAAAACGCTCGCAGGACAAGAATTTCGACAACCTGCAGAAGGCGATGTACGGCCAGTTCGAAAACACCTTCATGATGTACCTGCCGCGCCTGTGCGAACACTGCCTCAACCCGGCCTGCGTCGCCACCTGCCCGAGCGGGGCGATCTACAAGCGCGGCGAAGACGGCATTGTGCTGATCGACCAGGACAAGTGCCGCGGCTGGCGCATGTGCCTGACCGGCTGTCCGTACAAGAAAATCTACTTCAACTGGAAGAGCGGCAAGTCCGAGAAGTGCATCTTCTGCTACCCGCGCATCGAAGCCGGGCAGCCGACGGTGTGTTCGGAGACCTGCGTCGGCCGCATTCGCTACCTCGGCGTGCTGCTGTACGATGCCGACCGCATCGAGCAGGCGGCGGCGGTGGAGAACGACAAGGATCTGTACCAGAGCCAGCTCGATATCTTCCTCGATCCGCATGATCCAAAGGTGATTGCTCAGGCGCTGGCGGACGGCGTGCCGCAGGGCGTCATTGAAGCTGCCCAGCAGTCGCCGGTGTACAAAATGGCGATGGACTGGAAGCTGGCGCTGCCGCTGCACCCGGAATACCGCACGCTGCCGATGGTGTGGTACGTGCCGCCGTTGTCGCCGATTCAGTCCGCCGCCGACGCCGGCGAGCTAGCGCACAGCGGCGTGTTGCCGGACGTCGAGAGCCTGCGCATTCCGGTGCAGTATCTGGCGAACCTGCTGACCGCCGGCGATACCGAACCGGTGCTGCTGGCGCTGAAGCGCATGCTGGCGATGCGCCACTACAAGCGGGCGGAAACCGTCGACGGCGTGGTGGACACCAGCGCGCTGGAGCAGGTTGGCCTGAGCGAAGCGCAGGCGCAGGAGATGTACCGCTACCTGGCGATCGCCAACTATGAAGATCGCTTCGTGGTGCCGTCGAGCCACCGCGAGCTGGCGCGCGAAGCCTTCCCGGAAAGCAAAGGCTGCGGTTTCAGCTTCGGCGACGGCTGCCACGGCAGCGACGGCAAGTTCAACCTGTTCAACAGCCGCCGTATCGACGCCATCGACGTGACCGCGAAAACCGCGCGGCCGGAGGATGCCTCATGATCAGCCTGAAAGTGATCGCCCGCCTGCTGGATTACCCGGAGCAGGTCCTGTTTGACCATCAGCAGGCGCTCATCGAAGCGCTGGAGCCGGCCAGCGAGCTGGATCTGCACCACAGCGCGCAGCTGATTCTGTTTATCCGCCGCCTGTGCGCCCGCCCGCTGCTGGACGTGCAGGCCGACTATTGCGAGCTGTTCGATCGCGGCCGCGCCACCTCGCTGCTGCTGTTTGAGCACGTGCACGGCGAGTCGCGCGATCGCGGCCAGGCGATGGTTGACCTGATGGCGCAGTACCGCGCCGCCGGGCTGGAGATCGACAGCCGCGAGCTGCCGGATTTCCTGCCGCTGTATCTGGAGTATCTGGCCAGCCGCAGTGCGGCGCAGGCGCGTGAAGGGCTGCAGGACATCGCGCCGATCCTGGCGCTGCTGGGCGCGCGCCTGCAACAGCGTGAAAGCCCGTATGCGGTGCTGTTCGATCTGCTGCTGGCGCTGTCCGGCAGCGAGGTGCAGGCCCAGACGCTGGAGCCCCAGGTGGCGCAAGAGGCACGTGACGATACGCCGCAGGCGCTGGATGCGGTGTGGGAAGAGGAGCAGGTCAAGTTTCTCGGCGAACAGGGCTGCGCCTCCGCCCAGCAGGCGGCGCACCAGCGGCGCTTCGCCGGCGCGGTGGCACCACAGTATCTGGACCTGACGGATGCGTTAACCGGAACCAAAGGACGCTAATCATGCAATTTTTGAATCAGTTCTTCTTCGATATCTACCCTTATCTGGCCGGCGCGGTATTCCTGATCGGCAGCTGGTTGCGTTACGACTACGGGCAGTACAGCTGGCGCGCCGGCTCCAGCCAGATGCTGGATAAAAAGGGCATGCGGCTGGCGTCCAACCTGTTTCACATCGGCATTATCGGCATCTTCGCGGGCCACTTCCTCGGCATGCTGACGCCGCACTGGATGTATGAGGCCTTCCTGCCGATCGACGTGAAGCAGAAGCTGGCGATGATCGCCGGCGGCGCCTGCGGCCTGATGACGCTGATCGGCGGCGCGCTGTTGCTGAAGCGCCGGTTGACCAACCCGCGGGTGCGCGCCACCAGCAGCTTCGCCGACATCATGATCCTGACGTTGCTGGTGGTGCAGGTGTGCCTCGGCCTGCTGACCATTCCGTTCTCCGCCCAGCATATGGACGGCAGCGAAATGATGAAGCTGGTGGCCTGGGCGCAGGCGGTGGTGACCTTCCACGCCGGCGCCTCTGCGCACCTGGAAGGCGTGGCGATTATCTTCAAACTGCACATGGTGCTGGGCATGACGCTGTTCGTGCTGTTCCCGTTCTGCCGCCTGGTGCATATCTGGAGTGCGCCGGTAGAGTATCTGACCCGCCGTTACCAGCTGGTGCGCAACCGCCGCTGAGCCTGACCCCGCCGCCGCCGATCGCCAGCGGCGGCGCTATTCCGATAATTCTCCCGCCGTCTGCCCATTCTCGCCGCCTTGCCGTAAACTGAATATCTCAGTAATGTTACGCTTATGCTTCCGCCGACGGACGTCGGCCCGCGCCAGCTGATAACAAGAGATACCGCCTTGATGAAAGGCCTTTTGGGACATAAAAACCGGGGATGATCCGCATAGCCTTTGCGCCGTGCGGGAGAATCGCTTTATGGATAGTCAGGTTAATCAATAACAATAATGACCACACAATGTCGCTCACCCGAGCTGTTGCCTCTGAAAATCATTGCCACCGGGGCCGCGTTGCCGCCCAACCGCGTGGCCTCCTCTACGCTCGATGCCCGCCTGGGGAAACCGGCCGGCTACGTTGAAAAACGCTCGGGCATCGTTTACCGCTATCACGCCGCCGACGATGCCAGCCAGGCCGATCTCGCCGCCGCCGCGCTGCAAGACGCGCTGGCCCGCAGCGCCATTCCGGCAGCCTCCATTGACCTTTTGATCTCCGCCTCGGCGATAGCGGTGCAGGCGCTGCCGTGCACCGCCGCGCATATTCTCAAGGTTGCCGGGCTGGCACCGGGTACGCCGGGCTTCGACATCAACAGCAGCTGCGTCAGCTTTATCTCTGCGCTGCAGGTGGCGGCGGGGCTGTTGAACGCCGGGACGTATCGACGTATCGCCATCGTCTCGGCGGATCTCGCTTCGCGCGGCATCGACTGGCAGCACGAAGAGTCGTCGCTGATCTTCGGCGACGGCGCCGCCTGCGCCATCGTGGAGCGCGGTGACGGCACAGGCGGCATCCTCGCCAGCCTGGTGGAAACCTATCCCGCCGGCAGCGAACTGTGCGAGATCCGCGCCGGCGGCACGCGCCGCAACCCGCGCGCCGGCATGTGCGAGCAAGACTTCCTGTTTCATATGCAGGGCAAGCCGCTGTTCCGTCAGGCGTCGGCGCTGATTGAGGACTACCTCGACCGGCTGCTGAGCGCCAGCGGCTTGACCCTGGGGCAGATCGCCACCGTGGTGCCGCACCAGGCCAGCCATTTGTCGCTCGAACATATGCGCAAACGGCTGCACGTCTCCAGCGAGGCGCTGGTGGACATCTACCGCCATCACGGCAACCAGGTGGCGGCTTCTATCCCGACCGCGCTGCATGCCGCCGTGACCACCGGGCGCTTCAACCCCGGCCAGCCGGTGATGCTGATCGGCACCGCCGCCGGGCTGGCGCTGGCCGGCATGGTGTTGCTGCCATGAGGGTGCTGGTGACCGGGGCGACCAGCGGGCTGGGGCGCAACGCGGCGGAGTGGTTGCTGGAGGCCGGGCATCAGGTGCGCGCCACCGGCCGCGATGAGCGGGCCGGCGAAGCGTTGCGCCAGCTGGGCGCCGAATTTTACTCGCTCGATCTGGCGCAGGCCACGCCGCAGCAGTGCCGGGAGCTGGTGACCGACTGCGAGTGGGTGTGGCACTGTGCGGCCAAGTCATCGCCCTGGGGCAGCAAAGCGGAATTTCACCGCATCAACGCCGCAGCGACGGACAAGCTGGCGGAGGCGGCCGGGCGCTGCGGCGTGCGGCGCTTCGTGCATATCTCCACGCCGGCAATCTACTTCGATTTTCAGCCGCATTACGATCTTGATGAGGGTTATCGCGCCCGGCGCTTCGCCAACCACTATGCCGCCAGCAAGCACGCCGCCGAGCAGCGGCTGTTGGCGCAGGCGAAGATCTACCCGCAAACCACCTATATTATTCTGCGGCCGCGCGGCCTGTTTGGCCCGCACGATCGGGTGATCGTGCCGCGGCTGTTGCAACAGCTCGAACGCGATCGCGGCGTGCTGCGGCTGCCCGGCGGCGGGCAGGCGTTGCTGGATCTGACCTTTGCTCCCAACGTGGTGCACGCCATGGAGCTGGCCAGCCGGCAACGCGGATTGCCGTCCGGCGCCGTGTACAACATCACCAACCACCAACCGCAGCGGCTGGCGGAGATGCTGGATGCGCTGCTGCGCCAGGAGCTGGGGCTGCGTTACCGGCTGCAGGCCGTGCCGTATCCGCTGCTGCAGGCGCTGGCCGGCGGCATGGAGTTGTGGGCAAGCCTGAGCGGCAAGGAACCGCTGCTGACGCGCTACAGCGTGGCGGCGGTGCATTTTGACATGACTCTGAGCCAGACTCGCGCGATCGAAGAGCTGGGCTATCGGCCGCGTTACTCGATGGAGGAGGGGATCCGCCTGACCGGCGAGTGGCTGCGGCAGCAAGGAGGCATACCGCATGGCTAAGGTCACCGTATTTGAAGTGGGCTATTGCACGCATATCGGCTGTATGGCGCTGCGCGGCGCCGGGTTCCGGGTGTGTAAATTCCCGGCGCGCGCCTATCTGCTGGAGGTGGGGCAGCGCCGCTGGCTGTGGGATACCGGCTACGCGCATTATTTTCAGCAGCACACGCAGTCGGGGGTATTCAGCCTTTACCGCCGCATGACGCCGGTCTATTTCGATCCCGCCGAGTCGTTGGCGCATCAGCTGCGCGAAGCCGGTTACGCCGAAGGCGACATCCAGGCGCTGATCGTCTCGCACTTTCACGCGGATCACATCGCCGGGCTGCAGGATTTCAGCCACCTCGACTTTATTTGCTCCGGCGAAGGCTGGCAGCAAACCCGTGGGCTGCGCGGTTTCGCGGCACTCAAGCGCGCCTTTATTCCCGGCCTGATCCCGGCGGATTTCGAGAGTCGTCTGCAGTTTATGGAGGCTTTTCCCTCGGTGGCGTTGCCCGCGCTGCTGGCGCCGTTCGATCGCGGTTACGCGCTGCCGGGCAGCGAGGGGCAGATCGTGCTGGTGCCGCTGCCGGGGCATGCGGCCGGCCATATCGGCGCCTTTATTCTCACCGACGCCGGCTGGACGCTATTGGCCAGCGACGCCGCCTGGTCGCCGCAGAGCTACCGGACGCTGCGCGGGCCTTCGCGCCTGGCCAATCTGGTGATGGACGATGCGGCGGCGTACACCCGCACGCTGGAACGGCTCAACCAGCTGTGGGCGGGCGGCCAGGTTAACATTTTGCTGTGCCACGAGGGGGACCTGTGATCCCCTTCATGACCTTGTGGCACTATTTCCGCGCCCGGCGCCTGCGCTTTGGCGATCGTGCGGCGCTGGAGGCGCATCAGGCCCGGCAGCTCGCGGGCTTTGCCCGCCGGGTGCTGAGCAAGAGCCCCTATTTTCAGCGCTTCAGCCGCCGCCCGTTCGCCGAATGGCCGCAGATGGACAAGGCGCTGATGATGGCGCAGTTTGACCGGATGAATACCGCCGGGCTGAGCCGAGAGGCGGTGCTGGCCTGCGCGCAGCGCAGCGAGGCGGATCGCGATTTCACGCCGAAGATCGGGCGCTACAGCGTCGGGTTGTCGTCTGGCACCTCCGGGCAGCGCGGCGTGTTTGTCGTCAGTCCGCGCGAACAGCAGGTGTGGGCCGGTGGCATGCTGGCGAAGATGCTGCCGGACGGGCTGTTGGCCGGCGAGCGCGTAGCCCTGTTTCTGCGGGCGGACAATAATCTCTATCACAGCGTAAACAACCGTTGGCTGAGCCTGGCGTTTTACGATCTGCTCGCGCCGTTCAGCGAGCATCTGCCCGCACTGGAACGGCAGGCGCCCAGCATCATCGTGGCTCCGGCGCAAGTGCTGCGTGCCCTGGCGCTGGCGGTGCTGGCCGGGCAGGTGAAGCTGCCGGTCAAAAAAGCGATCTCGGTCGCCGAGGTGTTGGAAGAGCAGGATCGCCGCCTGCTGATGCAGGTGTTTCCGGCGGTCGGCGAAGTGTATCAGGCCACCGAGGGGTTTCTTGCCGCCACCTGCGCGCACGGCACGCTGCATCTGAACGAAGAGTTTTTGCATATCGAACCGCAGTGGATCGACGAGCAGCGTTTTACGCCGCTGATCACTGATTTCACCCGCAGCACGCAGCCGATCGTGCGTTATCGGCTGGACGATGTGCTGGTGCTGCGCAAGGAACCCTGTCCGTGCGGGCAACCGACGCGGGCGATTGCGCGTATCGAAGGGCGGCGCGACGATCAGCTGATGTTACCCGATGCGCAGCGCCAACCGCAGGCGGTGTTCGCCGATGCCTGCAGCCGGACGATCGCCAATGCGTTGCCGCTGACCAGCGATTACCGCCTGATCCAGCGCGGCGAGCACCGGCTGGAGCTGATCGCCGATTGCAGCCTGGCGGCGTTGGCGCACTGCCAGGCGCAGCTGATCGCGCTGTTCGCTCGCCAGGGCATCGCCACCGATCGGCTCGAATGGCGGTTGACGGCGCAGGCGGTGTTACCGCAGTTCGATCGCAAGCGGCGGCGCATCGTGCGCCAGGCGGAGGAAGCATGAAAAAGATGCTGTTCAGGCTAGGGCACATGTTGCTCGGCTGGGGGACGGTCGGGGTGGTGTATAGCCTGACCGATCGCCTGCAGGGGGCGGGAACCCTGCTGCCGCCATCGACGCTTGACCGGGCGATCCCGTTTAATCCGGCGGCCATTTGGCTCTATCTGTCGTTCTTCCTCATCGTCCCGGCGGGCTATTTGCTGGCGCCGCTGCAGCGAATCAAATGGCTGACGCTGGCGATGCAGCTGACGGCGCTGGGCGCCGGGGCAGTTTACCTGCTGTGGCCGACCACCATGGCCTATCCGCAGAACGAGGGCGTTGGGCTCAGCGCGCAGCTGCTGGCGGCGTTAACGCAGGTGGATTCGCCGCAAAACTGCCTGCCGTCGTTGCACATGGCGCTGACGGTGCTGGCGGTGTGGGCGCTGAGCGACGGCGAGCGCAAAGTGCGGACGGCGCTGTGGATGCTGTGGGGCGTGGCGATCGCGTTCTCCATCCTGCAGCTGCGCCGCCATTTGTTTGTCGATCTGGCCGGCGGTGCGCTGCTGGCGCTGTTCGCCGGCTGGCTGGCCCTGCGCATAGAGGCCCTGCGTCGGCGCGTGGTGAAAGGAGAAGTAGGATGAGCGATCTGGCGTTGCCGATAGTGTTCATGCTGTTCATCGTGGTGGCCGAGGCGGTGGCGCTGCAGTGGGGGCGCCGTGAGCCGGTCAACTGGCACGATCTGGTGTTCAATCTGAACTCCGGTCATATCATGCTGTGGCTGTTCCGCGGGCTGGAGATCACCTGCTACGGCTACGTGGCCGCGCATTTCAGCCTGGGGCTGCTGGACGCCTGGCCGCCGCTGCTGATGTGGCTGTTCGCCCTGCTGGCGTGGGACTTCGGTTTCTACTGGCTGCATCGCCTGCACCACCGCTTCCGCGTGCTGTGGGCGGTACACGTGGTGCACCACCAGGGGGAGCACTTCAACCTGTCGCTGGGGGTGCGCAACTCCTGGTATTCGTCGTTGACGTCGATCCCGTTCTTTTTGCTGCTGGCGCTGGCGGGCGTGCCGCTGTCGGTGTTCGTCGCGGTGTCGATTTTTCACTACAGCATTCAGCTGTTTAACCACAATGCGCTGACGCCGAAGCTGGGCGTGCTGGAAAAAATCCTGGTCACGCCGGCGCACCACCGGGTGCATCACGTCAAGGACATGGCGTATTCCAATAAGAACTTCGGCGGCAGCTTTATCTTTTGGGACAAGCTGTTCGGCACGTTCTGCCCGGCGCTACCGACCACGCCGTTCAGCTACGGCGTCAGCGGCGATCGGCCGTCTGCCAACCCATTTTGGGCGAGTAATCTGCCGTTCCTGCGCTATTTCCGTCTGGCCTGGCGCCCGGCGCCGGGCCGGCCGCGCGACCGCCGTTCGGCGTTCAGCGTCTTCAGCGGCGCCATGCTGTTGTTCTCGCTGGTGGTCGGTTACGTCTACCAATACGGTTACGGTTACGGCGACATCAGCTGGCCGCAAATGGCGCTGCTGGTGCTGCTGGCGTTGGGCTCGGTGGCGCTGGGCGGCATGACGGAAGGGCGGCCGTGGGCGAGCGCCGTCTGGCTGCTGATCGCGCTGGGCATGCCGCTGCTGTTTATCGGCTATCTTGGCTGGCCGCAGCGCTATTGGCATATCGCCATGGCCGCCGTGGCGCTGCATGCCCTGTGCGTGGCGCTGGGCTGGGGGCGAGTGGCCGCACCGGCCGCCGTGGAGGAACCGCATGGCTGACTCATTACCGCCGCTGCGTTTCCCCACCGATGGCGAGCAGGCGTTTCACCGCGATCTCAAGCGCGCGGCGCACGCCTGCCTGGCGGGCGATCATCGCTATGCCGATACCGCGCGGCTGGCCAAGGCTGCGCTGTTGCTGGCGCTGTGCGTCGGGTTTTATGCCCTGAGCCTGATGCAGCATCAGCCCTGGGCGTTTTTCCTCTGCTATTTCCTGTTCGTGGCCATGGGCATGCTGCTCAACGTCAACGTCAATCACGATGCTTCGCATAACGCCTTCTTGCGCGCGCCCTGGGCCAATCGCCTGGTGGGGCGGTTGGTGACGCTGCCGCTGGGCGTCGATCCGGACTATTGGCGCACGCGGCACGTGGATTACCACCACGTTTACGCCAACGTCGAACACTACGATCTGGACACCGAAGAGAACGGCTTTTTCCGCCAGACGCCGTTCCAGCGCTGGCGGCCGCATATGCGCTATCAGCATCTGTACTGGCCGCTGATCGCCGCGCTCTCGCTACCCTACATCGCGTGGATTTTCGATTGGTCCGATCGGCTCAATAAAACGCCGCTGCGGGAAAAACGCGTGCTGGCGGGGCGCGGCGGTTGGGCGCTGTTCGTGCTGTGCAAATTGCTCCATGTGGCGCTGGTGCTGGTGGTGCCGCTGATCCTGTGCCATCTGCACGGCATCGGTTGGGGCTGGGTGCTGTTGGCTTACGCGCTCAGCCAGATGTTTGCCTCGCTGCTGGTGGTGTTCCTGCTGCTGGGCACCCACTGGGCGCAGGCCGAGTTTTACCCGGCGCCGGCGGGCGACAGCATGCCGCACGGTTGGTACCGGCACAATTTCGCCACCGCCTGCGATTGGCAGCCTGAGCCGCGCTGGCTGGAACACCTGACCGGCGGGCTGAACTATCACCTCACCCACCACCTGTTTCCCGGCTGGAATCACCGCCACTATCCGGCACTGGCCGCCGCGGTGGCGGAAGTGGCTCAGCGGCACGGCATGGCATATCGCTGCATCGGCTATCGCGAACTGCTGGCGCAGCAACAGCGCTTCTTGCGCCTTATGGGGCAGCCATGAAACCGCTGCGCCCGTTAGCCTATCGGCGCGATGACGGCGGGCTACATCGCGCGCTGATGCAGGCCGCCCAGCATTATTTGGCGGCCAACGGCGATCACCGCTTCGCCGACGGCGGCATGCTGGCGAAGGTGGCGCTGCTGTTGGCGCTGTGCGGCCTGTGTTACGGGTTGAGCCTGCAGCAGCAAAACGGCTGGGCGTTTTTCGCCTGTTATTTCGGCTTTATCTTTATCGGCATGTTCCTGACGGTGAACGTGGTGCACGACGCCTCGCATAACGCGTTTTTCCGTCGGCCCTGGGCCAACCGCTGGCTGAACGCCCTGGTGAGCGTCCCGCTGGGGCTGGATCCCGACTGCTGGCGCGTGCGCCACGTGTTGTTTCACCATGCCCATAACAATATCGAACATTACGACCCCGACATCGACGCCAATGGCGTGCTGCGGCAAACGCCGTTCCAGCGCTGGCGACCCTTTATGCGCGCCCAGCGTTACTATTGGCCGCTGGTAGCGGCGCTGACGTTCCCGTACTACATCTGGCTGTTCGACTGGCTGGACCGGGCGGGCCGCACCCGCGTGGCGGCGCGCATGGCGCAGCAGGGCGTGCGCGGCTGGTGCGGATTTCTGGCGGGCAAGGCGGCGCACCTGCTGCTGGCGCTGGCGATCCCGTGCTGGCTGCTGCCGCCGGCCATCGGCATCGGGCAAATTCTGCTGGTCTATTTGCTGAGCCAGATGCTTTCTTCATTGCTGTTCGTAATGTTGATCATCGGCACCCACTGGGCCAAAGCCAATTTTTATCAGGCGCCGGCGCAGGGTGCGATGCCGCACGGCTGGTATCACCATGTGTTCGCCACGACCTTCGACTGGCTGACCCGGCCGCGCTGGCTGGGATACTGGCTTGGCGGGGCGAACCTGCATTTGACGCATCATCTGTTCCCGCACTGGAGCCACCGCCATTACCCGGCGTTGAGCCGCATCATCGGCGAGGTGGCGCCGCGTTTCGGCATCGATTACCGCCTGCTGGAGCTGGAGGAGCTGTTGCGCCTGCAGCAGCGCTTCCTCAGCGCGATGGGGCGCAAACCGCATTAGCGTTGCATGTGGATTGTGCGAGGCGTTACGCAGTTCACTAATTGAACGATATTTGCCCTTCCAGTAGACTTTCCCCCTGTGAATCAACGGCCACAGGAGGTGGACTATGCGCAGCTTGCCGATTCGGTTATCCAATGAAATCGACGACAGTTTGAACGATATTGCCCGGCGTCACGGGATGGCCAAAACCGACGTCATACGGCTGGCGTTTGCTTTAATGACGATTGCCGACCGTGAGTGGATGAAACAGGATGGTTCCCGCCTCGGTATCGTGCGTGAAAGCGACGAGGGGCTGGAGGCAGTCGCCGTGGTGGTGGGGATTTTTCCATGAAGCCGCAAAATGAGCGCCCGCAGCTCGATGCTGAAAGGTTGTATTTGGATCCTTCGCTGGTCTTCGACGAAATGGAGCGGCTGCGCCTGGCGCGCCAGGTGCTGTGCGGGATATTTGCGGTCAGCGTGGGCGTATTCGCCGCCCACGCGTATTGGGACAAAAATGAAGCACTGAGGCAAGCGTTCGAACTGGTGAAGATCGGCGCCTTGCCGCTGGTCACGCTGGTGGTATCCTTCTACTTTCCCAACAGCGCGGCCAGATAAGGCGCCGCGTCAATGCGACTTCATGCCCGCCGCGGTCATCAGCAGGCGGAACAGCGAGGCGACCACGAACAGCCCCAGCACGCTGGCGCTCCAGATGATCACCAGCCAACCGATGCGTTTCCACCAGGGCGCCGGCGCGGCGGTTGCCGTTTTATCTTGCATAGCGTCCTCCCTTCTCAGTGATAGCCGTGTTCATGGCTGATCTTGCCGCGGAACACGTAGTAGCTCCAGAAGGTGTAGACCAGAATGATCGGGATGATGAACAGCGCGCCTACCAGCATAAAGCCGAGGCTCTGCGGCGGGGCGGCGGCGTCCCACAGGCTGATGGCCGGCGGGATCAGGTGCGGCCAGATGCTGATGCCAAGCCCGCTCAGGCCGAGAAATACCAGCAGCAGCGTCAGCATGAACGGCGAGTAGTGCGCGCCGCGTTTCACCCCGCGTTGAATCCCCCAGGCGCTGAGCAGCACCAGCACCGGCACCGGCAGCAGCCAGAACAGGTTCGGCAGCGTAAACCAGCGGGCGGCGATTTCCGGATGCGCGATCGGCGTCCAAATACTGACCGCGGCCAGCACCAGCAACAGGATCGCCAGCAGCGGCGTCGCCAGGTGATACATGCGCGCCTGCAGGTCACCGGCGGTTTTCATCACCAGCCAGGTACAGCCGAGCAGGGCGTAGGTCACCACCAGCCCCAGCCCGCAGAACAGCGCAAACGGCGTCAGCCAGTCCAGCGCGCCGCCGGCGTAGGTGCGGCCTTCGACCGGGAAGCCGTTGATCACGGCGCCTACCACCACACCCTGGCTGAAGGTGGCGAAGATTGAGCCCCAGATGAACGCCTTGTCCCAGATATGGCGTTTCTCCGGCTTCGCCTTGAAGCGAAACTCGAAGGCCACGCCGCGGAAAATCAGCCCGATCAGCATCAGCGTCAGCGGGATCGCCAGCGCGTCGAGGATCACCGAGTAGGCCAGCGGGAAGGCGCCGAACAGCGCCGCGCCGCCCAGTACCAGCCAGGTTTCATTGCCGTCCCACACCGGGGCGACGGTGTTCATCATCAGATCGCGGTCGCCGCTCTCTTTCACCCACGGAAACAGGATGCCGATGCCCAAGTCAAAACCGTCCATCACCACGTACATCATGGTGCTGAACACGATGATCACAAACCAAATCAGCGGAAGATCGATGCCCATGTTCAGCTCCTGTCGTCCAGAGTGTCGTTGACCGCGGACAGCGGACGTGCCGGGCGGCCCTCGGTATTGTCTTCTTGGTGTTCATGCGGCTGCGGTCCTTTGCGGATCAGGCGCATCATGTAGGAATACCCCACGCCGAACACCGAGCAGTAGACGATGATGAACGCCAGCAGGCTGATGCTCATGTGCAGGTCGCCGTGCGCGGAGACCGCGTCCTTGGTGCGCAGCAGGCCGTACACCACCCACGGCTGGCGGCCGATCTCGGTGGTGAACCAGCCCGCCAGCAGCGCCAGCAATCCGGAAGGCCCCATCCACAGAATGAAGTACAGGAACGGACGCGACTGATACAGCCCGCCGCGCCAGCGCAGCCACAGGCTCCACACCCCGGCCAGAATCATCAGCATGCCCAGCCCGACCATGATGCGGAACGACCAGAACACCACGGTGGAGTTGGGGCGATCTTCCGGCGGGAAGGATTTGAGCGCCGGCACCTGTTCGGTCAGGCTGTGGGTCAGGATCAGGCTGCCGAGGTACGGCACTTCCAGCTTGAAGCGGGTCTCTTCGCGCTGCATGTCCGGCCAACCGACCAGGATCAGCGGTGTGGCTTCGCCCGGCGGGTTTTCCCAGTGGCCTTCAATGGCGGCGATCTTCGCCGGCTGGTGTTTCAGCGTATTCAGGCCGTGCGCATCGCCGATCAGCGCCTGCACCGGCGCGACGATCAGCGCCATCCACATCGCCATCGACAGCATCTTGCGCATCGCCGGGGTATCGCGGCCGCGCAGCAGGTGCCAGGCGGCGGAGGCGCCGACGAAGAACGCCGAGGAGAGGAAGGCGGCGGTGGACATGTGCAGCAGGCGGTACGGGAAGGACGGGTTGAAGATCACCTTCAGCCAGTCGACCGGCACCACCTGGCCGTTGATGATTTCATGCCCCTGCGGCGTCTGCATCCAGCTGTTGGAGGCCAGGATCCAGAAGGTGGAGATCAGCGTGCCGAGCGCCACCATACAGGTGGCGAAGAAGTGCAGGCCGGGGCCGACGCGGTTCCAGCCGAACAGCATCACGCCGAGGAAACCGGCTTCGAGGAAGAAGGCGGTCAGCACTTCATAGGTCAGCAGCGGCCCGGTAATGCTGCCGGCGAACTCGGAGAAGAAGCTCCAGTTGGTGCCGAACTGATAGGCCATCACCAGCCCGGACACCACGCCCATGCCGAAGTTAACGGCGAAAATCTTTGACCAGAAATGGTAAAGCTCGCGGTAGGCTTCATTGTGCGTTTTCAACCATAACCCTTCCAGCACCGCCAGATAGCTGGCTAAACCGATGGTGATGGCGGGGAAGATGATATGGAAAGACACGGTGAAGGCGAACTGTATTCTGGCGAGTTCCAGTGCATCAAGACCCAGCATGGCGCCTCCTAGGGTTGAACATAAATTAACCTCTTGAGTATAGCTGTCATTTTTATGTGAAATACTTGGCGTTAAGTTAAGCACGGAGTACAGTGACTATAATAGTGACAGTTATTTTACTTTTTCATATAACAGTTAATGGTTATGACCCGATACGAGCAGCTTGCGCAGCAGATTAGAGAACAGATCCAGAACCGGGTGTGGCGGGCGGGCGACAAGCTGCCTTCGCTGCGCGAGAGCGGCAAACGCGCCGGATTGAGCCTGATGACGGTGGTGCAGTCTTACCAACTGCTGGAGAGCCAGGGGTGGATCGTCGCCCGGCCGCAGTCGGGCTACTACGTGGCGGCGCGTCCGCAGCCGCTGCCCCAGCCTTCGCGCGGCGAGAAGCTGTTGCTGAGCGAGCAGGTGGACATCAATGCCTTTATTTTCGACGTGCTGCAGGCCTGCAAGGATCCGGATATCGTGCCTTTCGGTTCGGCCTTTCCCGACGCCACGCTGTTTGCCCAGCCGAAGCTGGCGCGGGCGCTGAGCAGCGTAGCGCGCAAGTTCACGCCGCACAGTTCGCTGGCCAACCTGCCGCCGGGCAACGACGCGCTGCGGCGGCACATCGCCCAACGCTATGCGCTGAGCGGCATGCAGGTCGCGCCGGACGAAATCGTCATCACCGCCGGGGCGATGGAGTCGCTCAGCCTCAGCCTGCAGGCGGTGACCCAGCCGGGCGACTATGTGGCGATCGAGTCGCCGGCGTTTTACGGCGCGCTGCAGGCGCTGGAACGGCTGCGGTTAAAGGCGGTGGCGATCGCCACCCATCCGCAGGACGGCATCGATCTGGACGCGCTGCAGCAGGCGGTGGAACAGTATCCGATCAAAGCCTGCTGGCTGATGACCCACTTCCAGAACCCGCAGGGCGCCACCCTGCCGGAGGCCAACAAGCAGCGTCTGGTGGCGCTGTTGCGCGACCGACAGATTTCGCTGATTGAAGATGACGTTTACGGTGAGCTGTACTTCAGCGCGGAACGGCCGCTGCCGGCCAAGGCGCTCGACAGCGGCGGCCAGATCCTGCATTGCTCGTCGTTTTCCAAATGCCTGGCGCCGGGCTTTCGCGTCGGCTGGGTGGCGGCGGGGCGTTATGCGCAGCAGATCCAGCGTTTGCAGCTGATGAGCACCGTTTCCACCAGCGTGCCGACCCAAATGGCGCTGGCGGATTATCTGCTGCACGGCGGCTACGATACCCATCTGCGGCGGCTGCGGCGGCTGCTGGCCCAGCGCCAAAGCGCGATGCGTCAGGCGATCGCCCACCATTTCCCGCCGACGGTGAAGGTCAGCCAGCCCGACGGCGGATACTTCCTGTGGCTGGAGCTGGATCCGGCGCTGTCGTCGATGGAACTGTACCGGCAGGCCCTTTCCCGGGGGATCAGCATCGCGCCAGGGCGCATGTTTACGACCGGCGACCATTTCAACCACTGCTTCCGCCTCAACGCCTCTTTTGAATGGAACGATCGGTTTGAAGAGGCGATCAAAACCTTAGCCAAACTTATTCGGGGGCTGGCGGCGGCAGGCTGAATCGCATTTTGCACGGCGCTTCGCCCCAGAAAAATTCATAATGCTTTTTTCGGCAATGGAATGCCGGTTTCGTTGTTAGACAGCCCTCCAGCCGCCCATTACTCTGCGATAAATTTTGTCACATTTTTATCAACGGGAAGACGAGGGGCAGCGGGTGAGTGGAATAAAAAATAGGCTAAACAAACTGTTGCGCTATCGGCTAACGCCGCTGGCGCTGGTCTGCGCGCTGGGGCTGAGCGCCGGCGTGCAGGCGGAAACGCTGGCCGAAGGCATCACGCCGGCCAGCGACGCTGCTCGGGTACCGGCCGCCGCCAAGCTGCGTAAAGACACCGTGGTGGCGGGCATCTCGGAGCCGCAGGGGATTTTCAACCCGTATCTGTTCACCAACGGCTGGGACGAGAACGTGACCGACGTGATCTTCAGCCGCCTGATCGGCCTGGACAGCCAGGGCAAGCCGGAAGGGCGATTGGCGGAGTCCTGGCAGGTCAGCCCCGATAACCTGACCTACACCATCAAGCTGCGGCCGAATCTGGTCTACAGCGACGGCTCGCCGCTGAAAGCCGACGATATCGCCTTTACCCTGACGCTGCTGCACGATCCGGCCTATGACGGTGACACCGACATCACGCCGGCGCACATCCAGGGCGGCGCCGAGTATAAAAACGGCACCGCCGCCGGCATCAGCGGCCTGAAGGTGATCGACGATCGCACCATTCAGATCGTCACCACCCAACCGGGCGCGACTACGCTGCAACTGATCGGCGGGCCGGTGCTGTCGCGGGCTTACTACGGCAAAGACTATCAGCGCGGCAAGCTCGACGGCGTGCGCGCCTTCAACGGCAAGCCGCTCGGCAACGGCCCCTATATTTACGACAAGTACGTGCCGGGGCAGGAGATCCGCTTCCACGCCAACCCGAACTTCTATCTCGGTGCGCCGCCGATGGCGCGCTTTATCTACCGCGTCACCAACCCGGCCACCAACTTCCAGCTGTTCCAGACCGGTGAGACCGACTACGACGCCTTTACCGCCAAGCCGGACGATATCGAACAGCTCAAGCTGCTCGGCTTCGCCAATATCAACCTCTACAGCTCAAGCGATTACAGCCGCATCGACTTTAATCTCAAGCGCCCGGCGCTGCAGGACAAACGGGTGCGCCAGGCGCTGATCTACGGCCTGGATCGGCAAAAACTGATCGCCGTGGTATACCAGGGTTACGGCAAGGTCGCCAACCAGCCGATCTCGCCGATCTCCTGGGCCTATGATGCGAACGGCATCAATCCCTACGCTTACGATCTCGACAAGGCCGGGAAGCTGTTGGACGAGGCCGGTTGGCGAGTGGGCGCGGACGGCATTCGGCAAAAAGACGGTAAAAAGCTGGAGCTGACGCTGCTGGTGACCAAAAAGCTGATCAATGACGCGCTGGTGCCGATCGCCAAGGACAACTACCGCCGGCTCGGCGTGGTGCTGAAACCGCAGGTATTGGACTTCAACGCGCTGCTGGCGCAGCGCAAGGCGGGCAATTACGACCTGGCGTCCCTCAGCACCAGCACGTTGAACGATCCGCACGATGGCGTGCGCGATTTCATCAGTCGCGAGAGCGAGACCGGTTATCACAATCCGCAGGTAGACGCGCTGATCGCCAGGGCCAATGCCACGCTGGATATCGCGCAGCGTAAGCCGCTTTACCATCAGCTGTATCAGGCGCTGGCGGACGATCCGCCGGTGATCCTGCTCGGCAACCGCGAGATTTTGAGCGCCAGCAGCGCGCGCGTCACCGGCTTTAAACCGGATATCTACAACGGCTTGGTCGGCAGCCTGCCGAACGTCAAACCGGCGCCGTAACGCCCTGACGCCGCCGCGCCACTCCGGGCGGCGGCGATGGAATTCGCGATGAGAAATTTTATCCTGCGCCGTCTGTTGCAGACGATCCCGATGCTGCTGTTGGCTTCCTTGCTGATTTTTTGCATCTTCGCCCTGGCGCCCGGTGACTTTATCGACGGCAACATCAACCTGACCGCGCAACGCGCCGCCGAGCTGCGGGCGCTGTACGGGTTGGATCAGCCGTTGTTCAGCCGCTACCTGCACTGGCTCGGCCGGCTGCTGCAGGGCGATCTCGGTTTTTCGCTGCAGTATCAGATCCCGGTCAGCACGCTGCTGAACCAATACATCTGGAACTCGTTCCTGCTGGCGGCGGTGGCGATGGTGCTGTATTGGGGCATCGCGCTGGCGGTGGGGGTGATCTCGGCGATGAAACCCTATTCGCTGTTCGATCATCTGATCACCGTGGCGGTGTTCGCCGCCATGTCGTTTCCGACGTTCTTCCTGTGTCTGCTGCTGATCAAATGGTTCGCCGTCGATCTGCACTGGCTACCGGCGGGCGGCATGCTGCGCACCGGAAGCGAAGCGAGCGGGCTGGCGTGGGCGCTGGAAGTGGCGGCGCACCTGCTGCTGCCGGTGCTGGCGCTGGTGATGCTGCAGGCCGGCAGCCTGACGCGCTATTTCCGCGCCAGCATGCTGGACGTGATCCGCATGGACTATATCCGCACCGCGCGCGCCAAGGGGCTCAGGGAGAAAACGGTGATCCTCAAACACGCGCTGCGCAATGCGCTGTTGCCGATCGTCACCCTGCTGGGGTTCGAGCTGCCGGGATTGTTCTCCGGCGCGCTGATCACCGAAAAAATCTTCAACTGGCCGGGCGCCGGGCATATCCATATCGATTCGCTGGCGGCGCGTGATTACCCGGTACTGATGGGATTCACGCTGTTTCTGGCAGCCTTGACCATTCTCGGCAATCTGCTGGCGGACATTCTGTACGCCTATGCCGATCCGCGTATTCGTTTGAGGTAACGCTATGTTGGCTACGTTGTTTTTCGGCCGCCGCCGCCGCTGGCGTCAGGCCCAACTGCCCGCGCTGGCGCAACTGTCGCCGCCGCCCGCCGCGCAGGCCTGGCGACGACTGCGTCGCCACCGGCCGGCGATGATCTCGCTGGCGTTGCTGGTGCTGTTGGCGTTGCTGTGCCTGATTGGGCCGTCGCTGTCGCCGTGGCGCGACGACGCCGGCGATGTGCTGAATATCAATCAGGCGCCGAGCGGCGCGCACTGGTTGGGCACCGACTTTCTCGGCCGCGATATCTGCACCCGGCTGCTGCTGGCGGGGCGGATATCGCTGACCATCGGCCTGGTGTCGATGCTGCTGTCGGTGACGCTGGGCTATGTGCTGGGGGCGCTCGCCGGTTATTTGGGCGGCGTGGCGGACAGGCTGATCATGCGCTTCGCCGATCTGCTGATGACCATTCCCGGCCTGCCGCTGCTGATCATCATGGGGGCGATGCTGACCGAGCTCGACGTCTCGCCGGACTACCGCATCTACATGGTGATGATCATGCTGAGCCTGCTGGGCTGGCCGTCGCTGGCGCGGCTGGTGCGCGGCCAGATCCTGTCGCTGCGCGAGCGGGATTTCATGCTGGCCACCGAGGTGCTGGGGCTCTCCACCCGGCGGCGTCTGTTCGGCCATCTGCTGCCCAACACCGTGCCGATTTTGGTGGTGGTGGCCACCATGGCGGTGGCTAACGCCATTCTCAGCGAATCGGCGTTGAGCTACCTCGGGCTGGGCGTGGTGCCGCCGACGCCATCGTGGGGCAACATGATGGATGCCGCCAACAGCCTGATCGACTTTCAGCGCCGCCCCTGGCTGTGGATGCCGCCGGGGCTGGCGATCTTCGTCACCGTGGTGGCGATCAATATCTTGGGCGACGGTCTGCGGGACGCGCTCGATCCGAAAATGAACGGGGTAACACGATGAGCCAACCGCTGGTGGCGTTCGATCGACTGTCGGTGTCGTTTCAGGGAGAGCAAGGGCCGGTGCGGGCGGTGCAGCAGGTCAGCCTTGAGCTGCAGGCCGGGCAAACGCTGGGGATCGTCGGCGAGTCGGGCTGCGGCAAAAGCGTGACCGCCATGGCGCTGATGGGGCTGCTGCCGCAGCCGTTGGCGCAGGTAGACGGCGGTGAAATTCGCTTTGAAGGGCAGAACCTGCTGTCGCTACGGGCATCAAAGATGGCCGATCTGCGCGGCAACCGGCTGGCGATGATCTTTCAGGAGCCGATGAGTGCGCTCAATCCGGTGTTGACCCTCGGCGAACAGCTGGTGGAGCCGCTGATTCGCCACCTGGCCCTGTCGCCGAAAGCGGCCTGGGGTCAGGCGATTCAACTCTTGACGGAAGTGGGGTTGGCGCGCGCGGAGGCGCTGATGCGCTGCTACCCGCATCAACTGTCCGGTGGCATGCTGCAGCGCGTGATGATCGCCATGGCGATCGGATGCCGCCCGGCGCTGCTGATCGCCGATGAGCCGACCACGGCGCTCGACGTCACGGTACAGGCGCAGATCCTGGCGTTGCTGCGCGAGCAGAGCCGGCGACACAACATGGCGATGATCTTGATCACCCACGATCTCGGGGTGATCGCCCAGATGACGGACCGGCTGGCGGTGATGTACGCCGGGCGCGTCGTCGAGCAGGGCACGACCCGGGAAGTGTTGGCCGAGCCGCGGCATCCTTATACTCAGGGGCTGATCGCCTCGCGGCCGGTGCCGGGCCAGCGGCTCCGCCGTCTGTATTCCATTCCCGGCCAGGTGCCGGATCTGGCGCGCTTGCCTGAACACTGTGCGTTTGCCGAGCGCTGTGCGCAGGCCTCCGCTCGCTGCCGCGATGGCATTCCGCCGCTGTACGGCACACCGCAGCGCCAGTCCGCCTGTTTCCTCAACGCGGGAGGGCGCCCGCATGTCGATTGAACCTCTGGTGGAAGTGAAAGGATTAAAGAAATATTTCCCGCTGCGCGACGGGCTGTTCGGGCGAACCACCGGCCAGCTGAAGGCGGTGGACGACGTCAGCTTCAGCATTCGCAAGGGCCGCATTTTCGGGCTGGTGGGCGAGTCCGGCAGCGGCAAAACCACCGTTGGCCGCACGCTGCTCGGCCTGCACGACAAAACCGCCGGCGAGGTGATGTTCAAAGGGCAGGCGTTGGATAGCCTGAGCAAAGAGGCGTTGCGCGCCCTGCGGCCGAAAATGCAGCTGGTGTTTCAGGATCCGTACAGCTCGCTGAATCCGCGCCTGCGCGTGGGCGACGCCATCGGCGAAGCGCTGTTGCAGCACGGCCTGGCGAGCAAGGCGGAACTGCGCGAGCGAGTGCTCGATACCCTGTCGATCTGCGGGCTGTCTCCACAGCATTACGGGCGGTTTCCGCATGAGTTTTCCGGCGGCCAGCGCCAGCGCATCGGCATCGCGCGCGCGCTGATCCTGCAGCCGGAGTTTATCGTCGCCGACGAACCGATATCGGCGCTCGACGTGTCGATTCAGGCGCAGATCATCAATCTGTTTTCCGATTTGCAGGAACGGCAGGGGGTGACGCTGCTGTTTATTTCGCACGATCTCGGCGTGGTAGAGCACCTGTGTCAGGACGTGGCGGTGATGTACCTGGGGCAGATCGTCGAGAGTGCCGACCGCGATGCGTTATTTCGTCGGCCGCTGCATCCCTACACGCAGGCCTTGCTGGCGGCGGTGCCGACGCTGGATGTGCATCGCTCGCTGCCGCGGGCAGCAAGCGGCGAGCCGCCCAATCCCGCCAACCCGCCGCACGGCTGCCGTTTTCATCCGCGCTGCCCGCAGGCCACGGCGCAGTGCCGTGAACAGGCGCCGCGCCTGCGCAGCGTGGCGCCCGGTCATCAGGTGGCGTGCCATGTGGTCGGCTAGCGTCAGGACAGGTAGTGCTTCAACGCGCGCCCGGCCTGGTGGATCGCCGAATGCACCGCCGGGACGTGGGCGAGCGGATTCAACAGGCCGTAGTCGTGGATCAGCCCGTTATAGCGGGTGGAGGTGACCTCGACGCCGGCGGCATCGAGCAGACGCGCGTAGGCTTCGCCCTCATCGCGCAGCACGTCCAGCTCGGCGGTTTGCACCAGCGCCGGCGGCAAACCCCGCAGCTGTTCCGGTGTGGCGTTGAGTGGCGAGGCGTAGATGTCTTTGCGCTGCGCCTTATCGGGCGCGTAACTGTCCCAAAACCACTTCATCATGTTGCGAGTCAGGAAATGGCCTTCGGCGAACTGATGATAGGAGTCGGTATCAAACTGGGCGCGGGTGACGGGCCACAGCAGGATCTGGCAACGCAGCGCCGGTATGCCTTTCTCTTTGGCCATCAGGCTGACCACCGCCGCCATATTGCCGCCGGCGCTGTTGCCGACCACCGCCAGCCGCGAACCGTCGACGTTGATCTTCTCGCCGTACTCGGCCACCCATTCGGTGGCGGCGTAAGCCAGGTTGATCGCCTCAGGGTAGCGCACCTCCGGTGAACGGGGATAGTTGACGAACACCGCCACCGCGCCTGAGCTGTGCACCAGATCGCGCACCAGCCGTTCATGGGTGGGGAAATCGCCCAGCACCCAGCCACCGCCGTGAAAGAACATGAATACCGGCAACGCCTCTTTGACCCTGGCCGGCCGCACCAGCTGCAACAGAATATCCTGACCTTCTACGTGAATGGTTTTCTCGCTGATCTCGATCTCGCGCAGCGGCACCTCGACGCTGCGCTGCGCGTCCTCCAAGACCCTGCGCGCCTCTTTGGGCTTCATCTGTTCCATGGGTTTACCGCCGCCGGCATTCAGCGCGTCGAGAAACGCGCGGATGTCGTGCTGGGCGTGCGGCTGGCTGAGATCGACGGTTTTCTTGGGCATGGTGACTCCTTGTGCGCAGAAGAGAAGGGGCGGTCAGGATCACAGTGTAGACGCTGGCGCGCAAAGCAGGAGCCACGGTCAGCGCGGCCCTGTTTCGGGAGCATGGCGGGGGAGATCTCTGCGTCGCTGCCGCGTTGCACAATTTTGGCGCACCGCTGCACCCGATGGGGGCAAAAAGCGTGATAGCGAGCAAAGGGGGGGAAATTATTTTTGCGAGCCCGATCAGAAATCCTGAAGTTTTTCGTAATTGAATAGGATTTCGCGCGCAATGATGATTTTAGGCCTTATTTTTTAATTTATGCATTACCAATGCATAGAAAATGAATAAATATTCATTATAAGCCGTTGTTTTAACGTAAAAAATAGCAAAATACGGCAAAAATCCCGTTTTGGCACGATAGCTGCTCTACACTCTTTATCAAACGACATGTATTTTAACTGCTCGTTAACATTTACTCCCCGCTCAGGGACCGGATATACGCCATAAATAGTGAAAAACCGATTTTATGTAACAGATTTGTTTCTAAATCAGCGGTAAGGGACAGCATTTTCTCCGCCGGGAAAGTCGGTTTTGAACAACGGTTTTTTTGCATTGTGGCGGCCTAGCCGGGCTTGAGCGGTCCTTACAGTCAAAATTCAGCCTTTGCTGAGATTATGAGGTCACTATGGAACAGCCAATCGCAGTTACCCGCCAGTCTTTCGATGACTGGATGGTCCCGGTTTATGCCCCTGCCGATTTTATTCTGGTGCGGGGAGAAGGATCGCAGGTGTGGGATCAGCAGGGTAAGTCTTACATCGATTTCGCCGGCGGCATTGCGGTTAACGCGTTGGGGCATGCGCACCCGGCGGTCAAGGCGGCGCTGGTGGAGCAGGCGGGCAAACTGTGGCATCTGGGCAATGGCTATACCAACGAACCGGTGCTGCGCCTGGCCAAAAAGCTGATCGACGCCACCTTCGCCGACAAGGTGTTCTTCTGTAACTCGGGCGCTGAAGCCAACGAAGCGGCGCTGAAACTGGCGCGCAAGCATGCGCACGACCAGCACGGCGCCGGTAAAGATCAGATTGTGGCGTTCAACAACGCGTTCCACGGCCGCACGCTGTTTACGGTGTCCGCCGGTGGCCAGCCAAAATATTCGCAGGACTTTGCACCGCTGCCAGGCGGCATCACCCATACGCCGTATAACGATCTGGCCGTGGCGGCCGAGCTTATCAACGATCGCACCTGTGCGGTGATCGTCGAGCCTATCCAGGGCGAAGGCGGCGTGCTACCGGCGGAAGCCAGTTTCCTGCAGGGGCTGCGTGAACTGTGCGATCGCCATAATGCGCTGCTGATCTTCGACGAAGTGCAGACCGGCGTCGGCCGCACCGGCCACCTGTATGCCTACATGCAGTACGGCGTGGTGCCTGATGTGCTGACCACGGCCAAAGCGCTGGGCGGCGGCTTCCCGATCGGCGCCATGCTGACCACCGATGCGCTGGCGAAAACGCTGGGCGTCGGCACCCACGGCACGACCTACGGCGGCAACCCGCTGGCGACGGCGGTGGCGGGGGCGGTGTTCTCCATCATCAACACCCCGGAAGTGCTGGAAGGCGTCAAACAGCGTCACCAGTGGTTTATCGACGGGTTGAACGACATCAACCGCCAGTATCCGATTTTCGCCGAGATTCGCGGCGGCGGTTTGCTGATCGGCTGCCAATTGACGAAAGACTATGCCGGCAAAGCGAAGCAGATCACCCAGCTGGCCAATGAAGAAGGCGTTATCGCGCTGATCGCCGGCCCGGACGTGGTGCGTTTCACGCCGTCGCTGATCATCCCTGAGCAGGATGTGAAAGAGGGGCTGGCGCGATTCGCGCGCGCCGTGGCGCGCATTTGCAGCTAATCAGCGGGCTGTGCCTTCACCGGCGCAGCCTGATTCAGAAGAGGTTCGCATTATGATGATTATTCGCCCTATAGAGCGTCGCGATCTGGCGGATTTACTGACGCTTGCCGGTAAATCCGGCATTGGTCTCACTTCACTGCCGCAAAATGAAGATACCCTGTCGGCACGCATTGAGCGGGCGTTAAAAACCTGGCAAGGCGAACTTCCGCAAAGTGACCAGTGTTATTTGTTCGTGTTGGAGGACAGCGAGCGCCGGCAGGCGGTGGGTGTCTGTGCGATCGAAGTGGCCGTCGGCCTGGCGGAACCCTGGTACAGCTTCCGCGTCGGCACGCAGGTGCACGCTTCCAAACAGCTGAACGTCTATAAATCGGTGCCGACGCTGTTCCTCAGCAACGACCATACCGGCCATTCGGAGCTGTGCACGCTGTTCCTCGATCCGGATTATCGTCACGGCGAGAACGGCAAGCTGCTGTCGAAGGTGCGTTTCCTGTTTATTGCCGCGTTCCGCGAGCGTTTCTCACGGCGCCTGATCGCCGAGATGCGCGGTTTCTCCGATGAAAACGGCCGTTCGCCGTTCTGGGAGAGCGTCGGCCACCATTTCTTCTCCATCGAGTTTGCCAAGGCGGACTACCTGAGCGGCACCGGGCAGAAGGCGTTTATCGCCGAGCTGATGCCGAAACATCCGCTGTATGTCGATTTCCTGGCCGAAGACGCGCAGAAGGTGATCGGCGAGGTGCACCCGCAAACCCTGCCGGCGCGCCGCTTGCTGGAGGCGGAAGGCCTGAGCTATCAGGGCTACGTCGATATCTTCGACGGTGGCCCGACGCTGGAAGCCGAAATCGACCACATCCGCGCGGTGAAGCAGAGCCGCCTGGTGAAAGTGGTGCTGGATGACACGCCGATGCGCGCCGATGCGCCGGTGCATCTGGTGGCCAACGACAACTATCAGAACTACCGCGCACTGTTGGTCAATGCCGATCTGTATGACGACCGCCTGCATATCAACGCCGCCACCGCCGCGGCGCTGGGCGTCGAGCAGGGCAGCCCGGTGCGGGTGCTCCCCCTTATTGCACAGGAGAAAGCATGATGTCCCATCCAGCACTGTTGATTAACGGCGTCTGGCGGCAGGGCCGCGGCGCCGAGTTCGGCAAAGCCGATCCGGTCGGCAACCAGCCGCTGTGGCGAGCCAACGCCGCCGATGCCGGTGACGTTGCCGCCGCCTGCGAAGCCGCGCGTGCCGCGTTCCCTGCCTGGGCACGTACGCCGTTCGAGCAGCGTGAACAGCTGGTAAAACGCTTCGCCGCCTTGCTGGAAGAACACAAGCAGTCGCTGGCGGAAACCATTAGCCGCGAGACCGGCAAACCGCGCTGGGAAACGCTGACCGAAATTCAGGCGATGATCGGCAAGGTGGGCATTTCGCTGCAGGCCTATCAGACGCGCACCGGCTTTAGCCAGACGGCGATGGCCGACGGCGCTTCGGTGCTGCGCCATCGTCCGCACGGCGTGCTGGCGGTGTTCGGGCCTTACAACTTCCCCGGCCATCTGCCGAACGGCCATATCGTGCCGGCGCTGTTGGCCGGTAACTGCGTGGTATTCAAACCGAGCGAGCTGACGCCCCTGACCGCCGAGGAGACCCTCAAGCTGTGGCTGCAGGCCGGTCTGCCGGACGGGGTGATCAACCTGGTGCAAGGCGGCCGCGAGACCGGCGAAGCGCTGGCGGCCAGCGCGGATATCGACGGCCTGCTGTTCACCGGCAGCGCCGGCACCGGCTATCACCTGCATCGCCAACTGGCGGGGCAGCCGGAGAAGATCCTGGCGCTGGAGATGGGCGGCAACAACGCGCTGATCGTCGACGGTTTCGACGATCGCGATGCGGCGGTCAACCTGGCTATCCAATCGGCGTTTATCTCCGCCGGCCAACGCTGCACCTGTTCACGCCGTATTCTGGTGAAGCAGGGGGCCGAAGGCGATGCCTTTATCGCGCGTCTGGTCCAGGTGGCGGGCGAACTGCGGGTCGGCCGCTGGGATGCCGAACCGCAGCCGTTCATGGGCGGGGTGGTGTCGGCAGCCGCGGCGGAAAACATGCTGAAAGCGCAGCAGCACTTGCTGGCGCTAGGCGGCAAATCGCTGCTGACCATGCGCCTGCTGGAGCCGGGCAGCTCGCTGCTCAGCCCGGGCATCGTCGATCTGACCGGCGTGGCCGGCGTACCGGATGAAGAGTATTTCGGGCCGTTGACCACCATCGTGCGTTACCGCGATTTCGACGAGGCGCTGCAGCTGGCCAACCGGACGCGCTACGGCCTGTCGGTAGGGCTAGTATCGCCGCAGCGCGAGCTGTTCGAGCGATTGCTGCTGGAAGCGCGCGCCGGCATCGTCAACTGGAACAAGCCGCTGACCGGGGCGTCCAGCGCGGCGCCGTTCGGTGGCGTGGGGGCCTCCGGCAACCATCGCCCAAGCGCCTTCTATGCGGCGGACTATTGCGCCTGGCCGATGGCTTCGCTGGAAAGTGAAAGCCTGTCGCTGCCGACGACGCTCTCGCCGGGCTTGGCGTTCCGTTAATCGTCTGCGGCGGCGCGCCGGCGTCGCCGCACGCTATCCCCAGGGGATGAACATGTCAGGATATGAAGTCAATTTCGACGGTTTGGTGGGGCCGACGCACCACTATGCCGGGTTGTCGTTCGGCAACGAGGCGTCGACGCAGCATCAAAACAGCGTATCGAACCCGAAGCTGGCGGCGAAACAAGGCTTGCTGAAAATGAAGGCGTTGGCCGATCTCGGTTTCCAGCAAGGGGTACTGCCGCCGCAGGAACGCCCGCATTTGCCGATGCTGCGTCGCCTGGGCTTCAGCGGCAGCGATGAGGCGGTGCTGGCGCAGGCGATGCGTCAGTCGCCGCGCCTGCTGTCGGCGCTCAGTTCGGCGTCGTGCATGTGGACCGCCAATGCGGCCACCGTGTCGCCCTCGGCGGACAGCGCCGACGGCAAGGTGCATTTCACCGCTGCCAACCTGAATAACAAATTCCACCGCGCCATCGAAGCGGAAACCACCACCGCCGTATTGCGGGCGATGTTCAGCGACGATCGGCATTTCGCCCACCATGAAGCACTGCCGCAGGTGGCGTTGTTCGGTGACGAAGGGGCGGCCAACCACAACCGTTTGGGCGGCGACTATGCCAAACGCAGCGTGCAGGTGTTCGTCTACGGTCGGCAGGAGTTCGGCGGCGAAACGGCGCCGGCGCGTTATCCGGCGCGCCAGACGCGCGAAGCCGGCGAGGCGATCGCTCGCCTGCACCAGCTGGACGAACAGCATACGGTCTTCGTGCAGCAAAACCCGGCGGTGATCGATCAGGGCGTGTTCCATAACGACGTGATTGCGGTCAGCAACCAGAACGTGCTGTTCCACCACCAGCAGGCGTTTTACCGCCAGCAGCAGGCGCTGGATGAAGTGCGCTGCAAGATGGCGACGCTGGACAGCGAGCTGGTGGCGATCGAAGTGCCGACGGAGCGCGTCTCGGTGGCGGACGCGGTGGCGACCTACCTGTTCAACAGCCAAATTCTTACCAAGCCGAACGGCAAGATGATGATCGTCGTGCCGGAGGAGTCGCGTCAGCACGCCGGCGTGTGGCGTTATCTCAACGACATGGTCGGCAGCGGCGGCCCGATCGAGGAAATTCGCGTGTTCGACCTGCGTGAAAGCATGCGCAACGGCGGCGGCCCGGCCTGCCTGCGGCTGCGGGTAGCGCTTAACGAGCAGGAGCTGCGGGCGGTTAACCCGCGCGTGATGATGAACGAGCGGCTGTTCGCGACGCTGAACGAATGGGTCGACCGCCATTATCGCGATCGCCTGACGCAGGATGATCTGGCCGATCCGCTGCTGCTGCGCGAAGGGCGCGAGGCGCTGGATTCGCTGACGTCGATCCTCGGTCTCGGCTCCATCTATCCATTCCAACGCTAAGGGAGGCGGCATGATCGATCTACTGCCCCTGACGCTGGAAGGGAACGAACCCGTCGAATGGCAAGGTGAAACCCCGCAGCTGCGCTGGCGCTGGCAGGGGGAAGGGGTGCTGGAGCTCACGCCGCGGCAACCCTACCGCCAGGCGATGGTGATGTCGGCGGGGGTGCACGGCAACGAAACTGCGCCGATCGAACTGCTCAATCAGCTGGTCGGCGACCTGCTGGCCGGCCGGTTGCCGCTGAGGGTGCGGCTGTTGGTGGTGTTGGGTAACCCGGCGGCGATGCGGGCCGGCAAGCGTTATCTGCACAGCGATATGAACCGCATGTTCGGCGGCCGCTACCGCAACTTCGCCGCCAGCGGCGAAACCGTGCGTGCGCAGCAGCTGGAGCGTGCGCTCGCCGCCTTTTTCGATGGGGAACAGGCGGCGCGTTTCCATTACGATTTGCACACCGCCATCCGTGAATCGCGTTTGCCGCGCTTTGGCATTCTGCCTTTCCAGAAACGCCCGTACAGCGAGCCGATGTTGAAGCTGCTGGATGCGGCCGATCTGGATGCGCTGGTGGTACACAGCGCGCCGGGCGGCACGTTTAGCCATTATTCCAGCGAACATCTCAATGCGGCGAGCTGTACGCTCGAGTTGGGCAAGGCGCGGCCGTTCGGCAGCAACGATCTGCAGCAGTTCGCCGCCATCGATCTCGCTCTGCGGGCGGCGGTCAGTGAAGGGCCCCTGCCGGTGCGTGCGGCCGATGAGATTCGGGTTTTCCGCGTGATGCACTCGTTGATCAAGCACAGCGAAGATTTCAAGCTGCACCTGGGCGATGACACGGCCAACTTCACCGAACTGAAACCGGGCATGTTGCTGTGCGAGCAGCCGCAGGAGGACTATCGCGTGGGCCAGGAGGGCGCGTGGATACTGTTCCCTAACCCCAATGTGGCGTTGGGCCTGCGCGCCGGTATGTTGTTGAACGAAGTGCCCCGCTCTACGCTGTATTGATTTATCCACGGCGGCGCCGTCAGCGTGCCGCCGTTATTCCCTTCATTATTTTATTCTGCTATTTCCCGCTATTTTAATTGGCGTAAGGCGAATTTTATTCGTTCCGAAGAGATTCCCTTATGTGAATGAATAAAAGGCGGTGTCAGATGATTAGCTGAAAGTCTTAATTGCCTGGTGAATTTGTTAAGATAAAAATGTGAAATAAGTAACGTTTTTAATAACCATGCTAATTTTGTTGTTACTTTGGGATCGTGCAGAAAGCACACAAAACGAAACCAAAATGCACTGCATTGGTGCATTGCACCATTTTGGTTATAACTTATGTGATGAAATGTTCTTATATTCAATGAGTTGTGCAATTCCCTTGTTGTAATATTTAGTTACAAATAAACATGCTTTCTCCTCGTTGTTTCATGAACTTTTTGATTTTAAGTTTTGATTCATGATGCTAATGTCACATCACCCCCGCATTAGGGGAGCTCATAAAATACCAAAAGATAAAATCACAGCCCAAAATATAAATTGGGCGTGACGGGCAGGGTTCTAATTATAATATCTAGGAAAATAAATGATGAAACGCAGTGTATTAGCCTTAGCTGTCGCCCTCGGGGCGGTCACCTCCTTCGCCAACGCGGCTGAAATCTATAATAAGGATGGCAATAAACTCGACCTGTACGGCCGCGTTGCTGCCAAACACGTTTTCAGTAAAGACAAGGGTGAAGACGGCGACAAAACTTACGTTCGTCTGGGCTTTAAAGGCGAAACCCAAATCAACGATCAGTTGACCGGTTACGGCCAGTGGGAATACCAGGTTGCTTCCAACCACGACGAAGCGCAGGGCACCACCGGCACCAAAACGCGTCTGGGCTTCGCCGGCCTGAAGTTCGCCAACTATGGCTCGTTCGACTACGGCCGTAACTACGGCGTGGTGTACGATGCCGAAGCCTACACCGACATGCTGCCGGAATTCGGCGGCGACTCCTACAGCTACACCGACAACTACATGACCGCGCGCTCCAACGGCCTGGCAACCTACCGCAACCGTGACTTCTTCGGTTTGGTGGAAGGCCTGAACCTGGCGTTGCAGTACCAGGGTAAAAACGACGGTGACGGCCGCAGCGTCAGCAAGCAAAACGGCGACGGCTACGGCATGTCTCTGGACTATCAGGACATCGGCGGCAGCGGCATCGGCGTAGCGGCGGCGTTCTCTGATTCCAACCGTACCAGCGACCAGAAGGCGCTGAAGTATGGTAAAGGGGATAAGGCCACCGCCTGGACCACCGCAATCAAATATGACGCCAACCAGGTCTATCTGGCGGCCATGTATGCCGATACCCGCAACATGACGCCGATCAGCGGCAACGGCGTTTCAGGCTTCGCCAATAAAACGCAAAACTTCGAAGTTGTGGCTCAGTACCAGTTCGAAAACGGCCTGCGTCCGTCCGTGGCCTACGTACAGTCCAAAGGCAAGGACATTGAAGGGATTGGCGATGTCGATCTGGTGAAATACGTGGAAGTGGGCGCGACTTACTACTTCAACAAAAACATGTACACCTACGTCGACTACAAGATCAACCAGTTGAACGACGACAACAAACTGAAGCTGAGCACCGACGACATTGTTGCTGTCAACCTGACCTACCGCTTCTAAGTTTCCATCATTACCTTCATCCTGTGTCGGGATCGGTAATCAGGCAGGGCGCAAGCCCTGCCTTCGTTTTTTCAGGTGCTCAGCCTTTTGGCGCCAATCCCACCAGTTCGATGGCAGAACGCAGCGCGGCGAAACGTTGCTGATCCTGCTCGCGTTCTATCTCCGTGACCAACTGTGAAAGAATATTGCTGCCGGAGACCTTTTTATGGTTTTTGATTAACTGCAACACCGCATCGCCCAACGCCAGGCTGACGTTGCGCAGCAGAATTTCATAATGCTCGTTGGAATGAGCTGATGCTGACATGACCTTTCTCTGTCTCTCTTCTTCGGGAGCCGCAATTTAGCAAAACAGCGGCCTAAAGCCTCGGAGGCAGACGAAGTTTCCGATGAAATCAGAAATTCCTCAGCACCGGACGGGGAAGGCGTTAAAAATCCGAATATTCGCTGGCCGGTAACCAAAAGCCGTCGATAAACTCTTCCATGGGATAACAACCGGCGTGGCGCAGGTTCTGTTCCTTCATCGCGATCAAGCATTGCGGTTCGTCGCGCAATATATCGACCACCATTTCACTGCAGCCGCCATCCAGATAACAGACAAACATCACCAATGCGTACATCGTTGCATGCCTCCTTCGTCGAACCGCCCTGTAGGCAACAGTGTAGGTAAAAAAGCGCGATTTTTCAGCATCATTGCGTGATAAATCGCCATCGAGACGCCGCTGACGGCACTTTCGGAATTCTCTAACCATTTCTGACGCCGGGAGCGGATGGCATATCCTTTTGACGATGCTAAGCTTAACAAGCCTTACTTCAATGCATCAGTGCAACCATCAAAAGGAGTGAATATGGGCTTGTTTAACTTCGTCAAAGAAGCGGGCGAAAAACTGTGGGATACAGTCACCGGCAATGCCTCCGCCGAAGATCAAAGCGCCAAACTCAAGGAGCATCTCGATAAGAGCGGCCTGCCAGGCACCGACAAAGTCGATGTGCAGGTGGTCGATGGTAAAGCCGTAGTGACCGGCGATGCCGTCAGCCAGGAGCTGAAAGAGAAGATTCTGGTGGCGATCGGCAACGTGGCCGGCATCAGCGGCGTGGAAGACAAGGTGGCGGTGGCGCAATCCGACGCCGAGAGCCGTTTCTACACCGTGAAGAAGGGCGATACGCTGAGCGCGATCTCCAAAGAGATGTACGGCAACGCCAATCTGTACAACAAGATTTTCGAAGCCAACAAGCCGATGCTGTCGAGCCCGGACAAGATCTATCCGGGGCAGGTATTGCGTATCCCGCAATAATCTGTCGCTCTGCCAGAGCCCGGTTGCGTACCGGGCTTTTTTTTGTCCTCTGTAATCGCCGTCTCTTATTCCCTTGCTATATCAATGTCGGTTACATCTACCCTGTGTACCCGCTCGCTCGCCGGCAGGTGCGGTGTTGACCCTGATGGGGAAAGTTGATAGCGTCATGCCCCGGTTGAGGCCGGAACGCCCAAGGCGGCAACGTTAACGCCTTATACTGAGGGGCCTTTTGCCCCGCCAAACAGCAATGCAGCAGTTGAACGAGTGAAAACCGATTTAGTGAAACAACAGCGTAACGCCTCAACGGATAAAAACTATCGAGAAACCTTGGGTGATGCGCAATTTGCTATCGTCGTGTTGGCGGTGGCGTCCTGCTCACTGATTATCTTTACGCTGGCGGTCACGCTGTGGGTGACCTGACGCGATTAACTAGGGGAGATAAAATGGAGCCTAATCTCCATGATGAAACCAAACTGCTGGCGATTATCGGCCTGTTGGTTTCCGTGCTGCTGGTGGTATCAATTCTCTTTGGCGTGACCTATTTCTCCGATCTCAGGCACGCGCACGACGATGTTGACATCAAAAGCTGCTATATCAAAGCGTCCTAATCCGCGCGAATGCGCCTGAGCGCCGCCGATCTGTGAGGTGAGCTGTCCTGTGTTAAGCTGGGACGGTTATCCCTTGGCGAATCGGCGCCATTCAGGAGGTCTTTGCGATGAGTCAGTCCCGTCCTACGCTCTCTTCACCCTCACGCGAGTGCCCCGTCGTTGACGGCGTGCGCCAGATCCAGCGTATTGCCGTGCGTAACGCCGAAGTGGGGGGCATTCCGATCAACCGCGCGCTGCCAACCCGGGAAAGGCGTACCGTCGGTGCCTGGTGCTTTCTCGATCACGCCGGGCCGACGGTATTCAACGGTACCTCGCCCGGCATGGATGTGGGGCCGCATCCGCACATCGGTCTGCAAACGTTCACCTGGATGATCGAAGGCGAAGTGCTGCACCGCGACAGCCTCGGCAGCGAGCAGGTGATCCGTCCGGGCCAGGTCAATCTGATGACCGCTGGGCACGGGATCGCACATACTGAACAGTCGGTGGGCGAACCGAGGCGATTGCATGCCGCACAATTATGGATAGCGTTGCCGGCCGAACATGCCGACATGGCACCGCGTTTCGATCATTATCCCGACTTGCCGCAGTGGCAGAATAACGGCGTGAATCACCGTTTGCTGGTCGGGGAATTTGACGCTTATCGTTCGCCGGTATTTACCCTTTCGCCATTAATCGCCATAGATATGGAATGGCAGGAAGCGGCGACGGTGCAATTGCCGCTGCGCGATGACTATGAAATCGGCTTCTTGCCGCTGATGGGAGAATTCGAACTTAATGGTGAAACCTTTTCACCTGACGAGTTTGCCTATTTGGGCATGAAGAATAACTCTATCGAGTTAAATGCACGGAAAGGCAGCCGGGGATTATTAATTGGTGGCGCGCCGTTAAACGAAGAGATTCTTATCTGGTGGAATTTCGTTGGTCATACCAAGGCTGAAATTACTCGGGCCCAGCATGATTGGGAACAAGGGGCGCCGCGTTTTCCGCCGGTGAGCGGTTATTCCGGCGAGCGGATGACCGCGCCGCGCCTGCCCTGGGGCGATGTTTGATAGCGTTAGGATATAATCGCCGCGATTATTCGGCTTATTTCGCTCTAATAAGGCGAAATTACTGTGATCGCGGCTCCAGCTTTACCACAGAATAAGGTTTATCGGCAGAACAGTGATCTGGCGCATATAATGACAATGAGAAGAAGTTTAGGATAATCCTCAGGAAGTCAGGTTGTCTCCCGTTAGTCAGATGTCAGTGAGGTCATTATGAGCCAGGTACTCTATCGTGCAAGACTGTCCCATGTCGTGATTGCCACGGCGCTGTTTTGGGTCTCTGTCGCGGCATTGTTGGTCGCCGTATTAAACTAACCTCAAAAAATGACTCCTGCATAAACCCGCTTCGGCGGGTTTTTTTATCGCCGTTGTCTGGCGATAGAGGCTACGCGATTATACTTAATGACATCTTCAATAAGCGATAGGGACACTCATGAAGCTGTTTGCCGATATTTTGCTGTTGCTCATCGCGGTGCTCCATCTTTATATCCTGGTGCTGGAAATGTTCCTGTGGCGTGCGCCGCTCGGCAGACGCGCCTTCGGTACAACGGCGGAGTTTGCCGCGGCCACGCGGGTATTGGCCGCCAATCAGGGGCTGTACAACGGTTTTCTGGCGCTGGGGCTGGCATGGGGCTACTGGCGTGAGGACATGGCGCTGCAGCTGTTCTTTCTCGGGTGCGTGTTGGCGGCCGGGGTGTTCGGCGGGCTGACCGCCAGCCGCAAGATCCTGTGGGTGCAGGCGCTGCCGGCCTTGATCGCGATGCTGGCGGTATGGGGGGCGCGTTAACCCGCCGGTTTACGGCGGGCGTCAGGCGGATTTTTGGTGAATGACGTGCAACGGCGGGTCGATGTGCAGATCGACGCTCAAATCCTGACGGAAATCATAAGGCGTGATATTAAAACGCTTTCTGAACATGTAGGTGAAGTGGGACTGTGAGCCGAAGCCAAAGTCCAGGGCGATATCGAAGATCGACGCTTCACTGCTGCGCAGTTGGTAAACCGCGCCGGCCAGACGGCGTTCGCGAATGTATTTGCCCAGCGAAATCCCTGTCGCTTCTTTGAACAGCTTCTGCATGTGCCACAGCGAGTAGCCGGAGTACTCGGCCAGCTCTTCGAGATGGATCACTCGTCCAAGGTGAGTTTCGACCCATTTGCTGAGGGCGCAGACCAATGAGAGATGGTGTTCTTGTATCATCAGTGCGTCAGTGTGAGATCTACATAGCGGTGAAGTATACACAACTTGCCGCCGCGGACAAAAACGCCGCCGGTGACGGGGGGCAATTATTCGGAAAAACCGTTCAACCACAGCTTGTCAGTAGAAAGGAAAAACGGCTAATCTGAGACTGTCGCCGCCGCGGTGGGTGACGCGGAAAAGGCCACAGCAAGTAACCGCCAAAACAGAGTCAGCCGTAACAACTCAACGTTGATGGGGTGATCGCATGTTAATGACAGTGATTATTACTCTGGTTGTAATCGTGGGCGTCGGCGCTTTTATGGCGATGCCGGTGATGAGCATGAAAAATGCGGAAGGTGTGGGAGGTGAAGAACCGTGAGAGCAAGAGACATTGCACGCCGCTGAGCGGGGCGATCGCGAATCGGGAAAGCCTGGGTCAGAAACCCGGGCTTTTTGTTGCGTAGCCGCTCAAACGTTTTTCCGCTCGACGGTTTCCTCTCCCCAATAAAGCTGATCGGCGGTGGTTTTGGCAAAGGCCTTCTCCAACGCTTCGTCGCTGCCTTCTTCCCAGATCTTCTGTGCCAACACTTCGTCGTTCCCTGCCAGTTCAAAAATAGCTTCGGCGATTTCCACCGAAGTTTCACGCACTGTCGCCCAGGATTTCACATTGTGATTCGCCATAACTTTCTCCTGTTGGTTGTGGCTTACGGGTGGTTTTTGCCACTGTCATGCTGCAAGTATAGGCTAATCCGCCGCGGGCTTTTGCCCGGCGGTGCGCAGAAGGGGGAAAAAGGCGGGGAGAGCGGGCAATGGTGCAGGCGGCGTGCTATTCTGTGCGGCGTTTGAATCAAGAGGAAAATTATTATGTCTGACATGCTGAGCAACGAGCAGGAACTGGCTTCCGATCTGGTCGCTTGCCAACTGGTCATCAAACAGATTCTGGACGTTATCGACGTGATTGCGCCTACCGAAGTGCGTGACAAGATGGCGGGTCAGCTTAAAAGCATCGATTTCTCCACGCATCCTGCAGGCGCCGATCCGGTGACTCGCCGCGCGATTGACAAGGCGATTGCGCTGATCGAGATGAAGTTCACCCGCAGCTGAGGCGGGGCCGCCGCAGGGCGGCGGCGTCGGGCGGTGGCGGTTAATCCACCACCGTTTCGATTTTCTTGAACAGCGGGCAGTCGGCTACGCCGATGAAACCGTTGTCGCCATTGACGTACTGGGCGATCGCCACGTTGCGCGCCGTCAGGTATTTGCACTGCAATCCCAACCCGCCAACGTTCTTGTTGCTGCCTATCAGCACGCCGTAACCCGAGATCAAAAAGCCGCCGTAAATGACCGCCAACACCAGTACCCACTTAATCAATCTGCTCATTGTGCTTCCTCATTGTCCCTGAGGGCCCATCTAGCCACGACAACGGCATGACGGCAAGGGTAACAGTCTGAAAACCGGGCGATAGCCAGAAATCTAAACGACAAGTTAAACTTCGTTTAACTTCGCTGTGATAACATGCGCGATAGATTACCCAGATAACAATGAGGCTGCTAAATTTGTTGCGAAAAAAAATCCTCGTGATAATGACGGCCGTCGCTGCCTGCCTGTTTTTCTACCTGTTGGCGCTGGACAGTTATTGCGACGATGGCGGAAACTTTGCGCTGGGCATCTGCTCGGTAACGCGCTTCGTGCCCTGGTAAGCAATTTTTGGCAGGGATGTTCGCACGGCCGCCGCGAGTGTTAAGATGGCGGCCTGAATGTCGCAGTAGATAGGGTTGTCCATGTACGATTTAGGTTTTGGCCAGAACGGCCTGTTGTCGCTGGCCCTCGCCGCCGTGGCGTTGCTGGTTGGGCTGTGGGTTTGGTTTCTGGTGAACCGCGCCAGCGTGCGCGCCAACGAGCAGATTCGTCTGCTGCAGGAGATTGCCGAGCAACAACGCCAACAAACGGCGCTGTTGAAACGCCTGGCGCACCGTGCACGCGCTGATGGCGGCGATGCTGCTGACGACGACGATCTCAGCCCCGCGCTGGATTTCAAAGGTTTTATCCCCGAACGTTAAGCATGATGCTCCGGCTGGCGGCAGCGCCGCCGGGGCGCCTCAGTAAAACACCATGCCCTGATACGGTTTTTCCCGGCATGCCGCCAGGCGGCTGGCCAGATCGCCGGCATGGATCTCCAACTGGTGCCCGTCAGGATCGAGAAAATAGAGCGATTCGCCTTCGCTGCGATTGCTCTTCCACTCTTTGACGCCGTTCTGGCGCAGCCGCTCGCTGACCTGCTCAATGTGTTCCGGCGCTACGCTGAAGGCGTAATGGGTGTAATCGCGCGCGCTTTGTTGCGCCCGGGCCTCATCCCGCGACAGACACAGCCACAACGCCCCCAACGAGAGATAAGCGCCGCCCTGCCAGCGGGCGTGCGGGGTAAACCCCAACAGATGGCGATAAAATTCGAAGCTGCGATCGAGATCGCTGACGGCGAGCGTCAGGTGATTGAGGCCGGTCAACATGCATGCATTTCCTGGGCGCTGAACAGAGGGAAAAGTGTACGCAGGCGCTAAGGAAAGATAAAGGGGGCAAAGCATTAGTAGAGATAATGTGAAAACCGGCGGCGCTGTCATAAAACTGTCGTACAGACATCGTAATGTAGCGCGAACCTTACGAAAGATGGATAAAGCCGATGATTAAATGGTACGAAGAAAGCGATGCCGAAGTGAACCGCAGCATCGCGCTGCTGACCGGGGAGAACCCGGACAAGTGGTATCCCTACGGTGGTGTGAAAGGTAAAGATTACTGCAAGAATCCCTCCGATGCCTGGCCGATCATTTGCGCCAACAAAATCAGTCTGAACCCCGATAACCAAAGCGACAGCCCGCAATGGCAGGCGCGCATGAGCACCCAGGGCGGTGAATGGCAGGCGGACAGCGTCAGCCCGCTGCGCGCGGCGATGATCTGCTTCCTGATGAGCCGGCAGGCTAACTGATTCGAACAATACCGGTGATTGGTAAGAGTTTCTCCTTTTTCTAATAACAGAGCTGTCGTTGGCGGAGGCTGTTTATGAAGCGCATTATCAAAGGTGATAAAAACTTGTCTCATCTGGTGATTGCCCATGCGGCGATCGATCGTCATGCCGAAAGCTTCGGCCAGCGCCGTCAGGGCTGGCCCTCGACCTACCTGATAAAATATCAAAACGATCGCGTGGCGGTGGAAGTGGTCACGCGTAGCCAATCTTATGTCGCCACGCTGATGATCGGCGCGCGCAACCTGACCAAACTGTGCGGAATGCCCGGCTAAACGCCGCTCTTATCCGCTTTCTCACGGTAAAAAAATCGCGCTCCGGCCCGCCGTCTCGGGGCGCTTCTCCTTGATGCTCACGGGGTTAAGTGTTAAAAAGCCGCCCGCAGATACATTTATTGATTGGTGAAATCTTGGCCGATAACGGCAAGGGTGTACGCCATATGAGGATAAGATGGGCGGTCAGCATCAGGACACTCCGCTAAAACGCGGTTTAAAAAACAGACACATACAGCTTATTGCCCTCGGGGGCGCCATCGGTACCGGTTTATTTCTCGGCATTGCGCAAACCATTAAAATGGCCGGCCCCGCCGTGCTGTTGGGCTACGCCATCGGCGGTTTTATCGCGTTTTTAATCATGCGCCAGCTGGGCGAAATGGTGGTGGAGGAGCCGGTCGCCGGATCTTTCAGCCACTTTGCCTATAAATATTGGGGCGACTTCGCCGGCTTCCTTTCCGGCTGGAACTACTGGGCAATGTTCATTCTGGTCGGCATGGCGGAATTGACCGCCGTCGGCATCTACATTCAGTACTGGTGGCCGGAAATCCCCACCTGGGCCTCCGCCGCGCTGTTTTTCGTGCTGATCAACCTGATTAATCTGGTGAACGTGCGTCTGTACGGCGAAACCGAGTTCTGGTTCGCCATCATCAAAGTGGTGGCGATTGTCGGCATGATCGTGTTCGGCGCCTGGCTGTTGGTCAGTGGCAACGGCGGGCCACAGGCCAGCATCACCAACCTGTGGCAGCAGGGCGGCTTTATGCCGCATGGCTTCTCCGGGCTGGTGATGGCGATGGCGGTCATCATGTTCTCGTTCGGCGGGCTGGAAATGGTCGGCATCACCGCAGCGGAAGCCGCCGATCCGCGCCGCAGCATTCCCAAAGCCACCAATCAGGTGGTGTACCGCATTCTGATCTTCTATATCGGCTCGCTGACCGTGCTGCTGTCGCTCTATCCGTGGGGGCAAGTGGTGGAGGGCGGTAGCCCGTTCGTACTGATCTTCCATGCGCTGAACAGCAATCTGGTGGCGACCGTGCTCAACGTGGTGGTGTTGACCGCCGCGCTGTCGGTCTACAACAGCGGCGTTTACGCCAACAGCCGCATGCTGTTCGGGCTGGCCAGCCAGGGCAATGCGCCGCAGGCGCTGACGCGCGTGAATAAACGCGGCGTGCCGGTATTGTCCATCGCGCTGTCGGCGTTGATTACCTCGATTGGCGTGCTGATCAACTACCTGATGCCCGGCAAGGCGTTTGAGCTGCTGATGGCGCTGGTGGTGTCAACGTTGGTGATAAACTGGGTGATGATTTGCCTGGCGCACCTGAAATTCCGCGCCGCCAAGAATCGCCAGGGCGTCATCCCCAGCTTTAAGGCGCTGTGGTATCCGTTCGGCAACTACCTGTGCCTGGCGTTCCTCGGCCTGATTCTGGTGATTATGTATTTCAGCGAAGGGATCCGCATTTCGGTGTTGCTGATGCCGGTGTGGATTGCGGTGCTGTGGTGCGGGTTTATGCTGACGCGCCGTAAAGGCGCCAAGCGCTAATCGGTATGCGGCGGAGGCGTAGTCTGCGCCTCCGCTTCTTTTCTACGTCAGCCGCGCGGCATAAAGGCGCGCCCCTCACCGTGACCCCGCCCCAGCAGTTTCCGGCACAGCAGCAGCAGGGTGCTGATCACGTCGATGGCGACCACGCTGAGCATCAGCAGGGTCAGCATGAAAAACCCGAGCAGCGAACCGCCCAGCAGAACCAGTGGCGCCGGTACGCGCAGACGGCGCAGCTTCATGGCGAAATACATTTTCCAGTATTGCTTCTGCGCCAGCAGCGCGCTGCGAATACGGCGCCCCAGGCCGATGCCTGATTTGCGGGATGTAGAACGACTCATAACTTCTCCTTTTCTGTATGCCCTACAAGTCAATCACAAAGATCTTAAGAGAGTCTTAACGGGCTCTTGGCGGCCCTGGCTGTCTCACCGGAGTGAGACAACAGCATACGGCAAAAGGTCCCGCAATGCAGCGCACGGCTGACGAAGTGCGAGTCTCGTCGGGTTTGTTACACTGAAAGTCACGCCCATGCAGGGGGCGCAGCGGTCAGGAGAAGGGGCTGGATGAAGAGAATCAATCGTTACTACGATGCGGCCAAGGCGCATCACACGCCGGAGGGATTTCGCAACCCGGAACCCTCTCAGCGCCAAGAGGGCGACCTGCAGCGTTGGCAGGATGAGCGCAAGCGGCAGGGGCTGCCCAGGCCGCCGCAGCAGGGCTACGCGCAATTTACCGAACGCTGGTGGCAACCCGCCGATCTCAGCGGCAGCGATGACAGCATCTGGTGGCTGGGGCATGCATCCATGCTATTGCGGCTGGGTGGCCGCTATATCCTGATCGACCCGGTGTTGTCCGAACGCGCCTCGCCGCTGAGCTTCTACGGGCCGAAGCGCAGAACGCCGGCGCCGCTGACGGTGGAGCAATTGCCGGCGGTGGATGCGGTGCTGATCTCCCATAATCATTATGACCATCTCGACAGGCGCACGGTGCGGCAGCTGGCGCGGCGCTTCCCACAGGCCGAGTTTATCGTGCCGCTCGGCTTGAAGCGTTGGTTCCGCCGTTATCGGCTGAAGGTGCATGAGCTGGACTGGTGGCAGAGCCTGTCGTTAGGTGGGCTGACGGTCTATGCCACGCCGGCGCGGCACTGGAGCATGCGCACGTTGTGGGATCGCAATCGCTCGCTGTGGTGCGGTTGGGTAATCCATCATCCGGCGCTGCGGTTCTATTTTTCCGGCGACAGCGGCTATTCGGCGCGGTTGGCGGAAATCGGTCAACGGTTGGGCCCGTTCGACGTGGCGGCACTGCCCATTGGCGCCTATGCGCCGCGCTGGTTCATGCAGGAGCAACATATGGATCCGCAGCAGTCGGTGGCGCTGTATCGCGAGCTGAATCAGCCGCGAGCCATTCCCATCCATTGGGGGGTATTCGAACTGGCGGATGAATCGCTGGACGAACCGCCGCAGCAACTGAACCTGGCGCTGAGCGAGGCGGGGCTGGAACAGCATCAATTCCATCCGCTGAAGATTGGCGAGCGCATCGCGTTGCAGGACTCGCAGCAGGCGTTGTCTATCCGCCCGGTGGTAGAGAGGAAAGAATAAGATCAACGGTTTGAAAGCGTGGCAGTAATTAGCAAAATTGATAAGTGCGGGGTGGGATTCAAATAACCACCCGATTTTCCGGATTTAATTCAATGTCGCACTTTCGCTATTCATAAGGTTATTCCGGTTATTCAGATTTAGGGTTTTCGGATTATTTAGGATGAAGCCACCGGCCAGCGGGGGAGGCGTCAGGACGTTGCATGCTTATGCAGCCGTTGGTCGGCGTGTCAGCGCGGTTGCCGGCTCTCGTCACGCTCTGGCGCATGCCGTGCGGTGACAGGGATGAAGGCCGATGGTGAATGCGCTTTCCGACGGTAAAGGGGCGGAGGAGCATTGAATAAATTGGCCCCCGTTCATCGATATTCAAATGTTGCATATGACATTCCATAAAGATTCAAATTTTTTAACGCTATAAGCGACGAAAAAGCGAAAACGTCGAGAAGGAGATGCGTCAAAACGATGAAAGTTTTGTTAAAACGCTATCAGAATGCGGGGTCTGGCGCAGCCAGTTTGGCAAGCAGAAAATAGCCGATGCTTCAACATCTTTTGGCCTATTTAAGCAAATGTGGCTCTCGACCGTTTCAAATATGTGCGACATGTCGTTCAGTGATTAAAAATGGCTTGCCATCGCATACAGAGTATGTGATAACGCATCTGGGTAAAACGAGGTACAGTTCTGTATATGTGTGGCATTTTCAGTAAAGAAGTTCTGAGTAAAGACGTTAGCGTTGAATACCGCTTCTCTGCCGATCCTTATCTTAGTGCCTCAAGCAGTAACGACTCTAGTTTGTCTATGTAACGCCCTCGGGCGGTTTAAACAATCCAAAGGAAATACTCAAGATGGCAAAGATCAAAGGTCAAGTTAAGTGGTTCAACGAGTCTAAAGGTTTCGGTTTCATCACCCCGGCTGACGGCAGCAAAGACGTGTTCGTACACTTCTCTGCAATCCAGGGTAACGGCTTCAAAACCCTGGCTGAAGGCCAGAACGTTGAGTTCGAAATCCAAGATGGCCAGAAAGGCCCATCTGCAGTAAACGTTACTGCTATCTAATCAGCGTCAGCTGTACAAAAAGCCCGCCTTCGAGCGGGCTTTTTCGTTTCCGTCATCCGGCGGCGATGATGATGCCGGCGTACTGGTTGCGGCCTTTGATCCCCGGATGCGTCGGATCCTGCGCGCGCCGGTGGCTGTTGCGGCGATAGCTGGTGTATTTGAAGCGCTGTGGCCGCTGTGGGTCGACGTCCGGCGTGCAGATGGTGCAGCTGCCGGCGCGGTCAACGGCGGCGAAGCCGAGCGCCGCCAGCTTGTATTCGGCAATCGCGGCCAGATCCAGATGCCGGTAATGTGGGCTGATCAGCGTGGCGGGCAGCGGCAGGCGCTGTTTAAAATTTTCCACCAGCGCTTCATCGACTTCGTAGCAGCACGGGCCGGCGGCAGGGCCGATAGAGGCCACCCAATCGGCGGTGTCGCCGTCCTGGCGAATGCGCGCTGCCATCTGTTCCAGAATGCCGTCCAGTAGCCCGCGCCAGCCGGCATGAACCGCGGCGATGGCGCCCCCGTCGCGGCGGCTGAACAGCACCGGCAGACAGTCCGCCGTCAGTACGCTGAGCAGAATGCCGGGCTGGCGGGTATAGAAACCATCGGCCTCGCCGCACGCCTGCGCCGGTTGCAGCACGTCGACGATACGGGTGCCGTGCACCTGCTTCTTTTCCGGTAGCGTGGCGCTGTAGGGCAGCAGATGCCCGGGCAGCAGCGCGAGTTTGCTGCCGAAGCCGTGCTGAATGTGGGGCACCGCATCGAGCAGCGCGGAACGATCGCTCATAAGTTATTTTCACCTGCGTGAGAAAACAGACTCTCAGTGTAGCCAGCTTTTTCCCCGCTTGACCAGGCGTTGTTGGCGGCGAAAGCGAGCGGGGATGCGCCTTGCATCGAGCCGACGCCTTCTTTAGACTAGCCGCGCCCTGTCTTTCTGGAAGCCCATTCATGTCTTATCAATGCCCTCTGTGTCATCAACCGCTGCATTTTTCATCACAACACTGGCGTTGCGACGGCAATCATCAGTTCGATCAAGCCAAAGAAGGCTACGTCAATCTGCTGCCGGTGCAGCACAAACGATCGAAGCAGCCGGGAGACAGCGCGGAAATGATGCAGGCACGGCGCGCGTTTCTCGACGGCGGTTATTATCAACCGCTGCAGCAGCAGGTGGCCGAGTGGCTGGATTTGGCGCTGGCGGCCGATGCAGGCGCGTTGTTGGACATAGGCTGTGGGGAAGGGTATTACACCGCCGCCGTGGCCGCACGGCTGGCGCAGGCGCGCAATATGGCGGTCTATGGGCTGGACGTCGCCAAGGTAGCGATCCGCTACGCCGCCAAACGTTATCCTGCGGTCTCGTTCTGCGTCGCCTCCAGCCACCGTCTGCCGTTCGCCGACGCGGCGCTGGATGCGGTCTTGCGCATTTATGCGCCTTGCAAGGCAGAGGAGCTGGCGCGGGTGGTGAAGCCGGGCGGTGTGGTGGTGACGGTTTCGCCGGGCCCGCGTCATCTGTACCAGCTGAAAGAGCAGGTCTACCAGCAGGTGCAGCTGCATGCCGAACAGGACGAACAGTTCGACGGTTTCGAGTGCGAGCGTAAAGAGGCGTTGGCCTATACGATGACCCTACCGGGCGCGCAGGCCGCCAACCTGCTGCAGATGACACCGTTCGCCTGGCGTGCTACGCCGGAGGTGCAGCAGCGGCTGGCGGATGGCGCCGAGTTCGTGTGCGAGACGGATTTCGTCCTGACGTTGTACCGACGTCACGCCTAAGGGACCTTGAACTCAAAAACAAAAAAACCTGCCGCGGCAGGTTTTTTTGCAGAGTGAGCGCCTCAGGCCAGGTAGCCGAGGTGCTCCAGCAGAATGTTGACGCCGATACCGATCAGCACCACGCCGCCGAGGATCTCGGCGCGTTTGCCCAGCAGCGGGCCGATAAAGCGGCCAATCATCATGCCCAGCGTCGCCATGATCATGGTGGCGCAGCCGATGGCCATGGCGGTATGCACGATATTCACCTGCAGGAAGGCCAGGCCGACGCCGATAGCCATCGCGTCGAGGCTGGTGGCGATAGCGGTGGCCACCAAGATCCAGAAGCCGTGGCGTTTGACCTTCTCTTCCTCATCGGGCCTGTTGCGTACCCCTTCGACGATCATGCGCATGCCGAGAATGAACAGCAGAGAGAAGGCGACCCAGTGGTCCCATTCCATGATGTATTGGCTGGCGAACAGACCGATGGCCCAACCGATGAGCGGGGTGATCGCTTCGACCACGCCGAAGATCAGGCCGGTGCGGATCGCTTCGCGGAAACGGGGTTGATGCAGGCTGGCACCTTTGCCGATCGACGCGGCGAAAGCATCCATGGACATGCCAAAAGCGAGAATGAGTGTTGCTGAAAGGTTCATGTGAAATAGCCTCGGCCGGGTGGCTCCATATACACGTAACCCACCCCCAACCAAACGACGGAGTTACGTGTCTATGGTCTCGCCAACCTTACCTGGCTGCCCGCACCACGTTTCATACGGCGAAACGAGTATGTTGATACGGGCGTTTCTGGCGTTTTATTCTCCAGAAACCGGCTACTCCCCAATGACGGCGCAACCATACCATATTATTTCCGCCATCGACAACTTTATTCTAGAGTCATGTTCGCTCTTAATTGAGACTCGTTTTCATTAATCTAAGTTCACGCGGGAATATAATGTAGACGTGGGTAACAATGTTGCGGAAATAATAGTCAGAGTGAAAATGGCGCTGCCGATTAATTACCCACAAGCAGCGCAAGGTTTGAGTTAAAGTAAAATGAGTTTTTCTTTATCTATTGATTATCAATGAAAAAGTGGTAAATCTTCTCCAGGTCATCCAGGTGCGTCACCTGAACCAACAGCCGGTGCTGTTCCAGGTCGACGGCCAGAATGCCATCCTCCGATAAATTCATGGCTTTAATGCGGTTATATTCGACAAACACGTTCGCGAAGAAAAAACCCTGTGCTTTAAACACCATCTTGGGGGCGCGAATATAAGAGATATAGATCGCGAGCAGCGCCAAAGAAATAAGCAAATAGGTGGTTAATACCGCACCGTTGGTGGTGACGTTGCGGTAAATCAGAATGGCGATCAGGCCGACGAAAATCAGGCTATCGAGGCGATGACGGCGTTTGAGCGCCACTTTAAGCCGTGTTTTACCTTTCAGCAGGTCCATGCCGAATTCGTCATACAGCGAGTACAGCAACAGCAGGGCGATAAACAGCATCAGTACGGCGTCGGTCAGTGACATCTCTTGCTCCACACATAAAAAAGCCGGGGGTTGCCCCCCGGCCGATTCGAACGATTACAGGCCCAGCAGGCCAATCCAATAGCCAAAGATACCGATGACGAAGAAGCCGATGATGATCCACAGCGCATTGACTTTTTTGCGCAGCAGCCACATACAGGCGAAGGTCAGCAGCAGCGGTACCAGGCCCGGCATCAGCTGGTCGAGGATGGTCTGCACCGTGGTGACGTTGGTATGCCCGGTCTGGTCGGTGATCTTGGACACCACCAGCGGGATATTCACGTGCGTCCACTTGTTGACCAAGGCGCCCATAACAAACAGGCCGAGAATAGACGCCCCTTCCGTCAGTTTTTGCAGGAAGCCGCCGCCCATGTCGTTGACGATATCCACCCCTTTACGGTAACCGTAGGCCACGCCGTAGTAGCGGGTCAGCAGGCGCACCAGGTTGAACAGCACGAAGAACAGGATCGGCCCGAGCAGGCTGCCACTCATGGCGATGCCGGCGCCGAGCGCGGCGAACACCGGCCGCACGGTGCCCCAGAAAATCGGGTCACCGACGCCCGCCAATGGCCCCATCAGACCGACCTTGATGCCGTTGATCGCACCGTCGTCGATCGGCGCGCCGTTGGCGCGTTGCTCTTCCATCGCCATGGTCACACCGAGCACCGGCGCCGCCACGTAAGGGTGGGTGTTGAAGAACTCGAGGTGGCGCTTGATCGCCTGTTTGCGATCGTCATTGTTTTCCGGATACAGGCGACGGATCACCGGTACCATCGAGAAGCAAAAACCCAGCGCCTGCATGCGCTCGAAGTTCCACGACCCCTGGAACAGGTTGGAGCGCAGGAATACGCCGCGAATATCGGCCGGCGTGAGTTTCTTTTGAGCAGTTGTATCAACCATTTCTCTCACCTATTCCTAGTCGAGTTCGTTATCGAGATCGTTCGCATTAGCCGGGCCGGCCTGGACAACCTGGGACTTGTTGTATTTCGGGCTGAGCTGGATATACAGCACGGCCATCACCACGCCGATGACGCCGAGCGCTACCAGATTGAAGTTGGTGAAGGCGGCGGTCACGAAACCAAGGTAGAAGAATGGCATCAGGTAGCCGGCGCGCATCATGTTAATCACCATCGCGTAACCGACCACCACGATCATGCCGCCGGCGATGTTCAGGCCGCTGGTGACCACTTCCGGGATCGAGTTGAGCAGGGCGTGTACCCCGGCGGTGCCAACCGAGATGGCGACGATGACCGCCGGAATGGCGATACGCATCGCCTGCAGCAGCAGGGCACCGATGTGGATCCAGGTGATGGCCCGCAGGCTGCCGCGCTCCGCCGCGCTGTCCGCCGCGTGCTGGAAGGCCACGGTGAGGGTACGTACGATGATGGTCAACACCTGGCCGGCCGCCGCCAGCGGAATGGCCAGGGCGATACCGGCGCCGACGCTTTGCCCGCCGGCGATGACCAGAATGGTCGAGATGATGGACGCCAGGGCGGCATCCGGCGCGACAGCCGCACCGATGTTCATCCAGCCCAGGGCGATCATTTCCAGCGTACCGCCGATAATGATGCCGGTTTTCATATCGCCGAGAATGAAGCCGATCAGGGTACAGGCGACCAGCGGACGGTGGAACTGAAACTCGTCGAGGACGGAACCCATCCCGGCGATACAGGCAACGATAAATATCAGCACAATCTGAAGAGTGGTGATCTCCATTGCACTTCTCCTATGACCAAAAAGCTCTGAGTAAAATAATCAGCGGCTGGCGCCACTAATTGAGTTTGTTAATCAGGTCCATCATTTTTAGCCGGCTGTCGGACGAGACCTTACGCACCTCCAGCTCGATACCGCGATCGTTCAGTTTCTTAAACGCTTCGATATCTTTTTCATCGACGGAAACGGCGTTGTTCACCTGGGTTTTCCCCTGGCGGAACGCCATGCCGCCGATATTGACGGATTGAATATCCACGCCGCCTTCCACCAGACGCAAGACGTCGGTCGGGTTGGTAAACAGCAGCATTACGCGGTCGTTGGCGTACTTCGGGTTGTTCCAAACGCGGATCGCCTTCGCCACGTCCACCACGTGAGCGGTGACGCCCGGCGGGGCGACCTGGGTCAGCAGGGTTTTCCGCACATGGTCGGCGGCGACTTCATCGCTGACGACGATGATGCGGCTGACGTTGGTTTCTTTGGTCCAGCGGGTGGCGACCTGGCCGTGAATCAAACGGTCATCGATGCGCGCCAGGCCGATTTTCATGTGGTCGTTCGGCCCCAGCGGCGCCTGAGGGGCAGCGGCTTTGGCGACGGGTGCTGCGGGTTTTGCGGGTTCTTCCTGCGGTTTTTTCAGCGCTTTCACGCCTTCGCGGCCGGTTTCCAACGCCAGCGCCACCAGTTCATCGAAGGCGGGGTTGTCGTCCCGCGCCATGAAGGTTTCCACCAGCATCGGAATGTTGACCCCGGTGACGACCTCATAGTTTTCTTTGTCGACCGCAATGCGGCTGGCGGCGTTGAACGGGCTGCCGCCCCAGGTATCCACCAGGAACAGCACGCCGCCGCTGGTATCCAACCCACTGATTTTTTCGTTGTACTTGACGATTAACGTTTCGGCATTCTCACCGGGAACGAAGTCTATAAAGGCGACGTTGTCCTGCTCGCCCAATAGCATCTCCGCCGTTTTCAGCAGTTGTTCCGCTGCAGCCCCGTGTGTGCCGATGATAATAGCTATTGCCACTCGCTACCTCCTCGTTGAACTCCAGGCGCGGTTTGTGTCGTTTCTCCGCGCCGTCTTGGCAGTCACTTCCGCGGTTCAGATACATTATGGTAGAAAAAAAGAAACGCACGCCTAACATTTCTCACGCAGTTTCAAATGCCTGTGCGTGATGCTTCACGAACGCGACATTTATTTTAGTGAGTGAAAAAATATTTTTTGTGACGCTGCTCCGTTATTGAATGCTCGGAGAAATCTTAGTTGTCGCAGATGATACGGCGCGGCGCCATGCTAAACCGCCGTTGAAAAAGCCGCTTTGTCCCCCAGAAAAATCCTGATACAGTAATTTCCTCTTTCATCACTAAGGAGTGAAGGGCCTCAGCCCTCCCTATGGACTGTCACCGAAGTTACTGTTTTACCAGGTTTCACCCGCCACCTGCTGGCGTTGCATATGCTGTTCGGCCCTTCGGCCATCTCCCGGTAACCCCATTCCGTCACTTTGCTATTGTCGACTGCGCCCATGCAGCGGCGGCATCGTCACGTCTGAGCGGCGTGCGCTCATTCCCACTTTTCTCTGGAGTCTGATATGGAATTTTTAATGGACCCCTCTATTTGGGCGGGGTTGCTTACGCTGGTGGTGCTGGAAATCGTGCTGGGCATCGACAACCTGGTGTTCATCGCCATTTTGGCCGACAAGCTGCCGCCGAAGCAGCGCGATAAGGCGCGCATCATTGGCCTGTCGCTGGCGTTGCTGATGCGTTTGGGCCTGCTGTCGGTGATCTCCTGGATGGTAACCCTGACTACGCCGCTGTTCAGCGTCGGCGATTTCAGCTTCTCCGGCCGCGATTTGATCCTACTGTTCGGCGGGGTGTTCCTGCTGTTCAAGGCGACCATGGAGCTGCACGAACGGCTGGAAGGGCAGACGCACCAGGACGGCGCCAACCGCGGTTACGCCAAGTTCTGGGCGGTGGTGGTGCAGATCGTGATCCTTGACGCAGTGTTTTCGCTCGATGCGGTGATTACCGCCGTGGGTATGGTGAACGATCTGCCGGTGATGATGGCGGCGGTGGTGATCGCGATGGCGGTGATGCTGTTGGCGTCGAAGCCGTTGACCAACTTCGTCAACGCGCACCCGACCATCGTGGTGCTGTGCCTGAGCTTCCTGTTGATGATCGGTTTGAGCCTGATCGCCGAAGGCTTCGGCTTGCACATTCCTAAAGGCTACCTGTATGCCGCTATCGGCTTCTCGATCCTGATTGAATTGTTCAACCAGATCGCGCGTCGCAACTTCATCAAGCATCAAGCGCGTCGCCCGATGCGCGAGCGCACCGCGGAAGCGATCATGCGCCTGATGGGGCAGCAGCGTACACAGCAGACGGACGATGCGGTTGCCTTGCCGAGGGATGAAACCTTTGCGGCGGAAGAGCGCTATATGATCAGCGGCGTGTTGACGCTGGCCTCGCGTTCATTGCGCAGCGTGATGACGCCGCGCACCGACATTTCCTGGGTCGACTGCGAGCGCTCCCGCGAGGAGGTACGCGCACAGCTGCTGGATACGCCGCACAGCCTGTTCCCGGTGTGTCGTGATTCGGTGGATGAGATCGTCGGCGTGGTACGCGCCAAGGATCTGCTGGTGGCGCTGGAGCAGGGTGAAGACATCGCCGAGTTCGCCGCCCGCACGCCGCCGATCGTGGTGCCGGAAACCATGGACGTCATCAAGCTGCTGGCGGTGCTGCGTCGCGCCAAAGGGCGTCTGGTGGTGGTCACCAATGAGTTCGGCGTCGTGCAGGGGCTGGTGACGCCGCTGGACGTGCTGGAAGCGATTGCCGGTGAATTCCCGGACGAGGACGAAACGCCGGACATCGTGGCGGAAGGCGACGGCTGGCTGGTGAAGGGCGGAACCGATCTGCACTCGCTGGAACAGGCGCTGGCCTGCGATGACCTGGTCAGCCCCACCGCCGATTACGCCACCCTGGCGGGGCTGCTGTTGGCCCACTACGGGCAGATGCCGGTGGCGGGAGATACCATCGAGCTGAACCACCTGCGTTTCGATATCGTTGAGGTGTCCGAATACCGTATCGAACTGGTGCGCGTTACCCGCGTCGCCCTGGACGACCCGGCGCACGCGTAACCCTCCCGCCGGGGGCTCAGGCCTCCGGCGGATCCTCTTCCGCTTTCCTGACGCGCGATTCGTACTGCTGCAGCCACAGCGGGAAAACATGAATCGGCATCGGCTTGGCGAAATAATACCCCTGCAGGGCATTGACCTCGCGTGAGCGCAGATAGTCGGCCTGTTCCTCCGTTTCCACCCCCTCTGCCACCAGTTTCAGCTTCAGGCGCTGCGCCAGCGTAATGATGGTGTCGGTCACCGTGGCGTTGACCGCATCGGTGCCGATGGCGGCGGTAAACCCGCGATCGATCTTCAAGACGTCCGGACTGAGGTTTTTCAGGTAGCTCAGCGAGCTGTGGCCGGTGCCGAAATCGTCGATGGCCAGCATGATCCCCATGTCTTTCAGCGTGCGGATCTGGTCATACTGGATCGCCGACAGCGCGGTGCGTTCGGTCAGCTCCAGCATCAATGAGGGCATCGGGTGCGCCGGCAGCCAAATCTGGCGGATATCGTCGATGATGTTGAGCGTTTTAAAGTGCTCGGCGGCGACGTTGATGCTGATGTAGAAGGACGGTCGTGGCGGGAACAGCTGCAGATTTTCCGTCACGGTGTTCATCAGGTAGCGAGTGAGCGGAATGATGAGCTCATGCTGCTCGGCCAGCGGAATAAACACGTCAGGCGAGATCCATCCTTGTCGCTTCTTTTTCCAACGCAGCAGCATCTCGACGCCAGCGCAGCGCCCGGTGTCGCTGTGGATGATAGGCTGACAGTAGACGCGGAACTCCCGATGAGTGATGGCATGGCCGATGTGGTAAGACAGGCTCATGCGGTTGGCGGTGAGCAGATAGACCACATAGGCCGCCAGCAGGCTGATCAACAGCGCCAGCGGGATATGGCGCGGCAATGCGGACAGCGCCAGCATGCCGATCTGTGGGCCGAACAGTGAAATCGAGAACGGGTACAGCGCGGAGCCGGCGGTGTAGCGCAGGTCGTTGGTCAGGGTGTCGCGGCTCAGGATTTCGCGGCGGCCATATTCCAGGCTGCTGTCGTCCACGTTCAGGACCACTCGCTGAACGTAAGGCTCTTGCGGTTCGAGTAAAAAGTTGGACAGCAGCTCGATATTGAATACGTGCAGCACGCCGCTGGTTTTATCACGGGGGGATGGCGTCCACATCACCAGCGTGGGCAGGCCTTTGCTGACCGCCAGTGAGGGGCGCAGCGCCAGCCTGGCGTTGCTGTCGACGAAGGTGGGCATCACCGCGGCCAGCTGATAATGACGGGTGCCAAACAGGCTGGAGCAGTAAATAACACCGTTTTTCACCAGCAACATCGCGCGTAGCGCCTGATTTTGCGCGGCGCGAAAGCGCAGGGTCGATGAAACGTTTTCGCAGGGTTGGTCCAGCATGTCCATACTGCGTTCCGCCTGCATCTGCGCTGGCGTCAGCAATTGGTTGATCTTGCCGACGGTGCGGGTAGCCAACGTCTGCTGGCTCTGCTCGATGCTTTTGACCTCTTGATAGTAACGGGTATACAGCGATACCAACAGAATAGCCACGCCCACCGCTCCGGCCAGCAGCCAACGGTAGTAACGATATCGGGACGCGGCGAGGTGGGTCATCAACATCCGGTAAATCCTTGTTCGGTAATCCAGCTCCGAGTCACAGTCAGGCCATAGATCCTTAAGTTGCGCTCGGCTAATTCTAGCCTGAGGTTATACAAGATTGATGGTAACTCAGTAAATTATTTCAGTATGGTAAAACAGAAGGCCAATTTGCAGGCTAACCGCCCGATCGATGAGAAAAATGCAGGATATTTTCTGGTGACATTGTCACTAAAAGCGGTCAATGAATTGATTACCCATAAAAAACCCCGCCGGGCGGCGGGGTTGTCTGTCAGTCGCATTGCACCTTGATCGCCAGGCCGCCGCGTGACGTTTCGCGGTACTTGGCGTTCATGTCTTTGCCGGTTTCGTACATGGTCTCGATCACCTTATCCAGCGAAACGCGCGGCTCGCTGGTGCGGCGCAGGGCCATGCGGGCGGCGTTGATCGCCTTGACCGAAGCGATGGCGTTGCGCTCGATGCACGGTACCTGTACCTGGCCGGCAACCGGGTCGCAGGTCAGACCCAGGTTGTGTTCCATGCCGATCTCCGCCGCCACGCACACCTGTTCAGGGCTGCCGCCCAGCAGCTCGGCCAGACCGGCCGCCGCCATGGAGCAGGCCACGCCGACTTCACCCTGGCAGCCAACTTCGGCGCCGGAAATGGAAGCGTTCATCTTGTACAGCGCGCCGATGGCGCCTGCCGCCATAAAGTAGCGGATATAGATATCCGGGCTGACGGATTCGATGAAGTGATCGTAGTAAGCCAGCACCGCGGGCACGATGCCGCAGGCGCCGTTGGTCGGCGCGGTGACCACGCGGCCGCCGGCGGCGTTCTCTTCGTTCACCGCCAGCGCGAACATGTTGACCCAGTCGATTACGTTCATCGGATCGTTGGACAGTTTGTCCGACGCCACCAGCATGCGGCGCAGCGCGGAGGCACGGCGCGGCACGCGCAGCGGCCCCGGCAGCACGCCTTCGGTGTTCAGACCGCGATCGATACAGGCACGCATGGTTTGCCAGACGTTACCGAAGTAGGTGTCGATCTCTTGCTTGCTGTGCAGCGCCAGCTCGTTCTGCATCACCATGCCGGACAGCGACAGGCCGGTCTCGCGGCAGTGGTCGAGCATTTCGCGCGCGGAGTTGAACGGATAAGGCATTTTCAGCTCTTGCTCGCCGGCCTTGCCGAAGTTCTCCTCGTCGACGATGAAGCCGCCGCCGATGGAGTAGTAGGTCTTGCTGTACACTTCTTTCTCGCCGGCGAAGGCGTGGATCTGCATGCCGTTCTCATGCAGCGGCAGGTTGTCGCTGCGGAAGACCATGCCGCCGTCGCGCGGGAAATCGACTTCATGCAGGCCGTTGGCCAGCATCAGGCGTTGACGTTGCTCTACATCGCGAATAAAACCCGGAATGCTATCGATATCGACGGTGTCCGGCATATTGCCGGCCAGGCCGAGAATGATGGCGATATCGGTATGGTGACCTTTACCGGTCAATGAGAGTGAGCCGTAAACGTCTACGGCAACACGCGTGATAGAAGGCATCAGGCCTTTATTTACCAGATCGTCGACAAACTGTTTGCCGGCTTTCATCGGTCCAACCGTATGAGAGCTGGACGGGCCGATGCCGATCTTAAACATGTCGAAAACGCTAATCACGCTAAAACTCCTTAAAGAGACGTATTGTTATGGCTGCGGCGGTTAAAAACCGCGCAGGGAACAGCGATATTGTAAAAGGGCCGTACGGGTTCGGCTGCCTTTTTCGCATGAAATTAAATAATCCGTGGTGTCGCTTTTTTTGCTGATTACCCGGGGCGAACCCTTAAGCGGGGTATCCGCTTTCGCCTAAGCTCCATTAACGGTAATCGCGCCAGCTTTCCGTGCTGAACGCCGCCGGCTTAATCCCTGTTTCTACAGTGGTTTATCTCGGACGGTGGTATTTTACAGGTATTTCGTAAGGTTTAAGAGAGGGTTTACAGTTTTTTTAAAACCATTCAACCGGAACGGTAGTTGAAAAAGCGATCAAATGAAGTGATTTCGATCGCTTTACCTGCAGCGGACGTCGACGGCCATGCCAGATTGCGAGTCAGATCACGCAATGCGGGTCAAATACTGACCTGCTGCGCCAGGCGGCGAATAATGGCGGCGGTCAGCCCCCAGATAAACTGGCTGTGATACCAGGAGAGGTAAAGGCGGTGCGTGTGGCCGGCGCGATGGATATCCAGCGGGTAGTAACGCGACAGGGTCAGCGCTTCCCGCAGGGGCATCTCGAACACGTCCGCCACTTCGCCCTCGTTGGCGTGGAACTGCACGTCCGGCGGGATGAGGCCGACGATGGGCGTGACCTGAAATCCGGTGCTGCTGTCGAGCGGCGCCATTTGGCCGAGGACGGTTACCGCGTGTGGCGGTATCGCCACTTCTTCCTGCGCTTCCCGCAGCGCCGTGACGATCGCCGACCCGTCTTCGGCATCGGTTTTCCCGCCGGGGAAGGCCACCTGGCCGGCATGTTTACGCAGCGAATCGGCACGGCGGGTCAACAGCAAGGTGGGCTCGGCGCGGCAAACGATCGGGATCAGCACCGCCGCCGGGCGCACATTGTGCGAGATCTGCGCCGCCTGCGGTAACTGCAGTTGAAAACGGCTGATAAAGGCGTGCAGTGAGGCCGGTGAATTCGATGGGATCACGACAGGGAGTACTCCCCAAGCTGCGGCAGAATACGACCAACCTTGTCGAAGGTTTCCTGGTATTCCGCCTGTTCCTGGCTGTCTGCCACGATGCCGCCGCCGGCGGAGCAGTGGATGCGGCCGTTTTCGGTGACGAGCGTGCGGATGGTGATGTTGGTGTCCATGGTGCCGCAGGCGCTCAGGTAACCGATGCTGCCGCAATAGGCGTTGCGACGCTGCGGCTCCAGCTCTTCGATGATTTCCATCGCCCGCACCTTGGGCGCGCCGGTGATCGAACCGCCGGGGAAGCAGGCGCGCAGCAGCTCGGTGGCCGAGGCCTGCTCCGGCAGGGTGGCGGTAATGGTGCTCACCAGGTGATGTACCGCCGGGAACGGCTCCACGACGAACAGTTCCGGCACCCGTACGCTGCCGGGCTGGGCGACGCGGCCGATATCGTTGCGCAGCAGATCGACGATCATCAGATTTTCAGCGCGGTCCTTGGGCGAATCGGCCAAACGGCGAGCCTGTGCGGCGTCTTGTTCTGCGTCCGCCAGCCGCGGCAGCGTGCCCTTGATCGGGCGGGTTTGGATACGCTGCTGCTCCAGCCAGAGGAAGCGCTCGGGAGAGACGCTCAGCACGCTGTTGTGCGGCAGCCGCAGGAAGGCTGAGAACGGCGCACGGTTGCAGGCGCTCAGTCGGCAAAACGCCTGCCATTCGTCCCCCTGGTAGTCGGCGGAGAATCGCTGTGCCAGGTTAATCTGGTAACAGTCGCCGCTGCGCAGGTAGTGCTGAACACGTTGGAACTTCTCGCCGTATTGCCGCCGCGTCATATTGGCATGCCAGCCGCTATGCAGCGTGAAAGGGCGCTCCGCCGGCGCGGTTTGGCGAGTGAGCCAGCGCCAGCGCTGCTCCACATCGCCATAGCTGAGCAGCGTCAGGGTTTGCAATTGGTGGTCGGCGATAGCTGCCCAGTCGTAAATGCCCACCGCCATGTCCGGCAACGCGAGGTCGGCTTCGGCCAACTGCGGCAAGGTTTCCACTCGGCGCCCAAGATCGTAGCCGAACAGTCCCAGGGCACCGCCCTGAAACGGCAGATCCGGGTTAAAGGCCGGCTGCCAACCTTGCTCTGCCAACTGCTGCTGCAGCAGGGAAAACGGATCTTCCTTCGACTGAGTAGTGACGCCGTCACTTTCAATTACCGTGTCGGGGCCACGCGTGGTGAGCGTAACGCGCGGCTGTGCGACCAGAATATCGAAGCGGTTATGCGAGTGATCGGCAAAGCCCGAATGCAGCAACATCGCCCAGGGCTGTGCTGAAAGCGGGGCGAAAAGCGTCATCAGGGCACTGCGGCTATAGGGCAAAGACTTTATGTTTGGGGCGGTTACGCTCATGAACGTCAAAAAACCTGGCTGTGAAGACGGCAATGTCTGGGCGTTAGTGTGCCATAGACGGCTAAGGCATGCATGTTTTGCCATGCGAGACATGCAGCACAGTTCACATAAACGGCAGTTCAATAAACCTGAAATAAGGCATTTTTTGCGCCATTCATTATACTTCGGTATGTTAAAAATTTAACGTCAAATAAACTGGAAGCCTGCTTTATCGAGGGCGCAAGACCCGAGAAATATAAAAACGATTCGTTAATTTCATTAATTTATTGTTACCCATGGTTATTAACTGGGTGATGCGGGAAAGTTTTGCCTGTGTTTTGTCGCGCGGGCCACTCAGTGAAATGGATGCCTGATTTGACACTGTTTTTCTTGCTGAAAGCATGAAAAGACAAAACAAGATAAATCTTATTTAGCCTGTTGCGGAAATCTGAGCGCCTTAGGCCTATTTATCCCCTCTGGCGCTGAATGGATTGATATTTTTAAAAAAATAAAATTATTATTTTGTTACATTATCATTGAAGAGCCGCCTATGTCGTTAATGCTGAGCGTCATCGTCCCGATGCACAATGCGGGAGAATTATTAGAGCCTTTCCTGGCTTCGTTGCTGGCCCAACGCGAACAACGCCTGGAGGTGATCATCGTCAACGATGGTTCTACCGACGGTTCAGGAGAGACCGCGCACCGTTACGCGGCGGCGCATCCGCATATTCGGGTCATCGATCAGGCCAACGCCGGCGTTTCTAACGCGCGTAATGCCGGGCTCGCCGTGGCCCGGGGAAAATACGTGGCGTTTCCCGATGCCGACGATCTGCTGGCGCCGGACATGTATTCCACGCTGCTGGAGCAGGCGGAGCTCCACCAATTAGACGTGATGCAATGCAATGGCGAGCGCTATTTCGCCAGTGAAGACGAATTACAGCCGATTTTTCCCGAGGCACGTTTACAGACCACCGACGTTATCGCCGGCGTACAGTGGTTCGAACGTGCATTGAAATCGAGAAAATTTATTCACGTTGTATGGTTGGCAATATATCGCCTCGATTTTATCCGCCGGCATCGGCTTTATTTTGAACCGGGATTACATCATCAGGATATTCCCTGGACGACCGAGGTCATGTTTAATGCCCAACGGGTCAAATATTTAAGTACGCCGCTGTACCGTCAACGGGTACACGACAAGTCGATCAGCAATCGTCGCCGCACCGGCAAAGCAAACGTGGATTATCAACGCCACTATATGAAAATCGTCGAAATGCTGGAGCGGCTCAATTTGCGCTATGCTGGCAGCATTGCCATTCGTCCGGCTTTTCATTGGCAAATTACCCGTGAAGCGTTGGGCATTTGCCACAGCATTCGCCGTGAGCCGGATCCGGTCGCCCAGAATCAGATTACCGAAGAGTTTTATCAGCGCGGCATCGACAGAGCGATGTTCGCCAACGCGCGCGGCGTGAAGCAGGGGTGGCATGTCATGCTGTGGCGGCATCGCCTGAAGCAGTGGCGCAGCGATAATGGCTGTTCGCAACCGGCCTGAGGCACAAGACGTTGGGATCCGTCGCGTTAGCGCGTATACTCCTTCTCCCTTTTGCCGGAGAGAACGACACATGCATGCAGGTATGCCATTACTGAGTCACGCGGAGCAGCAGGAAGCGGCGGATCGCATCCATCAACTGATGGAGCAGGGCATGAGCAGCGGTGAAGCCATTGCTCGCGTTGCGCAGGAAATTCGTGAGAAGCATCAGGGCGCTCAGGTTGCGGTACTGTTCGATGACGATGATGAAGACGAGCAGCATGATGCCGCACCGGAGGCGTCGCGGGATGACGATGCTGAAGAAGACGAAGACTATTGATGTTATCGGGGCCGCGCAAGCGGCCCCGTCAGTTTCAGCCGTTGACCGCCACGGCGGCGGCGGCTTGTTTCGCCAGCTCCACCGCCTGTTCCGTCGTGCTCGCCGTTGCCAGCGCTACGCCCAGACGACGTTGCCCGGCGATCTCCGGTTTGCCGAACAGGCGCAGCTGGTTGTGCCCGCACAGCGCATTTTCCAATCCGCTGAAACGCACATCGCTGCTGGTGAGCTGCGGCAGGATCACTGCCGAAGCGGAAGGGCCGAACTGGCGGATGGCGCCGATCGGCAACCCGAGAAAAGCGCGAACGTGCAGGGCGAACTCGGACAGATCCTGTGAAATCAACGTGACCATGCCGGTATCGTGCGGGCGCGGTGACACCTCGCTGAAGATCACTTCGTCGCCACAGACGAACAGCTCCACGCCGAACAGCCCGAAACCGCCCAAGGCTTTCACCACTTTCTCCGCGATAGCCTGGGCCCGGCTCAGCGCCGTCGCCGACATCAGTTGCGGCTGCCAGGATTCGCGATAGTCCCCATCCTCCTGACGATGGCCGATCGGCTCGCAGAAGTGCACGCCGTCCACGGCGCTGATGGTCAGCAACGTAATTTCAAAATCGAATCTTACCAGCCCTTCGACGATCACCCGGCCGCCGCCGGCGCGGCCGCCCTGTTGGGCGTAATCCCAGGCGCTTTGCAGTTGTTCAGGCGTGCGGATCAGGCTTTGCCCCTTGCCGGAAGAGCTCATCACCGGTTTGACGATGCACGGATAGCCGATGTGTTCGACCGCCTGCTGGAAAGTCGCCTCGCTGTCGGCAAAGCGATAGCTGGAGGTGGGCAGGCCAAGCTCTTCCGCCGCCAGGCGGCGGATGCCTTCACGGTTCATCGTCAGGCGGGTGGCTTCGGCGCAGGGCACTACGCGGTGGCCCTGGCGTTCAAGTTCGACCAGCATGGCGGTGGCGATCGCTTCGATTTCGGGAACGATATAGTCCGGCCGCTCTTGTTCGATAACGGCTTTCAGCGCGTCACCGTCCAGCATATTGATGACGTGGCTGCGGTGCGCCACATGCATGGCGGGGGCGTCGGGATAGCGATCGACGGCGATCACTTCCAGACCGAGGCGCTGGCATTCAATGGCGACTTCTTTACCCAGCTCCCCGGAGCCGAGCAACATAACGCGGGTGGCGGAAGGGCGCAGGGCGGTTCCAATCGTTAACATAGTTTCGTACCTGGATCGGTGAAAGTAAGCGGATTGATGATCGGCGGGCAGTATATACGAAAACGATTGCGTGCGCAGCCGCCGCGCCAAGTTTGTTGCTAACTGACTGTTTTTATAACAAGCAGAAATATTTGCCCTGCATGGGCGATTGTGCGTTAATAAGCGACGGCGAAAGAAGGCCTACATATAGCAAGGTTTTCGCGTCTCGTGCCGTCAAGGCAGGTTTATCAAGTAAAGGAAACACAAATGAGCAAGATCACTGGTCACGTTAAATGGTTCAACGAAAGCAAAGGTTTCGGCTTCATCACGCCTGCCGACGGCTCTAAAGACGTTTTCGTTCATTTTTCCGCTATCGTTAGCGATGGTTTCAAGACCCTGGCTGAAGGCCAGCAGGTTGAGTTCTCCATCCAGGACAGCCAACGTGGCCCAGCCGCAGCCAACGTCGTTGCTATTTAACGACTGAGCCGCCAAGAAACCCGCCGCCGGCGGGTTTTTTTATGCCCGCTGCCCGTAACGCCGCCCATCTCTGTTATCATTTACCGCTGATTCGGCGCCAGCCTGCGGGCGCGCCGCCATTCCATTCGTCATATAAGAGTTATCGCCGTGAGCACAGTTTCTTTTTCTTCCCTGCCGCTGCCAGCCGAACAGTTGGCCAACCTCAACGAACTGGGGTACGCCAAAATGACGCCGGTGCAGGCCGCCGCGTTGCCCGCCATCCTGCAAGGGCGAGACGTGCGCGCCAAGGCGAAAACCGGTAGCGGTAAAACGGCGGCGTTCGGCATTGGTTTGCTGAATAACATCGTCGTTGCTCAGGTTGCCACGCAGGCGCTGGTGCTCTGTCCCACCCGCGAGCTGGCCGATCAGGTGAGCAAAGAACTGCGCCGCCTGGCGCGCTTCACGCAGAACATCAAAATCCTGACGCTGTGCGGCGGCCAACCGATGGGGCCACAGCTCGATTCGCTGGTGCACGCGCCGCATATCGTGGTGGGAACGCCGGGCCGCATCCAGGAACACCTGCGCAAGAAAACGCTGCTGCTGGACGAGCTGAAGGTGCTGGTGCTGGATGAGGCCGACCGTATGCTGGACATGGGCTTCGCCGACGACATCGACGATGTGATCAGCTACACGCCGCCGCAGCGTCAGACGCTGCTGTTTTCCGCTACCTACCCGGCGGGTATCGAACGCATCAGCGAGCGCGTTCAGCGTCAGCCGCTGAGCGTCGAAGTGGACGATGACGAAGCGCAGACCGCCATCGAACAACGTTTCTATGAGACCACGCGCGATCAGCGGCCGGCGCTGCTGGTGTCGGCCATTCGTTATCATCAACCCGCGTCCTGCGTGGTGTTCTGCAATACCAAACGCGATTGCCAAACGGTGCTTGAGGCCCTGGAGGCCCGCGGTATCAGCGCACTGGCGCTGCATGGCGATCTGGAGCAGCGCGACCGCGACCAGGTGTTGGTGCGTTTTGCCAACCGCAGTTGCCGGGTGTTGGTAGCGACCGACGTCGCCGCTCGCGGGCTGGATATCAAAGAGCTGGAGCTGGTGGTTAACTACGAACTGGCGTTCGATCCTGAAGTGCATGTGCACCGTATCGGTCGTACCGGCCGCGCCGGCATGAGCGGGCTGGCGATCAGCCTGTGCACGCCGCAGGAAATGGCGCGGGCGCACGCGATTGAAGACTACCTGCAGATGACCATTGCCTGGGCGCCGGTGTCCGAGCTGAGCGGGGCCGCCAACGGTTCGCTGGAGGCGGAGATGGTGACGCTGTGCATCGACGGCGGCCGTAAGGCGAAGATCCGCCCCGGCGATATCCTTGGCGCGCTGACCGGCGATGCCGGGCTGACGGCGGCGGAAGTGGGCAAGATCGACATGTTCCCGGTGCATGCCTACGTCGCGATCCGTAAAGCCAGCGCGCGCAAGGCGCTGCAGCAGCTGCAACAGGGCAAAATCAAAGGCAAGAGCTGCAAGGTGCGGCTGCTGAAATAAGCCGAAGGCGGGTGGCGGTTTGCCTTCCCGCCGCTATCTATTTATACTGTATATAATTACAGTTATTTGAGTATTTGAGGACGCACACATGGCGGTTGAAGTTAAATATGTGGTGGTGAGAAACGGTGAGGAAAAAATGACTTTCGCGAGCAAGAAAGAAGCCGACGCCTACGACAAAATGCTGGATTTGGCGGATAACCTCGGAGAGTGGCTGCAACAGGCGCCGCTGAACCTGGACGACGAACAGCGCGAAGGGCTGAGCTTCTTCCTGGCAGAGAATAAGGACGCACTGGGTCTGATTCTGCGCGGCGCATCACCGGCGGAAACCGGCAAAAAACCGACGGAAGCGAAAGCGAAAAAAACGGTCTCTAACTCAAAAGAGGGATCTGCGTCAGAAAAGCAAGCGGCATAATGACTTATGTTGCGGTGTTGTGATGAAAAAGGATCTAAAATGAGCCGTGAAATAACTTTCTTCAGCCGCTTTGAGCAAGACATTCTGGCTGGGCGCAAAACCATCACCATTCGGGATGCCAGTGAGTCGCACTTCGAACCGGGCGAGGTATTGCGCGTAAGCCGCAATGAAGACGGCGTATTTTTCTGCTTTATCGAAGTGCTGTCGGTAACGCCGGTGCGCCTGGATGCGCTGACCGAACGCCACGCACAGCAGGAGAACATGTCGCTGAGCGAGCTGAAGCAGGTGATCAAGGAAATCTATCCGGGCCTGGATGCGCTGTTTGTCATCGAGTTCGTCAAACGGTAACTCTTTGCCGAAACCCTGTTGTGAGCCAGGGATGGGCGCCCGGATAGCGCTAATCACAACGGGAGGACATATGAAAAAAACGGGTTTGGCTATCGCCTTGTTGGCCATGATGGGAGCATCGACTGCGGTGTGGGCGCAGGATCAAGAGCAACGCACCGCCAAGGTGGGGCAGTGTGCCGGTCTGCAGCCGGCGGATATTGCCGCTCAGGTCAAGCGTGATTTCTTGCAGAACCGCATCACGCGCTGGGAGGCGGACAAAAAGCTGCTGGGCACCGCAACCCCGATCGCCTGGGTCAGCCCGGATGCCATCACCGGCAAGGATCAGGTGTGGCAGGTGCCGCTGACGGTGCGGGGTACCAAGATGGATAAAACCTACAACGTGACGCTCAACTGCAACACCGGCGAGATTGCCTACAGCGCGCCGCAGTAATACTTTCCCGCAATAAAAAGCCCGCCGCTCGGCGGGCTTGATACATCAAGACGCGGTCAGTCGCTAAACGGGATCACCAACTCACCCGGTTTCACTTCCAATCCCTTCGCCAGTTTTTTCGCCAGCGCTTCGGTTTTGCTGTTGTCAGGATTCAGCACATAAGCCGGCTTTTGGTCGAAGTAAGATTTCAGCGACTGGTTCAGGTATGGCGTCAGCGCTTTCATTACCGTCTGCATTTTTTCCGGCTGCACGCTGTAATCGGTCAACTCCATATCCTTCAGGTAAATGGCGCCCTGTGCACGGTCGTAAACCGGCTGTGCTTTCAGCGTCAGCTTCAGGTCCGCCGCCTGCGGGCCGAGAATCGACGTGATGTTGACCTTGGCGTCGCCGGAAAGGGTGACTTTACCCGGCTCGCTGCGGCCGATCTGGCTTTGCAGCTGCGTCAGCACGATGTTGGCGTCCACCAGGCCGGGCACGCCGATCTGCTTCTGATAATCATTGTGTTTCTGCAGGTAATCATTCACTTCCTGCTCGCTCAGGGTGTATTGGGTCAGTTGATTGCAACCGGCCAATACGCCGGCGAACAGCAGGGCGGCTGCGCCCATCAGGATCTTCTTCATTAATGCCTCATTGCGACTGCTGGCGAAAAGTGCTGCAGATAATTGATTAATCATTATAAACGTTCCGCCTGCGCGTGAAAACGGCAGGCGGCGATGTGCAGAGGATAGTGCGCGCAAAAGCGGGCGAGACCTATCGGATAACGCCGAAAGCGTCAGCGCCGCAGCCGCAGCGCCAAGAGAATCACGCCGGCCAGGCAGGCTGCGCCCCCCAACAGCGGGAACAGCGGAATGCCCCACAGTCGCAGCGACGAATGCATCAGATAAGGCGCCAGCCCCAGGGCAAAAGCGGCGGTGACGATGGCGATGGCCAGGGTGACGGCGGCGCGTTCCAGCGCTTTGCTCAGCTGGCCGAGGTTACTGACGTTGATATCGGCATTGAGCCGCCCGCGTTTTAGGCGGCGAACCAATAGCCGCAGCGTTTGCGGCAGCTCTTCTCCGGCATCGAGCGTTTCCCCACCCAGGGCCAACAGCCGCTGGCGCACGGCGTCGGGGGCGTAGCGCTGCAGCACCGTTTGTTGCAGCATCGGCTTGAGCGTGGCCACGATGTCGAAGTTTGGATCCAGACGATGCAGCACGCCGTCGGCGGTGATTAATGCCTTGAACAGTAGCACCAGATCGGGCGGCAGCGCCAGCTGGTGTTCGCGCGCCATCACCAGCAGGTCGGTCAAGGCTTTACCCAGCGTCAGGGTGGCGGCGGCCTGTTTGTCGAGAAAGTTTTGTGCCGCCAACTCCAGATCCATCAGGTCCAACGGTTCGCTGTCCGACCAGGCGATCAGCGTGTTGACGATGCCTTCGGACTGGCGATCGGCGATGGCCTGCAGCAGCAGGAGCAACTGGTTGCGCCGCCGCTCGGACAGCTGGCCCACCATGCCGAAGTCGATAAAACCGACGCGGTCACCGCTCAGTGCCATGACGTTGCCGGGGTGCGGATCGGCGTGATACAGCCGATGCTCCAGCACCATGCTCATAAAGGCGCGGGCGCCGCGTTGCGCCAGCAGCGGGCCGTCAAAGCCTGCCGCCGCCAGCTGTTCAGGGCTTTCCGGCGCGGTGCCGGGCAAGTATTCCTGCACTAACAGGCGGGGAGAAGAGTATTGCCAATAGATTTTTGGCACCACCACGTCGGGTTGACGCGCGAACATCCCGGCAACGCGGTCGCAGTTATGCCCTTCGTGGGTCAAGTCCAGCTCGTGATTGAGCGCCGTTGCCAACGCTCGGACCATCTGCCGCGGCCGATAGCGCGCCAGCGCCGGGCTCTGCTGCTCCACGGTCTCCGCCAGCGAGGCCAGCAGCCGCAGATCGGCGTGGATGGTTTTCGCCAGACCGGGCCGCAGCACTTTTACCACCACCTGCTCGCCGCTGTGCAAGCGTGCGCGGTAGATTTGCGCCATCGACGCCGCGGCCAGCGGCGTGCGATCGAATTCGGCAAACCGCTGTTCCGGCTCGCCCCCCAGATCGGCGATGATTTGCGGCGCCAGCGTTTCCCATGGCAACACCGCCGCCTGGCTGTGCAGGCGATCCAGTTCGTCGGTCCAGGCCGGGTCCAGCAGATCAGAGCGCGTGGCCAGGATCTGACCGAATTTGACGAAGGTGGGGCCCAGCGCTTCGAGCGCTTCGCGCAGACGCTCAGGCAGGGTTTGTGCATCCTGCGGGGCAGATTCACCACGGGCGCCGCGCAACAAGGCTCCCAGGCCCAGCAGGCGTAGAACGTCTTGCAGACCATAACGAATCAGAACGGAGGTTATTTCCTTCAGCCGCGCCCGGTCGCGAGCGGTGGCGAGCACCATTTTCAACATCAGTACGCCATGTCCTTATTTGTCATTCTCGAACGTTATTGTTCCATATCCAGCAGCAACGGCACCTCGCTGCGCTGCGCCATGCGGTTGCGGTAGGCTTCCACGTTGTCCGGCAGCGCAACCCCGGCGACGATCGATAACGAGCGCAACAGCGGGAACAGGTGAATGTCGTCCTCGGACAGCTCGCCGTTTACCGCGTCGGCGGAGACGATCAGCGGCGACAGCGCTTGCAGGTCGGCTTCCAGTTCGGCGATCAGATCGGCACTGTTGGCGAGATGTTCGGCAAAATCACCGATAGCCGCCTGTTTTTTATCGATAAAGTAACGGCGGGCGCTGTCGGTGGCGAACTCTTCGAAATCGGCATGCGCAATACGCGGCAGCAGCAATTTGGCGCTGTAACTGCCGACCCGCTGCAGCCACTCGGCAATGGCCGGGTTGGTGCTACCGGTCAGCACCGGCTTGCCGTCCAGGCTATCGACATAGCGCACGATATCCAGGCTTTCCGGCATCGCTTCGCCGTCGTCTTTGATCAGGATTGGCACCATTTTTGTGCCAATCAGGTTGAATGGGGTCGTCTCGTCGTCGTTGAGCAAGGTGACCAGCCGAATCGGCTGGCGCTTCAGGCCGAAAATCATACGGGCTTTAACGCAGAAGGGGCAATGATCGTAAATGAACAGTTTCATGCTTGCTCCGGGTTGTCAGGTTTTAACAGCAATAGTTACCACAGCTTACCGAGGCTGTCTTGAAGCGCGTGTGTTGGATGGTGCGTTATTGCGACATTGCCCGCGCAACAGGCGCGGGCGAGGGGCGTTATTTCTTGGCCGGTACCGAATTGAGCACATCGATCAGGTGAATGCGGGCCTGTTCCAGATCGACCTGATCGCGCTCGTTGGCGGCGGAGACGACCTGCAGCTGTTTGATGATATCGCTTTTCAGCGCGCTGTCGCCGGCGATGATGTGGGCCAGCGCTTTTTCCACCAGGGTGGAGCGCGCATAAATCATGCGCAGGTTCAGTATCATATGTTCGAGCAGTTGCGGTAACTTCGCTTCTTCAATCATGCCGACGGGCTCCTGTGGGGTTTTTACTAACAGGATAGCAGCTGTTGCCGATTCGGCCGGATTTCTATGGCGTTAACCGCCGCGCAGCATCATCGACGCGTTGCGCCGCGGGCTGAATTGCCAGTACAGCGCCAGCAGCGTGGCAAAACCGACGGCCCCGAGCAGCAACCAGGGCAGCTCCGGCATATTCATCGCCCGTCCGGTATCGTACATCCAGCCGCCGCCGGTATAGCCCAATGCGCCGCCCAGCGCCAAACCGAGGCGGCTGAAGCCCATGTAGCTGCCGCGCGCACGCGGATCGGCCAGCGAAGCGCTCAGCGTTTCGCGCGCCGGCTCGGCGATGATCGAGCCCAGATAGAAGCAGCAGATCAGCGTGAAGACCCCCTGCAGGCTGGTGGCGAGACCGATCGGCAGCAGGCTGAGCGTCATCAGCAGCAGGCCCGCCATCAGGCGCTGTTCAAGCCGGAAGTGTTTTTCACCCCAACGCGCCAGCGGATAGAGCAGCGACAGCGACAGCGCCGCTTCGATCGCGTACATCCATTTCACCGCCGCCGGTGAACCGGCAATTTCGTTGACCACGATCGGCATCATCAGCATCACCTGCACCGCCAGCATGTAGTAACCGGTCAGCGTCAGGACATAGGTAAGGAAGCGGCGATCGCGCAGAACCCGCAACAGGCCTTCTTTCATCGGCACGCGCACGGTGGAGATGCGATAAGCCGGCAGTAACCAGGCATTCCAACCGGCAGCCAGCACGAAGATCGCCGCCCCGACCCAGCAGACAAAGTGAAAATCGTACTGCAGCAGCCAACTGCCGATCAGTGCGCCGACCACCGCGCCGGCGCTGTCCTGCATCATTAGCAGCGAGAAAAAGCGGCCGCGCTCGTGCGGACGGGTCAGTTTGATCACCAAAGCGGTGCGCGGCGGATCGAATAACGTGCCGCCGAGGGCGGAAAGCGCACAGGAGAACCACAGGATCCAGGGCTCATCGGCCATCGCCATGGTGGCGAACCCGGCGGCGCGCAGCAACATGCCGGTGACGATCATCGGCTTGGCGCCGAAACGATCGGCAATGGCGCCGCCAAAGATGCCGAGCCCTTGTTGCAACAGCTGGCGCAAACCCAGCGCGATGCCGACGATCAGCGCCGCCCAGCCCAGCTGATCGACGAAGCGGATCGAAATAAGCGGAAAGACGACAAAAAAGCCTAACACCACCAGCAGGTTATCGAGCAACAGAAAATATTTACCCAAGCTGCGCGCTTGCGACACCAGAGACATGCTTCACCATGAGCAATTAAGAAAGAAGGGGAGACAGCCGTTCCATTCTCTACCCAATTCCCGTACGGCGACAGGGGCGGAATAGATAATATTTTTTTATCGTCAAGGTGTTACCTGAGCTGCAAAATTGGCGGAAAAACGCCGTAAAACGCGTATTCGGCGATTTACTGAGCGGCCGGGATTTTACCTCGGGGGCGGGCTACGGTTATATTGAATGCAGGGAAGCGCAGTTCTGCGGCGCTATTGGCAAAATAAAACCATGGCAAAAGATCGGCACAGGATAATGAGCCGCTCGGCTTCCTAATAAATACTTCTTATCGAACCGTTTTGACTGCGGGGGAAATGATGTTCGGCTATCGCTCTGCATCGCCAAAAGTACGTCTTACAACCGACCGGATGGTGGTCCGTTTAGTGCATGAACGGGATGCCTATCGCCTGGCGGATTATTATGCCGAGAACCGGACCTTTCTCAAACCCTGGGAGCCGGTGCGCGACGAAAGCCACTGTTATCCTTCCGGCTGGCAGGCGCGCCTGGGCATGATCACCGAAATGCAAAAGCAGGGCAGCGCCTACTATTTTATCCTGCTCGATCCGGAAGAGCAGGAAGTGCGCGGCGTGGCGAACTTCAGCAACGTGCTGCGCGGTTCGTTTCATGCCTGTTTCCTCGGTTATTCGCTGGGGGAGAAATGGCAGGGGCAAGGGCTGATGTTCGAAGCCTTGCAGTCCGCTATCCGCTATATGCTGCGCCAACAGCGCATGCACCGCATCATGGCCAACTATATGCCTCACAACCAGCGCAGCGGCGCACTGCTGACGCGTCTGGGATTCGAACGTGAAGGTTACGCCAAGGATTACCTGCTGATCGACGGCAAGTGGCAAGACCACGTTTTGACGGCATACACCAATAAAGAGTGGTTACCCCCACGTTGAGGCCAAACGATGAAATATGAATTGAACGCCAAAGAGGCGCGGGTCATCGGCTGCCTGTTAGAAAAACAGGTCACGACCCCGGACCAATACCCGCTTTCGCTTAACGCCATTACCCTGGCGTGCAACCAAAAAACCAACCGCGAGCCGGTAATGGATCTGAGCGAAAGTGAAGTGCAGCAACTGCTCGATCTGTTGCTGCGCAAACATTTCCTGCGCACCCTCAGCGGGTTCGGCAACCGGGTAGTCAAGTATGAACAGCGGTTTTGCAACTCCGAGTTCGGCCAACTGAAACTCTCGCCCGCCGAACTGGCGGTGATCGCCACCTTATTGCTGCGCGGCGCGCAAACGCCGGGCGAGCTGCGCACCCGCACCAACCGGATGCACGAGTTCAACGATGTCAGTGAGGTCGAACAGGTGCTGCAGCAGCTGGCTACGCGCGAAGATGGCCCGTTCGTGGTGCGCCTGGCGCGTGAGCCGGGCAAACGCGAAAGCCGGTTCATGCATCTGTTCAGCGGCCAGATTGATGAAGCGCCGGCGGCGCTTGAGTCTGAGGACGACGGCGACCTGAACGCCAGGGTCAGCGCATTGGAAAACGAAGTATCGGAATTGAAACGGCTGGTGCAACATCTGTTGGCGAGGGAAGCGAATGACTAAATTGCGTGTGGGCGTGGTGGGATTGGGCAGTATTGCGCAGAAGGCTTACCTGCCAATCCTCGTTCAGGCGGCGGATTGGACGCTGGTGGGCGGTTTTTCGCCCAATCAGCAAAAAGCGCAGCCGCTATGCGACAGCTACCGCATGGCCTGTTTCTCCCGTCTGGACAGCCTGGCCGAACAGTGCGACGCGGTTTTTGTCCACAGCAGCACCGCCAGCCATTTTTCCGTGATAGGCGAGCTGCTGAACCGCGGCGTGCACGTTTACGTCGATAAGCCGCTGGCGGAAACGCTGGAGCAGGGCGAGCAGTTGCTCGAGTTGGCCGAGCGGCGAGGCAAAACGCTGATGGTGGGGTTCAACCGCCGTTTCGCGCCGCTTTACCGGCAGCTCAAACAGCAAATGAACCAGCCGGCTTCCATTCGTATGGACAAGCATCGGACGGACAGCGTCGGCCCGCACGATCTGCGTTTTACCCTGTTGGATGACTATCTGCACGTGGTGGACACCGCGCTGTGGCTGGCGGGCGGGCACGAGCAACTGCTGAGCGGCCGTTTGCAGGCCAACGCCGCCGGTGAAATGCTGTATGCCGAACACCACTTCGCCTGCGGCGACACGCAGGTGACGACCAGCATGCATCGCCGGGGCGGCAGCCAGCGTGAAAGCGTGCAGGCGGTGACCGACGGTGCGCTGTATCAGTTGACCGATATGCGCCACTGGCAGCGTGAAGATGCGCAGGGCGTGTTGGAACAGCCGGTGCCGGGCTGGCAAAGCACGCTGGTGCAACGCGGCTTCGACGGGGCGGTACGGCATTTCCTTAATGCCGTCGCCAACCAGAGCGCGCCGGAAACCGGCGGCGAACAGGCGCTGCTTGCCCAGCGGATGGTCGAGCGTTTGCTGCGGGATAACTCTATGTAACATATGGCGGTAGCTATTCTTTTCCGGATGCGTAAACTGAGCCGATTGTTTCACTGACGCCTGCTGTTGCAGGCGTTGATATTTACGGTACCTATCAGACAACCACATGAACCTACTCAAATCCTTGGCTGCCGTCAGCTCGATGACGATGTTTTCGCGGGTGTTGGGCTTTGCCCGCGATGCAATCGTCGCGCGCGTGTTCGGGGCCGGCATGGCAACGGACGCCTTCTTCGTGGCGTTCAAACTCCCTAATCTGTTACGCCGTATCTTTGCCGAAGGGGCATTTTCGCAGGCCTTCGTGCCGATCCTGGCCGAATACAAGAGCCAGCAGGGTGAAGAGGCGACGCGCACTTTTATCGCCTATGTCTCCGGGCTGTTGACGCTGGTGCTGGCGGTGGTGACGGTGCTGGGGATGCTGGCCGCGCCCTGGGTGATCTATATCACCGCGCCGGGCTTTACCGATACGCCCGACAAGTTTGCCCTGACGTCGGCGCTGCTGCGCATCACGTTCCCCTATATTCTGTTGATCTCACTGGCGTCGCTGGTGGGGGCGATCCTCAATACCTGGAACCGCTTCTCGATCCCGGCCTTTGCGCCAACGCTGCTTAACGTCAGCATGATCGGCTTCGCGCTGTTCGCGGCCCCGTATTTCAATCCGCCGGTGCTGGCGCTGGCCTGGGCGGTGGTGGTGGGCGGCGTGCTGCAGCTGGGGTATCAGCTGCCGCACCTGCGCAAGATCGGCATGCTGGTATTGCCGCGCCTCAAGCTGGGCGATGCCGGGGTCTGGCGCGTGATGCGCCAGATGGGGCCGGCGATCCTCGGGGTGTCGGTCAGCCAAATCTCGCTGATCATCAACACCATTTTCGCTTCGTTCCTGGTGTCCGGCTCGGTGTCCTGGATGTACTACGCCGACCGCCTGATGGAGTTTCCTTCCGGCGTGCTGGGCGTGGCCTTGGGCACCATCCTGCTGCCGTCGCTGGCCAAAAGCTTCGCGAGCGGCAACCACGACGAGTATTCGCGCCTGATGGATTGGGGGCTGCGCCTGTGCTTCCTGCTGGCGTTGCCGAGCGCCATTGCGCTCGGCATTTTGGCCAAGCCGCTGACCGTTTCGCTGTTCCAGTATGGCAAATTCAGCGCCTTTGACGCGGCGATGACGCAGCGTGCGCTGGTGGCTTACTCGGTAGGGCTGATGGGGCTGATCGTGGTTAAAGTGCTGGCGCCGGGCTTCTATTCGCGGCAGGACATCAAAACGCCGGTCAAGATCGCCATCATTACGCTGATTATGACGCAGGTGATGAACCTGGCGTTTATTGGCCCGCTGAAGCATGCCGGCCTGGCGCTGTCGATCGGTTTGGCGGCATGTCTGAACGCCTCGCTGCTGTATTGGCAACTGCGCAAGCAGAAGATTTTCCAGCCGCAGCCGGGGTGGGCGCTGTTCCTCACCAAGCTGGTGATCGCCGTGCTGGTGATGTCGGCCGTGTTGATTGGCGCGATGTGGCTGATGCCTGCCTGGGATCAGGGCAACATGCTGGAGCGTTTGCTGCGCTTGGCTGCGGTGGTGGTGGCCGGTGTGGTGGCGTACTTTGGCGTGCTGGCCGGGTTGGGCTTCCGCCCGCGCGATTTTGCTCGCCGGGTCGCCTGAGCCAAAGGCAAGCGTAAAAAAAGGTCGCCTGGGCGACCTTTTTGCTTTCTGGGCGGCGCAGTTTACATGCGTTCGACGGTTTCGATGCCCAGCGTATCCAGACCAGTTTTCAGCGTTTTTGAGGTCAGCAGCGCCAGCTTCAGGCGGCTCTGACGCACTTCTTCGCTGTCGGCGTTCAGGATCTGGCAGTGCTCGTAGAAACCGGAGAACAGGCCGGCCAGATCGTACAGGTAGCTGCACATGACGTGAGGCGTGCCTTCACGCGCGACGGTGGTGAGCACTTCTTCGAACTGCAGCAGACGGGTGGCCAGCGCAATTTCGCGCTCTTCGGTCAGCGTCAGCGGCAGCGTCAGGCTGGTTTCGTCGATGCCGGCGCGTTTGAATACCGATGCCACACGGGTATAGGCGTATTGCATATAAGGCGCGGTATTGCCTTCGAAGGCCAGCATGTTATCCCAGTCGAAGACATAGTCGGTGGTGCGGCTTTTCGACAGATCGGCGTATTTCACCGCGCCGATGCCGACCACGCGGGCCACGGTTTTCATTTCGTCTTCCGGCATATCCGGGTTTTTGCCGGCGATCAGCTGTTCGGCGCGTTCGATGGCCTCATCCAGCAGGTCGGAGAGCTTCACCGTACCGCCCGAGCGGGTTTTGAACGGCTTGCCGTCTTTGCCCAGCATCATGCCGAACATGTGGTGTTCCAGCGAGACGGACTCCGGCACGTAACCGGCCTTGCGCACGATGGTCCAGGCCTGCATCAGGTGCTGATGCTGACGGGAGTCGATGTAATACAGGACGCGATTGGCACCCAGGGTTTCGTAGCGATACTTGGCGCAGGCGATGTCGGTGGTGGTGTAGAGGTAGCCGCCATCCTTTTTCTGGATGATGACGCCCATCGGATCGCCGTCCTTGTTCTGGTATTCATCGAGGAACACCACGGTAGCGCCTTCGCTTTCCACCGCTAGCCCTTTGGCTTTCAGGTCGGCGACGATGCCCGGCAGCATCGCGTTATACAGGCTTTCGCCCATCACGTCGTCTTCGGTCAGCGTGACGTTCAGGCGGTTATAGGTCAGCTGGTTTTGCGCCATGGTGATGTCGACCAGCTTGCGCCACATTTTCAGACAGTACTGATCGCCGCCCTGCAGCTTCACGACGTAAGCGCGCGCGCGTTCGGCGAACTCGGCATCTTCGTCGTAATGCTTCTTGGCTTCGCGGTAGAACTGTTCCAGATCGGACAGGCCCATGTCGCTGGCGTTTTCATTCTGCATTTTTTCCAGGTAGGCAATCAGCATGCCGAACTGGGTGCCCCAGTCGCCGACGTGGTTGGCGCGGATCACTTTATGGCCCAGAAACTCCTGGGTACGTGCCGCGGCGTCGCCGATGATGGTGGAGCGCAGGTGGCCGACGTGCATCTCTTTCGCCACGTTCGGCGCGGAGTAGTCGATAACGATAGTTTGCGGCTCAACCGGTGCGATGCCCAGTTTCGGTGCGTTTAGCACCCGATCGGCCTGGCGCGCGACCCAGTCGCTGTTCAGGAAAATGTTGATAAAGCCGGGGCCGGCGATTTCCACTTTAGCGGCGACGTCGCCGAGATCCAGCAGTTGCACCACTTTTTCCGCCAGTTGACGGGGCGGCATGCCCAGCTTTTTGGCGACGGACATCACGCCGTTGGCCTGGTAATCACCAAACTGCGCCTTGGCGGATGGGCGGACCTGCGCTTCGCAATCGGCTGGCGCGCCAGCGGCGATCAGCGCCTGGCTGACTTTATCTGAAAGAAGAACCTGAATATTCACCGGGTTACCTTAATGACGAACGAGGGGCTGAAGCCAACCCCTGTGGGATTCAACGGTGGCGGGCGCGATGGGCGGCCTCCACAAAACAGCCTGCAATTGTAACCGATCTGACGGAGCCCGTCAGCAGTTGGCGCGGCCGCAGCGATGAAACTGTTGTCGGGTGCGGCGCGTTGATGGCCGGAAGGTGAAAGCAGAATGACCTGACAGAATGTACGAAGGGGAGAGTTGCAAAGCTAGCGCTTTTTATTGCGGCGACCGGCATCCAGCGTGTTGGTGCTGCGGGATTTAAAATGACGGTAGATGGCGTATACGGCGATAATTATCAACACCAAGGAAATCGTCAGCAATAACATAATAATCATCTCGAATTTAAATTTCCTCCAAAGTAGCTGAGTTGCCTCGATGAATCAATTGCTCGGTGTTAAATTAAGATAATCCTTAGGTTTTTATCAGTTTTTGGATTTTATTGTCTTTTTTTACAATGGGTTGAGTATCGTATTTTGTGCGGCTTTGATGAGTGGGAAAGACTTCAGTAAGCCAACCTATTCAATCAGTTTGACCTGCATGCCATGTACGATTTTGTGTAAAATAACTTAAATCCTTGCGTCATGATAAAAGGGTTTAATGAACTGCGAAAAATGTTATTTTTTATTTTTTTGTTGATTTTATAAGCTGTCATATTAATAAGTTCTCAGGTTTCTATTCCCCATGCACACAGTCGAAAATCATTCTGAACGGCAACCGAAAAACCTCGCAATGCTGGCGAGCGCTGTCGCCTCCGTGTAAATTACGGCGTTTCACATGCGTTCCGTTGTTTTGAGGTTTCTATGACCACCCCCTTGCAGGCCATTGCCGAGCTGGACGACCTGGTGCTCGACCTGCCGCGTTTCGAGCAGGCATTGCATCAATTTGCCGCCAAATTGCGGCTTGATCTGGCCGCGTTTACCGCCGATCACATCTCTCTGCGCTGTCATCAGAATGCCACTGCCGAACGCTGGCGCCAGGGGCTGATGCAGTGCGGGACACTGCTGTCAGAGTCGATGATCAACGGGCGACCTATCTGTCTGTTCGATTTGTCGCAGCCGCTGGCCGTGGGGCCGTGGCAGATAGATTGCGTCGAGCTGCCGTATCCCGGGGAGAAACGCTATCCGCACGAAGGTTGGGAACACGTCGAATTAGTGCTCAGTGGCGATCCGCAGACGCTGCACGCCCGGGCGTTGAGCTACCTTGCCGATGAAGCGCTGCTGGCCCCGGGGATCAAACTGAAGCAAAGCTCGCCAAAAGGCGAGGGCGAGCGGCTACCGAACCCGACGCTGGCCATCACCGACGGAACGGTGACGATAAAGTTTCATCCTTATTCCATTCGAGATATCGTCGCCAGCGAACAAGGTTAGCCGGGCAGTGCCGCACAGGCTCGCGCCATGCGATCGAGCGCTTCATCGAGCAGGGCCCACCGGCAACCAAAGTTAAGCCGCACAAAGCGCCGATCGCCGAAATCCAAACCGGCGCTTAATCCTACGCCCGCGCGTTCGAAGAACTGATGCGGGTTGTCCACCGGTAAAGCGCTGCAATCGATCCACGCCAGGTAGGTGGCTTCGATTGGCAAAACCGTCAACCCCGGCATGGCGTTGATGCGCTCGATCAGCCGATCGCGATTGGCACGTAGATAAATCAGCTGCTCGTCCAGCCAGGGCTGCCCGTATTGATAAGCCGCCTGTGCCGCCACCAGCGCCAGCAGATTGACCTCCGGCACGATGCCGCTGCGCGCGCGTTTCAGCCTTTGTCGCAGCGCTTCGTTGGGAACGATCGCCAGTGAAGCGCCCAGCCCGGCAAGATTAAATGTTTTTGACGGCGACATCAGCGTCACGCTGCGTTGGGCCGCATCGTCATTCAGGGTAGCAAAAGGGGTATGCCGCACGCCGGGTTCAAGCAGCAGCTCGCAGTGGATTTCATCGGAACAGACGATTAAATCGTGCTCGCGAGCGAACTGATGGTGCTGCAACAGCTCATCCCGGCGATAAACGGTGCCACCGGGGTTCTGCGGGTTGCACAGCAACAGGAGCTTCTCGTTGCCGCTAAGCCGATCACGCATCGCGGGGAAGTCCAACACCCAGCGTTGGCCTACCGCCGTTAGCGGCACTGAGAGGTGCTTACGCCCGGCGAATTTGGCCGCTTTGCGGAACGGCGGATAAATGGGAGAGGGGGCCAGCGTGCTCTGGTGTTCTTCGGTGCAGGCACGCACGCACAGGTTCAGGCCGCATACCAGCCCAGGCAGGAAAATGATCCATTCAGGCTTGATGTGCCAGCCGTAGCGCTCTACCATGCGGCGGGTAAAAACCTCAATAAGATCAGGGGATGGGTGAGTGTAGCCGAATACGCCGTGCGCCACGCGACGCTGCAAGGCTTCGATCACCGCCGGCGGCGAGGTGAAATCGCTGTCGGCGACCCAAAGCGGAATAATGTCGCGGTCGCGATATTTATCCCACTTAACGCTGTCACTGTGACTGCGGTCTACCCATTGATCAAAATTGAATGCCATAGTTACAACCCTGAGCCGGTTTATGCCTAAGCATGAGCCTACGTGAGAAATGAAGAAATGAACAATTGCCGCCGTATGTTGGCCGTTATCTGGGGGTGACAATGATAAAACTGGAAGTTTGTTGCTTTAGCGTCGACTGCGCGCTGACGGCCGAACGGGCAGGCGCCGATCGTATCGAGTTGTGCGCCAGCCAGAGCGAGGGGGGATTGACGCCGAGTTATGGCACGCTGCGTCTGGCGCGCGAGCGGGTGGCGATCCCGGTGCATCCGATCGTTCGTCCTCGCGGTGGCGATTTCTGCTACGGCGCGGTGGATTTCGAGGTGATCAAACAGGATCTCCGCCAGATCCGCGAGATGGGGTTCCCCGGCGTAGTGGTCGGCATGCTGGACGAAGAAGGGCACATCGATCTGCCGCGCATGCGCGAAGTGATGAAGCTGTGCGAGGGCATGGCGGTGACGTTCCATCGCGCGTTCGACATGTGCCAGAACCCGATGGTGGCGTTGGAACAACTGACCGAGCTGGGCGTAGCGCGCATTCTAACCTCCGGCCAACAGCAGAACGCCGAACTGGGCCTGCCGCTGCTGCGAGATTTGCGCCAGGCCAGTCACGGCCCGGTGATCATGGCGGGTGCCGGCGTGCGCCTCAGCAATCTGCACAAGTTTGTCGACATCGGTCTGCATGAACTGCACAGCTCTTCCGGCCATCTGGTACCGTCGACCATGCGTTACCGCAAGGCGGGCGTCACCATGTGCTCCGATAACGAGTTTGACGAATTTAGCCATTATTGCGTGGATGGCGAAATGGTGGAGGCGATGAAAAACGCGCTGGCCTTGGTTGATCCCCTGGCGCAAAGCGCATAATCACGCAGCTAACCGCGTTTGAAAACCGGTTTCCGGGCCGTAAGACCCCTTTGCGTGTCACTGAGCTCTCGGCGATCGCGCAAGTACCAGGCCCCGGCGTTTTGCCGGGGCTTTTTTTATGTCTTTGACCCGTCCTGAATAGCGTTGACACGTTTTCGACTTAAATCCGGAGAACGTGATAATGGCCGAGTTTAAACGCACACAACGCGACTATCCTTTGTCTTTTAAAATTGCTGTTGTTGAGCAGGTTGAAAAAGGCGAAATGACCTACAAACAGGCTCAACTGCGCTATGGTATTCAGGGACGTTCGACCGTTCTGACTTGGTTACGCAAGCATGGCCACCTTAACTGGGCCCCAGGTCTTCCCTCTCTCTCCAGCCGGGAGTTGCCCATGAGCCAACCGTCTGCCCCTTTAACTCCTGAGCAAAGGATCAGGGAACTTGAAGAACAGCTTGAGCTGGTCACCCAGAAAGCGGAGTTCCTGGATGCTGTCGTTAACGTGCTGAAAAATGACTATGGGATCAGTGTCATAAAAAAGCGGCCAGGCAAGTCCTCACGCAAAAACAGCCCCAAAAAATAACCATTACCCGGGCCTGTCAGTTCCTGGGACACAGCCGACAAGCCTGATATCAGCACAATACACGGCTTAGTAAGCAGCGGGCTCGTGATGTCCGGATCGTCGATTTTGTTAAAACGATAAGAGTACGTCAGGCGCGTATCGGGACCCGTAAGTTGCATTATCTACTGAATAAACAATCAGATGATGGATTGCATGTCGGACGTGACCGGTTGTTCTCTCTGCTGAAGGAACGCCGGCTGCTGGTGCCAGTCAGACGGGCGTACCATAAAACAACGGACAGCCATCATCGTTTTCGGCGACATCCCAATTTATTAAAAACGGGACCGGAACAGGTGGTGGTCAGGCGACCAGAACAGGTATGGGTAGCAGATATTACCTATCTGCCAACCCGGAATGGCATGGTCTATCTGAGCCTGATAACGGATGCCTGCTCAAGGAAAATAATGGGCCATCATGTACACAGCGATCTGCGTACTGACAATGTCGTGCAGGTTCTGAAACAGGCCTTAAAGCAGAGAAAAACGACTCAGCCACTGATCCATCACTCGGACCGTGGAATACAATATTGTTCAGCAGGTTACCAGTCAATCCATGAAAAATACGGGCTAATATGCTCAATGACAGATGGCTATGACTGCTATCAGAACGCATTGGCGGAAAGGGTGAACGGGATACTGAAGACGGAGTTTTTGCTATCACGCCCGGCAGATCTGGAGCAGGCAAGAAAGATGGTGAGGGAATCGATAGAAATTTACAACGGAGAGCGGCCTCACCAGTCGCTAAAATATAAAACGCCCGATGCGGTGCATCAGGCGTTTTACAGGCATAAAAGTGTCAACCTATGCCAGGACTAGTCATGTGGATGATTAGTGCTGTGCATCGGGCGAGAAGTTGAAGACTTCGCCCGGAGTAATGCCGCAGTTTAAAACGCGCACCGCATTATTGCCATTTCCGGGATTGATCAGGATATCGTGGATAGTGCGATTGTTGTTCATGACAAAACGCGCGTAGTAAAGGTTGCCGATGCGTATCCAGGGAATAGTTTCATTGCTCTCGACAGTGTCGGTATAGTTATCGTTGAACGAGCGGGCCCAAATGCCAGTCGAAGCTTGCGCGGTAGATTGATCGCCGATAGAGGATGCGATGGCCCAGAATGTTCTCAGTCCCATGCTCCGATGAATACGTTGACCTAAACCTTTATAAGCCGGGTTATCTCCATTGGCGGTCAGGATATTGCTATCCGCCGTCAGATTTCCGTCAATAAACCAGCCTACAGGCTGTTTGTCAGCACCGATGGCGATCATATTGCTGTTCGTCAAACAATTTAGCGGGGCCGCATGTAGCTGGTAGCTGCGTTGTGCAATGCTCAGTGTGCCTCTAAGAATGTTGTAACCCGCTTCATTGTTCAGACTGCCGTTCGTCCACATTGGCATGACGGTGTTGCTGAATGAAAGTTGATACCCGCCGTTCGCTTCGAAGCGAACGGCCTGAGGAGAGAGTGAACCCTTCGGTCCATTAGCGGTAGCGAAGTTAACATTGCTGATTTGCACTGGGGTGATATTTGATTGGCCAGTAGACTTTCTTAATACCAGGAAGCCCCCAACGGTATCACCATAGTCATTAATATAAGAACCGTTGGCGATTTGAATATTGGCGGAGGAATCCGAGTCGATATCAATTCCGGTACCATTTCTGTCAGCCATGAAATTGCTCAGGCTAAGGCCGCCTAAATAGGAGGTTCCTTGTGTTGTAGTTTTGATAAAGATCTTTTTGCCATAAGAGAACACATTCACCATAAACGTATTGTCGTGGCGATCGAGATTGAAAGCACAAGAACCGGTTACAGCGATAGAGGCAGTCACCGCGTTTTCTGTCGGGCGCACGACGTTGGCATTGACGTGAACATTGGTAAATCTGTTGATGTCCCTGCTTTCATAAACCCTGTAGTCGCAGCGTACTGCCCAACCGTAGATATTCTCAAAGTTGTTGGCTTCTCCACGAGCTTCAACAAAATCATAGGCGCCTACATAACGGCAGTTGGCGACTGACAGAGCGCCGGTTGCGGTAATGGTGGCCCCGTATGGAACAAACGCCTCCGGCTGGGTGGCAGTATATTTCTGATCTGGATAGAGGAACGACCAACCATCAAAGACAACGTTCTTATCGCAGGCGAAACAAACCGCACCTGCCGGCTTTTTGATGATGAAAGCACTATCGTCCGCAAGGCCTGCCCGATTAGGGCCATTGTTTGTAAGACTTGCAGGGCCTTGAGCAAGACCGCGGCGGGATCCTCTGACTGTGATGCCATTAGCGACGTTGATAGGTTGAGTGCTGGTCAGCAGATATTGAGCATTTTCCGAAGCATAGACCACTTTGTTTTTTAAACTCGCGGCATAGTTTAATGTCGCGCTGATTGCTGCGTCAGAGGTGGAAGTGCCACTAGGATCAGCGCCGAAGTGATCGAAAGTCAGTTTCTGATCCAGTCGTTTCCAGCGGGCTCCTCCCGTTGTAACCACCACGGTACCGTTATTGTCCGCACTGGTTGTATCCGTTTTCGCATAATAGAATTCGCCGCCGCCGGCGAAATGTCCGGGGGTGTGAGAAACTAAAAAGACAATCTGGTCATCTGTAACTGGCGTCAGATTACGCAATTCACTGATGTTATTAACACTAATCATATTGTTCATGAAATTTCTCCTGTTGGTTGGCAACACGATTCTCAATCAGGATGGACGTTTCAAAAAGTCGATGAGGTTTGCTGGGTGCTGATACAGCGTGAAGTTCAGGCCGCGGCAATTGGAGCATGCGTTGGCCTGGTACCTTGTCAAGACGCAGCACCGTTTCAACGCTGTTATTCGGTCGGCGGCCCCATCTCTTCTTGCGATCGCCATGCCCTGCTGATAAGTTTGTGAGTTAAAATCCTTTAAATATCATAATATTAAATGATTTTTTGGTATGTATTGTCGTGGTGAATGGTTTGCGTTCTGCCGCTCGTCACCGCGCCGGTATTTTTACCTGTTCATCGCCTGCCTTATGGCCGGAACATCACAGCATCAATTGAGGAGAGCCGTCGGCGCAGCCGCAGGGCGCGTTAACGGCGGACTAAACAAGGAGATAACGATAATGACCCGAACGGCACACTGTTTGAGCGCGGCGCTTTTACTGACGTTGGCCCTGACCGGCTGCCAGACCGCCAAGCGACCTGTTTCTACATTAAGCCAGCCGCCCAGCGCAGAAGAAATTGCGGAACAAGACAAACGGCAGCGTGAGGCCGAGCGCATGCAGCAGTGCGAGCGCGAGTTGGATGCCATGCGCGGCATGGATAACGAAAAATACCAAAAATTCAAACGCGAATTCGATATCTTGATGGGCGGTGCCGCGCAGTATGCCGGGGTACGTCAGCGGGTCAACACGGGCACGCAGGAAACCGTCGATGCCCTGTATCGTTATCGCACCAGCCGTCTTTGCGCGGACATCAGTTCTGCCATGATGACCGGCTTGGCTGAGCGTGGAGAACGCGCCCAATGACCCCTCGAGCAAGAAAGGCCTTGCTGAGCCTGATGATACCGCTGGCGTTTGCACCGGCGGTGGCCGGGGCGGATGACGATGTGCCGGCATTATTGCAGTTTGCCGAGCGTTACCAGCGGCAGGACGCGCCGGCAGCCGAGACCGTGGTTACCCCATCCCAGGAAAGCCAAAAGCCAGCGTCCCGGCCGGTTCAAACTCGTGAAACGAGCTCACAGAGAAAGCAACTGGCGCAGTTGCAAAAGACGCTGCGCGAGAAAGAGACTCGCCTGGAGCAACAGCAAGCCGCTCTTCAATCCCTGCAGCAGGAGTTGACCGCATTGCGGGTTGCGTCGTCCCTGAGCGCTGCCGATAAACCGACACCGGCGCCTGATTTGAGCGCGTTGAGCGACTTCGCCAGCGGCGTACGACAGGCGCTGAACCTGACGCCGCAGGAGCGCAAGGCTCAGGCGCAGATCGCCGAAGCGCAGGCGGCGTTAGCGCGGCAAAAGCAGCAAACCGAGGAGCGCGACTGGCGCATTGCCTTGCTGGAACAACGGCTGGCGGCGTTGCCTGAACAGGCGGATAAGGCTTGGCAGGAGAAACTGGCGGCGGCCCAGACCACCAACGATAAAGCGCGCCAGCGTTATGAGCAGGATAAAAAAGCGGCCGCCGCTGAGCTGGAACAGCAGAAGGCCGAGGCTGCCAGGCTGACGGGCGAACTGCAGCAGCAGCTGGCGCAGCTGCAGAAAGAGCGTGATGATCAACGCCAACAGGCCGAACAGCAAGAGAAAAGCCTGAAGACGGCGCTGGCGCAGCAAAAGGCTGAAGCCGTCAAGGCGACGGGTGAACTGCAGCAGCAGCTGGCGCAGCTGCAGGAAAAAAACAAGACGCAAACCGAACAAGCTAAAGCGTTGGAACAACGTTTGGCGGTGGTAACGGCGGAAAGCGCGCAGGCTGCGCAGCAGCGGGATAAAGCGACACTGCAGGCGGATAAAACGGCAACGGAGCTGGCGGCCGCCCAGCAGGCGCAGCAAGCTTTGCAAGACGAGCTGAGCGGGCTGAGATCGCGGGCCAAATGGCTGCCGGATGCGCAGGCGCTCAAGAAAAAGCCGGAACAGCAGAGCTATGCTGCCGGTGTCGCTTTGGGACGCGATATTCAAACGATGCTGGCGGAGCGTAAAAATTGGGGCATCAATCCCGATAAAACCCTGCTGCTGGCGGGCGTGATCGATACCTTCAACGGCCATTACCAACTAAGCGATGCACAGTTGACCCGCGCGCTGTCGGAGTCGGAAAAAGCGGTGAACGACGCCAGAAACCAGGCGGCGAAGGTGCAGACCAGCAAGGGCGAGGCGTTCGTCACCGAGTTTAAAAAGAAGAAAGGCACGCAGAAGTCGCCTGCCGGTTTCTGGTATCGCATCGATTATGTGGGTGATGAAGCCATTAAGGAAAACGCACGGGTAGACATTGTGGTGAAAGAGAGCTTAACCGACGGCAGCGTGATTCAGGATATGGATCGCAGTGGGAAGGTGATGTCACAGCCGCTCTCTGCCTATCCGCCGTTGTTCCGCGAGGCGATCGGCCATCTGAAAAATCATGGCTCTCTGACAATGGTGGTGCCGCCGGCGTTGGCGTACGGAGAAACGGGCTATGCGCCGCAGATCCCGCCGAACGCGACCATGGTGTATGAGCTGCGGATTGTCGATGTCGACAACGGGTAAATTCGGGCCGGCTCAGGCCGGCCCGATTAGCGAACGCTAGGGTTTTTTGGCGGTCAGCACGGCGCGCAGGGGCGCCGGATAGCCTTCGATCGTTTTGCTGCGATCGTTCGGATCGAGGAATTCGGCCAGTGACTCGCTGGTCATCCAGTCGGTGCGGCGCTGCTCTTCGAGGCTGGTGACGCACATATCGGCGATCTTCACGTCGACGAAACCGCACTTCTCCAGCCAGCATTTCAGCGCTTCGGCGGAAGGAATGAAATACACGTTGCGCATCTGTGCATAACGATCGCCCGGCACCAGCACCTGGTGGCGATCGCCTTCCACCACCAGCGTTTCCAGCACCAGCTCCCCTTCAGCCACCAGCTGATTTTTCAGCTGATAGAGATGATCGAGCGGCGAGCGGCGGTGATATAGCACCCCCATTGAGAACACGGTGTCGAACGCCGCCAGATCCGGCAACTGCTCGATGCCGAGCGGCAGCAGGTGGGCGCGTTGATCGCCACCCAACAGCTTGCGCACCGCTTCGAACTGGCACAGGAACAACTGCATCGGATCGATGCCTACGGCAAAGTGTGCGCCGGCGCCGATCATGCGCCACAGGTGATAGCCGCTGCCGCAGCCGACGTCGAGAATGGTGCGGCCGGCCAGCGGAGAAATGTGCGGCAGCACGCGATCCCACTTCCAGTCGGAATGCCATTCGGTATCGATATCGATGCCATACAGCGAGAACGGCCCTTTACGCCATGGCATCAGGGTGCGCAGCATTTTCTCGATGCCCTCGAGCTGGCCCGGCGACAGGCCGGGCTCCATCTCGGCGCGCACGCCGTGCAGCAGATCGAGGCGGGTTGGGGTCAGCGTCGGCAAATGTTCTACCGAGTTAAACCACTGTTTGAATTTGCCGTGCAGCGATTCGCGTTGCCAGGCGCTGAGCTGCGCAGGCAGGGTGTCCAGCCAATGGCTGAGGGGGCTTTTGGCGATGCGCTGATAGAAATCACCGAACTCGATCATTGCGCATCCCCCGCTTTCAGGGCGATCAGCGAACCGAAGTTGAAGCATTGGAACCACACTTCGGCATGCTCGAACCCGGCTTGATGCAGGCGCGCCTTATGTGCCTCTACCGAGTCGGTCAGCATCACGTTTTCCAGCATGCTGCGTTTTTGGCTGATCTCCAGCTCGCTGTACCCATTGGCGCGTTTGAAATCGTGATGCATGTTGAACAGCAGTTCGCCGACTTCGGCGTCTTCAAAGCTGAACTTCTCCGACAGCACCAGTGCGCCGCCCGGGCGCAGGCCGCGATAAATTTTCTCCAGCAGGCGCAGGCGATCGGCCGGTTCGAGGAACTGCAGCGTAAAGTTCAGCACCACCATCGAGGCGTTCTCGATGTCGATGTCGCGAATGTCGGCTTCGATGACGTCAACCGGCGTGTCGGCGCGGAAGGCGTCAATATGGCGGCGACAACGTTCCACCATCGCCGGCGAATTGTCGACGGCGACGATATTGCAGCCGGGCACCTTGATATTCCGCCGCATCGACAGCGTTGCCGCGCCCAGCGAGCAGCCCAGGTCATACACCCGGCTGTCGGGTTGCACAAAGCGTTCGGCCAGCATGCCGATCATCGAGATGATGTTGGAATAGCCGGGAACGGAGCGTTGGATCATGTCGGGGAACACTTCGGCAACGCGTTCGTCGAAGGTCCAGTCGCCCAATTTGGCGATGGGGGCGGAGAAAAGGGTATCGCGGTTTGGCATAGCGGCAAATCAGTTCAGAATTCGAAGCTGCGTAGTCTAACAGAAAAGCGTAAAAAAGCGGAGCGGAAGCAGGCGGCGCGGCCGCCTGATGATAAAACGGGATCAATGCAGACTGAAAATCAGATCCCAGGGCAGATAGAAGATATTTGCCAGAACCATCAACAGCAAAGAGATATAGGTCGCGGCCATGCCTGAACGGCGCCAGCGAACCTCGCGGTTGCGCAAACCGTAGTAATGCACCAGCCGCCCGGCCATCAGCATCAGGCCGCAGAGGTGAATCATCCAGATTTCCGCGCCGTTCATCTCCATGATCACCAGCAATACGGCAGCGATCGGAATGTATTCAACGGCGTTGCCATGCACGCGGATGGCGGTCTGCAATTCGTAGAACCCGCCGTCGCCGTAGGCTACGCGGTACTGCATCCTTAATCTGACTACGTCATAAGAGAGTTTGATCAACAACAATGCGCCGAGCACCACATAAAGCGCGCTTACCATTTTTAACTCCGTTCCCTAACCAAAACTGGCAGCCAGCATCATAGCCGTCATTGTATTCACTGTCGCGGGGAAATATTTGATGTTATTGGTCAGATTAATAGGTCAAAACAGTGCATCCTGTTCCGGCCAGTCCGGCGGCGCAGGCAAATCGGGGATCGCCAGGCGTAGCTGCTGCCAAATTTTTTGCGCCTGCTGGGGCGAATCGCCGTTGTCCGGCGTATGAATAAACAGATAAGGCTGATGCTGTTGCTGCCACAGCGGCAGTTTTTGCTGCCAGGCTTCGAACCAGCGCAGGTTGTCGGCCAGCTGATCGCCGCCGATAAAGCGCACCAGCGGCTGGTCGGCGGTGACCAGGGCATGCACCGGCAGCTTCGGTTTTTTCTGCTGCGCATCGCGCACGGCGGCGGTATGGGGGGCGGCGTGATGCACCGGGCGGCTGTCGAGGATCACCCGATTGATGCCGCGCTGGTGCAACCCCTGATTCAGCGCACGCTCTGCCTCGCCCTTGGCGAAAAACGCCGGATGACGCACTTCAACACCGTAGGTGAATTCCTTCGGCAGGCTTTCGAAGAATTGCCACATGCGCGGCAGCTCGTCAGGGCCGAAGGCGGCGGGCAACTGCAGCCACAGTTGGCCGATGCGCTGATGCACCGGGCTCAGGCAGTGGTAAAACGCCTGCAGCTCGGCGGCGCAGTTACGCAGGGCAGCCTTGTGGCTGATGTCCGACGGGAATTTGAAGCAGAAGCGAAAATCGTCGCCGGTCATGTCGCGCCAGCGCTGCACGATTTCCAGCTTCGGCAGCGCGTAGAAGGTGGTGTTACCCTCCACGCAGTTGAAGTAGCGGCTGTAATCCGCCAAGTCACGCAGCCCGATGCGGTTCCAGGCCGCATGTTGCCACTGCGGCAATCCGATGTAGATCACGGCGTCGTCTTCCTTTACTGAGATCATCAGGCTACAACTTAACGTTACCGCTCGAGCGCGGCAAGAATTTCGCCGGTGTCGCGCACCCGCGCCAGACGTGGGAAGATGTGTTCGAACGCGAAGCGGTGCATTTCCGCGTTCTGCGCGCTGCAGACGTCTTCGGCGATCACCAGTTCATAGCCGTGTTCCCAGGCGGCGCGCGCGGTGGACTCTACGCCAATATTGGTGGAGATGCCGCCCAGCACCACGGATTTGATGCCGCGGCGGCGCAGCTGTAAATCCAGATCGGTGCCGTAGAAGGCGCCCCATTGGCGTTTGGTGACCAGAATATCGCTGTCATTGACCGCCAGCGGTGCGGGGAACTCCCACCAACTGACCGGCAAGCCGCCGGCGGGCGCGGGAGCCGGTTTGTCCACCGGCTGTTTCAGCGCTTCGGCGAAGGTGTCGGACCAGCCGACGCGCACCAGCAGCACCGGCGCGCCCAGCAGACGAAAACGCGCGGCCAGCAGGGCGGCGTTCGCCACTACCTGGTCGGCGCTGTGCGGGCCGCCGGCGTAGGGCAGAATGCCGTTTTGCAAATCGATCAGCACCAGAGCGGTGGTTTGGGCGTCAAGTTTCAGCATGGATTTCATCTCGTTGCGAAGTGGATAAAAACTGTTCGGCGCGCCAGGCGAGCAGCGTACGGCGCAAACCGGGGGAGAATCAGGCTACGTGAAAAAACTGTCGCAGGTTAATGGGAAATTTGTTAATCGATGTGTTGATTCGAACGAAAACGCGCCATTTAGTGCAGTAACAATGCTGTGTTCGCACTTATCGGGCGGATGAATTTCCTTTATAATGACTCCCTTTTTTCAACACTCTTTAATCCAACGACCTATGCCGATTTATGAATATGCATGTGGTGCTTGCAACCATCGGTTAGAGAAATTGCAAAAATTTTCCGATGCGCCGCTGGCAGACTGCCCGGCGTGTGGGCAGCCCGCGTTGACCAAGTTGATCTCGTCCTCCGGTTTCCAGCTTAAGGGTACCGGCTGGTATGCGACGGATTTTAAACCGGGTAACAAGTAGAATTTATCAGATAACAGCCGCGCGACAGGGGCGCAGTAGCCCGGCGCGGCATCGGCTGTGTAAAAGGATAGCGTATGCGTACTGAATATTGCGGGCAGTTGAATCTGTCCCACGTGGGCCAGGAAGTCACTCTGTGTGGTTGGGTCAATCGTCGTCGCGATCTCGGCGGCCTGATCTTTATTGATATGCGCGACCGCGAAGGCATCGTGCAGGTGTTCTTCGATCCGGACCAGAAAGTGGCGTTCGACAAGGCCTACGACCTGCGCAATGAGTTCTGCATCCAGATCGTCGGCACCGTGCGTGCGCGTCCGGACAGCCAGATCAATAAAGATATGGCCACCGGCGAAGTGGAAGTGTTCGCCCACGCGCTGGAAATCATCAACCGCTCCGAGCCGCTGCCGCTGGACTCCAACCAGGTCAACAGTGAAGAAGCGCGCCTGAAATACCGCTACCTGGATCTGCGTCGCCCGGAAATGGCCGAGCGTCTGAAGACCCGCGCCAAAATCACCAGCTTCGTTCGCCGCTTCATGGACAGCCACGGCTTCCTCGATATCGAAACGCCGATGCTGACCAAGGCGACGCCGGAAGGTGCCCGCGATTACCTGGTGCCGAGCCGCGTGCACAAGGGCAAATTCTACGCGCTGCCGCAGTCCCCACAGCTGTTCAAACAGCTGCTGATGATGTCCGGCTTCGATCGTTACTACCAGATCGTCAAATGCTTCCGTGACGAAGACCTGCGTGCGGACCGTCAGCCTGAATTCACCCAGATCGACGTCGAAACCTCCTTCATGACCGCCGATCAGGTACGTGAAGTGATGGAGAAACTGGCGCGCGAACTGTGGCTGGACGTGAAGGGCGTGGATCTGGGCGATTTCCCGGTCATGACTTTCGCCGAAGCGATGCGTCGCTTTGGCTCCGACAAGCCGGACCTGCGTAACCCGCTGGAGCTGGTGGACGTGGCTGACCTGGTCAAAGACGTCGAGTTTAAAGTCTTCTCCGGCCCGGCCAACGACGCCAAAGGCCGCGTGGCGGCGATCCGCGTACCGGGCGGCGCACAGCTGACCCGCAAGCAGATCGACGAGTACGGCGCTTTCGTCAACATCTACGGCGCCAAAGGCCTGGCGTGGCTGAAAGTCAACGACCGCGCCGCCGGCATGGAAGGCGTGCAGAGCCCGATCGCCAAATTCCTCAGCGCGGACGTGCTGGAAGCGGTCCTGGCGCGCACCGATGCGCAGACCGGCGATATCCTGTTCTTCGGCGCCGACAGCTTCAAGATTGTCACCGATGCGATGGGCGCGCTGCGTCTGAAGCTGGGTCGCGATCTGGCGCTGACGCAACTCGACAGCTGGGCACCGCTGTGGGTGGTTGACTTCCCGATGTTCGAAGAAGACGAAGAGGGCGGCCTGGCGGCCATGCACCACCCGTTCACTTCGCCGCGCGACATGAGCCCGGAAGAGCTGGCGGCAGCGCCGGTCAACGCCATCGCCAACGCCTATGACATGGTGATCAACGGTTACGAAGTGGGCGGCGGTTCGGTGCGTATCCACCGCAGCGAAATGCAGCAGACGGTGTTCAGCATTCTGGGCATTAACGAACACGAACAGCGCGAGAAGTTCGGCTTCCTGCTGGACGCGTTGAAGTACGGTACGCCGCCGCACGCCGGCCTGGCTTTCGGCCTGGATCGTCTGGTGATGCTGTTGACCGGCACCGACAACATCCGCGACGTCATCGCCTTCCCGAAAACCACCGCGGCGGCCTGTCTGATGACCGACGCACCGAGCTTCGCCAACCCGGCGTCGCTGCAGGAGCTGGCGATCAGCGTGGTAAAGAAAGCCGGTGCGGAACAAGAGAGCGAGTGATGAGTTACAAGCGCCCTGAATCTATCCTGGTAGTGATTTACGCGAAATCCAGTGGTCGGGTGCTGATGTTACAGCGGCGCGACGATACCGAGTTCTGGCAGTCGGTCACCGGCAGCCTGGAACAGGATGAGTCGCCGCCGCATGCCGCGCAGCGTGAAGTCATGGAAGAAGTCGGCATCGATATCGAAGCAGAGCACCTGCCGTTGTTCGATTGCCAGCGCTGCGTGGAGTTTGAACTCTTTGTCCATTTGCGACATCGCTATGCGCCGGGAACCACGCGCAATAAAGAGCACTGGTTCTGTCTGGCGTTGCCCGAGGAGCGCGATCCGGTGATTACCGAGCATCACGCTTACCAATGGCTTGAGGCGGCCGAGGCCGTGAAGTTAACCAAGTCATGGAGCAATCAGCAGGCGATTGAAGAGTTCGTGATCAATTCAGTCCAGTAGTTTTTTTCGGAGATTTTTTTATGGCAGGTCATAGTAAGTGGGCCAACACAAAGCACCGTAAAGCGGCGCAGGACGCCAAGCGCGGTAAAATTTTCACCAAGATTATTCGTGAGCTGGTCACGGCCGCCAAGCTGGGCGGCGGCGATCCGGATTCCAACCCGCGTCTGCGCGCGGCGATGGACAAGGCGCTGTCGAACAACATGACGCGCGACACCATGAACCGTGCCATCGCGCGCGGGGTGGGCGGCGATGATGATACCAACATGGAAACCATCATCTATGAAGGTTACGGCCCTGGCGGCACCGCCGTCATGATCGAATGCCTGAGCGACAACCGCAACCGCACCGTGGCGGAAGTGCGCCACGCCTTCACCAAATGCGGCGGCAACCTCGGCACCGACGGTTCCGTGGCTTACCTGTTCACCAAGAAGGGCGTGATCACCTACGCACCGGGCCTGGATGAAGACACCGTGATGGAAGCGGCGCTGGAAGCCGGTGCGGAAGACATCGTGACCTATGACGATGGCGCGATCGACGTGTTCACCGCCTGGGAAAGCCTGGGCGCGGTGAAAGACGCGCTGACCGCGGCGGGCTTCGAAGCCGAAGCGGCGGAAGTGTCGATGATCCCATCGACCAAGGCCGACATGGACGCGGAAACCGCGCCTAAGCTGTTGCGCCTGATCGATATGCTGGAAGACTGCGACGACGTGCAGGAAGTTTACCATAACGGTGAAATCTCCGACGAAGTGGCGGCGACGCTGTAATCCGGTAAAACGGGCGCCGCCGTTCGGCGGCGCCGTGCATGCAAGGTGGATGTAGATATGGCGATCATACTCGGTATCGATCCCGGCTCACGCGTCACCGGCTATGGCCTTATCCGCCAGCAGGGGCGTCAGTTGAGCTATATCGCCAGCGGCTGCATCCGCACGGTGGTGGACGACATGCCGACGCGGCTGAAGCTGATTTACGCCGGCGTCAGTGAGATCATCACCCAGTTTCAGCCCGATTTCTTCGCCATCGAACAGGTGTTTATGGCCAAGAACCCGGATTCGGCGCTCAAGCTCGGCCAGGCGCGCGGCGTCGCGATCGTGGCGGCGGTGAATCAGAATCTGGAAGTGTTCGAGTATGCGGCGCGGCAGGTCAAACAGACCGTGGTCGGCACCGGCGCGGCCGAAAAGGCGCAGGTACAGCACATGGTGCGCTCGCTGCTAAAACTCTCGGCCAACCCGCAGGCGGACGCCGCCGATGCCCTGGCCATCGCTATCACCCACTGCCACCTCAGCCAGAACGTGCTGCGGATGAGCGAAGGGCGGTTGAACCTGGCGCGCGGGCGTTTGCGCTGACGCAAAGCGATGATTGCTCAGGCTGGATATTCATCCAGCCTTTTTTATGTTATAAGCTTTACCAGCAACGGCATGGCAGGGCGCCATGCCCGGTCATTCTGCAGGAGGGTAAATGATAGGTCGTCTCAGAGGAAATATTCTGGAAAAGCAGCCGCCGTTGGTGTTACTGGAGGCGAACGGCGTGGGCTATGAGGTACACATGCCGATGACCTGCTTTTACGAGCTGCCGGAACTGGGGCAAGAGGCCATCGTGTTTACCCACTTCGTGGTGCGTGAAGACGCGCAGCTGCTGTACGGTTTCAACGACAAGCAGGAGCGCGCGCTGTTCCGCGAGCTGATCAAGGTCAACGGCGTCGGGCCGAAGCTGGCGCTGGCGATCCTGTCGGGCATGTCCGCGCAGCAGTTCGTCAGCGCGGTGGAGCGCGAAGAGATCACTGCACTGGTCAAGCTGCCGGGCGTGGGCAAAAAAACCGCCGAGCGCCTGGTGGTAGAGATGAAAGACCGTTTCAAAGGGCTTAACGGCGACCTGTTCAACAGCAGCAGCGAGATCAGCCTGCCGTCTGCCACCGACAAAGCGCCGGATGTGGACGCGGAAGCCGAGGCCGTTTCGGCGCTGGTGGCGCTGGGCTATAAGCCGCAGGAAGCCAGCCGCATGGTCAGCAAGATTGCCAAGCCGGGCGCCGACTGCGAAACCCTGATCCGCGACGCGCTGCGCGCCGCCCTGTAAGGCCGAAAAGGGGTAGATAATGATTGAAGCCGATCGCCTGATTTCCGCCGAACCGATCAACGAAGAAGAGATCCTCGATCGCGCCATTCGTCCCAAGCTGCTGACCGAATACGTCGGCCAGCCGCACGTGCGCGAGCAGATGGAGATCTTCATTCAGGCGGCCAAGCAGCGCGGCGACGCGCTCGACCATCTGCTGATCTTTGGCCCGCCAGGGTTGGGGAAAACCACCCTGGCCAACATCGTGGCCAACGAAATGGGCGTGAATTTGCGCACCACTTCCGGCCCGGTGCTGGAGAAGGCGGGCGATTTGGCGGCGATGCTGACCAACCTCGAACCGCATGACGTCTTGTTCATCGACGAAATTCACCGCTTGTCACCGGTGGTGGAAGAAGTGCTGTATCCGGCGATGGAAGACTACCAGCTGGATATCATGATCGGCGAAGGGCCGGCGGCGCGTTCGATTAAGCTCGATTTGCCGCCGTTCACGCTGGTGGGTGCCACTACCCGCGCCGGCTCGCTGACCTCGCCGCTGCGCGATCGCTTCGGCATTGTCCAGCGGCTGGAGTTTTATCAGGTGGCGGATTTGCAGCACATCGTCTCGCGCAGCGCCGGGTGCCTGGGGTTGGAACTGTCCGACGAGGGTGCCCATGAAGTGGCCCGCCGTGCGCGGGGGACGCCACGTATCGCCAACCGCCTGTTGCGCCGGGTGCGCGACTTCGCCGAAGTGCGCGCCAACGGGGTGATCAGCGGTTCGGTGGCGGCGCAGGCGCTCGATATGCTCAACGTCGATGCCGAAGGCTTCGACTATATGGATCGCAAACTGCTGCTGGCGATTATCGACAAATTTACCGGCGGCCCGGTCGGGCTGGACAACCTGGCGGCGGCGATCGGCGAAGAGCGTGAAACCATCGAGGACGTGATCGAGCCGTTCCTGATCCAGCAGGGCTTTATCCAGCGCACGCCGCGCGGCCGCCTGGCGACGCAGCATGCCTACCGGCACTTCGGGCTCGAGCGCGAAGCATAAGTTTTCCACCCGTCATAAAAAAGGGCCGCATCTGCGGCCCTTGACGTTAATGTTGAACTTGATGACGTTACCGGGTCTATAGAAGGCGCACATAAAAAAGGAAAATCAATTCATTGATTTTCGGCTGCTCACCACAGAGGAGGAAAAACCGCGTTTTTTCCTCCTCTGTCAGCAGTAGAAAGGGCCGCATCAGCGGCCCTTGTCATATCCCGGCTTTAATCAGGCCTGCTGTTTTTTGAACAGGCTCAGCGTGAACAGCACGGCGGCGCAGAGCACCACCGAAGGGCCGGCCGGCGTATCGTAAAACGCCGAGAAGGTCAGGCCGCCGGTGACGGCCACCATGCCGAGCAGCACCGCGACGCCGGCCATCTGTTCCGGCGTGCGCGCGAAGCGGCGAGCGGTGGCGGCCGGAATGATCAGCAGTGAGGTGATGATCAGCGCGCCGACGAATTTCATCGCCAGACCGATAGTCAAGGCGGTGACCAGCATCAACACGGTGCGTGCGCGCACCAGGTTAACGCCGTCGACGTGCGCCAGCTCCGGGCTGATGGTCATCGACAGCAGATCGCGCCACTGCCACCACAGCACCAGCAGCACCACGGCGACGCCGCCGGCGATCATCAGGATATCGCTCAGCGTGACCGACAGCAGATCGCCGAACAGGTAGGCCATCAGATCGACCCGCACGTTAGACATCAACGCCACCACCACCAGCCCGAGCGACAGGGCGCTGTGGGCCAGAATGCCGAGCAGGGTATCCACTGAAAGCTGCGGGCGGCGTTCCAGCCACACCAGGGCCAGAGCCAGCAGCAGCGTAATGGCGATCACCGCATAGAAGGGATTGATGTCCAGCAGCAGACCAAAGGCGACGCCGAGCAGCGAGGCGTGCGCCAGGGTATCGCCAAAGTAGGACATGCGACGCCAGACCACGAAGGAACCCAGCGGCCCGGCGGCGCCAGCCAACAACACGCCAGCCAGCCAGCCGGGAAGTAACAGTTCAATCATGCTTCGCGGCTCCCGGTTTTCTTCAAGACAATTCTTCCCTGCAGGTCGTGACGGTGGTTGTGATGGTGGCGATACACCGCCAGTTGCTCTGCGCCGCGGTTGCCGAACATGGCGATGAATTCGGGATGCATCGACACCACCTCCGGTGCCCCGGAGCAGCAGATGTGCTGATTGAGGCACAAGACCTCGTCGGTTTTCGCCATCACCAGATGCAGATCGTGCGAGACCATCAGCACGGCGCAGCCCAGCTCTTTACGCAGCTGATCGATGAGATCGTACAGCGCCAGCTGGCCGTTGACGTCCACCCCTTGCGTGGGTTCGTCCAGCACCAGCAGCTGCGGTTTGTTCAGCAGCGCTCGCGCCAGCAGCACGCGTTGGTTTTCGCCCCCGGAGAGCTTTTGCATCGGCTGGTCGAGCAGGTGAGCGGCGTGCACGCGCTTGAGCGCCGGCAGAATGTCGGCTTTCTTTACGCCGGGCTTGAGACGCATAAAGCGGCTGACGGTCAACGGCAGGGTGGCGTCGAGGTGCAGCTTTTGCGGCACGTAGCCAATGCGCAGATCGGGCTCACGCTCCAGCGTGCCGGCGGTCGGTTTGACCAATCCCAGCACCACGCGCACCAACGTAGACTTGCCCGCGCCGTTCGGGCCCAGCAGCGTGAGAATACGGCCGGGTTGCAGGCTGAGGGAAATGTTCGACAGCACCTTGCGGCTGCCGAAGGCGACGGAGATATTTTTTAGCGTTATCAGTGTAGACATCTCGAGATTACAGGTTGCAGAACGAAGCGAATGTTATAATATCACGCCTTGTTGATGAAAACGATGGGATTACTGATGATGGCAAAGAAAAATAAATGGCTGCAGCGCACGCTGCTGGCCAGCGCACTGTTGATGGCCGGCCCGCTGAGCAGCGCTTCCGCTGCGGTGGTGACCTCGATTCGTCCGCTAGGCTTTATCGCATCGGCCATCGCCGACGGCGTGACGCCGACCGAGGTGTTGCTGCCGGACGGCGCTTCACCGCACGATTTTGCGCTGCGCCCTTCCGATATCCAGCGTTTGCGCTCTGCGGACCTGGTGCTGTGGGTTGGGCCGGACATGGAGGCGTTCCTGAACAAGGCGCTGGTGCCGATCTCGGCAACCCGCAAACTGGCCATCAGCGAACTGCCGGCGGTGAAGCCGTTGCTGATGAAAGGCGAAGATGACGACGATCATGATCATGCAGGCGAAGCGCATAACCATGCCGATGACGATCATGGGCATCATCACGGCGAGTACAATATGCACGTTTGGCTGTCGCCGGAGATAGCAAAAGTGACCGCGATCGCGATTCACGACAGATTGTTGGAACTTATGCCGCAAAATAAGGACAAATTAGACGCAAACCTGCGCCAGTTCGAGAATCTGCTGACGCAAACTGACAAAAATGTTGGTAACATGCTTACGCCTGTGCAAGGTAAGGGTTATTTTGTTTTTCATGATGCTTACGGCTACTTTGAGAAACACTACGGTTTGAGTCCGCTGGGCCATTTCACCGTCAATCCCGAAATTCAGCCTGGAGCACAGCGCCTACACCAAATTCGAACACAGTTGGTTGAGCAGAAAGCGGTATGCGTTTTTGCTGAGCCACAATTCAGGCCGGCCGTAATCAATGCCGTCGCCAAGGGTACCAAAGTGCGTTCCGGAACGCTGGACCCGCTGGGCATCGGCATCGCGCTGGGGAAGGACAGCTACGGGAAATTCCTGACTCAGCTGTCAAACCAGTACGTGAGCTGCCTGAAGTAAAGCTTATGAGGATAATATCGAGTGCAGCAGATAGTCCGAACTATCGCTCTGGCGTATAACAACCTGCCACGGCCCCACCGCGTCATGCTGGGGTCGCTGACAGTCGTCACATTGGCCGTCGCTGTTTGGCGGCCTTTTGTTTACCACCCAGAACACAACCCCATTGCCAAGAGCGTCGAGTTAGAATCCAGCCAGATGCGGTCATTGCTCCCTGAAGCCAGTGAACCGATTGATGCCGACCAACCCACCCCCGATGACGAAATCCCGCAGGATGAGCTGGATCAAAAAGATGCCGGCGACGATGGCGTGCATGAATATGTGGTTTCCACCGGCGACACCCTCGGCAGCATTCTGACGCAGTACGGCATCGATATGTCGGATGTCACCTTGCTGGCTTCGCAAAACCGCGATCTGCGTAATCTGAAGATCGGCCAACAGCTGTCGTGGACCGTCAATGATGCGGGCGATCTGCAGCAGTTGACCTGGGAAGTTTCCCGCCGCGAAACCCGCACCTATGACCGCGTCGGCAATAGCTTCAAAGAGTCGAAAGAGGCGCAGCAGGGTGAATGGCGCAACAACGTGATCAGCGGCCGGGTCAACGGCAGCTTCGTCAGCAGCGCCGGCGACGCCGGGCTGAGCCGTAACGAAATCAATGCGGTGATCAAGGCGCTGCAGTGGCAGCTCGATTTCCGCAAGTTGCGCAAAGGCGACCAGTTCTCCGTGCTGATGTCGCGCGAGCATTTCGACGGTAAGAAATCGCAAAGCCAGCTGTTGGGCGTGCGTCTGCGCACCGGCGGCAAAGATTACTATGCGATCCGCGCCGAAGACGGCAAATTCTACGATCGCCAGGGCTCTGGCCTGGCGCGCGGCTTCATGCGTTTCCCGACCATGAAACAGTTCCGCATCTCCTCCAACTTCAACCCGCGTCGCGTGAACCCGGTGACCGGCCGCGTGGCGCCGCACAAGGGCGTCGATTTCGCCATGCCGGTCGGCACGCCGGTGCTGGCGGTCGGCGACGGTGAGGTGGTGATCGCCAAACGCAGCGGCGCGGCGGGCAACTATGTGGCGATCCGTCACGGTCGCCAGTACACCACGCGCTATATGCACCTGAAAAAACTGCTGGTGAAACCGGGCCAGAAGGTGAAACGCGGCGATCGCATTGCGCTTTCCGGCAACACCGGGCGCTCCACCGGGCCGCACCTGCACTTTGAACTGTGGACCGGCCAACAGGCGGTGAACCCGCTGACGGCCAAGTTGCCGCGTTCCGAAGGGCTGAGCGGCAAAGACCGCAGCGATTATCTGGCGCAGGTGAAGGAAGTGGTTCCTCAGCTGCAGCTGGATTAATACCCCCTTTTTCCGGCGCTTCGGCGCCGTCAATTTCATCGGCCTGATTGCGGGCCGATGCTGTTTTATCTGGGCGGTTCGCGGTTGTTAATTGCAAAATCGGTGATGGCAATTATGATTAGCCGAATCGCTAAGCAAAGAGCATGTGCATGCAAAACGAGAAGAAATCGAACGTAGAGTTCATCCCGCAGTTTCAGAAAGCCTTTTTATATCCGCGCTACTGGGGCGTGTGGTTGGGAACCGGCCTGATGGCCGGCATTTCGCTGGTGCCTGCGCGCCTGCGCGATCCGGTGCTGGGGGCGGTCGGCAAACTGGCCGGCAAGCTGGCGAAGGGCGCACGCCGTCGTGCCCGCATCAATTTGCTTTATTGCTTGCCGGAGCTGCCGGAAAGCGAACGTGAGCACATCATCGACCAGATGTTCGCCTGCGCGCCGCAGTCGATGGTGCTGATGGCGGAACTGGCCTGCACCAAGCCGGAGAAAGTGCTCAAGCGCGTGCGTTGGCACGGTGAAGAGGTGCTGGACAAGATCCGGGCGGAAGGGCGCAACGTCATTTTCCTGGTGCCTCACGGCTGGGCGGTGGATGTGCCGGCGATGCTGATGGCCGCGCGCGGCCAACCGATGGCCGCGATGTTCCACAATCAGCGTAATCAGCTTATCGACTACCTGTGGAATGCCGTGCGGCGTAAATTCGGCGGCCGCATGCACGCGCGCAACGACGGCATCAAACCGTTTATCAGTTCGGTGCGGCAGGGGTATTGGGGCTACTACCTGCCCGATCAGGATCATGGCGCGGAGCACAGCGAGTTCGTCGATTTCTTCGCGACCTATAAGGCGACGCTGCCGGCGGTAGGCCGGTTGATGAAGGTGTGTCGTGCGGCGATCGTGCCTTTATTCCCGGTGTACGACGGCAAAACCAGCATGCTGGACATTTATATCCGCGAGCCGATGGATGACCTGGCCGAAGCCGACGATCCGCGCATTGCCCGCCGCATGAACGAAGAGGTGGAAAATCTGGTGGGCCCGAACCCGGAGCAGTACACCTGGATCCTCAAACTGCTGAAGACGCGCAAGGAAGGGGAGATTGAACCTTACTCGCGCGACGATCTGTATCGTTAATCCTGTCTACCGCTAACGCCGGCCGGGCCACAACCCGACCGGCGTCTCTTCAGATGTGCACCATACAGCCGCGAGCCCGCAGGATGTCGACGACTTTAGGCGTGCGGGTGAAATCATTCCAGCGCAGGTCCAGCTTGCGCAGGCGGCTCAGTTCGCCGAGGCTTTCCGGTAGGTCGCTCAGGCGGTTGGCGCGCAGGTCCAGACTTCTGAGCGCCGTCAGCTCGCCGATATTTTCCGGCAGACGCGTCAGCTGATTGAAACGCAGGTTCAGCTCGCTCAACCGCGGCAGCCGGCAGAAGGCCAGCGGCAGCTCGGCGATGGCATTGTTAGCCGCATCGAGTATCTCCAGCTCACCGAGCTGAGCCATTTCCGCCGGCAGCGAAGTCAGGGCATTTTTCATGATATGCAGTTCGCGCAGCGCGCGCAGTTGCCCGATTTCGGCGGGCAGGCTGCCGATGCGGTTGTTGTATAAACGCAGCTCCTGCAATGCCGCAAGCCTCGGTATTGCCTGTGGTAAAGCGGTTAAATGGTTGTCGGTCGCGTTGAGGTAAACCAGCTGCTGCAGCTGCGCCAGCGAGCGCGGCAGCTCGCTAAAGCCGTTATCGCTCAGATAGAGGTATTTCAACCGATGCAGCTGCCCCAGTTCTTCGGGGAGTTCGCTTGCGCGATTGTGGCCAAAATCGAACATCTCGAGCTGTTGCAGCTGGCCAATCTCCGGCGGCAGGCGGTCGAGCTGATTACAGGAGATATTCAGCACCCGCAGATTTCGGTGCCGGAAGATCGAGGCGGGGAAGGCCGTCAGCTGATTGTCGTACAGGCTAATCTTGCGCAGCGCGTGGCCGGCTAACGGCGACTCGTCGAGCTGCGTCAGGCCGTGGCCGTCGAGATCGAGCTCATCATCGCTCGCTGCGGGAGTGTGTTGGTGGAGCATGGCGTTCTCCGTCTTTTATGGCGGTGTCAGGGCAAAAAAAATGCCGGCCAACGTGAGCCGGCCGGCATTTCGTCTGCGGCGTGGATTACTCGACGCGCAGGATACGGCTGGTATTGGTGGTGCCGACGGTTTCCATCACGTCGCCCTGGGTGACGATCACCAGATCGCCGGAGACCAGGAAGCCTTTGTCGCGCAGGCGATTGACGGCTTCATTGGCGGCGATCACGCCGTCTTTGTGGCTGTCGAAATACACCGGCGTCACGCCGCGATACAGTGCGGTCAGGTTCAGCGTGTGTTCATGACGCGACATGGCGAAGATCGGCAGGCCGGAGCTGATGCGTGACATCATCAGCGCGGTGCGGCCGGACTCGGTCATGGCGATCAGCGCAGTAACGCCTTTCAGGTGGTTGGCGGCATACATCGAAGACATGGCAATCGCCTCTTCGATGTTGTCGAACTGCACGTCCAGGCGGTGCTTGGAGACGTTGATGCTTGGGATCTTCTCGGCGCCCAGACAAACGCGCGCCATCGCCGCCACGGTTTCCGCCGGGTATTGGCCGGCGGCGGTTTCCGCCGACAGCATAACGGCGTCGGTGCCGTCCAGTACGGCGTTGGCCACGTCCATGACTTCGGCGCGGGTCGGCATCGGGTTGGTGATCATCGACTCCATCATCTGGGTTGCGGTGATCACCGCGCGGTTCAGGGTACGGGCGCGGCGGATCAGTTTCTTCTGAATGCCGACCAGTTCCGGATCGCCGATTTCAACGCCGAGGTCGCCACGGGCAACCATGACCACGTCGGAGGCCAGAATGATGTCGTCCATCGCTTCGTCGCTGCAGACCGCTTCGGCGCGCTCAACCTTGGACACGATCTTGGCGTTGCAGCCGGCGTCGCGTGCCAGGCGGCGAGCATAGTTCAGGTCTTCACCGGTACGCGGGAAGGAGACCGCCAGGTAATCGACGCCAATCTTGGCGGCGGTCACGATGTCTGCCTTGTCTTTCTCGGTCAGCGCTTCGGCCGACAGGCCACCGCCGAGTTTGTTGATGCCCTTGTTGTTGGACAGCGGGCCGCCGACGGTGACTTCGGTAAACACTTTCATGCCCTGAACTTCGAGCACTTTCAGCTGAACGCGGCCGTCGTCGAGCAGCAGGACATCGCCCGGTACCACGTCGGCAGGCAGGCCTTTATAGTCGATACCGACTTTTTCTTTATCGCCTTCGCCTTTTGACAGGTTGGCGTCCAGCAGGAATTTATCGCCCACGTTGAGGAAGATTTTGCCTTCCTTGAAGGTGGATACGCGGATTTTCGGCCCTTGCAGATCGCCGAGGATAGCGACGTGACGTCCCAGTTTGGCGGCGATTTCACGCACTTTGTCAGCGCGAGCCTGGTGGTCTTCCGGGCTGCCGTGGGAGAAGTTAAGCCGAACTACGTTGGCGCCGGCGGCAATGATCTTTTCCAGATTATTGTCGCGGTCTGTAGCCGGACCCAGGGTGGTAACGATTTTGGTTCTTCTGAGCCGTCTGGACATGTATTACTCCGTTGACTGGTGAAGCAAATATTGGTGTTGCGATAAACGTCGGATAACGAAACCAGGCGTGAAATGTAATTTTACAACACTGATATTTCACCCGGGTTACCCGCATGAGCATATTAACAGGGTACAGCCTCTGATGCCGTCATTCAAATGTCTGTTGAACGGCGATTTTTTCTTCGTCAGGTCACGAGTCAAAACTGTTGGGAATGACCACCCCTTTATCAAAGCGCGATTCTTTGAGCGCTTCTTTGACCCGCTTCAAGTTATCTCTGAATTTAGCCCCTCTGCGCAAGGTAAATCCGGTGGCGAGCACGTCAATGAGCGTTAATTGCGCGATCCGCGACACCATCGGCATGTAAACGTCGGTGTCTTCGGGCACATCGAGCAGCAAAGGGAGGGTCGCCGCCTGAGCGAGCGGGGTGTCGCGCGAGGTGATAGCCAATACCGTCGCGTCGTTTTCTCGCGCCAGGTGGGCCATCTCCACCAGATTCTTGGTGCGGCCGGTGTGTGAGATCAACACCACCACGTCGCCTTCGCCGGAGTTCATGCAGCTCATGCGTTGCATGACGATGTCATCGAAGTAGACCACCGGGATATTGAAGCGGAAAAATTTGTTCATCGCGTCGTGCGCCACCGCCGCGGAGGCGCCCAGGCCGAAGAAAGAGATCTTTTTTGCCTGGGTGAGCAGGTCAACCGCACGATTGATTGCGGCAATATCCAAATTTGCCTTTACTGTATCCAGGCTGGCCATGACCGATTCGAAGATCTTGCTGGTATAGGAATCGACGCTGTCGTCTTCCTCAACGTTACGGTTTACGTAGGGCGTGCCGTTAGCCAGGCTTTGGGCGAGGTGCAGTTTGAAATCGGGAAAGCCTTTGGTATCAAGGCGGCGGCAAAAGCGGTTGACGGTAGGTTCGCTGACGTCGGCCATGCGCGCCAGCGTGGCAATGCTGGAGTGAATGGCGGTCTGTGGGGAGGCCAGGATCACCTCGGCGACTTTCCTTTCAGATTTGCTCAGGAGTTCCAGATGGCTCTGGATTTTGTCCAGCGTATTCATATAACGAGAGTCACTCATGGTTTTATCCCTGTGGCTTTCAAGCAACAGCGCCGAATTTCGCCCGTGTTCGCCGCGCACGCAGACGCCAAACGAGCGGCTGTAACCTGGAATCGATAGGGTATGTCGATTTCAAACAAAGGAGAAATCAATGCCGGTTTAGTGAAAATATACTACGTGCTGGTAACCGTTGGCAGTCTCGACAGGGCGTATGCAGGCTTTTTTCACCAGAATATGACCTGTGTCTAACTTTCATAATGGTAACAGAGCGTCAAAAAAGACGAAAAATTACAGTTTTGCCCGCCTGTGCGGGCTCTGGCGCGCATTGGCGCTACCACTGGAATCTTGAGGTCTTTTTTCCTGCTTCTGCGCCGGGTTTGCTGGCCGTAGTCAAACAGAGTACATTAGTAATGTAAGAAAATTACAAATATCCTGCAACGAGGAGATGAACATGGCGGTAACCTCTACAGCCCAGGCGTGTGACCTGGTTATTTTCGGCGCGAAAGGTGATTTGGCGCGCCGTAAGCTGCTGCCTTCCCTGTACCAGTTAGAGAAAGCCGGACACATCCACCCGGATACGCGGATCATCGGCGTCGGCCGCGCGGAGTGGGATAAAAAAGCGTATACCGAAGTGGTCAAGGAAGCGCTTGGCACCTTCATGAAAGAAAAACTGGATGACGAACTCTGGGCCACGCTGAGCGCACGCCTGGACTTCTGCAATCTGGACGTCAACGACAGCAAGAACTTTACCAAACTGGGTAAAATGCTGGATCAGAAACACCGCACCACCATCAACTACTTCGCCATGCCGCCAAGCACCTTCGGCGCCATCTGCAAAGGGTTGGGCGAAGCCAAGCTGAATCATGAGCCGGCGCGCGTGGTAATGGAAAAGCCGTTGGGCACCGATCTGGCGTCCTCCCGCGTGATCAACGATCAGGTGGCGGAGTACTTCAACGAATCCCAGGTTTACCGTATCGACCACTATCTCGGCAAAGAGACGGTGCTGAACCTGTTGGCGCTGCGTTTCGCCAACTCGCTGTTCGCCTCCAACTGGGATAACCGCACCATCGATTCGGTGCAGATCACCGTGGCGGAAGAGGTGGGCATCGAAGGGCGTTGGGGTTACTTCGACCAGGCCGGCCAGATGCGCGACATGATCCAGAACCACCTGCTGCAGATCCTGACCATGATCGCCATGTCGCCGCCGGCGGATCTGACCACCGACCGTATCCGCGACGAAAAGGTGAAGGTACTGCGCTCGCTGCGCCGTATCGATCAGACCAATGTACGGGAAACCACCGTGCGCGGTCAGTACACCGCCGGTTTCGTCCAGGGCAAGAAAGTGCCGGGTTATCTGGAAGAGGAAGGGGCGAACAAGAGCAGCAGCACCGAAACCTTCGTCTCCATCCGCGTGGATATCGACAACTGGCAGTGGGCCGGGGTGCCGTTCTACCTGCGTACCGGTAAACGTCTGCCGACCAAATGCTCGGAAGTGGTGGTGTACTTCAAAAACCCGCCGCTTAACCTGTTCAGCGATTCTTACCAGCAGCTGCCGCAGAACAAGCTGACCATCCGCCTGCAGCCGGACGAAGGCATCGAAATTCAGGTGTTGAACAAGGTGCCGGGGCTGGATCACAAGCACCGTCTGCAGACCACCAAGCTGGACCTGAGCTTCTCGGAAACCTTCAACCAGGAGCACGTGGCGGACGCCTACGAGCGCCTGCTGCTGGAGACCATGCGCGGCATTCAGGCGCTGTTCGTGCGCCGCGATGAAGTGGAAGAAGCCTGGAAGTGGGTCGACTCCATCATGGACGCATGGAAAGCCGACAACGAGGCGCCTAAGCCTTATCAGGCGGGCACCTGGGGGCCGGTGGCCTCGGTGGCGATGATCACCCGCGACGGCCGTTCCTGGAACGAGTTCGAGTAATGCGCAATGCCGGCAGCCTGTCTGCCGGCTTTTTTTTGCCTGCGATCTGCGCGTGGGCCACATCACTTACGGTACGGCCGGACGTCCGCGCATTTGCGCGGAGCCCTGTGGCAGGGGCGTGCCATTGTTAACCGCGAGTAATGGAGAAATAACGATGAAAAACTGGAAAACCAGCGCCGAGCAGATCCTGACGGCGGGACCGGTGGTGCCTGTTATCGTGATCAACAAGCTGGAGCAGGCGGTGCCGCTGGCGAAAGCGCTGGTTGCCGGCGGCGTGCGGGTGCTGGAGGTGACGCTGCGCACCGCCTGCGGGCTGGAGGCTATCCGCGCTATTGCCAACGAGGTGCCGGAGGCCATCATCGGCGCCGGTACGGTGATCAATCCGCAGCAGCTGCGGGAGGTGACCGAGGCGGGGGCGCAGTTCGCCATCAGCCCGGGGCTGACCGAAGCCTTGCTGCAGGCGGCGACGGCGGGGCCTATCCCGCTGATCCCGGGCATCAGCACCGTTTCCGAGCTGATGCAGGGTATGGATCACGGCCTGCGAGAATTCAAATTCTTCCCGGCGGAAGCCAACGGCGGCGTGAAGGCGCTGCAGGCGATCGGCGGCCCGTTCCCGCAGGTGCGTTTTTGCCCGACTGGCGGCATTACGCCGAACAACTACCGCGATTATTTGGCGCTGAAAAGCGTGCTTTGCATCGGCGGTTCCTGGCTGGTGCCGGCGGATGCGCTCGAAAGCGGCGACTATGCGCGCATCACTGAACTGGCGCGCAGCGCCGTCAGCGGGGCTGCGTTGTAACCCGCACCGCGCCTGGGATTGGCGCTTATTTGCGCACCCGCGAATATCGCAAGGCTCAACCTTTTGTTGAGCCTTTTTTAATTTTTATCATGATTAACTTTCTTATTTTTAACCCGTTTTTTTCTGCTTTTTTATGAAAACGGCAGTTTGCTTTCTCATTTTGGCTGTGGTAAAAATATCTCAGTCGAAAATTTTACTTTTATGAGGATATTGGGCAAATCGCACGGTGTGCGGCTGATAATAGAGAACTATTATGATGACTACTAACGGAACTACCCTCAGAACCTCTACTTGCCAACTCTTCCTGTCTGCGATCCTTGCCAGTGAGCATCACTGGTGCAGCGAGCTATAGCGTCTTTCTCCCTTAACCGGAGCGGGTGGCGGGCTTAGGCCTTCACGCTACCGTTCAGCCGGGCAAACATTCTTTTTGCGTTTGGGTCAGTTTATCCCCAGGGATCTCTGCGTCTTGCGCGCCACAATACGGCCGTTCGACGAGATAAATCGGGATAAATATGCCTTGGCGCGCGTTATTCGCCGTTTGGGAGAAAAATTATGATTTATTGGATCTTTTTAGGTTTGGCCATCATGACCGAAATCATCGGCACCTTGTCGATGAAATACGCCAGCGTCAATGGCGGCATGATCGGGCACATCGTGATGTACGTGATGATCACCGCGTCTTATGTGTTGCTGTCGGTGGCGGTAAAACGCGTGGCGCTGGGCGTGGCCTATGCGCTGTGGGAAGGCATCGGCATTCTGTTCATTACCCTGTTCAGCGTGCTGTGGTTCGACGAGCCGATCTCGGCGCTGAAGGTGCTGGGCCTGGCGACGCTGATCGCCGGCATCATGCTGGTGAAATCCGGCACCCGCAAAGAGCGAAAACAGGTCAGCCCGCGAGGTGACAACCATGCAACAGTTTGAGTTGTACCACATTGGGTTCCTGGGACTGGCGATCGTGCTGGAAATCATCGCCAACATCTTCCTGAAGATGTCGGACGGCTTCCGTAAAATTTGGCTGGGGCTGCTGTCGCTGCTGTCGGTACTCGGCGCGTTCAGCGCCCTGGCGCAGGCGGTGAAGGGCATCGATCTGTCGATCGCTTATGCGCTGTGGGGCGGTTTCGGTATCGCCGCCACCATCGCCGCAGGCTGGATCATGTTCGGCCAGCGGTTGAACGCCAAAGGCTGGATTGGCCTGGCGCTGCTGCTGACGGGGATGGTGATCCTCAAACTGTCCTGATAGCCGGCAATAAAAAACCGCAGGCGTTGCCGTCTGCGGTTTTTTTTCGTCTGCGCTCAGGCTTACAGCGCGGCGATGATTTTGATTTCCACCTTGTACTTCGGATTCATCAGCTGCGCCTGCACCGTGCAGCGCACCGGCGCGCTGCCGGCGACCACCCAGGCGTCCCAGGCGGCGTTCATCGCGGCGAAGTCGGCGGTGTTGGCCAGGAAGATGGTGGCATCCAGAATACGGCTTTTGTCCGAACCGACGCGCGCCAGCAGCACGTCGATGGCGGCGAGGGCGTTGGCGGTCTGCGCGGTCGCGTCGTCGTCCAGGTTCTCCGGCACGCTGGTGTAGTAAACGGTCTCGTTGTGCACTACGGCTTCGGACCAGCGCTGATCGGGATCAATTCTTTCGATATTCATTTGCTTATCTCCATATCATAGTCGCGCTAAGGGTAGCACAGCCGGTCATGAAAATGCGCGGTGATAAAGTGGGTGGTAGCCGGGCGGCAGGCTTGGCATAATCACCGCTGAATGACACCGGCAGAGAGACAGCGTGACAGACGATTTTGCAACAGACGGCGCCTTGGCGCAGGCTATCAAGGGATTCAAACCGCGTGAGCCGCAGCGGCAGATGGCGCAAGCCGTTACCGAGGCGATCAATTTCAAGCAGGAGCTGGTGGTGGAAGCCGGCACCGGTACCGGCAAGACCTTCGCTTATTTGGCGCCGGCGCTGCGCGCCGATCGTAAAGTGATCATCTCGACCGGTTCGAAAGCGTTGCAGGATCAGCTGTATGCGCGCGATCTGCCTACCGTCGCCAAGGCGTTGAAGTACAAAGGCAAGCTGGCGCTGCTGAAGGGGCGCTCCAACTACCTGTGTCTGGAACGGCTGGAGCAGCAGTCGATGGCCGGCGGCGAACTGGCGGGGCAGACGCTGATCGATCTGGTGCAGCTGCGCAAGTGGTCGTCGCAGACCAAAGAGGGCGACATCAGCACCTGCAGCGAAGTGGCGGAAGACAGCTTCGTCTGGCCATTGGTGACCAGCACCAATGACAACTGCCTGGGGAGCGACTGCCCGCTGTATCAGGATTGCTTCGTGGTCAAGGCGCGTCGCCGCGCGATGGATGCGGATGTGGTGGTGGTGAACCATCACCTGTTCCTGGCGGATATGGTGGTGAAAGAGGGCGGTTTCGCCGAGCTGATCCCGGAAGCCGAGGTGATGATTTTCGACGAGGCGCACCAAATCCCCGACATCGCCAGCCAGTATTTCGGCCAGCAGCTCACCAGCCGCCAACTGTTGGATCTGGCGAAGGACATCACCATCGCCTACCGCACCGAGGTACGCGACGCCGCTCAACTGCAAAAAAGCGCCGACCGTCTCAGCCTGAGCACGCAAGATTTTCGCCTGAATCTGGGCGAGCCGGGTTTTCGCGGCAATCTGCGCGACGTGCTCGGCGAACCCAACGTGCAGCGCGCTCTGTTGCTGCTCGATGATGCGCTGGAGCTGTGTTATGACGTGATGAAGCTGTCGCTGGGGCGTTCGGCGCTGCTGGACGCCGCCTTTGAACGCGCCACGCTGTACCGCGCGCGGCTCAAGCGGCTGAAGGCGGTGACGGAGCCGGGCTACAGCTATTGGTATGAATGCAACTCGCGCCACTTCGTGCTGGCGCTGACGCCGCTGACGGTGGCCGATCGGTTCCGCGAAATGCTGGACGACAAGCCGGGCAGCTGGATCTTTACCTCGGCCACGCTGTCGGTCAATGACCAGCTGGGTCATTTCACCGAACGGCTGGGGCTGACCAAGGCCAAAACGCTGCTGTTGCCGAGCCCGTTCGACTATGCCAAACAGGCGTTGCTGTGCGTGCCGCGCTTTTTGCCTTCGCCGAATCAGCCCGGCGGGGCCCGCCAGCTGGCGCGCATGCTGCGGCCATTAATCGAAGCCAACAACGGCCGCTGCTTCTTCTTATGCACCTCGCACCAGATGATGCGCGAGTTGGCGGAAGAGTTCCGCGCCACCATGACGCTGCCGGTGCTGTTGCAAGGGGAAACCAGCAAAGGGCAGCTGCTGGCGCAGTTCGTCGCCGCCGGTAACGCGCTGTTGGTGGCGACCAGCAGCTTCTGGGAAGGGGTGGACGTGCGCGGCGATGCGCTGTCCTGCGTCATCATCGATAAACTGCCGTTTACTTCACCGGACGATCCGCTGCTGAAGGCGCGCATTGAAGATTGCCGCCTGCGCGGCGGTGACCCGTTCAATGACGTGCAGTTGCCGGATGCGGTCATCACCCTGAAACAGGGCGTCGGCCGCTTGATCCGCGACACCGACGACCGCGGCGTGCTGGTGATTTGCGATAACCGTCTGGTAATGCGGCCTTATGGCGAGGTGTTTCTCAATAGCCTGCCGCCCACGCCGCGCACCCGCGATCTGAAGCAGGCCATCGCCTTCCTGCAGGCCGCCGATGCGTCGGCCACGTGAAAGATGAAGGGCTTACGGGGCTGTGCTACAATGCGCGCCCTGTATGAAAAACCCAGTTTTATTCCCGCCAGAGGTTGGCATGTCCACGCGAATTTTAGCGATCGATACCGCGACGGAAGCCTGTTCCGTCGCCGTCTGGAATCAAGGCGAAATCCACGCCCTGTTTGAGCTGTGCCCACGCGAGCATACGCAACGAATTTTACCTATGGTGCAGCAGGTGCTGGCGGAATCCGGTCTGGCACTCAACCAGCTCGATGCGCTGGCCTTCGGTCGCGGCCCCGGCAGCTTTACCGGGGTGCGCATCGGCATCGGCATCGCTCAGGGCCTGGCGCTGGGTGCCGATCTGCCGATGATTGGCGTTTCTACGCTGCAAACCATGGCGCAGGGCGCCTGGCGCGTCAGCGGCGCGGAGCGCGTGCTGGCGGCGATCGATGCGCGTATGGGGGAAGTCTACTGGGGGCAGTTCGAACGCCAGGTGGACGGCAGCTGGTTGGAAAGCGAAGGCGAGGCCGTGCTGTCGCCGGCGCAGGCGCTGGAGCGTGCGCAGCGCCTGCAGGGCGAATGGGCCCACGTCGGTACCGGCTGGCAAACCTATCCCGACCTGGTCAACGGTTCAACCCTGAGCGTACGCGACGGCCAAATGCTGTTGCCGCAGGCGCAAGACATGCTGCCGCTGGCGCTATACGCCTGGGAACAGGGGTTGGCGGTGGCGGTGGAAAACGCCGAGCCCACCTATCTGCGCAATGAAGTGACCTGGAAGAAACTGCCGGGCCGCGAGTAATCGCGGCGTATTGTGCTGTTGTTGATGCCGGGCGACGAAAGCCTGCAACTTGAACGATGAAACGCGGTCAAAGTTACAGGCATTTCAGGAGATTGCGACCATGTTAATCCGCACTGCAAGTAAAAAGCTGTCGCTGCTGGCCGTCGCCTGCGGCGCGCTGGTTTTGACCGGGTGTGTCACCGTACCGGATGCGATCAAAGGCTCCAGCCCCTCGCCGGTGACTCAGCTTTCCTCGGTACAAAATGCTCCGAACCTGTTTACCGGCGCGGAAGCCCGCTTCGGCGGCACCGTGGTCAACGTCGCCAACGAGCAAGGGCGCACGGTGCTGGAGATTGCGGCGGTGCCGCTCGACAGCGGTGCGCGGCCGATACTGGGCGAACCGTCGCGCGGCCGCTTGCTGGCCACGGTAAACGGCTTCCTCGAACCGGTTGATTTCAAAGGCCAGTTGGTGACCGTCGTCGGCCCTGTTACCGGGCTGAAAGAGGGGCGGATCGGCATGACGCCGTATCGCTTCGTGACGATGAACGTGACCGGTTTCAAACGCTGGCATCTGGTGCAGCAGGTGGTGATGCCGCCGGCGCCGATGGGCCCCTGGGGCTGGCGTGGTGGCCCGTGGGGACCCGGTTGGGGGGCAGGCTATGGCTGGTATAACCCTGGCCCGGCACAGGTGCAAACCATCGTAACCGAGTAGCATACGCTTGATGTGAACAAATTTGACAGGGCGGCTCAGGCCGCCTTTTTGTTTTTTGGGATAAGGAATATCCGACAATTAGTGACGTACATCGCAACCTGAATAATGTTTAAAACCCGAACTGGTCTGCTGAGTTAAAATATTGTTATGGTTAGGCTGCGAGTTTGAGGGCTGCGATGATAATTAGTAATGATTTCAGGAGTAATACCTTGGATAAGGTCTGGTTAAAACGGTATCCGGCAGATGTGCCCGCAGAGATTGATGCCGATCGCTATTCGTCGTTGATCGAAATGTTTGAGCATGCCGTGCAGCGCTATGCCGATCAGCCCGCCTTTATCAACATGGGCGAGGTGATGACCTTCCGCAAACTGGAAGAACGCAGCCGGGCTTTCGCGGCTTACCTGCAAAATGAACTGGGCCTGAAGAAGGGCGACCGCGTCGCGCTGATGATGCCAAACCTGTTGCAATACCCCATCGCGCTGTTCGGCATTCTGCGCGCCGGCATGGTGGTGGTCAACGTCAACCCGCTGTATACCCCGCGCGAGCTGGAGCACCAGTTGAACGACAGCGGTGCCAGCGCCATCGTCATCGTCTCCAACTTTGCCCATACGCTGGAAAAAGTGGTGTTCAACACCCAGGTCAAACACGTGATCCTGACGCGCATGGGCGATCAGCTTTCGGCCGCCAAAGGCACGCTGGTCAACTTCGTGGTCAAGTACGTTAAGCGCCTGGTACCGAAATACAACCTGCCGGACGCCATTTCATTCCGCAGCGCGCTGCAGCGCGGCCGGCGTCTGCAATATGTGAAACCGGACATCATTAATGCCGATCTGGCCTTCCTGCAATACACCGGCGGCACCACCGGGGTGGCAAAGGGCGCGATGCTGACGCACCGCAACATGCAGGCCAACCTCGAGCAGGCCAAAGCCGCCTATTCGCCGCTGTTCCGTGAAGGGCAGGAACTGGTGGTGACGGCGTTGCCGCTCTACCATATTTTCGCGCTGACGGTGAACTGCCTGCTGTTTATCGACCTGGGCGGGCGCAATTTGCTGATCACCAACCCGCGCGATATTCCGGGGCTGGTGAAAGAACTCGGCAAATATCCGTTCACCGCCATGAGCGGGGTCAATACCTTGTTCAACGCGTTGCTGAACAACGAAGATTTCCACAAGCTCGATTTCTCTACGCTGCGTTTCTCGGTCGGCGGCGGCATGTCGGTCCAAAAAGCGGTGGCCGAGAAGTGGGAGAAAACCACCGGCAAACACCTGCTGGAAGGCTATGGCCTGACGGAGTGCGCGCCGCTGGTGGCCGGTAACCCTTACGATCTGAAACACTACAGCGGCAGTATCGGTTTGCCGGTGCCGTCGACGGACATTCGGCTGGTGGACGACAACGGTCACGATGTGCCGCCGGGCGAACCCGGCGAACTGTGGGTCAAAGGGCCGCAAGTTATGTTAGGCTATTGGCAGCGCCCGGAAGCCACCGACGAAGTGCTGAAAGACGGCTGGCTGGCGACCGGTGATGTGGTGACCGTAGACGAGCAGGGGTTTGTGCGCATCGTCGATCGTAAGAAAGACATGATCCTGGTCTCCGGTTTCAACGTTTACCCGAACGAAATCGAGGACGTGGTCAGCCAGCATCCGAAGGTGCTGGAATGTGCGGCGATTGGCGTGCCCAGCGAAGTCTCCGGCGAAACGGTGAAGGTCTGCGTGGTGAAGAAAGACGCTTCGCTGACCAAGGAAGAGCTGTTGACCCATTGCCGTCGCCACCTGACCGGGTATAAAGTGCCTAAAATTGTTGAGTTCCGCGATGAACTGCCGAAGTCGAACGTCGGCAAGATTTTGCGGCGAGAACTGCGCGATGAGCAAAAAACACCGAAGCCGGCCGATGCCGCCTAGGTGTCGCTCTCGCGTCTGACTATCAACAACGCCGGTGAATGCCGGCGTTGTTGTGTTTGAATCCTACAAGAGAATGATGTTTTGAATTATCAGTTGATCACTACCGATGCCGGATTGCAGCAGGTCTGCGAGCAGGCGAGAAAGCATGCCCAGATTGCGCTGGACACCGAGTTTGTCAGAACGCGCACCTACTATCCGCAGCTGGGCCTGATCCAGCTCTACGACGGTGAACAACTCTCCCTCATCGATCCTCTGCCGATCAAGCAATGGCAGCCGTTTGTCGACCTGCTGGCCGACACCGCCGTGGTGAAGTTCCTGCATGCCGGCAGTGAAGATCTCGAAGTGTTTCTCAACGCCTTTAAAACGCTGCCGACGCCGATGGTCGATACCCAGATCCTGGCGGCCTTTACCGGCCGGCCGCTCTCCTGTGGCTTCGCGACGCTGGTGGCGGAGTACATGAAGGTTGAGCTGGACAAGAGCGAGTCGCGCACCGACTGGCTGGCGCGTCCGCTGACTGAAAGGCAGTGCGTGTACGCGGCTGCCGACGTGTTCTATCTGCTGCCGATGGCCAAACAGCTGGTGCAGGAGACGGAAGAGGCCGGTTGGACCGCGGCGGCCAATAACGAGTGTCTGCTGCTGTGCCAGCGCCGTAGCGAGACGCTGGCGCCGGCATTGGCCTACCGCGAAATCAGCAACGCCTGGCAGCTGCGCCCGCGTCAGCTCGGTTGTCTGCAGAAGCTGGCGGAATGGCGGCTGCGCCAGGCACGCGAGCGCGATCTGGCGGTGAACTTCGTGGTGCGTGAGGAAAACTTGTGGCAGGTGGCGCGCTATATGCCGTCTTCGCTGGGAGAACTGGATTCGCTGGGCCTGAGCGGGCCGGAGATCCGTTATCACGGTAAAACGCTGCTGGCGCTGGTGGCGGAAGCCGAAGCGCTGGAAGAATCCGAGTTGCCGGCGCCGTTGGCTAACCTTATCGATCAGCCGGGCTACAAGAAGGTGTTCAAAGACATCAAGGCGGCGATCGCTGCCGTCAGCGAGCAAAGCGGGTTGAGCAGCGAACTGCTGGCATCCCGTCGCCAAATTAACCAATTGCTGAACTGGCATTGGAAACTGAAGGACGGCGAAAGTCGCCCTGAATTAATCAGCGGCTGGCGCGGCGATCTATTAATGGCACCGCTGCAGGACATCCTGAAAGATTATTAATCGCTGATTATCACCAGGGCAGGGTAGGGAAACTCTGCTCGGGTGAATATAGGCAGGAAATAATGCGTTGAAGGTAAATCTGGCCAGAATTTACTTTAAACGAGGCGGCGGCAAAGTTAATTGGGAATTGTCCCAAAGGGAAAAATCACTTTTTTGCTGCCGATAAAGCTTAATAACTGGATGCACATACAGTTACCCCCTGCATAAAATATACAGGGGGTAATTAATGCGTCACAATCATTTAGCTGCTTCTTCCGATTCCGGTAATGTCACGTTAAGTTCAAGTACCGAAATGTCGTCCCCTTTCTGCTCGAATTGCACGTGCAGCATTTCAGGATCGATCTGAATGTATTTGCAAATAACCGCCAGAATATCGCGTTTCAGATCAGGTAGATACGGGGGCTCACTGTCCCCGCGACGACGCTCTGCGACGATAATCTGCAGCCGTTCCTTGGCTATATTGGCTGTCTGTTTTTTGCGGGACAGAAAGAAGTCTAATAAGGCCATGGTTTATCCCCCAAAAAGGCGTTTCAGGAAACCCTTCTTCTCTTCTTCAATGAAGCGGAATGGGCGTTCTTCCCCCAACAAGCGGCAAACGGTATCGTCGTACGCCTTACCGGCGTCTGACTCGGCATCCAGAATGACAGGCTCACCCTGGTTGGAAGCGCGCAGCACGGACTGGTCTTCCGGAATCACACCCACCAGTGGAATGCGCAGGATTTCCAGCACGTCTTCCATGCTCAGCATGTCGCCACGGCTGACGCGGCCCGGGTTGTAACGGGTCAGCAGCAGGTGTTCCTTGATTGGCGATTCGCCTTTCTCGGCGCGGCGTGACTTGGAAGAGAGGATGCCCAGGATACGGTCGGAGTCGCGTACCGAAGACACTTCCGGGTTGGTGGTGATGATAGCTTCGTCGGCGAAGTACAGCGCCATCAGCGCACCGGTTTCGATACCGGCCGGTGAATCGCACACCACGAAGTCAAAATCCATCTCGCCGAGATCGTTGAGAATTTTTTCAACGCCTTCGCGGGTCAACGCGTCTTTGTCGCGCGTCTGCGAAGCAGGCAGGATATAGAGGTTTTCAGTGCGTTTGTCTTTGATCAACGCCTGATTCAGCGTGGCATCGCCCTGAATCACGTTCACGAAATCATACACTACCCGACGTTCGCAGCCCATGATCAGGTCAAGATTACGCAGGCCGATATCGAAATCGATCACGACGGTTTTCTTGCCTTTCTGGGCCAGGCCGGTAGCGATGGCCGCGCTCGAAGTGGTCTTGCCAACGCCCCCTTTACCCGATGTAACAACAATAATGCGTGCCATGAAATGGATTCCTTGTCAAAAGGGCTTAGTTTAAAGGTTGTATGGTTAAAGCGTTATCCAACAGGCTGAGTCGTACGGCCTGCCCGACGTAATCGGACGGGATTTGGTCGCTCAACCAGTACTGCCCTGCGATAGAGACTAGCTCAGCCGCCAGGTGGGTGCAAAAAATCTGACATTGCGTGTCGCCTGACGCGCCTGCCAGTGCGCGACCGCGCATCATGCCGTAGACATGAATGTTGCCGTCGGCAATCAATTCGGCGCCGGCGCTGACGCTGTTGGTCACGATAAGATCGCAGTTGCGGGCGTAAATCTGTTGGCCGGAACGGACAGGCGTGCTGATGATACGCGTTTTGGCGGGGGCGTTATCCGCCGCCACGGGCGCAGGCGCAGGCTCCGGCGCCGCCATCTTCTGGCCTTTGCCTTCGCTCAGCAGCGGCAGCCCGGCACGGGCTATCGCGCGCTTTTGACGCTCATCTCTGCAACCGCTGATACCCACAACGCGCAGACCTGCTGCCGCGACAGCCTGTTGAAGTTCTTTCCAGTTCGCATCGCCATCCAGCGTTGCGACGTTGATAACAACAGGGGCGTTTTTCAGAAAAGCGGGCGCTTGCTCAACTTTTTCCTGTAACGCCTGACGTATTACCTCAGGCTGCGAATTATGCAAATGAACAACCGATAGGGTAAAACTGCTGCCTTTTAGCTCAATTGGCGATTGTGACATCTATCCTGACTCAGTCTCAGCAACTTTAAATCCCCGGAATACCACTCGGGGTGCGATATTCCGATGTACTATAAGCATGTTATAGTCAGAGTTATATCCAGGCAAGACGCTCCCTCAATTAAATAGAGTTAAAAAAATGCTTTGTGTGATCTATAGAAGCCCGAAACGCGATCAAACTTATCTTTATGTCGAAAAAAAAGACGATTTCTCTCGTGTGCCGGAAGAGCTGATGAAAAGTTTCGGCGTGCCGCAATTCGCCATGATGCTTTCGCTCGATGAGCGCAAGAAATTGGCCTCGGCGGATATCGAAAAGGTGAAGCAGGCGTTGAAAGACGAAGGCTATTACCTGCAGTTCCCGCCGCCGGTAGAAAACCTGCTCAATCAGCATCTGGCGGGCGACAAGGCCTGAGACGGCGGCCACGGCCAGGGGAGGCGCGATGACACGTTCGGCGAGAAGAACCGTATTGGCCGCCTGGCTGGCGCTGGGCGGTGTGCTGATACCGGGCGCGCCGCAGGCGGCACAGGAGGCGACACTGGCGGCGAGCGGCCGGGATCCGGCGCAGTTTCCGGCGTATGTCGAGCAACTCAAGCGCCAGGCGCGGGAGCAGGGCATCAGCCAGAGCACCCTTGACCGTGCTTTTGCGCAAATACATTTCGTCGATCGGGTGATCAAGGCCGATCGCAATCAGCCGGAGCAGAAGGTCACCCTGGATGACTACCTGCGGCGTGTAATGTCGCCCGCCAAGGTGCGCCAGGGGCGCGAACTGTACCGGCAGCGCCAGGCGCAATGGACGCGCGCCAGCGAGCGCTATCGGGTGCCGGGGCGCTATATCATCGCGCTGTGGGGCATGGAAAGCGCCTACGGTAAGATTCAGGGGCGGGAAGACGTGGTGTCCGCGCTGGCGACGCTGGCGTTTGAAGGGCGCCGCGAGGCCTTTTTCAGCCAGGAGCTGATGGCGGCGTTGCAGATAGTCGAGCAGGGGCACGTCGGCGATACGCCCCTGAAAGGCTCCTGGGCCGGCGCAATGGGGCAATGCCAGTTTATGCCGAGCTCTTTCTTGCGCTACGCGGCGGACGGCGACGGTGACGGGCGCATCGATATCTGGAACAACATTGATGATGTCTTCGCGTCTACGGCCAGTTATTTGTCCAAAGAAGGCTGGCAGGCCGGCATCGGCTGGGGGCGCGAGGTCAAATTGCCCGCCGGTTTCAATCGGGCCGAGCTGGGGTTGAAAGACGCGCAGGCGCGCAGCGTCAACGCCTGGCAACAACGCGGGGTGCGTCGTGCGGATGGCAGTGCCTTGCCGCACGCTGTTCAGCGCGGTTGGATCATCGCGCCGGATGATCTGCAGGGGCGGACGTTCCTGGTCTATGATAATTTTCGCACCCTCATGCACTGGAATCGCTCTTACTATTTCGCCCTCGCCGTGGGTATGATGGCGGACGCGATCGGGCATTGATCCGGCACACCAATAATCGGCTTGGCGCGCCAAGCCTCTACAGTTTGGGAGAAGCGGTATGTATCAACATAGAGACTGGCAGGGTTCGCTGCTCGATTTCCCGGTGAACAAGGTGGTCTGCGTCGGCAGTAACTACGCCGATCACATCAAGGAAATGGGCAGCGCGGTTTCCGTCGAGCCGGTGGTGTTCATCAAACCGGAAACGGCGCTGTGCGACATTCGCCAGCCGGTGGCCATCCCCAAAGAGTTCGGTGCGGTGCATCATGAGGTGGAGCTGGCGGTACTGATCGGCACGCCGTTGAAACAGGCCAACGAAGACCGCGTTGCGCGGGCGATCGCCGGCTACGGTGTGGCGCTCGATCTGACGCTGCGCGATCTGCAGGCGGGCTTTAAAAAAGCCGGTCAGCCTTGGGAAAAGGCCAAGGCCTTCGACGGTTCCTGCCCGATGTCGGGGTTTATCCCGGTGGCGGAATTCGGCGATCCGCAAAATGCCGAGCTGTCGCTGACCGTTAACGATCAACTGCGCCAGCAGGGTAATACGCGTGACATGATCACGCCGATCCTGCCGCTTATCAGCTACATGAGCCGTTTCTTCACGCTGCGCGCCGGCGACATCATTCTGACCGGCACGCCGCAGGGCGTGGGCCCGATGGCCTCCGGCGACATGCTGAAAATCAGCCTGAACGGCAAAACGCTCAGCACCCGCGTGATCTGATCTCTCTTGCCGCCGGCGCCGTCGGCGGCAAAGCTTGCATCTTGTGGCTAAAATGTCTATATAGTCCCCCCTCGAACCTGTGCGCAGGTGACTTATCCATTTACCGAAACCGGACGCTAACATGTCACAACTCGCTTTTTGGCAACAGAAAACGCTGGCGGAAATGTCAGAACAAGAGTGGGAATCGCTGTGCGACGGGTGCGGGCAATGCTGTTTGAATAAGCTGATCGACGAAGATACCGACGAGATTTATTTTACCAACGTAGCCTGCAACCAGCTCAACATCAAATCCTGCCAATGCCGTAACTATGAGCGGCGCTTCGAGCTGGAAGAGGACTGCATCAAACTGACGCGCGAGAACCTTACGACCTTCGATTGGTTGCCGCCGACCTGCGCCTATCGCCTGATCGGTGAAGGCAAACCGCTGTTCCCTTGGCACCCGCTGCTGAGTGGCTCCAAGGCGGCGATGCACGGCGAGCGCATCACGGTGCGGCATATCGCGGTGCGCGAGAGCGAAGTCGTGGACTGGCAGGATCATATCCTCAACAAGCCGGACTGGGCCAGGTAACGTCACCCCTTGGGCAGCAAGAGGGCGGCGTATTCAGACATTCCGCCCTCTGCGCTATCTGGCGCGCTACCGACGGGCGTGGGGGTTATGGCATAACCGCCACTTCACGCTTTTTTATCGCGGCGATGCCAGTTAGCCAGATTTTTCAGCGGCTGCTTCACATACGGGCTGGCTTTGATCAGGCTGAACAGCAGTTTATTCACCGCCGTACCCACCTTGTCCATCGGCCGGTCGATATCGAGAAACAGCACCGCACGCAGCTCGTCGGTGTCGTTGCGGACCTCGTGCTCGTAGGAATCATCAAACAGAATCACTTTGCCCTCATCCCAGTGCAGGATCTGATCGTCAACGCGGATCCACAGCTTTTCCCGATCCTTTGGCACGATCAACCCCAGGTGCGCACGCACCACGGCACGGGTCGGGCCCTTGTGGGGCACGATGTGATAGTGCGGTTTAAGAATCGAAAACATCGCGGTGCGCATGCCGGGGATCTCGCTGACCGCCTGTGCGGTGCGCGGGCAAATGGCGCAGTTATCATCAACCCGCTGCCCGTAGACAAACAGCCCGAAGGTTTTCCAGTTATCCCCTTTAGAGATGCGTTTCTGATCCGGCGATATTTGGTGGAACGCGGGAATATCTTCCGGATGCTCCAGCAGCCGATCCAACTCCTCCCGAATTGCCGGCCAATGGGCTTCCAGCGTGGCCACCCAGTTAAATTCATGATTACCGATCTGCGGCGTAGTCGAGATTAGCGAATGACGGGTCTGAAATTCGCCGTTCCAGCGCAGGAATCTTTTCCCGGCTTTAAGCAGCAGGCGGCGCAGGAGGGGGCGCTGAGATGCAGGGGGCAATGCGGTATCCGGCATAGAATCGTGTCCTTGATGTCATTGACGTTATGCAGTCAGCCAGAGACAGGGCCTGGCTCACCGAAAGAAAGGGTGAAAATCACAACGTCATTTAGCATAAGGAAAGCATCGCGAATGATTTTAATCATTAGTGCGCGAACGGTGAGCGGGCCTTGGGATAAAGGGGAAGGAAGGAAAAAAGCCCCTGCAAAGATGAGGGGCAAGACACACAACAACACCAGGGAAATCGGTAATACTCACTTTGCCGATACTATAAGGATTTTATGGGCAAACTTCACCAAAATATTGTGCTCTGAATGTGACAAAGACGCAGTGGTTCATAAGTAACGGTAATTTATTGCTGTCCTAAGGCCGAAAGGAAAGCGCTGGCGCCGCCCGTTGTTGCCCGCCAACATCGCAGAAGTTTAATGTTATGTAAATTACGCGCTTAACCGAGCCGGAATGCTTCTTTTTAAACGATAAGTTGGGTAATTTGGCCGCTCTCCCGCATGTTCGAGAGTATAACAATGAAAATGATCCGTCTGTTTGCCGTGGCTGGAGCGCTGATTGTGCTCGTTTATTTCCTTACACATACCTGAAATGGGGTTATCTCTGAATTTGACCGCAATACCCTAAAAAAATGGCGCCTTTCGGCGCCGTTTTTTGTTTGTATACCGATCAGCGGCCGAACAGGTCGCGGCGACGGGGGCGAACAAATTGTGCGATCAGCACAATCAGCGCCACCAGCAGATAGGCGCCGAAGATGCCGACCAGCCACTGTGGCATTTCCAGCGTCAGGAACTGCCATTGGCGCACGGAGCAGTCGCCGGAAGCGTGGAACACCGCCGGCAGCCATTTGTCCAGCGGCAGCCACGAAGGGAAGCTGACGAAGAAATCGCAGGTATTGAACGGCGAAGGGTGCAACTGGATCATGGTGTGCTTCCACGCCAGCTGTACGCCTTCCCAGGCGCTGTAAATCCACAGCAAGATCGCCACATAGCGCAGTGGGGTTTTCGGCGCGATGGCGCCCACCAGCGAGGCGCCGAGGATGCCGAACAGCGCGCAACGCTCATAAATGCACATGACGCAGGGCTGCAGCAGCATAACGTGCTGGAAATAGAGCGCGACCAGTTCCAACACCAACGCTGTCAGGGCCATCAGCAGCCAGGCGCCGCGTCCTTGTGAACAGCGGTTAAAGAATTGCAACATATCTAGATTCTTCCATGCAGTAAGCAATTGAACCGGCAGTGTAAACCAATTCCTTCTCGCTGCCAGCCACCTGGGCCGGATTCAGCGTAAAAATAGTCGGTTCACCCTGCCAGCGCCGCCTTAGTGGCCGACGGCGTCGATGGGCGGCAGCGCCAGCCAATGCCACTGCGTCAGCAGCTCGGTCGCCGGCTCCAGCGTGAACTGGACGCACAGCAGACCGACCACCGTCAGCACCACCGTATAAGGCAGGGCCATCCACACCATGCGGCCATACGACAGACGCACCAGCGGCGCCAATGCCGACGTCAGCAGGAACAGGAACGCGGCCTGGCCGTTAGGGGTGGCGACCGAAGGCAGGTTGGTGCCGGTATTGATGGCAACCGCCAGCAGCTCAAACTGCTTCAGCGCGATGGTGCCGGTCTCCAGCGCCGTGCGCGCCTCGTTAATGTAAACCGTGCCGACGAACACGTTGTCGGAAACCGACGACAGCAGGCCGTTGAACAGGTAGAACAGCGAAAGCTGAGAGGCGGGGTCGGCGCGCAGCACAAACTGGATCACCGGGCTGAACAGGTGCTGCTCGATGATCACCGCGACCACGGTGAAAAACACCGTCAGCAGGGCGGTGAACGGCAGCGCTTCCTGGAACGCTTTGCCGATGGCGTGTTCGTCGTTCACGCCGCACAGGGAAGTGGCGAGGATGATCACCGACAGGCCGATCAGCCCAACTTCCGCCAGATGGAAGGCCAGCGCCAGCACCAGCCAAACGCCGATCAGCGCCTGCATCACCAGCTTGAGGCGTTCTTGCCTGCTGCGGCCAGCGGTGGCTTTGCGATCATACTCTTTCAGCACTTCGCGCACCGCCGGCGGCAACTGCGCGCCATAGCCAAACAGGCGAAAACGCTCTACCAGCCAACAGACCAGCAGGCCGCACACCAACACCGGCAGCGTGACCGGCGCCATACGCAGGAAGAAATCGATAAAACCCCAGCCCGCGCTTTTGGCGATGATCAGGTTTTGCGGCTCGCCCACCATGGTCATGACTCCGCCGAGCGCGGTGCCGACGCCGGCGTGCATCAGCAGGCTGCGCAGAAAGGCGCGGAATTGTTCCAGCGTCTGCTTGCGCTCTTCACCGGTGAAATCGCTGTCATCGCCGATGTCGCCATCGGGGCGATTCGACGTCACGTTGTGATAGATGGAATAAAAGCCGGTGGCCACGCTAATCACTACCGCCACGACCGTCAGCGCGTCGAGGAAGGCGGAAAGGAAGGCGGCGGCCAGGCAGAACGCCAGCGACAGCAGCGTTTTCGAACGGATGTTGAGCAGCAGCTTGGTGAACACGAACAGCAGCAGCTGCTTCATAAAGTAGATGCCGGCCACCATAAAGACCAGCAGCAGCAAGACTTCCAGGTTATGTTCGATTTCCTGCGAGACCTGCGCCGGGCTGGTCATGCCGATGGCCACCGCCTCCAGCGCCAGCAGGCCGCCCGGCAGCAGCGGGTAGCATTTCAACGCCATTGCCAGGGTAAAGATGAACTCGACCACCAGCAGCCAACCCGCGACAAACGGGCTGGCGAAGAAGAACACCAAGGGGTTGACCGCCAGGAAAATGAGAATAGTCAGTTTGTACCAGTCGGGAGATTGCCCCAGAAAGTTTTTGAGCAGGGCGCTGCGCAGGGTTGTTTCCATTGTCCTTTATGCATCCTTAAATCAGTCGTAGCACGTACCCTAACAATGCGGCGGGGGCGGGCGCAACCGGAGCTTGTTTTACGGCGGCAAATTTCTGTCGGCCGGTGTTTTTGCGCGTTTTTTGCCACTTTATGCACACTTTCGTTTATTGTTTTTCGCTCACGCTATGTCATGTCAGCACGATCTGGTATGATGAGCTGATTACTTTTACTGATTTTATCGTCGCAACGGAACGTCAAACACATGGTCATAAAGGCGCAGAGTCCTGCCGGTTTCGCGGAAGAGTACATTATTGAGAGTATTTGGAATAATCGCTTCCCCCCTGGCTCTATTTTGCCCGCGGAGCGTGAGCTTTCGGAGTTGATTGGCGTCACGCGCACCACGTTACGTGAAGTGTTGCAACGTCTGGCCCGCGATGGCTGGTTGACCATTCAGCATGGCAAACCGACCAAAGTGAACAATTTCTGGGAAACGTCCGGCCTCAATATCCTTGAGACCGTGGCCCGTCTCGATCACAAGAGCGTCCCGCAGCTGATCGACAACCTGCTGTCGGTGCGTACCAATATCGCGTCGATCTTTATTCGCGCCGCGGTGCGCAATCATCCGGAACAGGCCCAGGAAGTGCTGGCGAAGGCCGCCGAGGTAGAAGATCAGGCGGACGCTTTCAATCTGCTCGATTACGAGATCTTCCGCGGCCTGGCGTTCGCTTCCGGCAACCCGATCTACGGCCTGATTTTCAACGGCCTGAAAGGGTTGTACACCCGCGTGGGCCGTTACTACTTCTCCAACCCGGAAGCGCGCAAGCTGGCGCTGACCTTCTACAGCAAGCTGTCCACGCTGTGCCATGAGAAGCTGTACGACCAGGTGATGGATACCGTGCGCAACTACGGTAAAGACAGCGGGGCGATTTGGCAGAGTATGCAGGGCACCATGCCGAGCGATCTCACCGAAGCGCGCCGCTGAATACGACTAAGAATATTAAGGCAAAATCGTTCGTTTGCCAGCGGTATTCCGAACGAGTCTAAAATAGGCGTCTGTGGTTCAGGGGTGAGCCGCAGGCGTTTTTTTTCGCCCTTGCCAAGATGTTTCTTGATTTATTGGCAAGGGCGTTTTCACCCGTAGCTTCTGCGGGTTATATTGTTAAATCCCGTAAGGCAATCATGCCGCCAAGATAAGTCATATGCTGGTTGTCGTAATATAATAATCTCTCTTTTTCTTTGAATTGACATCCATGTATATTACATAAATTTTTTGCGGGGAGGACGATCTTAAATAATAACCTATCTCTGAAAGGTATCATTAAATGTTCTAGGTTTATTCGCGGCATTGAGTATTTTGCAGTGTAATTGCCAGTATGGTACATGACGGTGGTAGTGGGGGTGAGGATTTTTGCCACTAGCTTTCTAAGCGGGATCTCTTCACTATCGAGCACTTTAACGGTGTTGAACTTAATATAAGGGACATCTTCAATTAATACGACGCTTTTTCCAGCACTATTCAATTTCTCCACAACATTTTTAATTCCGAGAGTTAGCGCCTCTATTTTTGGGAGTTGCTTTCCTGGTGCAGAGTAACCTTCGTTGTCGTTAATTATTCCGGAATCCCACGAGGCGGCAATAATGACACTTTTTATCTTAGGGTTGTTGATTACGAAGTCAAGCGCTTTAGCGTTGTATTCTGCGCATTCTGTTGCATGCGAAGGATATGCGTTCATGGTTCTGAACACCCCAATAAGCATCGGGCAGGTCGCTTTTGTCAACTGATAAACAGACATTTGGTGCCGCTTTGCATAATGGTCGACGCCACCGCGGAGTGAAGCAGCGTGGCTGTCTCCCAATAGGGCGATACCGGCATTTTTGCTGCTATCCAGACAAACGCTCTCGGTTGAATATGACGTGTGGCCTTGACCGATCAGGCACTTGTCGGCAACCCGTTCAAGTTTGTCGGCTTCCGCTTGAACGACGGCTTGTGAGACAGGCTGTGTGGCGCCTTTAGTTAAATAAAAAACAGAAGTAGGCAGCATGAGAATGGCAATCAAGGATAAGTAACCGCGAATAATGCTGCTCTCCTGCAACCGCCAACCCTGGCGAAAAGGGGTTTCGATATAGCGGTATGACAGATAGGCAATGACCAGCGCGAGGCTGACGATTGTTAACGTCGCGCTGAGTGGCAGGGGCTGACTTGCAGATAGCCTGGCAAAAGAGAGCAGAGGCCAGTGCCATAGATACCACGAGTAAGACACCAGACCGACAAATACCATCACGGGATTGCCCAACAGCCAGCCGCTCAGGCGGCCGTTGCCTAAAATAAGAAGCAAAGCGCCCAGCGTGGGCACGAGCGCCGCCGCGCCCGGAAAAGGGGTTTCGCTGTTGAAGTATGATGCCGAAATGATAATCAAAATCGACCCGAGGATAAATTGCAATTCTTTTAGCCAGGCAGGTTGGGCGGAAAGACGATTCTGTTGTTGGGCTATCGCTAACCCTACCCCCATACCCAATTCCCAGGCACGCGTTGGCAACATGAAGAATGCAAAAAGTGGATTGGCCTGAGTGACAAAAAGACAGGTGATAAAGGACAACAGGGTGATAGCGGCGATCCAGAACAGCGTGTTGAGTTTTTTTCTAAACAGGAAACTCAAAAGCAAGGGTAGAAAAATATAAAATTGCTCTTCGACGCCTAATGACCACGTCATCAATAGCGGGTTTAGTTCAGCATTGGGTGAAAAATAGTTGGTTTTGTGCCAAAGAATAATATTCGGCACTGATAATATTGTTGCGCCAGAAAATAATGAGAAGTCTTTCATTTCCAGCGGGGAGAGATAAAATGCTGCTATCACGGAGATAACGGTTAACATGAAGAGCAACGCCGGCGCTATCCGCTTTATTCGTCTGCTGTAGAAGTTCAGGTAAGAAAACTGTCCTTGCGAATGTTCGCGATGAAGAATTCCACCGATGAGGAATCCAGAGATGACAAAAAATATATCAACGCCGATGAATCCGCCGCTTATTTGTTTTATGCCAGCATGGTAAAGAACAACCAGAAGGATGGCGATGGCGCGCAAGCCGTCAATGTCCTTGCGATAACGGTTAACCGTGCCCTGTAGGGTTTTTTTCATTTTATATGATTGCTAATTATTAAATTTGTATTACCGAAATTAGAAGTCGATGGGCTTTTTGTCAATTTTACCCGTCTGTTTTCGGACTTTTTCCGCCACCCGTTAAATGGATAAATAAAGCCATTCCCCGGCTTGCCGGGGAATGGCGCGGTGCGGTTACAGCGGCGTCGGCCGCGGCGGGCAACGTTCGAGCAACTCCACGCTGCCATCTTCGTTTTGTTGCTCGAGGATCACGTCGAAGCCCCACAGGCGATGCAGGTGCTTCAACACGTCGCGGCGGCTCTTATCCAGCGGTGCGCGTTCCTGCGGGATGTAACGCAACGTCAGCGAGCGGTCGCCGCGCAGGTCCACGTTCCAGATCTGAATGTTCGGCTCATGGTTGCTCAGGTTGTATTGCGCCGACAGCTCCTGGCGGATCGCCCGGTAACCGGCTTCGTTATGGATCGCGGCAATCTCCAGATAGTTGTTGCGATCGTCGTCCAGCACGGTGAACAACCGGAAATCGCGCATCACTTTGGGCGACAGGAACTGGCTGATAAAGCTCTCGTCCTTGAAGTCGCGCATGGCGAAGTGCAAGGTGTCCAGCCAGTCTTTGCCGGCGATGTCCGGGAACCAGTAGCGGTCTTCTTCGGTTGGCGACTGGCAGATGCGCTTGATGTCCTGGAACATGGCGAAGCCCAGCGCATATGGGTTGATGCCGTTATAGTACGGGCTGTTATACGGCGGCTGATACACCACGTTGGTGTGGCTGTGCAAAAACTCCAGCATAAACCGCTCGGTCACCCGACCCTCGTCGTACAGATGGTTGAGGATGGTGTAGTGCCAGAAAGTGGCCCAGCCCTCGTTCATCACCTGAGTCTGCTTTTGTGGGTAAAAATACTGGCTGACCTTGCGCACGATGCGCAGCACCTCACGCTGCCAGGGTTCCAACAGCGGCGCATTCTTCTCGATGAAATAGAGGATATTTTCCTGCGGCTCGCTCGGATACCGGCGCGCCTGCTCCGGCGACTCTTCGCGTTCGACGCGCGGCAGGGTCTTCCACAGCGTGTTCACCTGGCTTTGCAGATACTCTTCGCGGCTTTTCTGGCGCGCTTTCTCTTCTACCAGGGAGATTTTCTGCGGGCGTTTGTATCTGTCGACGCCGTAGTTCATCAGCGCGTGGCAGGAGTCCAGCAACCGCTCCACTTCATCGACGCCGTAGCGCTCTTCGCATTGGCTGATGTAGTGGCGGGCGAACAGTAGGTAATCGACGATGGAGCTGGCGTCGGTCCAGCTGCGGAACAGATAGTTATTCTTGAAGAACGAGTTGTGGCCATAGCAGGCGTGCGCCATCACCAGCGCCTGCATGGTGATGGTGTTCTCCTCCATCAGGTAGGCGATGCAGGGATTGGAGTTGATGACGATTTCATAGGCCAGCCCTTGCTGGCCCTGTTTGTAGCGCTGTTCGGTTTCGATGAACTTCTTGCCGAAGGACCAATGGGTATAGTTGATCGGCATGCCGACGCTCGAATAAGCGTCCATCATCTGCTCGGAGGTGATCACCTCGATCTGATGGGGGTAGGCGTCGAGCCGGTAATGCTTGGCGACGCGGTCGATCTGCTCCAAATACACCTGCAGCAGCTCGAACGTCCAGTCCGGTCCATCGCTCAGACGTTTATCATCCTTAACCTTTTCATGTGTTGAAGTAGTCATCAGCGCACCCTCATTATTCACGGGTCTTGCTCAAACGGCAGGCCCTGTAACAAGCATAGTTCAAGTCATAATTAACCGTTGCAAATCAGTGAAATAAAAATGTCGGTACGCAGGGGAGCGAACGGCAGTCAATCCAGAGCCCGCCGGCGCCGCGTCCGTCCCGGCAGAAGGCGGCCAGCGCCGCGCTTCCTCTTCGAGTATAACCCTGCGGCTGGGGGGCGCAATAGGAACTCTGTCGCGCGACAGGGATTGAAATTTGTTATGTTATATTGTAACTTTTTGTCATTCTCAATGACGGACAAGGAGCATCTTTTGGCGAGGCATTTTGGCAAACTGGCGGTGGCGCTGGCAGCGTTGTTTATCGGCGGGCAGGCGCTTGCCCACGGGCATCATTCACATGGCAAGCCGCTGACGGAAGTGGAAAAAAAGGCGGAGGCGGGCGTATTCGACGATAAAGACGTCAAAGATCGCGACCTGGCGGATTGGGAGGGCGTGTGGCAATCCGTGTATCCTTATCTGCTCAATGGGGATCTCGATCCGGTGTTCAAGAAGAAGGCGGAGCAGGATAAGAGCAAGACCTTCGCAGAAGTGAAGGCCTATTACCGCAAAGGGTACGCCACCGATGTGGATACCATCGGCATTGAGAACGGCGTCATGGAGTTTCATCGCGGCGACCAATCCAGCGCCTGTCAGTATAAGTACGCCGGGCATAAGATCCTGACGTATGTCTCCGGTAAAAAGGGCGTGCGTTATCTGTTCGAATGCCAGGATGCCGGCAGCCTGGCGCCGAAATTCGTGCAGTTCAGCGATCACATTATCGGCCCGCGCAAATCGGCGCATTTCCATATCTTTATGGGTAATACGTCGCAGGAGGCTTTGCTGAAAGAGATGGACAACTGGCCGACCTATTATCCCTTCCAACTGCAGACTAAAGAAGTCGTGGACGAGATGCTGCATCATTGATGCGGCAATTCCGCAGATTCTGTGTGCGGCCAAGTCAATCGTACGGCTGAAAATAGCAACGATAAGGAGGAACTTGCCGCCTTCTGACTATTATGCGCTAAGCATTACTGACAGAGTGTCAGTGAAATGTGCCAACGTAATTTATAACGTCATCCCCAAAAATAAACCCGCAATTGCGGGTTTATTGATTCGTATACTACAGAAATATTTGCTGAAACATCGGTACTAACAGTTTGTTGCCATATTCACTGAGGTGGTCGTCATCGTAATATATCGGGCGGCCATTATGAGTGCTTTCGCAGAGACCGTTTTTGCACAGCATCGGAAGAGGATTGAGGATTTTGACACCGCATTTCTCCGCAGCCTCGTCCTGCGCTTCCCAAACGAATTGATGACGTTTGTGGTAATCCTCTTCCGAGAGGTAAATGTGCATGCTCTTGCCGAGCATCATTGAGCGGGAAAGTGTTTTCGGGACATCCAGCATCATTTCCGGCGTTGGCCTAACCAAGAACACCGGATGATCAATGGCCAACTCGCATGCTGTTGCCACCAGATCCTTTTTGAACTCCTTCAGAAACTCGGGGGTAGGGTGCGAATAGATCTTGGAAAAATAAACCATCGGCATATTCATTTTCGCCACGATATTGTGTTGGCCGAAGGCGTAGACGGATGAACGATTTATAATGACGATCGGGATCGTTCTATCAATGCGCTTCAATCTCTCACGTTCCCACTGGTTAAATTCGTGACACTGGCTTCCCGGCACTTCTCCGGGCACCATCTTCGCTCCGAAAAGAGTCGGGCAACTGGCGTAAGTCAGGTCAAGAACACCGTCATTCTTGTTAGGTAATGCGGCGACGACCCCAGTCAACATAGCGTCCGCATGGCTATCGCCTACCACCACGGCTTTAATGTCATGGCCGCCATATATGCATTCCGGTGAACGGGTGCTGGTAGAGGCAATGCACTTGTCGCGATTAGGGATAACGTTCAGGCTTTCGTTGGCCACTACATCAATTTGCGGTGGCACGCGATTTGGGAAATTGAGCTTGAATAGCGCGATAGAGGCGAAACCGATGATCGTAGTGCAAGTTGCGATCGTAAATGCATTTCCCCAGGCTGTTTGCTTCGACAGTCTTTTTCTGGCCGGGTTTTCGATCATTCTTAATGAGAGTTCGCCAAGAATAAGACTCAGAATGATGCCGGCAATCAGCCAATTCCATGAGCTCGCAGCGTTGTTGTAGCCGAGAAACACGACAATAGGCCAGTGCCAAAGATAGATTGAATAGGACGAGACGCCAAGACGTTCTGCCAGGTAGTTAGAGGTAAACAGAGAATTTTGGCGGCTTGCAGCCAGCACCAACATGGCGCCAGTAACCGGCACCGCTGCATATAAGCCGGGCCACGCCAAGCCGGGATTAAACAGCGTGATGGCGGCGATAATTAAAGCGAAACCAGACCATTCTAACCATTTAGCACTGGTAGCATGGAGTTGAACGTTTCGAGTCAATCCCCACACTGCCCCCCCGGCCAGCATCTCCCAAGCGCGCGTTGGCAGCAAATAAAATGCCGATGATGGAGATTTGATCGCGAGGTAGCAGGACAACGCAAATGAAAGTATCAGGCCGACGAATATCGTCAATTGAATACCGCGAGTTTTCCACAGACGAGCCATGAACACGAGAGCAATGGGCAGAATAATATAAAATTGCCATTCAACGGAAAGTGACCAGGTATGTAGTAACCACTTCTCATGCGAGTCTGCGTCAAAATAGCCGGCCTCGCGCCAAAACTTGACATTTGAAACAAAAAGAATTGCGGTCAGAACGTGTTTGGCAAGGGTGGTGTAATCCGTAGACACAAGGAAAAACCACCCCAGCACCAATAAAGTGATGCACAGGGCCATGAGAGCTGGAATGATTCGCCGAGCGCGCGCCAGATAAAAATGCCAGATAGAGAACTTGCCGGTTTCCAAACCGCTGACAATTATTTGTGTCATTAAAAAGCCGGAAATAACAAAAAACACATCTACCCCGACAAAACCGCCCGCAAAACCGGGGATGCCGAAGTGAAAAAGAACAACGGCGATGACGGCCCAGGCTCTTAACCCGTTAATGTCATGCCGGAAGACCCTTGCAGTAGAAGTCATATTGATACTCATTTATCAAAATTATGATGTTGATTAACAACTTGTAACGTTGCTTGGCGATGTATTTTGCACCAAGTGACAAAAAATGCCTATACGTATGGCTGTTGAATAGGATTTTTACGCAGAAACTGGTGTTTGATCGGTGATGAAGCGATGTGTTGGCCTGAAGAACGGGCGATTTTTGCATGGTTTGCCGCGAATCGAGATACGCAAGCCATAAGGTGTTTAAAGGATGTTCGTTTTTACTGCGTTTTTTATGCTGCCGAGGTAGAAAACCTTTTTTTTGTTTTTATGCTTTGTTTTGTATTTTTTTTGGTTTTTTATTCTTAATGATTTGTGGTTGGTGCTTTTATGTTCTGTTAAATTCTTGTTGCCTTTCACGCCTTTTTTCATTGCTATCATTGATAGCAATGCTATCGAATCAGCGGCGCTCTGACGCCATATCCCCCCTTAAACCGCATCTTATCGCTATTTTCAGGTGGCTATTGCAAATGCAGAGCCCATCGACGATAAATTAATTGTGAATATTGTCACGTTTGATGATGAAGTTGTTGGACGGATTTTTTCACTGAGTTAATTTCCTGTGAGCAGAAGATTATGCTTTGTGAAGCCTTGAGCTGGAGTCAGCGATGCGAGTGGTAATTTTAGGTAGTGGAGTGGTGGGCGTAGCCAGTGCCTGGTATTTGGCGAAGGCGGGGCATGAGGTGACGGTGATCGATCGTCAGCCAGGTCCTGCACTGGAAACCAGCGCGGCGAACGCCGGGCAGATTTCACCGGGCTATGCCGCTCCCTGGGCGGCGCCGGGCGTGCCGCTGAAGGCCATCAAGTGGATGTTCCAACGCCATGCGCCGTTGGCGATCCGTCTCGACGGCAGCAGCTTCCAGCTCAACTGGATGTGGCAGATGCTGAAAAACTGCAACACCGAACACTACATGACCAACAAAGGCCGCATGGTGCGCCTGGCAGAATATAGCCGCGACTGTATCAAGGCGCTGCGGCAGGAAACCGGCATCCAGTACGAAGGCCGCCAGGGCGGCACGCTGCAGCTGTTCCGCACCCAACAACAGTTCGAAAACGCAGCGAAAGACATTGCGGTATTGGAAGATGCCGGGGTGCCTTACAAGCTGCTGGAGGCCAGCCAGCTCGCCAGCGTTGAGCCGGCGCTGGCCCAGGTGGCGCACAAGCTGACCGGTGGTCTGCAGCTGCCGAACGACGAGACCGGCGATTGCCAGCTGTTTACGCAACAGCTGGCGAAGATGGCAGAGCAGGCGGGCGTGACTTTTCTGTTCAACCGCAGCGTCGATCGTCTGCTGGTGGAGGGCGACAAGATCGCCGGCGTGCAGTGTGGCGAGGAAGTGTTCAAGGCCGATAGCTACGTGGTGGCGTTCGGCTCCTACTCCACGGCGCTGCTGCGCGGCCTGGTGTCGATACCGGTTTACCCGCTGAAGGGCTATTCGTTGACCATTCCTATCACCGACGAAGCGGCGGCGCCGTTCTCTACGGTATTGGATGAGACGTATAAAATCGCCATCACGCGCTTCGACCAGCGTATTCGCGTTGGCGGCATGGCGGAGATCGTCGGTTTCAACACGCAGCTGGAGCAAAAACGGCGCGAAACGCTGGAGATGGTGGTACGCGATCTCTACCCGAACGGCGGCAGAGTGGAGGACGCGACGTTCTGGACCGGCCTGCGGCCGATGACGCCGGACGGCACGCCGATTGTCGGCCGCACTTCGCTGAAGAACCTGTATCTCAATACCGGGCATGGCACGTTGGGCTGGACGATGGCCTGCGGTTCCGGGCAGCTGTTGTCCGATCTGATGTCCGGTATTACGCCGGCGATCCCTTCCGATGATCTGGCGGTGGCGCGTTACAGCGCCGGGTTTCGCCAGCAACACGCGGTTCCGCTGAACGACGTGCATCCCGCACGTTAATCGTCGACGCTGTCATAGACTTTCCCGGCCACGCGCAGGCGCGCGTGGCCGCTGTATGCTGCCCCAAGGAGAACCGATGCCCCGTCCCATAACCGCCACGATGCATCTCGGCGCGATTGAAAATAACCTGCAGGTGGTGCGCCGTTTCGCCCCCGGCGCCAAAGTGTGGGCGGTGGTCAAAGCCAACGCCTATGGCCACGGTATCAAACACGTTTGGCGCAGCATGGCGCAAACCGACGGCTTCGCCATGCTGGATCTGGCCGAAGCGGTGCTGTTGCGCGAATCGGGTTGGCAAGGGCCGATTCTACTGCTGGAAGGTTTCTTCCAGCCGCAGGATCTGGCGTTGCTCGATCGTTATCGCCTGACGACGGCGGTGCACAGCGACTGGCAGCTGGCGGCGATCGCCGACGCCACGCTGAGCGCGCCGCTCAATGTCTATCTGAAAGTGAACAGCGGCATGAATCGGTTGGGGTTCGCACCCGAGCGGCTGCGCGAGGTGTGGCAAAGGGCGCAGGCGGTTGCCAACATCGCCGAACTGACGCTGATGAGCCATTTCGCTACCGCCGACGGCCCGGAAGGCGTAACCCAGCAGATGGCCACTATCGAGACGGCGGCTACCGATATACCGCTGCCGCGCTGCCTGGCCAATTCGGCCGCTACGCTGTGGCACCCTTCGACCCATGGCAGCTGGGTCCGCCCTGGGATCATTCTGTATGGCGCTTCGCCGAGCGGTTGCTGGAATGATGTTGCGGCGACGGGGCTGCAGCCGGCGATGACGCTGAGCAGCGAGATCATCGGCATTCAACAGCTGAAGTCTGGCGATCGCGTGGGCTACGGCGGCCGTTACAGCGCCGCTGGCGCGCAGCGTATCGGCGTGGTGGCCTGCGGCTATGCCGACGGCTATCCGCGCCATGCGCCGACCGGTACGCCGGTATGGGTGGATGGTGTACTGACCCGCACGCTGGGAACGGTATCGATGGACATGCTGGCGGTGGATCTGACGCCCTGTCCGCAAGTCGAACTGGGCGCCGAAGTGGAGCTGTGGGGGAAACGCCTGCCGGTGGACGAGGTGGCCACGGCGGCAGGGACGTTAGGCTATGAGCTGCTGTCGGCCTTAGCGGCGCGGGTGCCGGTCGTCACCGAAGCCTGAGCCGCGGCTCAGGCGACTTTTCTAATCTGCCCTTTAATCTGCTTGCTGAGCCGCCGCGCATGCAGCGCCAGCAGGCAGCCTGCCAGCATCACCAGCGCCAGCGAGAGCTTGGGTTGCAGCGGCAACGCCATCGCCACCAAACCCAGCGCGGCGCCGCCCGCCATCTGCACGAAACCGACCAGCGCGGACGCGACGCCGGCCTCATTGGAATACGGCTCCAGCGCGTAGCTGGTGGCCGGGCCCATCACGAACGCCAACCCAGCGCAGGCGCTGGCGACCGGCAGCATATACGCCAGCCAGTGCGCTTGTGCCGTTGCAGGCAACAGCATGACGCCCAGCAGCAGGCCCAGACAGCCCAGCCCCATCAACATGCCGCCGGTCGCCAGACAAACCGGGCGGCCGACCTTGTGGATGATGCGGTTGGCGAAGAAGCTGACCAGCATGATCCAGAAACCGTTGGCGCCGAACACCAGCGAGAATTGCAGCGGGGTCAGGCCGGCGGTACCCATCAGCACGTTCGGTGCCAGAGAAACGTAGGTCAGCGCCATGCCCATCGCCCCGGAGTTCACCACCGCAAAGGAGAGGAAGCGGCGTTCGCTGAGGATGCGCGCGTATTGGCGCACCGGCAGCCCTTTGACCGGCACGGTATCTGCGGGGCGGGTTTCCGGCAGGCGCAGCGCGATGAGCGCCAACACCAGCAGCGCATAGCCGACCAGGAACCAGAAAGGCGCGCGCCAGCCGAAGGCTTCGGCGAGCAGGCCACCGAGCAGCGGCGCCAGCGCTGGGATGATGTTCAGCGTGCCGTTGAGAAAACCGAAAGCGCGGGCGGCGTCGTCGCCATTCAGGCGATCGCGCACGCCGCTGAAGGCGACGACGGCGGTGCAGCAAACCGCCACCCCTTGCAGCAGACGCGAAGCGATGAAAACCGTCGGGTTGGTGGCCAGCGCCGCCATCGCGGCGCCGATCATGTAGAGGATAATGCCGGCCAGCGCCACCGGCTTGCGTCCATAGTTATCGACCAGCGGGCCGGCGATGACCTGGCCGAGGCCGAGCACCAGTATAAACAGCGATATGGTGGATTGGATCAGCGCTTCACTGCTGCCGAGGCCGACGGCAATGGCGGGAATGGTCGGCAGGTAAAGATCGATGCCTAATGGGCCGAGCAGCACCAGGCTGAGAAGCATAAACAGAAACTTTTGCATAACAGGAAAGGCACGTCCGAGTGACAAAGAGGGCTAGAGTAGAGACTCTGGCGGCAAATGAAAAGGGGCAAAGCGGGTCAGCGCTGCGCCCCCTGGCGGTAATAGAGCGCCGAGACGGTATCGGCCACATAGCGGGCCTGGTGGCGAGCATCATCCAGCGCGCGATGCGGCATGCCCTCGAACGGGCGGGTCTTTTTCGGGTTAAAGCCGTGCAGTTCCGCCAGCGTGATCACCGTGCGTACGTCCTGAGTATCCCAGAATTTCCACGGGCAGGGCATTTCCAGCTGCTGGAAGGCGTGCTCGAGGATCGCGCAGTCGAACTCTTTGCCGTTGCCCCAGACTTTCACCGTATCGGTGCTGTTCATATGGATGAAGCGGCTAAGGCTGCTCAGCACGCGCTTCAGGCTCTCGGTGCCGCCGAAGGCCTGCTTGCGCGCTTCATCGGACTGTTTCGCCCACCAGGCGACCGTATCCAGGCTGATGGTACGGCCCGGTTGGTCTTTCTGGCTGCTGACGGCGGCTTCGAATTCGGCGCCCAGCTCCCCGGTTCGAGGATCGAAAAACACCGCCGCAACCACCAGGATGACGGCGCTGGGTTTTATATCCAGGGTTTCAATATCTAACATCAGATGGTGCATCGGCGTTTCCGGTGGTTGGCGTGGTGGCTTAATGTTACTACAGAACGTGCGCCGATGCGGCCGGTGCGCACATGAAATCCTTTTAAAGCGCCGCGTTCAGGTTATGATGCTTGGGATACTCTTGTCTGGTTGGTCGCTATCGGTGAGAACGCTTATCTTTATTCTGTGCATGGTTGGCTACTTGCTGCTGCTGGGCTACCTTAGCGTGTTTGTCACGGACAAGATCTGTGAGAAGGCGGGCAACTACACCAAAATATGCCGCATCGTAGACATTTCCGAGCCCCATATCCCCAAATAGCGCCGTGTTTACCCCAGGTAGTCAGTGGTAATCAACGGGGTCAGAATGGCCGCCAGCGCCGTGAGCGCGCCCCATTGCCGCCAACCCAGCCGCGCCAGCCAGTCATGCCGCTGCGGGGGCGTGGCCAGTTGCCCGACGGCCACGGCACCGGTAAGCAGCAGCGTCAGAATCAGCAGCACCAGGCCGCGGCTCACCAGCGTGAATTCAACATGCAGCACATTGGCGTAATACAGGCGCATCAGGATAAAATAACTCAGCAAGATCCAGGCGAAAACGACGTTCTTCTTGAGCACCTGCTGCAGCATCAGCGCGAGGAACAGGCTGTGAAACAGCGACAGCAGGGGCGCCTCAAGCGGATGCCGAACGCAGACGTTGTAGACCGCCATGTAAATGTTGAAAACCAGCAGGATATAGATCACGTAAATATACCAGCCGTAGATCACTTTGAGCTTTTTCGGGCTCGGCGGCAGGGCGAGTGCGTCCGGTTTCATTAATGCCTCCTGATGATGCCAGGCAAACGCTGCGGTTGAAGACGGCGCGGCGGCATCGTAATTTAAAATTCACAGGGTATATATCACCCGAGCGCTAAATGACGATTAAACACAGGATCGGCTTTATTTCCGCGCTGGCCTGGAACTCTTTTTCGTGCGCGGGGTCGGCTGGCGTGCGACTATTTGGCGGTTTCTGCACCATGATGAAAGACGCAATATATTGATATGAAAGATTATAAAAACACTTCGGGCACTAAGATTCTGCTGCTGTTCAGCCTGGCGTTTTACTCGCTGTTGCCGCCGCTGTTGACGGCGGCCGTGTTCAACCGTTTCAATCTTAACCCCTTCGCGATCGTCAAATTTTTGCACTTCAACCCGTTTTTGGCCGACCGGGGCATACCCGGTTATCAAACTTTCTTCTACTTGCTGATGCTCTGGTTGGGGATGAATATTTTGCTGTGGCTGCTGGTGTGGGGGACGGGGCGATTGTATCGGTGCTGGCGAGCGCCGCGCGGCTGATATTTTCCCAAAGGGGAAACGTTGCGCAGGGAAATGACTTTACAATCAATAATGAGACGTATTATCATCTTTTCGTCGGTGAGGGGAAAGGGTTGTCTCCTTCTGTGCCCCCCGAGCCGGCACGACATTGCTCACATTGCTTCCAGTTTTCATGCCAGCCTTGCGATGGCGTTTTTTTATCCCACGCCAAAAATCCGCGACGCCGGCGGCCTTTCCTTTTTCATTAGCATGGCTGTTTAAAAAACCAAGCCCGCCGCGAGGTCTGTTGGGGGATTAGAACAGCGAAAACAGCAACACGACCGGCAGGCTCAACGGCCAAGTTAACCCGATGGTCAGTGCGCTGATACAGCGTATTTTGACGGTGTCCCGGCTAACCAGGTAGGTGAAAATCATAGAAACTAACAGACCAATAAAATAACAGTATTGCGTTGCAACCCACAGCGACGACATGAAACCCGATCCCAGTTGTATTTTTACGCGCGAATTCTAGGAGCTTGGCGGGTGATAATCAATGACCAAAGGCCGTTTATTCATACCTTTATCCATAAGAATGCATAATTTATTTCTATAAAGAACGTAGGGTTATTAACGGCTTTCCGGTTATTACAAAAAGAAATCAACAACATAGTTACCGGTAACATTTTGCGTCTGGCAAGCCCTCTGTTTGGGGGGCTACGCCAGGTCAGAAAAAAGTCGACGAGGGACGCAGAAAGGGGATAGGACTGTTATCCGTAAATATTATTGATGTATCTGTGGGCGGAAAGGTTAAGGCGGGATAGCGTCAGGTTTCGCTTTCGTGGGCACTTTGGGGGCCGGTTTTAGCGCATCGTCCCGATGCGCTGCTTGCCAGCCAGGGAGGGGGATTTATTGCCGCCGCAGGTTTAATGAATGTTAAGACCGTAGACGAACAGCCACGAAAACAGCAGCGCCAGCAGGCATGCCATAAAAACGATGGAGATCATTTCCTTCACAACTTCATTCCTTTTCCCGGTGAGCTAAATTTACTTCTCTTTGTTTTTGCGCGAAATTTTAGATCGGTATGGGTAAAAATCCTAGTTTTAATCCCGTTTTTTGCTTTGCACGCTGCGTGGATAGGCCATGGCGATGCCGGGAAATCGCGTGCGTTAACCCGTCGTAGCTATTGCCGAACGCCGCGAGCCTGACTATATAAAAATGAGGACTGCGTGACGTCGCCGGTAGCAAGGCGCGCCCCTTAAGGGCTGCAGTTTATCTGTCTATAGCGCTTCCCTAAGATGAAGGAGTCGGCAATGAGCACAAAACCCACTATCGTGCTGGTACACGGATTCTGGGGCGGCGCCGCGCACTGGAGTAAGGTCATCCTCGAGTTGTCGCGTAGGGGATATTCGGCGATGCATGCGGTGGAAATGCCGCTGACCTCGTTGGCTGAGGATGCGGAACGCACGCGCAAGATGGTCGCGCAGCAAGCGGGGCCGGTATTGTTGGTGGGGCACTCTTACGGTGGTGCCGTGATCACGGCAATGGGCAACCTGCCTAATGTGGTCGGCCTGGTCTACATCGCCGCCTTTGCGCCGGACGCCGGAGAAAGCCCCGGCGGTATTACGCAAGCGCATCCTCCTGCGGCGGTGGCGAATCTGGCCCCGGACAGCGACGGCTATCTGTGGATCAAAGCCGACAAGTTTCACGAGAGCTTTTGCCAGGATCTGACTGCCGACGAAGCGCTGGTGATGGCGGTGGCGCAGAAGGCTCCGCTGGCCGATACCTTCGGTAACACCATCGGCGAACCGGCATGGAAACATAAACCGTCATGGTATCAGCTCTCCAGCGACGATCGCATGATAGCGCCGGAGAATCAGCGGCACATGGCGCAGCGGCTGCGGGCCAAGAAAGTTATGGTGCTGGATGCCAGTCATGCTTCGCTGGTTTCCCATGCCGCAGAGGTGGCGGGTTTGATTGACGAAGCGGCCGGTTATGAATAAAGCCAGGGCAGAAAGGTAATCAAGGTGACAGCCCGCAACAGACTGTCTATTACGTCGGGCTAAAGAGCCGGCGTAATAGGCGCTTATTAAGGATAAGGGTTGATATCGCTATCAAGGGTAATGATGAACATCATCATTAACACCACGAGGGTGGCAATAATGGCGTAGATTTCCGCCTTGCGCATATCGCCTTAACGCCCGTTGACGCCGATCATTTCTATTGCTGCACGATGCAGTCTCTGAAAATAATCATCGGGTTGTTTTTCCACCTCCTGGATAAGGCAGGCGAGCAGATTCTGTTTGGTTATCGGCTTGTTGGCGGTCAGCACCAGCAGCACGCTTTTGCCGAGCAGGCAGCATATTTGCTTATGGTATTCATCAACATCTTGCTTGTTGAGGCCATAGAGAGTGTAGTCGATCATGATGTCTAACCTGCTGACAGGTAAATGCCCACCGTGGCGGGCTGAGAAGCCATGGAAAAATAAAATGAGGCAAATTTCGCTTAGTAAAGGACTTAAGCGATGAGGTAACGATAACTGAATGGGAATATTCCTATCAAGCCGTGCGGGCGTGGAGGTGAATGTTTAGGAATAACCTCAGAAGCGCAAATAATAGGGAGGGCCGTTCTGGGCAATGTGGCTTATTATTGATATTGGGTTTGTTTAAAAATTAAACATAGATATTCTGAATATATAATGGTGAAAAAGAAACAGCCGGAAAATGTCATTCTCCGGCTGTGGTGACGTTCGCGCGGTGCTATTCACACGGTTTGCTTGCGAAACAGTTCGCGGAATACCGGATAAATATCGTCCGGCTCGCGGATATGCTGCATGGCGAAGTTGTCGAATTTCGCCTGCAGATCCTCATATTCGCGCCACAGCGTCTGATGAGCGCGACGAGTGATTTCTATATAGCTGTAATAACGCACCATCGGCAGGAGCTTCTTCGCCAACAGCTCATGACACAGCGGTGAATCGTCGGCCCAGTTGTCACCGTCCGACGCCTGCGCGGCGTAGATATTCCATTGCGCCGGGTCGTAGCGCTCTTCGACGACGTCGTTCATCAGCTTTAGCGCGCTGGAGACGATGGTGCCGCCGGTTTCTTGCGAATAGAAGAACTCCTGTTCGTCCACCTCTTTCGCCTGGGTGTGGTGGCGAATATAGACCACCTCGACGTTTTTGTAGGTACGGCTCAGGAACAGATAAAGCAGAATGTAAAAACGTTTGGCCATATCTTTGGTCGCCTGATCCATCGAGCCGGACACGTCCATCAGGCAGAACATCACCGCCTGGCTGGAGGGTTCCGGCCGGCGCTCATAGTTTTTGTAGCGCAGATCGAAGGTGTCGATGAACGGCACGCTTTCGATTTTCTTGCGCAGTTCGGCAATCTCCTTGCGCAACCGCTCCTCTTCCAGCAACTGCACCGGTTCAGTGTTTTCCAGCTGGTTCAACTCGTCTTCCAGTTCGTGCAACGCGCGCCTTTTCCCGGCGGTCATGGCGGTACGCCGCGCCAGCGAGTTTTGCAGCGATCGCACGACGCTGATGTTGGCCGGCACACCGTTGGCGGTATAGCCTGCGCGGTGGGTTTTGAACTCGGTCAACTGCTTGTACTGGTTCTTTTTCAGGTTGGGCAGGGCAAGATCTTCGAACAAAAGATCGAGATACTCGTCTTTGGAAATCTGGAAGACGAACTCATCCTGGCCTTCACCGTCCTGGCTGGCGTTGCCCTGGCCGCCGCCACCGCCTGATCCGCCCTGAGGCCGCTCAACGCGATCGTTCTGCACGAAGTGGTCGTTGCCCGGATGCACCCGATGGCGCGTGCCGCCGCGCCCCTGATGAAACATCGGTTCGTTGATATCGTCAGTGGGGATGGAGACCGATTCCCCGCTGTCTACGTCGGTGACCGAACGCTTGTTGATGGCTTCGGCAATCGACTGTTTGATTTGCGACTTGTAACGACGCAAGAAGCGCTGGCGGTTCACCATGCTCTTGTTTTTGCCGTTCAGCCGTCGGTCAATGAAATAGGCCATACTTCCCCCAAACGACGTTGCCAACTCTTCATGTCCCGGCCGCTGCAGCGCAATGTGCCGCCCCTCCGTGGGCTGCGCTGCAACGTCCATGACGGTGGACATGGCCCTGATAATGCCGCTTACCTGAGGCGTTATGAGGATTTTCTGACCCGCAGATACCATTCACACAGCAGGCGCACCTGCTTACGGGTATAGCCTTTCTCCATCATACGGTCGACGAAGTCGTCGTGTTTTTTCTGCTCGTCCGTCGAGGTTTTGGCGTTGAACGAAATCACCGGCAACAGCTCTTCGGTATTGGAGAACATTTTCTTCTCGATCACGGTGCGCAGCTTCTCGTAGCTGGTCCAGTTCGGGTTACGGCCGTTGTTATTGGCGCGGGCACGCAGCACGAAGTTAACGATTTCGTTACGGAAATCTTTCGGATTGCTGATCCCGGCCGGCTTTTCAATTTTCTCCAGCTCGGCGTTCAGGGACTCACGATCGAACAGCTGACCGGTATCGGGATCGCGATACTCCTGATCCTGAATCCAGAAGTCCGCGTAGGTCACGTAGCGATCGAAAATGTTCTGTCCGTATTCCGAGTAGGATTCCAGATAGGCGGTCTGGATCTCCTTGCCGATAAACTCGGCGTATTTCGGGATCAGGTAGCCTTTCAGGTGCTCCAGGTATTTCTCGGCCAAATCCTGCGGGAACTGTTCGCGTTCGATCTGCTGTTCCAACACATAGAACAGGTGCACCGGGTTAGCCGCCACCTCGGCGTGATCGAAGTTAAACACTCGCGAGAGGATTTTAAAGGCGAAACGGGTGGAGAGGCCGTTCATGCCTTCGTCAACCCCGGCGTAGTCGCGGTACTCCTGATAGGACTTGGCCTTCGGATCGGTATCCTTGAGGCTTTCGCCGTCGTACACGCGCATTTTCGAGTAAATGCTCGAGTTTTCCGGCTCTTTCAGCCGCGACAGCACGCTAAACCGCGCCAGCGTCTCCAGGGTGCCCGGCGCGCAGGGCGCGTGGGTCAGCTCGCTGTGGTCCAGCAATTTGTCGTAAATCTTGATCTCTTCCGACACGCGCAGGCAGTAAGGTACCTTGACGATGTACACGCGGTCGAGGAACGCTTCGTTGTTCTTGTTGTTACGGAAGGTCACCCATTCGGATTCGTTGGAGTGCGCCAGAATAATGCCGTTGAACGGCAGGGCGGAGATGCCCTCGGTGCCGTTGTAGTTACCTTCCTGGGTCGCCGTCAGCAGCGGGTGCAGCACCTTGATCGGTGCTTTGAACATCTCGACGAATTCCATTATCCCCTGGTTGGCGCGGCACAGGGCACCGGAGTACCCGTAGGCGTCCGGATCGTTCTGCGCGTGGTTCTCCAGTTTACGGATATCCACTTTACCGACCAGCGCAGAGATGTCCTGGTTGTTCTCGTCGCCCGGTTCGGTTTTGGCGATGGCGATCTGTTCCAGAATGGAAGGGCGCACTTTCACGACTTTAAACTTGGTGATGTCGCCGCCGAACTCATGCAGGCGCTTGGCCGCCCACGGCGACATGATGGTGCCGAGATAGCGACTGGGGATGTTGAACTCTTTTTCCAGGATCGAGGCATCTTCCTGCGGATTGAACAGGCACAGCGGATGATCGTTGACCGGGCTGCGTTCGCCGTTGGCGCTGAGGGTATAGATGGGCACGCGCTGCATCAGCGCCTTCAGGCGTTCCGCCAGCGAGGATTTACCGCCGCCCACCGGGCCGAGCAGGTACAGGATCTGTTTCTTCTCTTCCAGGCCCTGGGCGGCGTGTTTCAGGTAAGAGACGATCTGTTCGATGGCCTCTTCCATGCCGTAGAATTCTTCGAAGGCCGGATAGCGTGCGATCACGCGGTTGGAGAACAGGCGCGACAGGCGTGATTCTAGCGCAGTGTCGACCATCACAGGTTCACCGATAGCCATCAGCAGACGTTCGGCCGCGTTGGCATAGGCACTGCGATCTTGCCGGCAAATGGTAAGAAATTCCTGCAGTGTGAACTCTTCGTCCTTGGCAGCTTCGTAGCGCTGGCGATAGTGGTCAAATATGTTCATGATGCCCGTCCTTTCGTTATTAGCACAGGTTAAAGAGAGCGTGTGATAGTGTTCTGGCTCCCGAAAGATGAGAATACGCCTGAGTACAGCAACCCGTATGCCAACTTGGTGCGCTTATTATCGCGAGTTGCGCTGTATGCCACTGGGCCCAGGATAAATTCACCTTCTGATTTAAGCTTAGTTTGCTTGCCGGAAAATTTCCTGCCGCAGAAAAAGCTTTTTTTAAGTCATATCAATGACTCAGTTATTACCGTGTGAGCCAAATGCCTTGTCTGGCGCGGCCTGCGGGATGAAACGTCACCGTTCCGCCATGATTAATTCATAATTCCGCTATAAGTTATTCGATCTTGGTCGTTTTCTATTGTAAAGATTAGGCGCGTAACTAAATTTTCACATAAACTGTTGCAGCTATTAACCCTGTAATTTATGGAAAAAGAACCAGTGAAGATTTCAAAACTCAAAACGCTAGCAATTATCGCTTCCGCAATGGTTTGTGCGCAAAGTGCTCAGGCGGGAACCTGGTCACTCGGCGCTGCCGCGCTGGTTAGCCCGGACGCGTATCGTGGTTATCAGGACCGCGTTTATCCGGTGCCCGTTATCGACTATGAAGGTGACGACTTCTACTTCCGTACTCTGACCGCCGGTTACTACCTGTGGAAGGATCAAGAAAACCAGCTGAGCATCATGGGTTACTACACGCCATGGGGCTACCGTCCGGGCGACAGCGACGATGATCGCATGAAGCGTCTCGACAAGCGCCGCGGCACGCTGATGGCCGGCCTGGCCTACTCGCACAACGCCGAGTGGGGCACCCTCCGCACCACCTTCACCGGCGACACGCTGAACAACAGCAACGGTCTGGTGGGCGATGTGGCTTACCTGTACAAGTTTGATCTGGACGCGCTGACGCTGGTCCCAGGCGTGGGCGTGATGTGGAACAGCAAGAACCAGAACAAATATTACTATGGCGTCAGCGCCAATGAATCGCGCCGCAGCGGCCTTGACAGCTACACCCCAGGCGATAGCTGGGCGCCTTATCTCGAGCTGAGCGCCAATTACCAGATCAACAAAAGCTGGAATGCCTTCTTCGTCGGCCGCTATGTGAAGTTGTCTGATGAAGTGAAAGACAGTCCGATGGTGGATAAATCCTACACCGGTTTGCTGATGACGGGTGTGAGCTACACCTTCTAATCACGCATTGCACGATCATCGTGCGTGGCGTGCATCAAAAAGGGGCGCTGGCGCCCCTTTTGCACATCTGTGGTGCGCTGCCGCGCACGGCTTTTCAGGCTTTCTTACGGCTGCGGAAGGTCACACCCAAACGGGCCGGTTGTTCGCCGGCGGCGACCAGCGGTTTACTGACGCGCCCGGTCTCTACGCAGACCATGGTCTTGTAACCGTCGTTCGGCATATCCCCCATGCTGCAGGAGAGCTCTACGCCCGGGTTCCAGGCGATAACGTCACTCATATGATGGTGGTGAACCTCGATGGTGCGCGCGAGCGCCGGATCGCGGATCTGGCTGAAGGCCTCCGGGCGGGTGTAGACGCGGTCGGTTTGGCCGACGAAGGTCACTTCGCCCGCCTGGCGCGCCTCAGCGCCGCCCGCCACCTTGTCGATATAAGGCTCGCCCAGGCCCGCCACGCTGACCCGATCGATGTCGCCGACCTGGAAGTAGCTGTGCAGCGCCGCCGTAGCCTGATAATCGCCGTGCGATTCCAACTCGATCTCGCACTCCACACCCAGCTTGAAGCGGGCAATCAGCGTGAAGGCGTGCGGCCACAGTTTGCGGGTCTGCTCATTGTCTTTCAGGGTAAAGGTCAGGATGACGCCGTTGTCATCTTCATCGTGCGCCGTCAGGCTCCAGGGCTGATTACGGGCAAAACCGTGGGAGGGTTGGGCTACCGGGCCGAACCACGGCCAGCAGATCGGCACGCCGCCGCGGATGGCCTTGCCTTTGGCGAAGGGGGTATTGCTGCTGAGCCAAATCACCGGCTGCTCACCGCTGGGCTGCCAGGCCAGCAAATGGGCGCCTTGCAGCGCGACGGCCGCGCGCACTTTCGGGTGCGACACCACAACCACGCCCAGCTCATCGAGTTGACGCTGGCTGATGTAAGGCGAAATCTGTTCGGAAACGGGCAGGGTGAAAATTTTCTCGTTCATTTCATTACCTTAATGTTTGCCGGAGAGACAAATAAAAAAGGGCGACAAAAATGTCGCCCTCATTATCAGCTTAACATCATGCCATTACTTGGAGATGTGAGCGATCAGGTCCAGAACCTTGTTGGAATAACCGGTTTCGTTGTCGTACCAGGAAACCAGTTTCACGAAGTTGTCGTTCAGTGCGATACCGGCTTTGGCATCGAACACGGAAGTCAGCACTTCGCCGTTGAAATCGGTGGAAACCACGTCGTCTTCAACGTAGCCCAGAACGCCTTTCATAGAACCTTCAGCGGCATCTTTGATGGCTTTCTTGATTTCTTCGTAGGTAGCCGCTTTTTCCAGACGCACGGTCAGGTCAACAACGGATACGTTAGGCGTCGGTACGCGGAACGCCATACCGGTCAGTTTGCCTTTCAGTTCTGGCAGAACAACGCCAACCGCTTTCGCTGCGCCGGTAGAAGAAGGGATGATGTTCTGGGATGCGCCGCGGCCGCCGCGCCAGTCTTTGTGGGACGGGCCATCAACGGTTTTCTGAGTGGCGGTGGTCGCGTGAACGGTGGTCATCAGGCCTTCAACGATACCGAAGTTGTCGTTGATGACTTTAGCCAGTGGCGCCAGGCAGTTGGTGGTGCAAGAGGCGTTGGACACGATGTCCTGGCCGGCATATTTGTCAAAGTTGGCGCCACGCACGAACATTGGGGTCGCATCTTTGGATGGGCCAGTCAGAACGACTTTTTTAGCGCCAGCGGTGATGTGTTTACGTGCGGTTTCGTCGGTCAGGAAGATACCGGTCGCTTCAGCAACCACGTCAACACCCACTTCGTTCCACTTCAGGTTAGCCGGGTCTTTCTCTGCGGTAACACGGATGGTTTTGCCGTTAACAACCAGGTGGCCGTCTTTAACTTCTACCGTACCGTTGAAACGGCCGTGAGTAGAGTCATACTTCAGCATGTAAGCCATGTACTCTGCGTCCAACAGGTCGTTGATTGCAACGATCTCGATGTCAGAACGCTCTTGAGCAGCACGGAAAACAATGCGACCGATACGGCCAAAACCGTTGATACCTACTTTGATAGTCATATATTCCACCAGCTATTTGTTAGTGAATAAAAGGTTGGTTGTAAAATTACAAAAACCTTACCCAGCGTCAAGCGGAATCGTGTCAATTCTTGCGGCAAGTCAAACCGGAAGGGTGGTTTTGCACGCTTATTGCACAGTCCATTTGCGCTCGGCCTCATCCGTTATATGGGGACAAGCCGCCAAGTATAAAGTCAGCATACGCAAGATGTGTGATCGCTATCACATATCATCGTGACGTGGCCTTTATGGGCTACAGTTTAGGCCAAAAACCCCTGCAGCGGTGTTAATTTTTTGTTATTATTAATCATTGTTTTCGTTGACATTATCCACATTCAGAGATAAGCACAAATGGCTAAAGAGACAACCCCCGGTCATCCGGTCACGGAACTGAATGAAATCCAACGTTATGTGACGCAACAGCGCGGCACCGAAGCGCCGTTCAGCGGCAAATTGCTGCACAACAAGCGCGAGGGCGTGTACCATTGCCTGTGCTGTAACCAGCCGCTGTTCTATTCCGAAACCAAATACGATTCCGGCTGCGGCTGGCCGAGCTTTTATGAGCCGGTTTCCGCCGATGCAATCCGTTATCTTGATGATAATTCACATAATATGCACCGTGTTGAAATCCGCTGCGGTCATTGCGACGCGCACCTGGGGCACGTTTTCCCCGATGGCCCGCAGCCGACCGGCGACCGCTATTGCGTCAACTCCGCCTCGCTGAGTTTCACCGATGGCGAAAATGGCGACCAAACGGCCGGCTAAGTGGTAATTTAACCAACAAAATCGATTCAGCTAATTATTCATCTGTTAAGCGAGAAGGGCTCTGATGGACGTGAAAGATCTGATTGCGGCGATGACGCCCGAGATATACCAGCGCCTGGTACAGGCGGTTGAGCTGGGCAAATGGCCGGATGGCGTGGCGCTGACGCCGGAGCAAAAAGAAAACAGCCTGCAGGCGGTGATGCTGTGGCAGTCGATGAACAACGTCGATCCGCAGCACATGAGCATCGGCACCGACGGGCAGATCGTGATGAAGAGCAAGCAAGAGCTGAAACAGCAGTTCGTTGCCGAGCCGCTGGCCAAACTCAAACCGCAGTAAGGTTGCCCTAAAGCGGGGCGATGACGCCATCGCCCCGTCGGTTCACCGTTTTTCGCCCTTGATACCCAGCGATTCCGCCAGCTGCTGCGCCAGCCGGTTGTTATCGTCCGCGCCGTACTCCCAGAACATCGCCCCTCCCAATCCCTGGCTTTTGATGTACTCGGCCTTGATGGCCACCGAACGCGGGTTCTCGTAGGAGATGGCGAACAGCGATTTGCCTGCGGCGGATTGCAGCGTCAGGTAAGGTACCTTGGCGTCGTCATCCCAGTGCTCGTGAAAACGATGCTGCGGATCGTTGAGCAATTTGCTGACGATATCGTGGTATTTAAAGTAGGTGTCTTTGCCGAGATCCAGCCCCAGCGCGTTGAACAGGGCGGTTTCGCGCGTGCTGAAGTATGGCTGCGTCACCGGATGTTTGGCGGCGTCCGGCTTGTCCCAGTCGATGCCCGCCTCGGTCGCCCGCTTCGGTACCCGGCCGTAGAAACCGATGCCCAGGTTCATCTGTGCCGGTTTCAGTCCGGCAGCCAGATAATTCTTTACCACGAAATCGGCGCTGTAACGGTCGGCGGCCGCCACGGTTGGCCAACGCTTTGAATCGTACAGGTTGGCATTGAAATACTGTGTGCCGTAAGCCATGTCGTAGGTCATCAGATTGATGTAGTCGAGGTAAGGGGCAATGCTTTTCACATCGACCCATTCCTGCGGGCTTTTGACGTTGGCCCCGACGGCGATGGTTAACAGCTTGCCTTTACCCAGCGCCTGGTGAAGCTCTTTCAGCAGCAGGGTGAAGTTGTCGCGGTCTGCCGGTTGGCTTTCCACCAGCCCCCAGGCGCCGTTCACCGGATATTCCCAGTCCAGATCGATACCATCCAGCTGATACTGGGCGATCACCTGCAGCGCGGAGCGGATGAATATCGCCCGGTTTTCCGCAGTCGCCGCGGCGGCGGAGAAGCCCCGTGCGCCCCAGCCGCCTACCGACAGCAGCACTTTCAGCTCGGGGTTCTGCTTGCGCAGCGTCGGTAGCCGTTGCAGATCGGCCATCACCTTTGGCGACAGGTAGATCTGGTGGCGGCGAGCGGGGTCTTTCAGCGCCGCATTGGTTTCGTCTTTCTCGCCGTTGTAGATCAGGCCGAACGAATAGTTGAGGTGGGTGATTTGCGTGACGTCCAGTTTGTCGATGTCGCCACCGGGGCCGGCGGTGACGTCGCCGCCGCCGTTGAAGTAACCGACGGAGAGATAAGCCGCCTGGGCCGTGCTTGCGCCGGCCATAGCCAACTGCACCGCCGCCAGCAAAGGCAGCAGTTTTCGGGTTATTTTCATGTCTGTCTCCTTGGGCCGGCAAGGCCGACCGCACCGCCAGAGGCGGTCACAATAAAGCCGGGCTCAGCGGGCCCCGGATGCGTATAACCGGTTGACGCCAAAAGCGTCGCAGCCATAACAGCAAAAGCGCCTGCCGGTCACAAGCCGTTGGGGAAGAAGAAGGGCGGTATTGTGAGCGGCGTCGATATTTTCGCCGCCGCGCAGAGAGGGCGCCGGTGGCACCCGAGAGGATTTAGCTGGCGAGAAATTGTGACAGGGTAACCAGTTGCGCACCGGCGCGCGCCATGTCCTGCAGCGCCCGCTCGCTGTCGTCCGGCTGCAGATTCACGCCGCGGCAGCCGTCGACGATCACCTGCGTTGGATAGCCGGCAGCCAGCGCATCCAGCACGCTGAATTTGACGCAGTAGTCGGTCGCCAGGCCCATGATTGCCAGCCGCTGGACGCCCTGCGATTGCAACCAGCCGTGCAGTTCGGTCTGCGCACGGTGGCCGTTATCGAAGAAGGCGCTGTAGCTGTCGATGTCCGTCTCCTGCCCTTTGCGAAAAACGGCATTGATATGTTGCCGCTGCAACCGGGGGTGAAAATCGGCACCGTGGCTC
>NZ_FCJA01000007.1:59685-91345 GCF_001537385.1 Serratia sp. 2880STDY5682894 | reverse complement strand
AGTTCGCCGCGCAGGTCTTGCTGCATCAGGGCGCGGATTTGTTCCGGCGTCAGCGGCTGGCTCAGCAGGTAGTGCAGCTTGGTCAAGGCGGCTTCCACCGTCATGTCGAAACCGCTGATCACCCCGGCGTGCGCCAGCGCGTTACCGGTGGCGTAGCCTTCCATATTGACGCGCCCGGAGATGCATTGCGTCAGGTTGACCACCACGATGCCGCGTTCGGAGGCCGCACGCAACTCGTCGATCAGCTCGGCCTTCTGCGGCGCGTTACCGACGCCGTAGGAGCGCAGGATCAGCGCCTTGACCGGTTGCAACAGGAAGTTGCGCACCACTGCGCCGGAAATGCCCGGATAGATGGTGACCACGCCGATCGGCTGCGGCGTGATGTCGTGCACTCGCAGCGCGCCGTTGCAAGCCGGGCTGTCGATGCCGTGCTGGCGACGAATGTGAATGCCGGCTTCCAGCAGCGGCGGCAGATTCGGGGAGGCGAAGGCGTCAAAGCCGTCGGCGTGCGCTTTGGTGGTGCGGTTGCCGCGGAACAGCTTGTTGTTGAAGAACAGGCTGACTTCGTTCACCGGATGGTTAGCCGCCAGATACAGCGCGTTGAGCAGGTTGGTCTGGCCATCGGAGCGCAGCTCCGCCAGCGGAATCTGCGAACCGGTGACGATCACCGGTTTAGCCAGGTTTTCCAGCATGAAGGAGAGCGCCGATGCGGTGAACGCCATGGTGTCGGTACCGTGCAGGATCACGAAGCCGTCGTAGCGATCGTAGTTCTGTTTGATGTCGTCGGCGATGTGCTGCCAATCTTCCGGCGTCATGTCCGAAGAGTCGATCAATGGCGCATATTCATGAATGGTGAAATCCGGCATTTCCGGGCGATGGAATTCGGGCATCAGCGCCAGCTGGCGCTGCAGGTGGCCGGAAACCGGGATATAGCCGTGATCGGAACGCTGCATGCCGATGGTGCCGCCGGTGTAGGCGACGTAAATGGATTTCTTTTGCATGGTCATGATTTTAACAAAGATAAGATGGGCTGAATTATAGGGGCATGGCGGCAGAAAAAAAGCCCGGCGATGGCCGGGCTGCAGAATTATTTGTTAGCGGACTTCTCCGCAGGTCAGGCAGATCGCATAACGGTTTTGCGGATCGTTCAGGTTATTGAACAAGCCCGGCTGTTCTTTCACCGCGTTGGCGACCGAGGCCAGCGGGGCGGGCAGCATGGCCTGAATCGCCGCCGGCAGCATGGCGTGAATGGAAATGCCGAACTGGCTGAGCACCATATCGCTCAGGCTTGGGGTATCGACGAACCAGTCGAGCTGCCACTGCTGCAGCTTCGCCAGCTCGGCGGCTTTCTTCACCGCGTCGTCGAAATCGCCCAATTGATCGACCAGGCCGTTGGCCTTGGCGTCGCTGCCGAGCCAGACGTGGCCTTGCGCGATTTGGTCAACCTGCTGCGGGGTCATCTTGCGCGATTTGGCGACCAAATCGAGGAAGTTCTTATACCCGTTTTCGATGTTCAGCTGCATCATCTGCGAGAACTCTTGCGGTAATGCCTTGGTGACCGCAATGTCGGCCAGCGGCGAGGTCGCCACGCCGTCGGTGTGCACGCCCAGCGTATCCAGGGTTTTCTCGTAGGTGTTGATGATGCCGAAAATGCCGATGGAGCCGGTCAGGGTGCTCGGGCTGGCGATGATGTAGTCGGCCGGCGTCGAAACCCAGTAGCCGCCCGACGCGGCCATGCCGCCCATCGAAACCACCACCGGCTTGCCGGCGGCGCGCACGGCGGCCAGTTCGGAGCGGATCACTTCGGATGCGCTGACGCTGCCGCCCGGGCTGTTGACGCGGAACACGACGGCCTTGATGGCCGGATCCAGGCGCGCCTGGCGCAGCTCGGCGGCGGTAGTGTCACCTCCGACGTTACCCGGCGTCTGCGGGCCGTCCATGATGGCGCCGTTGGCGAACACCACGGCGATCTTACCGCCCTGGTTGGCGTCCGGCTTCGGCTGGTAGTCGTAGATGCTGGTGGCGTTGAAATCGTTCGCCTGTTTATCCCAGCCGAAGGCCTTGACCAGCTGATTTTCGATCGCGGTGCGCGAGGCCAGCTCGTCCACCAGCTTATTGTCCAGCGCATAGCGGGCGGTGTCGCCACCGGCTGCCTGCAGGCCGCTCAACACGCCGGCAGCGCCCGGGAACAGCTGCTGCGGCGTCAGCTGGCGGTTGGTCGCCACGGTTTCCAGATAGTTCTGCCACAGGCCGCCAATCCAGCGGCTGTCCGCTTCGCGCGCCGCCGGGGACATATCGTCGCGGATCAGTGGCTCGACCGCCGATTTATAGGTGCCGACGCGGAAGATATTGGTGGTGACTTTAAGCATGTCCAGCAACGACTTGTAATACAGGTTGTTGGTGGCAAAACCGTGCAGATCGACCGCGCCCTGCGGCGACAGGTAGATTTTGTTGGCGTAGCTGGCCAGGAAATATTGCGTCTGGTTATAGCTGTCGCCGATGGCGAAGATCGGCTTGCCACTGTCGCGGAACTCGCGCAGCGCCTTGCCGATATAACGCAGTGACGGTTGATCGGCGCCGGCGAAGTCATTCAGCTGCAACACCATGCCGGTAATGTTTTTGTCGTCTTTGGCCTTGCGGATGCTGTCCACCACGTCGAACAGCGAGTTTTCCTGCAGGCGGCTGCTGGAGGCACCCAACAGTTCGCGGCCCCATTGCCGCACCCGGTTGTTTACCGAAGGCTGATCGACCACCACGCCGCTTAAGTCAACCAGCAGCGCGCCGCGCGCCGGGGCCGTCGAGGTGGAGGAACTTTGGAAGGACAGATAGATGCCGACCCCAACCAGGATCAGCAAGACCAGGAACAGGTTAAGGATCAGTTCCCTGATAAAATTCAGCAGACGCCATGTCCACCGGAAAATGCCGGCAATAATTTGCCACAATGTGCGCATGTGCTCTCCAACAAGAGTCGAGAATGTTCCGCTATCCTAATGAGCGGCCGGGTAAATGTCAGCTTTAAATCGTGGCACGCAGACGCTATCGCCGAGGCTGTAACTCGTCGTTTAGCTATGTTAACGTGGCCGGAATGAAAATTGTTATCAGGAGTTTACGATGGATGCTCTGGATCTTTTATTGAATCGCCGCTCGGCTTCGCGCCTGGCGGAACCGGCGCCGGCGGGGGAAGTGCGTCAAAATATCATCAACGCGGGCCTGCGTGCGCCCGATCACGGCGCGCTGCAGCCGTGGCGTTTCGTGATGATCGAAAATCAGGGCCTGGAGCGCTTCAGCCAGCTGCTGCAGGCGGCGGCGAAGCAGGATCAACTGGACGAAGCGGCGATCGAAAAGGCCACCAAGGCGCCGTTCCGCGCACCGCTGATCATCACCGTCATCGCCCACTGTACTGAAGAGACCAAGGTGCCGCGCTGGGAGCAGGTGGTTTCCGCCGGTTGCGCGGTGCAGGCGATGCAGATGGCGGCGCTGGCGCAGGGCTTTAACGGCATCTGGCGCACCGGCGCCTGGACCGAGCATGCGCTGGTGCGCGAAGCCTTCGGCTGCCGCGAGCAGGATGAGATCGTCGGTTTCCTCTATCTGGGCACGCCACAGCTGAAGGCCGCCACCAAGGTGACGCCGCCGGACAGCGCGCCTTTCGTCAGCTATTTCTGAGTTTTCTCCCGCGGGGCGCGGCGAAAATGCGCCAAACCCCGCAAAATTGCATGGTTTCTGAGCAGGCCGTTCGCATATCGGCGGCCCGCTCTTATCAATCCCCTCGGCAAGCGCTACCCTATGATATCTTGAGTGCCGTTACCGAAGGGAGTGGACTATGACATCGCCAGCGATCCGTTTAACCCAGTACAGCCATGGCGCTGGCTGCGGCTGCAAAATCTCACCGAAAGTTCTCGAAACCATCTTGCACAGCGAGCGGGAAAAGTTTGTCGATCCGCGCCTGCTGGTCGGCAATGAAACCCGCGACGACGCGGCGGTGTACGACATCGGCAACGGCGTCGGCATCATCAGCACCACCGATTTCTTCATGCCGATCGTCGACGATCCGTTCGATTTCGGCCGCATTGCGGCCGCAAACGCCATCAGCGACGTGTACGCCATGGGCGGCAAACCGATCATGGCGATCGCCATTCTTGGCTGGCCGATCGCCAAACTGCCACCGGAGGTGGCGCAGCAGGTGATCGACGGCGGGCGTTTCGCCTGCCAGCAGGCGGGCATCGCGCTGGCCGGTGGCCATTCCATCGATGCGCCGGAACCAATTTTCGGCCTGGCGGTGACCGGCGTGGTCAATACCGAGCGGGTGAAGAAAAACAGCGCCGCACAGGCCGGTGCGAAACTCTATCTGACCAAGCCGCTAGGCATCGGCGTGCTGACGACCGCCGAGAAGCAAAGCAAGCTGCGCCCAGAGCATCAGGGCCTGGCGACGGAAGTGATGTGCCGCCTGAACAAGCCGGGCGCCGACTTTGCCGAGGTGGCGGGCGTTACGGCGATGACCGATATCACCGGCTTTGGCCTGCTGGGTCACCTGAGCGAGGTGTGCCAGGGCTCCGGTCTGCAGGCGACGGTCTGGTTCGATCGGGTGCCGAAGCTGCCGGACGTCGAGGCGTATATTGCCGAAGGCTGCGTGCCGGGTGGCACCGGGCGCAACTTCGACAGCTATGGCCATCTGGTGGGCGAGATGAGCGATTTGCAGCGCCAGCTGCTGTGCGATCCGCAAACCTCCGGCGGCTTGCTGTTGGCGGTATTGCCTGAGTCGGAGGCGCAGGTGCTGGCAATTGCCGAGCAGCACGGTATCACGCTTAACGCTATCGGCGAATTGCATGCCGCACAGACCGGGCAGCCGCTGATCGAGGTTGCGTAGTGTCCAACATGCAAGGAAGGCCGGACAGCGACGATTACCCACGCATTTTCCTGCAGGACGTGCCGCTGATTGACGTGCGCGCGCCGATCGAGTTTCAGCAGGGCGCCTTCGCCCAGGCGGTGAATTTACCGCTGATGATCGACAGCGAGCGCCAGGCGGTCGGTACCTGCTATAAGCAGCATGGGCAACAAGCGGCGATCGCGCTTGGCCACAGCCTGGTGAACGGCAAACTGCGCGAACAGCGCACCGCCGCCTGGCTGGCGGCCTGCGCAGAGAGGCCCGCAGGCTATATTTACTGCTTCCGCGGCGGGCTGCGCTCGCAGCTGGTGCAGCAATGGCTGCATGAGGCCGGCGTGGATTATCCGCGTATCACTGGCGGTTATAAGGCACTGCGCAATTATCTGCTCGGTGTACTGACGCAAAGCGCGGCATTGCCGATGGCCCTGGTGGGCGGCAATACCGGCAGCGGCAAGACGCTGCTGGTCAACGAATTGGCCGACGGCGTCGATCTGGAAGGCGCGGCGCGCCATCGCGGTTCATCTTTTGGCCGAACGTTGTCGGGACAGAGCTCGCAGATAGATTTTGAGAATCGTCTGGCTGTGTTATTGCTGAAAAAACAGCATGGTGGCAGCCGCCGTTGGGTGCTGGAGGACGAAGGGCGGATCATCGGCAGCAACAATCTGCCGCTGCCGTTGTTCAACGGCATGCAGCAGGCGCCGGTGGCGGTGATCGACGATCCGTTCGACATTCGCCTGGCGCGCCTGCAGGCGGAATATATCGACGGTATGCGCGAACAGTTCGAACAGGCCTATGGCGTGGAAGAAGGCTGGCGGCAGTACGACGACTATTTGCATCACGGCCTGTTCGCCATCCGCCGCCGTTTGGGCCTGGAGCGCTTCCAGCAGCTGACGCAGCGGTTGGAGGCGGCGCTGCGGGCTCAGCGCCTCAGCGGCCAGGGCGACGCGCACCGCGAATGGTTGGCGCCTCTGTTGCAGCAGTACTACGATCCGATGTATTGCTATCAGTTGGAAAAGAAAGCCCAGCGGATCGTCTTCCGTGGGAACTATGCAGAAGTAAGAGAATTCTTGATGACGTTCAGCCAGAAAAACGGTGATTAATGCGACTGTTCATAGCCGAGAAACCGAGTTTGGCGCGCGCCATTGCCGACGTCTTGCCCAAGCCGCATCGCCGCGGCGACGGCTATATCGCCTGTGGCAACAACGACGTGGTGACCTGGTGCGTCGGCCACCTGTTGGAGCAGGCTCAGCCTGACGCCTATGACAGCCGCTATGCGCGCTGGTCGTTGGCGGATCTGCCGATCATCCCCGAAAAATGGCGCTTGCAGCCGCGGCCTTCGGTCAGCAAACAGCTCAACGCGATTAAAAAGCTGCTGCTCGAAGCCGATGAAGTGGTTCACGCCGGTGACCCGGATCGCGAAGGGCAACTGCTGGTGGATGAGGTGCTGGACTACCTGGATTTGACGGCGGAGAAGCGCCAGAACGTGCGCCGCTGTCTGATCAACGATCTCAACCCGCAGGCGGTGGAGCGTGCGGTCGAGCGCCTGCGCGACAACCGAGACTTTATCCCGCTGTGCGTGTCCGCGCTGGCGCGTTCGCGCGCCGACTGGCTGTACGGCATCAATATGACCCGCGCCTATACGCTGTTGGGCCGCAACGCCGGTTACGACGGCGTGCTGTCGGTGGGCAGGGTGCAGACGCCGGTGCTCGGATTGGTGGTGCGTCGCGACGAAGAGATCGAAAACTTCGTGCCAAAAGACTTCTTTGAGGTTAAGGCGCACATCGTCACGCCGAAAGAAGAACGCTTTGTGGCGCTGTGGCAACCCAGCGACTCCTGTGAACCTTATCAGGATGAAGAAGGGCGTTTGCTGCACCGGCCGTTGGCGGAACACGTGGTCAAGCGCATCGAGGGCCAGCCGGCCCTGGTCACGGCCTATAATGATAAACGGGAATCAGATACCGCACCGCTGCCGTTCTCGCTTTCCACGCTGCAAATCGAGGCGGCCCGGCGCTACAACCTCAGCGCGCAACAGGTGCTGGACGTTTGCCAGCGGCTGTACGAAACCCACAAATTGATCACCTATCCGCGTTCCGACTGCCGCTATCTGCCGGAAGAGCATTTTGCCGGCCGCCACGCGGTGCTGAACGCCATCAGCGTGCACCAACCCGAGCTGTATCCGCAGCCGGTGATCGACAGCGATCGCCGCAACCGCTGCTGGGACGATAAAAAGGTCGATGCGCACCATGCCATCATTCCCACCGCCCGCGCCGGCAAGGTCAATTTGACGCAGGATGAACGGAACGTGTATGGGCTGGTGGCGCGCCAGTACCTGATGCAGTTTTGTCCGGATGCGGTGTTCCGCAAATGCGTGATCGAGATGGATATCGCCGGCGGCAAATTTATCGCCAAGGCGCGTTTCCTGGCGGAAGCCGGCTGGCGCACGCTGCTGGGCAGCAAGGAGCGCGATGAGGAAAACGAAGGTGCACCGCTGCCGGTGGTGGACAAAGGCGATGAGCTGCTGTGCGAACGCGGTGAAGTGGTGGAGCGCCAGACGCAGCCGCCGCGGCCGTTTACCGATGCCAGTCTGTTGTCGGCTATGACCGGCATCGCGCGATTCGTACAAGATAAAGCGTTAAAGAAAATCCTGCGGGCGACCGATGGTTTAGGAACGGAAGCGACGCGAGCGGGGATCATCGAATTGCTGTTCAAGCGGGCGTTTCTGTACAAGAAGGGACGCTATATTCACTCCAGCGAAACCGGGCGCGCGTTGATTCACTCGCTGCCGGATCTTGCTGCGCGCCCTGATATGACGGCCAACTGGGAAGCCACGCTGACGCAAATCAGCGAGAAATCCTGCCGCTATCAGGACTTTATGCAGCCGTTGGTCGGCACGCTGCAAGAGCTGATTTATCAGGCTAAGCAGAGCCGGGCGAGCATGGCGTTTCGTGGATTGCCGCCGCCGCCCTCCAGCGGAGGCAAAAAACGCAGGAAAAGCGCCGGCAAGGCGCAGGAGAAGAGTGAATGAAGCGTGGACTCAGTGGGGGATTGGCTGCCGCTGCCCTGATGTTTTCCGGCCTGGCAGTCGCCAATCGCGGCGATGTGGACGTGGTGTTACCGGTTTCGCCGGAGATTTGGGGCACGGCCAAAAGCGGCGTCAACCCACCGCCGGCACAGCCCTGCAACCGCTGTTGCGTCTACCAGAATCAAAACTATTCCGAGGGCGCGGTGCTTAAAGTGGAAGGGGAAGTGCTGCAGTGCGTGCGTGAGCCTAACACCATCGGCACCAACCCCTTGATTTGGGTGCGATTGAAGAAGTGACGATGTAACCTGTCGCCGCGCTCAGCGTGCACCGCTTTGCGCGGCGATATAGTCCGCCAGCAGTGGAACGTCGGCGGGCGCCAGGGCGTATTCCTGCGCCTGCTGCGGCGTAACCCAGACCAACGCCGAGTGGCAGCGCTGTTGCAGTTCACCGGAGAACGCCGTGACTTGCCAGGCGTGCAGGCGGATGATGCGTTCGCCTTGCTGCCACTGATTGCTGCCCACATAGTCGCCGATACGGGCGCAAATTCCCAATTCTTCATCCAGCTCGCGCGCCAGCGCTTCTGGCTGGCTTTCGCCCGTTTCAACCTTGCCGCCGGGAAACTCCCACAGACCGGCCTGATCGCTGCCTGTGCCGCGCTGGGCCAGTAAAATGTGGCCGTTCTGTTCCAGAATAGCGGCTACCACGTCGATAATTTTCATTGGCTTCACAGAGTAAAACCCCGGCGAGCGCCGGGGTGATGGGGTTACAGCGTAAACTCCGCCCAGACCGGCGCATGGTCGGAAGGTTTTTCCATACCGCGGGTTTGATAATCGATGCCGGTGGCGATGCAGCGCGAAGCCAGCGGGGTACTGGCCAGCAGCAGATCGATACGCAGGCCGCGGTTGTCGTCGAACCCTTTGGAACGGTAGTCGAACCACGAGAATTCGTCGTTGCGCCCCGGGTTGGCGTGGCGATAGGTGTCTACCAGGCCCCAGTTCAGCAGGCGGTCCATCCATTCGCGCTCTTCCGGCAGGAAGGAACACTTGCCGGTGCGCAGCCAGCGTTTACGGCTGTCTTCGCCGATGCCAATGTCATAATCGCTCGGGCTGATGTTCATGTCACCCATGATCAACACCGGGGATTCCACCGACAGCTGCTGCTCCAGGTAGTTTTGCAAATCCTGATAAAAGCGTGTTTTAGCCGGGAATTTGATCGGGTGGTCACGGCTTTCACCTTGCGGGAAGTAGCCGTTGATCACCGTCAGCGTGCCCTGCGGCGTCGCCAGATCGGCCATGATGATGCGACGCTGCGCATCTTCTTCATCGGTCGGGAAACCGCGGCGCACGGCCAGAGGCTCCGCTTTGGTCAGCAGCGCTACGCCGTAATGGCCTTTTTGCCCGTGATAGAACACGTGATAGCCGTGCTGGCTGACTTCTTCCAGCGGGAACATGTCGTCGTGAACTTTCGTTTCTTGCAGGCCGATCACGTCGGGCTGGTGCTGTTCGATAATTGCCGCCAGCTGATGCGGACGCGCGCGCAGTCCATTGATATTAAAAGAGACAAACTTCATGAGCGGTGCCGTTTTCACGAGAAAAATGTGCTGTGATAGTAGCAGAGTTTGGCGGGAAATGTAACGCAGACAGCGGTAGGGCCGCTGGCTGCGCAGCGGGTTTATTTCGCCCAGCGGTCGTAATTTTTGGGTTGATAATCGTCAAACTGTTGCAGCAGCGTTTGCGCCGATTCACTGATGTGCAGGGTGCCGAGATAGTCGTGGCGCATAAAGCCCTGATCGGCGACGTGTTCGAGGAATTGGCTCAGCGGGCGGTAGAAGCCGTTAACGTTCAGCAGGCCGACCGGCTTGTTGTGATAGCCGATTTGTCCCCAGGTCCAGATTTCAAACAACTCTTCCAACGTGCCGATGCCGCCGGGCAGGGCGATAAAACCGTCCGCCAGCGCGGCCATACGGGCTTTGCGCGTATGCATATCAGGCACCACTTCCAGTTCGGTCAGGCCGCGATGCGCGGTTTCCGCTTCAACCAGGCGCTCGGGGATAATGCCGACAGCTTCACCGCCCGCCGCCAACACGGCATCTGCCACGATCCCCATCAATCCTTTCTTGCCGCCGCCGTAGATTAAACGGCGCCCCTGTGCGGCCAGCAGCTGCCCCAGTTGACGAGCCTGCTCGGCATAAGCGGGATTGACGCCTTCACTGGCGCCACAAAAAACGCAAATATTGTTTCGCATCCACCTGTTCCTTACTGCACTAAAGAAGCCAGTGGTATAGCGAATTGTCGGCCGGAGTTCAAGTTACGGCTGGGAGTGAGGAAATAAAACATCGAGGTGAACGCGGGGAATAAGGGGGGGTAATTGAGTTTTATTGATACGAGAGCATTGGGGGCGATGTGCTTTAAGTCGATTTGGGAATGTTCTGCAAGAGATGGTGGTGGGGGAAGGATGATTCGTCGCTGTGCGACTCACCCTGCGGGCCGTGCTAAAGCGCGTTGTCTCACTGCGTGAGACTCGAACCTTGGTCGAAGCTTCTCATCCTTCCCCGGTGCGGAGCATTATGGATGCGGTGTGCTTTAAGTCGGTTTAGGGAGTTTTTGCAAGAGATGGTGGTGGGGGAAGGATGATTTGTCGCTGCGCGCCTCACCCTGCGGGCCGCGCTGAAGCGCGTTGTCTCACTGCGTGAGACTCGAACCTTGGTCGAAGCTTCTCATCCTTCCCCAGTGCGGAGCAATATGGATGCGGTGTGCTTTAAGTCGGTTTAGGGAGTTTTTGCAAGAGATGGTGGTGGGGGAAGGATTCGAACCTTCGAAGTCTGTGACGGCAGATTTACAGTCTGCTCCCTTTGGCCGCTCGGGAACCCCACCATGATATTCATGGATTTACTAATTGTTGCTCCGGTTTTATCCGGAAGAAACCTGGCCGGCTTCTTTACTGCTTCTTCGCTCCTAGCGGAGAAAAGATGGTGGTGGGGGAAGGATTATTCGTCACTTCGTTCCTCACCCTTTCGGGCCGCGCTAAAGCACGTTATCCTTCCCTTTCTGATTCGCTTTAACCCAATGCGTATCAGCAACGAAAAGATGGTGGTGGGGGAAGGATTCGAACCTTCGAAGTCAGTGACGGCAGATTTACAGTCTGCTCCCTTTGGCCGCTCGGGAACCCCACCATATTACATGGCTATTTAACTGGCCTTGCTTGCGAGAGCGCTGTCTCGGTAAGCGGGGCGCATCATATCAAATGAAGCGGATGTGTAAAGCATTGAAATGCAGAAAATGAATCGTTTGCCGTTTTTTTATTCTTGACGGTGCATCCCTGAACGAAATGCACCGATTTATTGAACGATTACAGAATAACGGTGCGGTTGCCGTAGACGAAGACGCGCTGTGCCAGCACCTGATACAGCGCGCGGCTGAGCACATTTTTCTCTACGTCGCGCCCGGCGCGCATCATATCCTCGGCGGAATAGGTGTGATCGACGTGGATCACGTCCTGCATGATGATCGGGCCTTCGTCGAGATTGTCGTTAACGTAGTGGGCGGTGGCGCCGATGATTTTTACCCCGCGCTCATAGGCCTGGTGGTAAGGGCGCGCGCCGATAAACGCCGGCAGGAACGAATGGTGAATGTTGATCACCTGATTCGGATAATGCTGCACGAAGGCCGGGGTCAGCACGCGCATATATTTGGCCAGCACCACGTAATCCGGCTGATATTGATCGATCTGGGCCGTCATTTCGCGGTCGTGTTGCTCACGCGTCAAGCCTTCGTGGCTCACCAGATGGAAAGGAATATCGAAACGTTCCACCAACGTTTGCAGCGTGTCGTGGTTGCCGATCACGGCGGCGATTTCAACGTCGAGGCCGCCATAGGCGCTTTTCATCAACAGATCGCCCAGGCAGTGGGCCTCTTTGGTGACCAGCACCACGATGCGGCGGCGCCCGGTGCTGTGCAGCTCGCGCAGCGAACCTTCCGGCAGCGCGCTGTCCAGATCGGCCAGCAGCGTGTTGTCGTTGAAAATGCCTTCCAGCTCGGTACGCATGAAGAAACGCCCGGTGCGGTGATCGACGAACTCATTATTCTGAACGATATTGAGTTCGTGCTTGTAACAGATGTTGGTGATCTTGGCGATCAGCCCTTTGGCGTCCGGGCAGATGGTGCGTAACACTTTCCGTTGTACATTTTGGTGTGGCATGGGTTTGAGGATCCTGTCTGATACTGAACGGCCTGTCTGCGCAGGCGTAAACGTGAAGCGCCGGCCGGCTAGCGCCCGCAGCACTTCTTGTATTTTTTCCCTGAGCCACAGGGACAAATTGCATTTCTGCCGGGCTGGGGTTTGGTGCCGTCGATATAATACCAACGTTGATCGCGACGAAGGAAGCGCGAGCGCTCATGCATCGCCTGCGGTTCGCCGCTTTCGCCATCGGTAAAACGGGCGATGAATTCGACGAAGCCTTCGTCCGGCTCATGGCCGGCTTTCTCTTCCACGATCGTCAGGCCCAGCCATTCGGTATTTTTAAAGCTGTCGACGATCGCATTGCGCCAGGCTTCGGCGCCGCAGTCGGGGTGCCAGGTAGCGATCAGATAATCGACGTTATGATTCACGTAGGCGGTGAAGCGTGAACGCATCAGCTGGCCGGGCGTCGGCGCCGGTTGATTGCCGCTGATAAAAGGGGCACAGCATGCGTTATACGCTAGTCCGCTGCCGCATGGGCATGATTCGGGCAAAATAACTCCTGAGAAGACGAGGCAGAAAATGAATTTAGCGCATATGTTACCTAACAATATTCGTCAGTGACAATCTACCCTGAAAGCAGATACCCCCTGTTACCGAGAGGATGGCGCTATGCGGCAAATCAAGATCGGACTGGCGCTGGGAGCTGGCTCGGCTAAAGGCTGGGCGCACATCGGCGTGATCAATGCGTTAAAGAAACTGGGAATTGAGGTCGATATCGTTGCCGGCTGCTCTGTCGGTGCGTTAGTGGGCGCGGCGTTCGCCAGCCATCGCCTGCCGGCGATGGAGCAGTGGGTGCGGTCGTTCAGCTATTGGGACGTGATTCGTCTGATGGACTTTTCCTGGCAGCGTGGTGGCTTGTTGCGCGGCGATCGGGTGTTTAACGCCGTCGGACAGCTATTGAAGATCAACGATATTGCCGAATGCGCGCTGAAGTTCGGCGCCGTGACGACCAATCTCAGCACCGGCCGCGAACTGTGGCTGACCGAAGGCGATATTCATCAGGCGGTGCGCGCTTCCTGCAGCATGCCTGGCCTGCTGGCGCCGGTGTGGGCCGACGGCTATTGGCTGGTGGACGGCGCGGTGGTCAATCCGGTGCCGGTGTCGCTCTGCCGGGCGCTGGGTGCCGATATCGTCATCGCGGTCGATCTGCAGCATGACGCGCACCTGATGCAGCAGGATTTGTTCTCGGTACGCATTGAGGACGAAAGTTCGGACGATGCGCCTGCCGATACCTGGCGCGGGCGTCTGAGAGAGCGCGTCGGCAGAATGCGACAGCGTAAACCGACGACGGCGCCGACGGCGATGGAGATTATGGGCACCTCGATTCAGATGCTGGAAAATCGCCTGAAGCGTAACCGGATGGCGAGCGATCCGCCGGACGTGCTGATCCAACCTTTTTGCCCGCAAATCTCGACGCTGGATTTCCACCGCGCCGATGAAGCGATCGAGGCAGGGTTACTGGCGGTGGAAAAACAACTGGATCGGTTGTTGCCGTTGATAAAAAATAGATAATTCTCGGTTCTTGGTTGGCAATGCGCGGTCGGTCTGATTCAGACGAGCATAAGTGACCTTTTTGAGCCACTATTACACTATGGAAAGGGACGAGGCTCGGCTGATGGCATTACCACTCACTCACAAACGCATCTTGATCGTTGAGGACGAACAGGTTTTTCGTTCCGTGCTGGTCGGTTATTTGACCTCGCTGGGCGCTGAAACCGGCGAGGCGACCAACGGTTTGCAGGCGCTGAGTGCCGTCGATGACTTCAAGCCCGATCTGATTCTGTGCGATCTCGCGATGCCGGAAATGGGCGGTATCGAATTCGTTGAGCACCTGCGTTTGCAGGGGGGGCAGATCCCGGTGCTGGTGATCTCGGCCACCGACAAGATGGCCGACATTGCCAAGGTGTTACGCTTGGGCGTACAGGATGTCCTGCTGAAGCCCCTGACCGATCTCAATCGCCTGCGTGAAGCGGTGCTGGCGTGTTTATACCCCAATATGTTCACCTCTCAGGCGATTGAAGAGGTTGAGCTGTTTCAGGATTGGGATGCGCTGAGCAAAAACCCTTCCGAAGCCGTCAAACTGCTTAAACAACTGCAACCGCCGGTACAGCAGACCATTGCACATTGCCGGATCAACTATCGGCAGTTAACCACGGGCGAAAATCCCGGCCTGGTGCTGGATATTGCCGCGTTGTCAGAAAAAGACCTGGCATTCTATTGCCTGGACGTCACGCGCGCCGGCGATAATGGCGTATTGGCGGCATTGCTGTTGCGCGCATTATTTAATGGGTTGCTGCAAGACCATCTGGCTAATCAACAACATCGTCTGCCGCAAATGTCAGCATTGTTAAAGCAGGTTAATCAATTATTGCGGCAGGGGAAATTAGATGGCCAATTCCCACTGTTGCTGGGATATTACCACGCCGAAAATAAGAACCTGATTCTGGTGTCCGCCGGGCTGCATGCCAACGTCAATACCGGGGATAATCAAATTCAGCTGAGCAACGGCGTACCGCTGGGGACGCTAGGGGCTACCTATATGAACCAGATCAGTCAACGTTGCACCGCCTGGCAATGTCAGGTGTGGGGCAGCGGGGGCCGATTGCGGCTGATGCTGAGCGCTGAATAACGGGCGCCGAGCGGCGAGATCTTAAGCTATTCACTTATCGGTAATTAAACCGTTTATTTATTCTCCCGATTATCAGAACGGGTAATAGTCCTAAATGTTTTCGATTTGTGTTCTGGCTAATGCTCGGCGCGCATAAGCTGGTATACTCCGGAGGTTTTTTTATATCGAGCCCAAGCTCATAAAATGAGCGCTTTAGCTTTAAGAGAGGAAATAATGCCTGCTGTAAATCGCAAAGTCAGAAAAGCCGTGATCCCGGTTGCAGGCTTGGGTACGCGGATGTTACCGGCCACCAAAGCCATTCCAAAAGAAATGCTGCCGCTGGTTGATAAACCGCTGATCCAATACGTCGTCAATGAGTGTATTGCGGCAGGGATTAACGAGATTGTGTTGGTCACCCACTCCTCCAAAAACTCGATCGAAAACCATTTTGATACCAGTTTCGAACTGGAAGCGATGCTGGAAAAACGCGTCAAGCGCCAATTGCTGGATGAAGTGCAATCGATCTGCCCGAAAGGCGTTACCGTAATGCAAGTCCGTCAGGGGAATGCCAAAGGTTTGGGGCACGCTATCATGTGCGCCTATCCGATGGTGGGCGATGAGCCGGTCGCCGTGGTGTTGCCGGACGTGATCCTCGACGAATACAGCGCCGATCCGAAAAAAGATAACCTGCGCGAAATGTTGCAGCGCTTCGAAACCACCGGCGTCAGCCAGATCATGGTTGAGCCCGTGCCGCATAAAGATGTCGGAAACTACGGCGTAGCCGATTGTAAAGGTGTCAAGCTGCAACCGGGCGAAAGCGCGCCGATGGTCAGCGTGGTCGAGAAGCCGTCGCCGGATAAAGCGCCTTCCAATCTGGCGATTGTCGGTCGTTACGTGCTGTCCGCCGATATTTGGCCGCTGTTGGCGAAAACGCCTCCAGGCGCCGGCGACGAAATTCAGCTGACTGACAGCATCGAAATGTTGATGCAGCAGGAAACGGTGGAAGCGTATCACCTGAAAGGCGTGAGCCATGATTGTGGCAACAAACTGGGTTACATGCAGGCATTTGTGGAATACGGTATGCGCCATGCCAGCCTCGGTAAAGAATTTTCTCAGTGGCTGCAACAGGTTGTTGCCGCTGACAAGAAATAATTGAGTGATCTTTCGTCTTAATTTGAAAAACTAGGATTTTCACATGAAAGTAACAGTTTTTGGTATTGGTTATGTGGGTCTGGTGCAGGCCGCCGTGCTGGCTGAAGTTGGCCATGACGTTATGTGCATTGACGTCGATGAGCGAAAAGTCGAAAACCTGAAAAAAGGAAATATCCCGATTTTTGAACCGGGCCTGACGCCGCTGGTGCAGCAAAACTATGAGGCCGGCCGTCTGCATTTCACTACCGATGCCAAAGCGGGCGTGGCGCACGGGAATATCCAGTTCATCGCCGTCGGTACGCCGCCGGATGAAGACGGTTCCGCTGACCTGAAATATGTCACTGCGGTTGCTCGCACCATCGCTGAGCACATGACCGATCGCAAAGTGGTGATCGACAAATCCACCGTTCCGGTCGGCACGGCGGACAAGGTGCGTCAGGTGATGGCGGATACGCTGGCGAAGCGCGGCAGCAACGTGCCGTTCGACGTGGTGTCTAACCCGGAATTCCTGAAGGAAGGCGCGGCGGTGGCAGACTGCATGCGCCCTGAGCGCATCGTTATCGGTACCGATAATAAAGATGTGATCGAACCTATTCGCGAGCTGTACGAGCCGTTTAACCGCAATCACGATCGTATGATCATGATGGATATCCGCAGCGCAGAGCTGACCAAATATGCCGCCAACTGTATGCTGGCGACCAAGATCAGCTTTATGAACGAAATGTCCAACCTGGCGGAAATGCTGGGTGCGGACATTGAGAAAGTGCGTCAGGGCATCGGTTCTGACTCACGCATCGGTTATCACTTCATCTACCCTGGCTGCGGCTACGGTGGTTCTTGCTTCCCGAAAGATGTCCAGGCGTTGATCCGCACGGCGGAGCAGATCGGTTACCAACCGAAGCTGCTGCAGGCGGTAGAGCAGGTCAACTACCAACAGAAAGACAAGCTGAACAGCTTTATCAAAGACTATTTCGGCAGCGATCTGAAGGGTAAAACCTTCGCGCTGTGGGGCCTGGCGTTCAAGCCGAATACCGATGACATGCGTGAGGCGTCCAGCCGCGTGCTGATGGAGAAGTTGTGGGCTGCCGGCGCCACCGTTCAAGCCTACGATCCGGAAGCGATGAACGAAGTTCAACGCATCTATGGTCAGCGCGACGATTTGAAGCTGATGGGAACCAAAGAAGCTGCGTTGCACGGCGCCGATGCTTTGGTGATCTGCACTGAATGGCAGAACTTCCGCGCACCGGACTTCGATGTGATCAAGAGTGCACTGAAGCAGCCGGTGATCTTTGATGGGCGTAACCTGTACGATCCTGAGCGTTTGGAAAATCGCGGCTTTACCTACTACGCGATTGGCCGCGGAGCCTCGATTAAACCAGTTATTTAAGGAGTGGGTATGAAATTCCTGGTTACAGGCGCCGCAGGGTTTATTGGTTATCACGTTGCAGAGCGTTTATTGGCCGCCGGCCATCAGGTTGTAGGCATCGATAACCTGAACGACTATTATGACGTGGGCCTGAAAATGGCTCGTCTGGACAGACTGACGGATAAGCCGGGATTCCGCTTTATCAAGCTGGATTTGGCTGACCGTGAAGGTATGGCGGCATTGTTTGCCGAGCAGCAGTTCCAGCGAGTCATTCATTTGGGTGCTCAAGCCGGCGTACGTTATTCGCTGGTCAACCCGTTGGCTTATGCGGATGCCAACCTGATTGGCCATTTAAACGTTCTGGAAGGCTGCCGTCACAATAAGGTCGAGCATTTACTTTATGCTTCCTCCAGCTCGGTATATGGCCTGAATCGCAAGTTGCCTTTTGCCACGGAAGACAGTGTCGATCATCCGGTGTCATTGTATGCGGCAACCAAAAAAGCCAATGAGCTGATGTCGCACAGTTATTCCCACTTATACGGTCTCCCGACGACCGGACTGCGGTTCTTTACCGTATATGGCCCTTGGGGGCGTCCGGACATGGCGCTGTTCAAATTCACCAAAGCCATATTGGCGGGGGAGAGCATCGACGTATATAACCATGGCGAAATGCATCGCGATTTTACTTACATCGATGATATCGCTGAGGCGATAGTGCGCTTGCAGGCGGTTATTCCGCAGGCAAATCCATCCTGGACCGTTGAACAGGGATCGCCGGCGACCAGTTCTGCTCCGTACCATGTTTATAATATCGGCAATAGCGCTCCCGTAAAACTGATGGAATATATCAGCGCGCTGGAGCAGGCATTGGGGGTCACCGCCCGTAAGAATATGCTGCCGATGCAACCAGGCGATGTGATGGATACCAGTGCGGATACGGAAGAGCTTTATCGTGACATTGGTTTCAAACCGGAAACCGGCGTTGAAGAGGGTGTGAAGCGCTTTGTTGACTGGTATAAGGCATTCTATCAGGTTCAATAATTGGACGAGATTTAATGCGATACAGGGGCCTTAGGGTCCCTTTTTTTTCACTGAAATTTCATGATCGAAGGAAAAGCGAATTAGGATATTTACTAAAAGGATAGGAGGGCGGGTACAGAACGATAAGATTTAAAATGAAAAGGCCCCCCGCAGGGAGCCTTTCAGATACGGACTGAATCGCTATTACAGCAGGAAATCGTCCAGAGATTTACCTTGCTCTTCGATAGCTTTCTTAATCACCGCAGGAGTACGGCCTTGGCCGGTCCAGGTTTTCAGCTCGCCGTTTTCGTCTTTATATTGGTATTTAGCAGGACGTGCTGCACGTTTTGCTTTACCGGCAGCCTTGTTGGCAGCCATGGTTTGCAGCAGCTCATTCGGGTCGATACCGTCAGCAATCAGCATTTCGCGGTATTGCTGCAGCTTACGAGTGCGTTCTTCGATTTCTGCTTGAGCCTGGCTGTCTTCTTCGCGACGTTCGTTCACAACAACTTCCAGTTTCTCGAGCATTTCTTCCAGCGTTTCCAGAGTGCATTCTCTTGCCTGGGCGCGCAGGGTGCGGATGTTGTTCAAAATCTTTAATGCTTCGCTCATTGTCCTAGTCTCAAATTATATTGGTGGGGGGCGTCTCGATAATAATAGAGTGCTCTTTTCTTTTCTGCAATAGCCAAATTGACTTGAATACTCAAATTTACCTTTAAAAAAACCGTTAATCGGATCAGTCCGACAAATAATAGGAAGGCCTGTTAACTATTACCTTCATCGAGCTTAAGTCAAAATTTCAGCAGACAGGCTTTAAAGGGCGCGTGTCGCAAGGCTTTCATCGATAAGTTATCGCCGTAATTTATATCAATATTACAATGGGTTCTGTGGGCTTAATCACGCCATGGCAAGGCAGACATTGTAAACAATAGGGGTATATAGGTAAAGATTGCGTCAGGTAACGTCGGGGCGTCGGCGAAGGCGATTAAATGCCCGTTATTGGCCTCACCTATAAATAGACAGGCGTTCCGCCGCAGCTACAGCGCCTGCGGAGGGGAAAGGGCGGCTATGCATTAATGGGCAAATGCCCGGGGCTAACCATTAGCAAGAATTAATAGTGATGACAGGCATACATTATCCTGTAAATAGCTGTAAAAAGAACATGCCGACAGAACGATATGTTTCGCTTGAAAGCGCATTATTACGGCGAACGCAATATTCTTTCGCTTTGGGCTGAGCCGGGGGGCGGGTTATGGTACACTCACCGTCCTAATCAACATTTGAATATTTCTTATACCATCGGAGTGGCGGGGCCATGGCTCAACTTTATTTTTATTACTCTGCGATGAATGCCGGCAAGTCTACCGCGCTGCTACAGTCTTCATATAACTATCAAGAGCGTGGTATGCGCACGCTGGTGTTCACCGCGGAGATCGATCACCGCTATGGCGTAGGCAAAGTCAGCTCGCGCATCGGGTTATCTTCACAGGCCCAGCTCTATAACAACGACTCAATGCTCTTCGCCATGATTCAGCAAGAGCATCAGCAGCAGCAGGTGCATTGTGTGCTGCTCGATGAAAGCCAGTTCCTGACCAAAGCGCAGGTTGAGCAATTGTGCGATGTGGTGGACCAACTGGACATTCCCGTATTGTGTTACGGCCTGCGCACCGATTTTCTCGGTGAGTTGTTTACCGGCAGCCACTATTTGCTGGCCTGGGCCGATAAGCTGGTGGAATTGAAAACCATCTGTCACTGCGGGCGCAAAGCCAATATGGTGCTGCGACTGGACGAGAATGGCAAAGCGATGCATGCCGGTGAACAGGTGGTGATTGGCGGTAACGAGAGCTATGTCTCCGTCTGCCGCAAGCATTATAAAGAGGCGATTCACTCCCTGGACTAAGGGTGAAAATGCCGCCAGAGCCCGCTGAAGCGTTTTGGCGGCGTGAATCGAAATGCAGCGCCTCAGGCGCAATAAAAAACCCGCCGTTTGGCGGGTTTTTTTTATCGGTTCACGGAACCGTTATTTCTTGGGCTTCTTTACCGCGGCTTTGGCGGCAGCCGGAGCGGCCGCTTCCTCTTCTACCGCTTCGCTGAATTCGCGGCCGTAGAAGGTATCCAGCATGATTTGCTTCAGCTCGGCAATCAGCGGATAGCGTGGGTTGGCGCCGGTACATTGGTCGTCGAATGCATCTTCCGACAGCTTGTCGACTTTCGCCAGGAAGTCCGCTTCCTGCACACCCGCTTCACGGATGGAGGTTGGGATGCCCAACTCGGTTTTCAGCTCGTCCAGCCAGGCCAGCAGTTTCTCAATCTTCTGCGCAGTGCGGTCGCCCGGTGCGCTCAGGCCGAGGTGGTCGGCGATTTCAGCGTAGCGGCGGCGCGCCTGAGGGCGGTCGTACTGGCTGAAGGCCGTCTGCTTGGTCGGGTTGTCGTTCGCGTTGTAGCGAATGACGTTGGAAATCAGCATCGCGTTGGCCAGGCCGTGCGGAATGTGGAACTCCGAACCCAGCTTGTGCGCCATGGAGTGACAGACCCCGAGGAAGGCGTTGGCGAAGGCGATACCGGCGATGGTGGCGGCGTTGTGCACGCGTTCACGGGCAACCGGATTTTTCGCGCCTTCTTTATAGCTGGCCGGCAGATACTCTTTCAACAGTTTCAGCGCTTGCAACGCCTGGCCGTCGGAGTATTCGTTCGCCAGCACCGAAACGTAGGCTTCCAGCGCGTGGGTGACCGCATCCAGACCGCCGAAGGCGCACAGGGATTTCGGCATGTTCATCACTAGGTTGGCATCGACAATTGCCATGTCTGGGGTCAGCGCATAGTCGGCCAACGGGTATTTCTGTCCGGTGGTGTCGTCGGTTACGACGGCAAACGGCGTGACTTCCGAACCGGTGCCTGACGTGGTGGTGATGGCGATCATTTTCGCTTTCACGCCCATTTTCGGGAATTTGTAGATACGCTTGCGGATGTCCATGAAGCGCAGCGCCAGATCCTCGAAGTGGGTTTCAGGATGTTCGTACAGCACCCACATGATTTTGGCGGCGTCCATCGGCGAACCGCCGCCCAGCGCGATGATGACGTCCGGTTTGAAGGAGTTCATCTGCTCTGCGCCCTTGCGCACGATGCTCAGCGTCGGATCGGCTTCCACTTCGAAGAACACTTCGGTTTCGATGCCGTGAGACTTCAGAACCTTGGTGATCTGGTCGGCATAGCCGTTGTTGAACAGGAAACGGTCGGTCACGATGAAGGCGCGTTTTGCCCCGTCGGTCGCCACTTCTTCCAGCGCGATAGGCAGCGAGCCCCGGCGGAAGTAGATCGATTTCGGAAGTTTATGCCACAACATGTTTTCTGCTCGCTTCGCTACAGTTTTCTTGTTGATCAGGTGTTTAGGTCCGACGTTCTCAGAGATGGAGTTACCACCCCAGGAGCCGCAACCCAGCGTCAGCGAAGGCGCGAGTTTGAAGTTATACAGGTCGCCGATACCGCCCTGAGAAGCTGGGGTGTTGATCAGAATACGAGCCGTTTTCATTTTATCGCCGAAGTAGGCGATGCGAGCCGTTTGGTTATCCTGGTCGGTGTACAGGCAGGAGGTGTGGCCGATACCGCCCATGGCGACCAGTTTCTCAGCTTTGGCGACGGCGTCTTCGAAATCTTTGGCCCGGTACATCGCCAGGGTAGGCGACAGTTTTTCATGTGCGAAAGGCTCGGACTCGTCGACCAGCTTCACTTCGCCGATCAGCACTTTGGTGTTGGCCGGCACTTTGATGCCTGCCATCTCGGCGATTTTCGGTGCGGATTGCCCCACGATGGCCGCGTTCAGACCGCCGTTTTTCAGGATGATGTCCTGAACCGCTTTCAGTTCTTTACCCTGTAGCAGATAGCCGCCGTGGGAAGCGAAACGTTCGCGTACCGCATCATAAATAGAGTCGACGACGATGACCGACTGTTCGGAAGCGCAGATAACGCCGCTGTCGAAGGTTTTGGACATCAGGATAGAGGCGACCACGCGCTTGATGTCTGCGGTTTCGTCTACCACGACCGGGGTATTACCGGCACCGACGCCGATGGCAGGCTTGCCGGAGCTGTAGGCGGCCTTCACCATGCCCGGGCCACCGGTGGCCAGGATCAGGTTGATGTCCGGGTGGTGCATCAGCTGGTTGGACAGCTCGACGGTCGGTTGGTCGATCCAACCGATGATGTCTTTTGGCGCGCCGGCGGCGATAGCGGCCTGCAGCACGATATCGGCGGCTTTATTGGTGGCATTCTTCGCACGCGGGTGCGGCGAGAAGATGATGCCGTTACGGGTTTTCAGGCTGATCAGCGCTTTGAAGATCGCGGTAGAAGTTGGGTTGGTGGTAGGAACGATACCGCAAATCAGGCCGATAGGTTCGGCGATGGTGATGGTACCGAAGGTGTCATCTTCAGACAGGATGCCACAGGTTTTTTCGTCTTTATAGGCGTTGTAGATGTACTCGGAAGCGAAGTGGTTTTTGATCACTTTGTCTTCGACGATACCCATTCCGGATTCTTCCACGGCCATTTTGGCCAACGGGATACGGGCATCAGCAGCGGCGAGGGCGGCAGCGCGGAAGATTTTATCCACTTGCTCTTGAGTGAAGTTGGCATATTCGCGCTGGGCTTTTTTGACACGTGCGACAAGCTCGTTCAGTTCAGCGACATTCGTTACAGCCATAATGCTCTCCTGATAATGTTAAACTCTTTCAGTAAATAAGCCGTGCGAGCCACTAGTATAGTCCTAACGGGAATAAACGGTGATGAGAATACCGGGGCTTTCCCGCGTTATTTCTTCGCATGCTGCTGATTTGCTTAAAGAGCTTTACCCTACGCCAGCCGGAGGGGCAGACCGTGAAGAGAACGGTATCGGCGATGTGGCCACCCACTTTGTTCTACTCCCTGCCTACGACTAAGAGCTTACCCACTGTTGGGTAGTTGATTTGTGATCTAAATCATGAAAACTGCAAGCTGACACCTTTCAGCTTGCGGGTGTTGGGAATCATTCTTGATAACTGTGAGCAATGACTCTTTTTTCAACATAAAAAATCAAAAGGCCATACATCACTTTAACAAAGGGCATTTGTTTCGCAGCATAACTTGCTGACAGTCAAAAATGCTGCTCTGGCCGGATGGATTACCCGCGGCAATTCCATTACATTAGCGCGCATAGGCAGCACACCTTTTTATAGTACTTAACGCGGAGCCATCTGTGGGCCAATCTCTGTTGGATCTTTCCGGCTTTATCAAGTTCTTTGTCGGTCTGTTTGCACTGGTCAACCCGGTGGGCATTTTGCCGGTGTTCATCAGCATGACCAGTTATCAGGCGGAAGCGGGGCGCAATAAAACCAACCTGACCGCCAACCTGTCGGTCGCCATCATTCTGTGGACCTCGCTGTTCCTGGGGGAAGGGATCCTGCGGATGTTCGGCATCTCTATCGATTCGTTCCGCATCGCCGGCGGTATTCTGGTGGTGACCATCGCCATGTCGATGATCAGCGGCAAGCTGGGGGAAGACAAACAGAACAAACAGGAGAAGTCGGAGAGCGCGATCCGCGAAAGCATCGGCGTGGTGCCGTTAGCGCTGCCGCTGATGGCGGGGCCGGGGGCGATCAGTTCTACCATCGTGTGGAGCTCCCGTTATCACAACTGGCAAAGCCTGCTCGGTTTTACGGTCGCGATCGCCTTGTTCGCCTTTTGCTGCTGGCTATTGTTCCGCGCCGCGCCGCTGTTGGTGCGTTTGCTGGGGCAGACCGGCATCAACGTGATCACCCGTATCATGGGTCTGCTGCTGATGGCGCTCGGCATCGAGTTTATCGTTACCGGCATTAAGGCGATATTCCCCGGCCTGTTGTAATACGCCTTGTTTAGCCGCGCACCTTTCGCGTTAGCGCGGCTAAAATTAATTTTAAAGTTTAAATTATTTATTGGCTCGCATTATTATAGTGCACAGGATGAATAAAATTTATGCGGTTGCACTCTTATGTTGCATAAATCTCATGTTGTTGCTCAAAAAAAACGCTAAGCGTTATTTCAATCACTTTTCCTCCCCCATTTCTGCCCATTTCGCCCCCGCTAAACGGTCACGCTGTTGTTAAATTAGTCACATCATTCTGTGGGGCTTGTCTCACTTTCATCCAGGTGTTATTAGTGATTAACCGCACATAGGCAGGTGTTTGTTCTTTGAATGGTTAGATTGTTAACTGAATGTTTCTTTTTGCAGCGGTGAGATCGTGCTGATGGTTTCAATTGAAATGAATGTGGTTTTTTTGTCTTTAAAATCATGCTGATGATCTCGATTTTTCCTGCCTTCCATCTTGGTGGCCGGATTGGGCTTCGTGCGATAAAAGAGAATTGCTTAACATTTTCGTAAAATTTATTGGCTATGGAATTTGGCTTCTGCTAATTTCCGAGCAACTTTCCCGTGGTCAATTAACTGAAATGCGCCACAAAAACGGGAATGATTTTTGCTGGTATCCGTTTATTTAGAATTCTTATAAACACTTCACAAACTTCGATAAGCGATGCTTGTCGGTGAAAAGGAGCCTCGATTATGCAGCAAACCCTGAAGCGTACTTCTTTGACCTTGTTGATTAGCGGCGCGCTGGGCGCCGGCGCCGTAAATAGCAGTTTGGCGGCAGAGGTTCCGGCCGGCGTCCAATTGGCGCAGCAGCAGAATATTGTGATCAACAACGGTAGCGAAGTGGCTTCATTGGATCCGCATAAGGTCGAGGGCGTCCCGGAAAGCAATATCATTCTTAACCTGCTGGAAGGGCTGGTGAGCACCGACGCCAACGGGCATGTGGTGCCGGCGGCGGCGACAAGCTGGGAAAACCAGAATTATCAGCAGTGGACCTTCCACCTGCGCCCCGGCGCGGTGTGGAGCGACGGCAGCCCGGTGACCGCGCAAGACTTCGTCTACAGCTGGCAGCGTCTGGCCGATCCGAAAATCGCTTCGCCCTATGCCAGCTACCTGCAATACACCAAAGTCGAGAATATCGACGACATCCTGACCGGGAAGAAGAGCCCGCAGACCCTCGGCGTTAAGGCGCTGGACGACCAGACGCTGCAGGTGACCCTGAGCGAACCGGTGCCGTATTTCATCAGCATGCTGAGCCACACGTCGCTCAAACCGGTGAAACGGGCGGTGGTGGAGAAATTCGGCGATAAATGGACGCTGCCCGCCAACTATGTCGGCAACGGCGCTTACCGCCTGAAAGAGTGGGTGGTGAACGAGCGCATTGTGCTGGAGCGCAGCCCGAGCTACTGGAACAACAAGCAAACGGTGATCAATCAGGCGACCTTCCTGCCGATTACCTCGGAGGTCAGCGACGTCAACCGCTTCCGCAGCGGCGAGATCGACATCACCAACAGCGCCATTCCGCCGTACCTGTACGTCAAGATGAAACGCGAAATGCCCGAGCAGTTGCACGTTAACCCTTATCTGTGCACCTTCTATTACGAGCTCAATAACAAGCGGGCGCCGTTCACCGATCCGCGCGTGCGTACGGCGGTGAAGATGACGCTGGATCGCGACATTATCGCCAACAAGATCATGGGCCAGGGGCAAATCCCGGCCTACAGCTTCACGCCAACCTTCACGGAAGGCGCCAGCTTCACTCAGCCTGCGTGGGCCGGCTGGAGTCAGGAGCAACGCAACGCCGAAGCCAGGAAACTGCTGGCGGAAGCGGGCTACAGCGACGCCAAGCCGCTGAAGTTCTCGCTGCTGTACAACACCTCCGATCAAAACAAACAACAGGCGATCGCTGCCGCGTCGATGTGGAAGAAGAACCTGGGCGCCGAGGTCACGCTGCGCAACCAGGAATGGAAAACTTCGCTGGAGAGCCGCCATCAGGGGCAATACGACGTGGCGCGTGCCACCTGGTGCGGGGATTACAACGAACCCAGCGCGTTCCTGAACCTGGTTCTGTCCAACAGCAGCATCAATACCGTGTTCTACAAGAGCCCGGCGTTCGACGCCATCATGGCCGCCACGCTGAAGGCGCCGGATGAGGCCGCGCGCGCCGCGCTCTATCAGCAGGCGGAAGCGCAGCTGGACAAAGACTCCGCGTTGGTCCCGGTTTATTACCGCGTCAGCGCGCGTTTGATCAAGCCGACGGTGGGTGGGTTCACCGGCAAAGATCCGCTGGACTATACCGACGTTAAAAATCTTTACATTATCAATCAGTAAAGGGGTATTCCTCACGCCGAGGGGCAGGGGAATATAGGGAAGGCCGGCCGCCGCATTCGTTCCGCGGCGGCGGGAAAACAAAGTCCGCTTACGGGCAACGCGGGTTCCACGAAGAGCCTGTGATAATAAAAAACTGGAGTCGATAAGTATGACCAACATCACGAAGAAAACGCTCATTGCCGCTGGCGTCATCGCCGCGCTGGGTATCACAGCAACCACCAGCGCTTTCGCCGCTGACGTCCCGGCGGGCGTGCAGCTGGCCGACAAGCAAGAAATCGTCAAAAACAACGGTTCCGAAGTGCAGTCGCTGGATCCGCACAAGATCGAGGGCGTGCCGGAAAACAACGTCACGCGCGACCTGATGGAAGGCCTGGCGAACAACAGCCCGGACGGTTCCATCGTGCCAGGCGTCGCGGAAAGCTGGGATAACAAGGATTTCAAAGTCTGGACCTTCCACCTGCGTAAAGACGCAAAATGGTCCAACGGCAAGCCGGTGACGGCGCAAGATTTCGTCTACAGCTGGCAGCGCGTGGTGGATCCGAAAACCGCGTCGCCTTACGCCAGCTACCTGCAGTACGCCCATGTGGAAAACGTCGATGACATCATCGCCGGTAAAAAAGACAAGTCGACGCTGGGCGTGAAGGCCATCGACGACCACACCTTCCAGGTGACCCTGAGCGAGCCGGTGCCTTATCTGGTTGAAATGACCCCGCACTACGCCATGAAGCCGGTTTACAAAGACGCGGTAGAGAAGTTTGGCGAGAAGTGGACGCTGCCGGCCAACTACGTCAGCAACGGCGCTTACAAACTGAAAGACTGGATTGTCAACGAACGCATCGTACTGGAACGCAACCCGGAATATTGGGATAACGCCAAAACCATCATCAATAAAGTGACGTTCCTGCCTATTTCGTCGGAAGTGACCGACGTTAACCGCTACCGCACCGGTGAAATCGACATGACCTACAACAACATGCCGATCGAACTGTTCCAGAAGCTGAAGAAAGAGATCCCGAAAGAGGTGCATGTCGATCCTTACCTGTGCACCTATTACTACGAAATCAACAACCAGAAGGCGCCGTTCACCGATGCGCGCGTGCGTGAAGCGCTGAAGCTGGGCATGGACCGCGACATCATCGTCAACAAGGTGAAAAACCAGGGCGACCTGCCGGCCTACAGCTTTACGCCGCCATACACCGACGGTGCCAAGCTGACCGCACCGGAGTGGTTCGGCTGGACGCAGGAAAAACGCAACGAAGTGGCGAAGAAACTGCTGGCCGACGCCGGCTACGGCCCGGGCAAACCGCTGACCTTCTCCCTGTTGTACAACACCTCCGATCTGCACAAGAAGCTGGCGATCGCCGCGGCCTCCATCTGGAAGAAAAACCTGGGCGTGGACGTGAAGCTGGTGAACCAGGAGTGGAAAACCTTCCTGGATACCCGTCATCAGGGCACCTATGACGTGGCGCGCGCCGGCTGGTGTGCCGACTACAACGAGCCGAGCTCGTTCCTGAACATGATGCTGTCCGACAGCAGCAGTAACACCCCGCACTACAAGAGCGCCGAGTTCGACAAGCTGATGGCCAACGTGTTGACCGCGAAGACCAAAGACGAGCGCGCCGAGCTGTATCAGAAAGCGGAAGTTCAGCTGGACAAAGATTCCGCCATCGTTCCGCTGTATTACTATGTGAACGCCCGTTTGGTGAAACCTTACGTCGGTGGTTACACCGGCAAAGACCCGCTTGATAACGTGTACGACAAAAACCTGTACATCATCAAGCATTGATACGGTAAGAGCCGGCGGCGCAGGCCGCCGGCCCATGTTGAGAATAATAAGCCGTCATCAGGCTGTCGCACAGGGTTAGGGCAATGCTTAAATTTATACTTCGTCGCTTGTTGGAAGCGATCCCGACACTATTTATCCTTATCACCATCTCATTCTTCATGATGCGCCTGGCACCCGGCAGTCCATTTACCGGGGAACGCGCATTGCCGCCGGAAGTTATGGCGAACATCGAAGCCAAATATCATTTGAACGACCCGATCTGGAAACAGTACGGTCATTATCTGGCGCAGCTTGCGCAGGGAGACTTCGGCCCGTCCTTTAAATACAAGGACTATTCGGTGAACGATCTGGTCGCCAGCTCTTTCCCGGTGTCCGCCAAACTCGGCCTGGCCGCGTTTCTGCTGGCGGTGGTGCTGGGGGTGAGCGCAGGCGTGATTGCCGCGCTGAATCAGAACACCAAATGGGACTACACGGTGATGGGGTTCGCCATGACCGGGGTGGTGATACCCAGTTTCGTGGTGGCGCCGCTGCTGGTGCTGATCTTCGCCATCACGCTGAAATGGCTGCCGGGCGGTGGCTGGAACGGCGGCGCGCCTAAATTCATCATCCTGCCGATGGTGGCGCTGTCGCTGGCCTATATCGCCAGCATCGCCCGTATCACGCGTGGCTCGATGATTGAAGTGCTGCACTCCAACTTCATCCGTACCGCGCGCGCCAAAGGCTTGCCGATGCGTCGCATCATTTTCCGCCACGCGCTGAAGCCGGCGCTGCTGCCGGTGCTGTCCTACATGGGGCCGGCGTTCGTCGGTATCATCACCGGATCGATGGTGATCGAAACCATCTACGGTCTGCCGGGGATCGGCCAGCTGTTCGTTAACGGCGCGCTGAACCGCGACTACTCCCTGGTGCTGAGCCTGACCATTCTGGTGGGCGCCCTGACCATTCTGTTCAACGCGATCGTCGATGTGCTGTATGCGGTCATCGATCCGAAAATCCGTTATTAATCTGGAGCACGCGAATGATGTTGACTAAAAAGAACAGCGAAGCTCTGGAAAACTTCAGCGAGAAGCTGGAAGTGGAAGGGCGCAGCCTGTGGCAAGACGCGCGTCGGCGCTTTATGCACAACCGCGCGGCGGTCAGCAGCCTGTTTATTCTGGTGCTGATCACGCTGTTTGTGGCGCTGGCGCCGATGCTGTCGCAGTTTGCCTACGACGATACCGACTGGGCGATGATGTCCGCCGCCCCAAGCGTGGAATCGGGGCACTATTTCGGCACTGACTCCTCCGGGCGCGATCTGCTGGTGCGCGTGGCGATCGGCGGGCGCATCTCGCTGATGGTCGGCGTGGCGGCGGCGCTGGTGGCGGTGGTGGTGGGCACCCTGTACGGCGCAATGTCCGGCTATCTGGGCGGCAAGGTCGACTCGGTGATGATGCGCCTGCTGGAGATCCTCAACTCCTTCCCGTTCATGTTCTTCGTGATCCTGCTGGTGACCTTCTTCGGCCAGAACATCCTGCTCATCTTCGTGGCGATCGGCATGGTGTCGTGGCTGGATATGGCGCGTATCGTGCGCGGCCAAACCCTCGGCCTGAAGCGTAAGGAATTCATCGAAGCGGCGCTGGTGTGCGGCGTCTCCACGCGCAATATCGTGCTGCGCCATATCGTGCCGAACGTGCTCGGCGTGGTGGTGGTGTATGCGTCGCTGCTGGTGCCGAGCATGATCCTGTTCGAATCCTTCCTCAGTTTCCTGGGGCTGGGCACGCAGGAGCCGCTCAGCAGCTGGGGCGCATTGCTCAGCGACGGCGCCAACTCAATGGAAGTTTCACCGTGGTTGCTGCTGTTCCCGGCGGGTTTCCTGGTTGTCACTCTGTTCTGTTTCAACTTTATCGGCGATGGCCTGCGTGACGCCCTCGACCCGAAAGATCGTTAAGGAGTGCAATCATGAGCACCATTGAACATCCTCAACTGCAAACCGGCGCCGGGGTCAAAACGTCGCCGCTGCTGGACGTGAAAGACCTGCGCGTCACGTTCTCCACCCCGGACGGCGACGTGACGGCGGTGAACGATCTGAACTTCGACCTGCGCGCCGGGGAAACGCTGGGCATCGTCGGTGAGTCCGGCTCCGGTAAATCGCAGACAGCGTTCGCTCTGATGGGCCTGCTGGCCAGCAATGGCCGCATCGGCGGCTCGGCCAAATTCAACGGCCGTGAAATCCTCAACCTGCCGGAAAATCAGCTCAACAAGCTGCGGGCCGAAGAGATCTCGATGATCTTCCAGGACCCGATGACCTCGCTCAACCCTTATATGCGCGTTGGCGAACAGCTGATGGAAGTGCTGATGCTGCATAAGAAAATGAGCAAAAGCGAAGCCTTTGAAGAGTCGGTACGCATGCTCGACGCGGTGAAAATGCCGGAAGCGCGCAAGCGCATGCGCATGTATCCGCATGAGTTTTCCGGCGGCATGCGCCAGCGCGTGATGATCGCCATGGCGCTGCTGTGTCGGCCAAAGCTGCTGATTGCCGACGAACCGACCACCGCGCTGGACGTGACCGTTCAGGCGCAGATCATGACGCTGCTCAACGAGCTGAAGCGCGAGTTCAACACCGCCATCATCATGATCACCCACGACCTGGGCGTGGTGGCCGGCATCTGCAACAAGGTGCTGGTAATGTACGCCGGCCGCACCATGGAATACGGCAGTGCGCGCGAGGTGTTCTACCAGCCGAGCCACCCGTACTCTATCGGTCTGTTGAACGCGGTGCCGCGTCTCGATGCCGAAGGCGAAGCGTTGCTGACCATTCCCGGCAACCCGCCGAACCTGCTGCGGTTGCCGAAAGGCTGCCCGTTCCAGCCGCGCTGTCCGTACGCCATGGAGCAGTGCGCGAGCGCTCCGCCGTTGGAGCAATTTGGGGAAGGGCGCCTGCGCGCCTGCTTTAAACCGGTGGAGGCGTTGGTATGACAGCGGTAACCGACAAGAAAGTGCTGCTCGAAGTGGCCGATCTGAAAGTGCACTTCGACATTCATGACGATAAACAGTGGTTCTGGCAGCCGCCGAAAACCCTGAAAGCGGTCGATGGCGTCACGCTGCGGCTGTTCGAGGGGGAAACCCTGGGCGTGGTCGGCGAATCCGGCTGCGGCAAATCCACCTTCGCGCGCGCCATCATCGGCCTGGTGAAAGCCACCAGCGGGCGCGTCGCCTGGCTGGGGAAAGATCTGCTGGGCATGAGCGACGCCGACTGGCGCAAAACCCGCAGCGATATCCAGATGATCTTCCAGGATCCGCTGGCTTCGCTCAACCCGCGCATGACCATCGGCGAGATCATCGCCGAGCCGCTGCGCACCTACTACCCGAAAATGCCGCGTCAGGAAGTGAAGGACAAGGTCAA
>NZ_FCJA01000007.1:0-59433 GCF_001537385.1 Serratia sp. 2880STDY5682894 | reverse complement strand
CTGATCTTTATCGCCCACGACTTGGCGGTGGTGAAGCACATTTCCGATCGCGTGCTGGTGATGTATCTGGGCCATGCGGTGGAGCTGGGCACCTATGACGAGGTGTACCACAACCCGCAGCACCCTTACACCAAAGCGCTGATGTCTGCGGTGCCGATCCCGGATCCGGACAAGGAGAAGGAGAAGCAGATCCAGCTGTTGGAAGGGGAGCTGCCTTCGCCGATCAACCCGCCGACCGGTTGCGTGTTCCGCACCCGCTGCCCGATAGCCGGGCCGGAGTGCGCCAAGACGCGTCCGCTGCTGGAGGGCAGTTTCCGCCACGCGGTGTCCTGCCTGAAGGTCGATCCGCTGTAATGTGCCGCTAGTCGGCAACAAAAAGCCCCGCTGAATGAGCGGGGCTTTTTTTATCCGATGCGCTAACGGCGAATCACTCTTTCCACAGAATGTGGCACAGCTTGTGGTCTTTCTCACGGCAGATCAGCACGCGGGCGAACACGTCGTTGATCGGCTCGCCGTCGCTGTCCGCCAGACCGATCACCACCTCGGCGAAGAAGTCCGGGTTCAGGTCGTAATCCACGTGCTCGCTCCAGTCTTCGGAGGGATCGTACAGTTCGGCGCCGCCGCGCTCTTCAAACTGCAGGTTGAACAGCAGAATATCCGCCGGATCCAGATTGTCGCCGGCCAATTCGAGGAAGATGTCGTAGGCCTGTTCCAGCGTTTCGTCTTCGGTAAGGCGGTTATTCAAATCCATAAAAAAATCCTGATAACAAATGATTTGGCGCTATTAAAGCACGCTCGCCGCGGCTTTTACAGCAGCGGGCTGAAAAAGTAGAACAGGCGCTCGACCAGGCGATGCCAGAACGGCCGCTTCAGCCACTCTTTGGCGTTCAGCAGCTGGGAACGGGCGATGTAATCTTCCTGCACGCAGGCCAAATCGCTGCCGAAGCCGTCATCGTCGATCACCAGCGTGATTTCGAAATTCAGCCACAGGCTGCGCATGTCCAGATTGACGGTGCCGACCAGGCTGAGCTGGCCGTCCACCAGCACGCTCTTGGTATGCAGCAGGCCGCCTTCGAACTGATAGATCTTAACCCCGGCCTCCAGCAGCTCGGAGAAGAACGCGCGGCTGGCCCAGCGCACCATCATCGAATCGTTGTCGCGCGGCACGATGATGCTGACCTCGACGCCGCGCAGGGCGGCGGTGCAAATGGCGTGCAGCAGATCGTCACTTGGCACGAAGTACGGCGTGGTCATGATCAGCTGCTCGCGGGCGGAATAGACCGCGGTCAGCAACGCCTGGTGGATCATCTCCTCGGGGAAGCCGGGGCCGGAGGCGATCACCTGAATGGTATGGCCGCTTTCCTGCTCGAACGGCATGATGTTGACGTCCGGCGGTGGCGGCAGAATGCGCTTGCCGGTTTCAATCTCCCAGTCGCAGGCATAGACGATGCCCATGGTGGTGGCCACCGGGCCTTCCATGCGCGCCATCAGATCGATCCATTGGCCGACGCCCGCATCCTGCTTGAAGTAGCGCGGATCGACCATGTTCATGCTGCCGGTATAGGCGATGTAGTTGTCGATCAGCACCACCTTGCGGTGCTGGCGCAGGTCCATGCGGCGTAGAAATACGCGCAGCAGGTTGACTTTCAGCGCCTCGACCACTTCGATGCCGGCGTTGCGCATCATCGCCGGGTAGGGGCTGCGGAAAAATTGCAGGCTGCCGGCGGAGTCGAGCATCAGGCGGCAGTGTACGCCGCGTCGGGCGGCGGCCATCAGCGATTCGGCCACCTGATCGACCAGGCCGCCGGGCTGCCAGATATAGAACACCATTTCGATGTTGTGCCGCGCCAGTTCGATGTCGCGGATCAGCGCTTTCAGCGTGTCGTCGGTGGTGGTGAGCAGCTGCAGCTGGTTGCCCTTGACGCCGTCGATGCCCTGGCGGCGGTTGCACAGCTGGAACAGCGGTTCGGCGACCTCGCTGTACTCGGTGGCGAAGATGCGGCGACTCTCTTTCAGCTCCTTCAGCCAGCGGGCGGTTGACGGCCACATGGCCTTGGCGCGCTCGGCCCGGCGCTTGCCCAGATGCAGCTCGCCGAACGATAAATAGGCCACGATGCCGAACAGCGGCAGTATGTAGATAACCAGCAGCCAGGCCATGGCAGAGGGAACCGCACGGCGTTTCATCAAAATGCGCATCGTCACGCCGGCGATCAGCAGCCAGTAGCCGAACACCATGAGCCAACTGATTACGGTATAAAATGTTGTCATAAAGGCGAAAAATCCCGTTCGCAAACCACCAATGATGAGTGTACGCACAGATCGGTCAAGGCGAAACCTTTTATCGGCGCTTATGTTACATAAATATGATGAAGTTAAGGCACTTGCTGAAAATGAAAGGGCGGCTTTTACCCGCGTGGCGCCCGCTGTGCCGCCGATAACTGCGGCTTGGATCACGGGCGGAAAGGGCTATAATGCCCGCGGTTGGCATTAGACGAACGAGTGACGGAATTATGAGACGCAGTAGAAATGAAGTGGGCCGCTGGCGCATGTTGCGGCAGAGCCAACGCCGCCGGCATCGCTGGCTGGAACGCCAGTCGTGCAGCAATCGCCATATTATCCGGGTGCGGCGCCGCCTGGACGATCAGCATCGGCGCGCGCTGCTGTTTGCGGTATCCTGCGAGTGGTAAAACGAAAACAGTCCCGTGAGGGACTGTTTTGTTATGGCGCCTGGGTTATTTGCCCAGATAGGCGTTGAGCATCCAGACCTGTTTTTCCTGCTCTTTGATGTAATCGCTCATCAGCGATGCGGTGCCTTCGTCACCGGCGTCTGCCGCTACCGTCAGCAGTTCACGCTGCTGCTGCAGCAAGATTGAATACCCTTCCAACAGGCCGCGCAGCGTGCCTTTATCATCGGTCACGTTGGTGTGTTCCTTGATGTCGGCGGTTTTCAGATAGTCGCTGAAAGCGTGACGCGGCTGCGAGCCCAGCGTCAGAATACGTTCCGCCAGCTCATCCACCTTGGTCAGCAGATCGTTATATGTCTCTTCGAATTTCGCGTGCAGCTCAAAGAACTGCGGGCCGGTAATATTCCAGTGATAGCCGCGCACGTTCATATACAGCACCTGATAGTTCGCCAACAGCGCGTTCAGCGCCTCGGCGAGTTTTGCCGATTGTTTACTGTCGAGGCCGATATGGGTTTTCGCTGCTTTCTTTGCCGTTGCCATAATAATCTTCTCCTGATTATTTGTTCCGATAGTAGACAGAATCAATTTCCATAGCTGTTACAGTAACCGGATTTATCGCAGGGTTAAACACGATAACAGGCATTATTGCCATCGCTAAAACCGATGACGATAAATCCGTCGAGCAAATTGCCGAATCAGTTTACGCAGGATCCGCAGGCGAAAAAAGCCGCTTTTATCGGTTACTTGCGCAGCGCCAGTTTCACCGCGCCGGCGCCCAGCGCCATCAGCAATGCGGCGGCGATCAGCACCGTAATAAACGCGCGATCAAAGGCCAGACGCGCCAGCTGCGTCAGCTGCTGCGCGCGATCGGCCGCCAGCCCGGCCGCCAGCCGCAGGGCTTCGTCGATGCTGTCGTAGGCCAAATCGCTGACCGGCAGCTCCGCCGGCAGTGCCAGGCTGTGGCTGTAAACCGCCGTCATCAACCCGCCGAGCAGCGTCACGCCCAGCACGCCACCCAGTTCGTAGGAGACGTCTTCGATGGACGCCGCCATGCCGGACTTCTCCTCCGGCGCGTTCAGCATGATGGCGGTAGAAGCGGCGGTGATCACGCCGCCGAGGCCAAAGCCCACCAGCGCCAGGCTGACCAATTGCGGCGCCATGCCGCTCTGGTACCACACGGCAAGACCGGCGATGCCGAGGGTAGTCAGGACAAAGCCGCCGAGGATGATGCTGCGTTCGCCGTAGCGCGGCAACAGCAGGCCGGCTACGGGCCCCGCCAGCGCCGAGGCCAGCGGGATCGGCAAAATAAACAGCGCCGCCTGCAGCGGGCTGAGGCCGAGCACCAGCTGTAGGCGTTGGCTGAGCACCAGCTCGACGCCGATCAGCGCCACCATCGACAGCAGGGCCACGCCGATGCCGCCTGCGAACAGCCGGTTGCGGAACAGGGAGAAATCGATCATCGGGTGGGCGCTGCGCTGCTGACGACGCACGAACAGCACCAGGAACAACACGCCGATCAGGGCCGCCACAAGCAAGGCGCTCACATCAGGCGTCGGCTTGCTCAGCTCCTTCAGCGCATAGATGGCGCCGACCAGACCCATCATGATCTGCACCGAACCGACGATGTCCGAAGGGCGCGGGTTATCGCCACCGCAGCGCGGGATCAGTTTCCACGCCAGCGGCCAGACCAGCAGTACGACCGGCACATTGATCAGGAACACCGACCCCCACCAGAAATACTCCAGCAGCAGGCCGCCGACCACCGGGCCGATGGCCGCGCCGCCGGAGGCCACCGAGGCCCAGATGCCGATTGCCAGCGCGCGTTCGCGTTCGTCGGTAAAGACGTGGCGCACGATGGACAGCGTGGCGGGCATCATCATTGCCGCGCCAACGGCGAGGAACACCCGGGCGGCGATCAGCCACTCGGCGGTGGGCGAGAACGCGGCGCACAGCGACGCGACGGCAAACACCGGCAGCCCGGCGAGAAACAGCCGCTTATGGCCGATGCGGTCGCTCAGCATGCCGGCGCCGGGCAGCAGGCCGGCCACCACCAGCGGGTAGGCGTTGACGATCCAGAGTTTTTGCGAGGCGCTGGCGTCCAGCGCCTGGGTTAAGCGCGGCAGGGCGGTATATAACACCGTCATATCGATGACGATCAGGAAAAGGGCGCTGGCGACCATCGTCAGGATCAACCAGCGGTTCTTGGCGTACATAATTCATATCCAGTTAACGTGGGCGGCGCGGAGGCGCCGCCATTGGGGTAACCCACCGGCGATGCCGGGTGGTATACTGATGATAATATATATCCATACGTTCGTATTGAAAAGAAGGGTTTCTTAATGGGACGTCAACGCAGCATCGATCGCGACAAGGTTTTGGACACCGCCGAAGAGATCGTCGCCACCCAGGGGGCCGCCGGCTTGACCATCGACGCCGTCGCCAAAGCGATGGGGATCTCCAAGGGCGGGGTGCAGTATTGTTTCGGCAGCAAAGACGCCCTTATCGATGCCATGTTCGATCGCTGGGGCAGTGCCTATGAGACGCTGTTCACGGCGATCGCCGGCGACGAGCCTTCGCCGCAGACCGCCGTGCGGGCGCATATGCTGGCCACCCACAGTTCGGATCAGACCTCCAGCGCCAAGGCCGCCGGGCTGATGGCGACGTTGATTCAAACGCCGGAGCATCTGGCGAGCACGCGCGAGTGGTATCGCAGCCGCATCGCCGGTTTGGATTTGACGACCGAAGAAGGCAAGCGCGCGCGCCTGGCGTTTCTCGCCACCGAAGGCGCCTTTATGCTGCGTTACTTTGGTTTGATGGATATCGACCAGGCGGAATGGGAAACGATGTTCGCCGATATGCAGGCATTGATATTGACGGGCGGCGACAAGTAAACGCCGGGACAAGCGGCAGGAGCAGCCTGCCGCGGGCTAAGCCTGATTATTTATAGGCTATCGCATTGATGGTTTCGAAGGTGGTTTTCCCCTCGCGGCCGATAATGACGTAATACTTACCGCCTTTTTCATCTACCGCTTTCGACAGACGCGCATGGTCGATCCCCACGGTGTCGTCGCCGTCTTGTGAAATGGTCACCGGACCGATCTCGGTATGTTTCGCCGCCTCTTCCCGAGTGATTTCAATTGCCGCCAGGGAAGAGAATGAGGTGAACGCCAGCAGTGCCAAGAGATATTTAGTTGCCTTCATAATTATTCCTTTTGGAAGATAAAAACGACCCGTAACTGCATCTTGACTACGGCTCAAGTGTAGGTCAGCGGCGGCGCTTTACCATGCAACGGCAAAAAATAGTCTCAGACGGCGGCGCCTATCACACTGATAGTTAGTCAAGGGGGCGGCGAAAGGCGTATGTTTATCGAACAAGATATTCCCTCGAAGAACCTTTAAGCCAGCCACTCCGTGCTGGCTTTTTTTTTGCAGACAAGTGCCATAGCAGGGCCCCCTGGAGCCAGGGGGCGGGGGATTATTTGCGGGCATCCAACAGCGCTTGAGCGTTCTCTGCGGTAACGACGGTCCACGGAATGTAGTAATGCTTCTGCGTGCCGCCCTCCCATTTCAGATCCTTGGCGTACTGCTTCCAGATATCCGACTGAGGTTGATAGCTTTCACCTTTCACGGCGCGCAGCGCGACGTCGATGGACCCCTGCATCTGGCCTTTGGCATCTTGCAGGATAGAGACCATTTCACCGGCCTGCACCGCATGAATCGCGTCGGAAACGCCGTCAACGCCGGCAATCGCGAAGTCTTTCACATTCAGGCCGGCGCCTTTGATCGCCTCGATAGCACCCAGCGCCATCTCGTCATTTTGGCCGATCACGCCGTTGATTTTACCCCGGTGTTTCTGCAGCCAGTTTTCCATCAGCGGCTGCGCTTCCGCGCGTGACCAGTTGGCCGTTTTGCGCTCAAGTACCGTGACCTGGCCGGCGCCGCACTCGGCAATCGCTTTATCGTTGCCCTTACCGCGCTGGATCTCGCCGCTGCCGCCTTTCGGGCCTTCGATAATCACCACGTTTACCTTGTGGTTCTTGCAGTCGAGTTTGTCCAGGACGGCTTTGGCTTCCAGATACCCCCCCAACTCGTCATTAGACACCACTTCAGACGTCATCGCGTCCGTGTTCAGGCGCGCGTTGGTGACCACCACCGGGATTTTGGCTTCGTTGGCATTAGTGACGATATCGATATTGGCCTCAAAATCCATAGGGTTGACGATAATGGCATCGGCGCGCGTCTGGATAGCGGTGGCGGCCTGATCGTTTTGCACCGATGCATCATAACGTCCATCGTAGAAGGTCAGCACGGCTTCGCCGCTTTTCACCGCCGGGTGTTCCTTGCCGAACCTTTCCATCAATTGCACGAACTCGGCTTTGTTGCCGTACATCAATACCGCGATTTTAACCGGGGCGGCCTGAGCTGCCGACAGGCTACCCAGCATCATGGCTGAGGCAAACAACGCTATCTTGGTCTTATTCATGGTTTTCTCCTGGTAGAGTTGGGTCTGATGTTATTAATCGCGCTGTTGCTTACGCGAGGGGTCGAGCAAGACGGCAAGAACGATCAATGCGCCTTTGATAATCTGTTGGTAATACGATTGCACGCCGAGCAGATCGAGGCCGTTATTCATCACCCCGATAATCAGCACGCCGAAGAAGGTGCCGACCAGCGTACCGACGCCGCCGGCCATGCTGGTGCCGCCGATCACCACCGCCGCGATGGCGTCCAGCTCATACCCAGCACCGGCGTTGGTCTGCGCCGAGCCGGTGCGCGCCGTGAGGATCAGGCCGGCGATGCCGGCCAGCGCGCCGCACAGCGTATACACCAGTATTTTGATGCGGGTGACGTTAATCCCCGAGGTGCGCGCGCTTTTCGGGTTGCCGCCGACGGCGTAGATGTAGCGCCCGAAGAGGGTTTTATTCAGCACGAGCCAGGCGAGGGCGAACAGCACGATGAAGATGATGACGGGCACCGGAACGCCGCCGACATAGCCATTGCCCAACCAGCGGAAATCGCTGTTCAATTGCGATACCGGATTGCCGTTGGTGGTCAACATGGTTAAACCGCGCGCCGCGGAGAGCATGCCCATGGTGACGATAAACGGCTGCAGGCGGTAGCGGGCTAACACGGTGCCGTTCACCAGGCCGCAAACGATGCCGATACCGAGCGCCACAATCAGCGGTGCCATGACGGCGGTCGCGGTATCGCCGATAGCCAATCCGCTGTTGTTGGTAGCGAAGCGGGCGGCGACGATCCCGCTTAGCGCCAGCACCGATCCCACGGAGAGATCAACCCCGGCCGTGATAATGACGAAGGTCATGCCGATGGCAAGAATGCCGTTGATCGAGACCTGGCGCAGGACGATCAGGGTGTTTTCATTGCTGAGAAAATAGTTGCTGCTCCAGGCCCCCTGAGCGACCTGATATTCGCCAATCAGCGCCACGGTCAGGCACAGGGCGAAAAAGGCGATGATAATGCCGTATTTGTGCATGCGGCGCTTATTGCGGGTGAAAAATGAAATTCCTGGTGATAAGGAGTGGGCGCTGCTCATTTTTTTTCTCTCTCTGTTAAACCGCAAGTTTCATCAGTGCTGCCTGGGTCGCATCGGCTGCCGAAAGCTCGCCGGCCAACTGCCCGTCACGAAACACCAATATGCGATCGCTCATGCCGATAATTTCCGAAAGCTCGGAGGAAACCATGATGATCCCTTTGTTTTGCAAGGCGAACTCCGACATAAATCGATAGATCTCTTTCTTGGCCCCGACGTCGATACCGCGCGTCGGCTCGTCGAGCAGCAAAACCTCCGGATCCAGCAGCGCCCAACGGCCCAGCACGACCTTTTGCTGGTTGCCGCCGCTCAGGTTGCCCACCGGCTGTTCGCCGTCATGGGTTTTAACGTTGAAGCGCTGGATCATGTCGCGGGTCCGCGCCTGCTCCCGTTTCTCGCTGACAAACCCCATCCGGCTGATGGCGGCAAAAGAGGCGATATTGATGTTTTCACTGACGGAGCGGCACAGCACCAGGCCGGTTTCCTTGCGATCTTCCGTTACGTAGGCAATACCGCTGTCGATGGCCTTGCGCGGAGAATGGCGGTTCAGCGTCTTGTCACCCAAGCGGATCGTGCCGCTGTCGGCATGTTGAATGCCGAAGATAAGATCGAGAAACTCGCTGCGGCCCGAGCCCACCAGCCCATAGATGCCCAGGATCTCACCGTGCTTAAGCTGCAGGCTGATATCTTTTATCTTGCTGCGCCAACACAGGTTGTTGACCTCCAGCAAAACCTCTTCGCCGGGCTGATTGAATTTGGCGAACTCGCTGTCGTACTCGCCGCCAATAATGTGTTCGATCAGCTGTTCACGGGTGATGTCGGCGATATAGCCTTCATGGATGTAGGCGCCGTCGCGGAAGATGGTGTAGCTGTCCGCGATTTGGAATATCTCTGACAAACGGTGAGAGACGTAGATAATGCCTTTACCTTTCGCCGCCAGTTGCTGAAGCGTCTGAAAGATTTTCTGCGCATCCTCTTCGCCAATCGCCGAGGTGGGTTCATCCATGATGATGATGTCGGCATTGGCATGCGACAGCGCCTTGGCGATCTCGACCAGCTGTTGCTCGGCGACGCTCAGGTTGCGCATTTTTTCTCGGGCGTCGATCTTGAAATCGAGTTCTTTGAGCAGGCGGGTCGTGCGCTGGTTGAGCGTTGCGAAGTCGACGAACCCCAAGCGTCTCGGCTCGCGGCCCAGCCAAATGTTTTCGGCCACCGTCAGATCCGGGATCGCGCTCAGTTCCTGCTGCACGATGGCGATGCCGGCGTTGAGGGCTTCCCGAGGGTGATGAAATTCACAGCGTTGGCCATTGATAAAAATGTCGCCGCCATCGGGTTGAATAAAGCCCATCAGAATGCTGAGAAAGGTGGATTTGCCCGCGCCGTTGCCGCCGCACAGGGCATGGATGGATCCGCGCCGCAGGCAAAACTCCGCATTCTTGAGCGCCACGACCGGGCCAAAGGCTTTTTTGACGCCGCTGACCTCCAGCAGGTAGGCGGGCGCTGGCGTATGGGGATCTTGCGTCACAGTTGCACCTCCGGGTAGGTCTGCTGCAAGCGTTGCAGGTACCGTTGATAAAGCGTCTCGTATTGTGCCTGTCTGCCGGCGTTTGGCCGTGTGCGCGTGGCCTCATCCAGCGCAACGAAGCGTTGGCACAGTTCGGCCAGCAACGCGCCGGCGTTCCGGCGCGGATCGTCAGCCAACATTGTCGCCCACATCGCCTGAATGGCGCCGCCCAGCGCGGCGGTCTCTTTGGCTTTCAGACAGACCACCGGGCAGCCCATCACGTCCGCGACGATTTGTCGCCAGGCGGCGCTGCGGGCGCCGCCGCCGGTGAGGCGGATTTCGCGCGCTTCGATGCCCTGACGGCGAAACAGCTCGATGCCATAGCGCAACCCATACGTGGCACTTTCGACTACCGCCAGGCAGAGATTGGCGCGGGTAAAGTTGTCGCTATCGAGGTTATGCAGGCTGGCGCGCGCGTGGGGCAGCGGCGGAACGCGTTCGCCATTGAAGAACGGCAGCATTTCGACACCGCCTGCGCCGGGCGAGGCCTGCGCCAACAACGCGTTAAAGCCGGCAAGATCTTCATCCAGCAGCGTTTGCACTGCGGTGGTGGCCGAGGTGACATTCATGGTGCAAATCAAGGGCAGCCACCCGTTGGTGCTGGAGCAGAAGCCGGCAATCATGTCCGATTCCGCCGCGACGGGGGCGGCAGACCAGGCGAACAGCGTGCCGGAGGTGCCCAGGCTCAGGGTGAGGGTGCCGGCCTCGATGTTGCCGGAACCGATGGCCGCCATCATGTTGTCGCCGCCGCCGGTCGATACCCGTACCGTTGGGCCGAGGCCGAGTTTTTCCGCCGCGGCGGGGCGCACCGTGCCGATGCAGCACTCCGCGCTTTTGAGCGGCGGCAAAGCTTGCCACAGGCGGCCGCTGTCATCGATGAGCTCGACGGCGGTTTTGCTCCAACTACGGCTGCGCACATCGAACAGCCCGCTGCCGGAAGCGTCGCCATATTCTGCTACGCGCTCCCCGGTCAGCCAGAAGTTCAAATAATCATGGGGCAGCAGCACGGTGTGCAGTTTTGCCCACAGCGCCGGATGGTGCGTCTTGAACCAAAGGATTTTTGACGCGGTATAGCCGGTGGCGAGCCGCAAACCGAGTGTTTCCAGCGAGCCGTTGGCGCCGCCGAGCTGTTGCAGGAGCCGTGCGTTTTCTTCCGCGGTTTCGGTATCGCACCACAGCTTGACGCTGTGCAGCACGTTGCCGTCTGCGTCCAGCGGCACAAACCCATGTTGTTGGCCCGATACCCCCAGAGCATGAATCTCCCGCGCATCAACGCCAGCGTTAGTCACGGCTTGGCGAAAAGCGATGACTAACGCCTCAATCCACCAGTCGGCCTCCTGTTCGCGCCGGCCATTGGCTTGGCTGATGAGACGGTGAGGGGCATTGCCCTCACCGAGGATCGCGCCCTGTGTGCTGTCGACAATCACGACTTTCGTGCCTTGCGTACCGCAGTCTATGCCAGCATAGAGCGTCATAGGATTACTCCATCTCCAGCATGATTTTGATGTCCGAGGCATGTCCCGCCGCCGCGCGCTCGAAGGCGGCCACGCTGTCGGAGAACTTGTAGGTTTGGCTTATCAACGGCTGGACGCGCAACTTGCCGCTGCTCAACAGCCGCAGCGTGCGCGGGTACATGTTGGCGTAGCGGAAAATGGTCTTGAAGGTGATTTCTTTGGCCTGCGCGGCGACGATATCCAGCGGCGCGGCATCGATCGGCATGCCGACCAGCACCGCGGTCGCCCCTGGCGCCGCATGTTCGGCCAGCGTTGCGATAGCCGGTTTTGCGCCGCTGCATTCAAACACGACATCGGCGCCATTGCCGCTGGTGAGCGTGGCCACTTTCCCCGCCAGGTCGCCGGTTTTGATATTGACGGCGTGCAGCCCCTCGTAACTGGCCGCCACGGCGAGTTTCTCGTCAAACTGGTCGCAAATAATGACGTCCGAGCAGCCGCCCGCCAGCGCCGCGAGGGCGGTGACCACGCCGATCGGCCCGGCGCCGATCACCAGGGCGATATCGCCGGGTTTGATCCCGGCTTTGGTGGCCGCTTGCATGCCGATGGCCAAGGGTTCCACCATGGCGCCTTCAGCGAAACTGACGTTGTCCGGCAATTTGAACGTGAAGGCGGCAGGGTGGATGACGGTTTCGCGCAGGCAGCCGTGCACCGGCGGCGTCGCCCAGAAGCGAACGGCCGGGTCAAGGTTGTAAATACCGGCGCGCGTCTGGGCAGAGTTGAGATCGGGAATGCCGGGCTCCATGCAAACGCGATCGCCGACGCTGAGGTGAGTGACGTTTTTACCTGTCGCGAGCACCACCCCGGAGGCTTCATGGCCGAGCACCATCGGGGCGTTAACCACGAACGGGCCAATGCGGCCATGCTGGTAATAGTGCACATCACTGCCGCAAATGCCTACGGAATGAATTTTTATCTGTACATCATCGGGCCCCAACGCCTCGGCAAGCTGGACGTCCTCGATAGCGATTTCTCCCGCCTTCGCCAACACTAATGCTTTCATATGGCCTCCTGGTGAATCATTTTTATGGTAACGGTATCATTTTAGTGAGGCGATATTGGGCCAAAGCGAGTGGTTAAACTGTGATCAATGTTGGAATTACTCGACGGGGGTTAATTTTGCTGGTGGGTTGTTATTCAATATGGGGATAGCGATCACAAAATCGGCGGGGCAATGACGGTTTTAATATCAGCGCGTTGATATCGATACCGTTACTTTGCAGGGGGAAATGATGAAGATACACCAAAGCGCCAGAGCCGCTACGCTGGGATATTTGCGCCAGGCGGACATTGTCCTGACCGATGAAGAGCAGCAACGTATTGAAATTGCAACATTTGGCTTGGCCGACTATCCCGTGTCAGGGCTGCAGCTGCTGACCTACGTCAACTCACCTCGGTATTGTGCGAAAGAGCTGGTGCTGTTTCCGGGGCAAACCTGCCCGGAACATTTGCATCCTCCTTTCGCCGGCACGCCCGGCAAGCAAGAGACTTTCCGCTGCCGTTGGGGCGCGGTGTTCCTGTTTGTCGATGATGAAAACCTGACGCTTAATGACGCCGGCGGCGAACCGGTATGCCGGGTACCCGAGGGCGCGGAGCCGTGGTATACCTGCAATCGCTATATCCTTTTGCGGCCCGGCGAGCAATATACCATCGCGCCCAATACCCGGCACTGGTTCCAGGCTGGCGAGCAGGGCGCCGTGGTGTCCGAGTTTTCTTCCGAGAGCCGTGATGAGCTGGATATTTTTACCGATCCCCGGATTAATCGTCTTGCCGGCGTAAACCATTAGCGCCATGAACCAAGTTCTGTCATGATGCTAAAAATGATACAAAATGATACCTTAAGGCTAAGGAGCTGCATTTGGCAGGGGATCGAGGACGGAAAGCGACGCTGGCTAGCGTCGCCGCACAGGCAAACGTCAGTAAAATCACCGCGTCGCGGGCATTTTCACAGCCGGACAAGGTTCATCCGGAAACGCTGCGCCGCATTCGGGAGACCGCTGCCGAGCTCGGCTATGTGGTCAATGCCGCGGCGCGCAACCTGCGGGCAAAAAGCAGCAGAACCATCGGCATCGTCAACCCTGATATGGCCAACCCGTTCTTTGGCGGCCTGACGCGGCTGATGACGCTTGAAGCGCAAAAAATGGGATATGACACCCTGGTGTTCGACTCCTATGAGTCTCAGGAAAGCGAAGACAGAATCATCGACAAACTGATTGGCTACAACGTCGATGCGATCATTCTCTCGGTCATTTCCAACGATCATTTGTACCAGCCTTCCTACCTAAAACGGTTGGAAACCTTGAATATTCCGGTGGTGCTGATCGACCGGGAGCTGGACAATCGCCACTGCAGCGGGGTGTATATCGATAACCTGGACTGCGGCCTCCAGGCGGGGCGCTGGCTGCTGGAACAGAAGGCGCAGCGGGTGGTGGTGGTCTCCGGGCCGGAAAATTCCAACGTGGCGCGTGACAGGGTCACTGGCTTGCAAGCGGCATTACAAGGCAAGGTGGCGTCGCTTGAAGTGCTGTATGCCGATTTCTTTATGGATGTCGCCTGGCAAGAGACGAGCCGTTGGCTGGCCAATAACCGCGCGCCGGACTTTTTCGTTGGCTGCAATAACCAGATCTCCCTGGGTATTATCAAGGCCTGTATCGAACATCGGCTGCCGTTGATGCAGGACGTGTCGCTGTTCAGCATCGATGAGGTTTCACATGCCGAGATCTACGGTTTTCATTTCCCCTGCGTGTCACACGATTTGCAAGAGATCGCCTGGCAAGCGTTGAATCTGGCGATCCGCCGCATTGCCGACCCCGAGATCAAGCCGGGCAAGGTGGTGGTGCGGGGAAAACTGGTCATATAACGCGGCGCACGACACCTGATGGGCGGCACAGGGGCTCACTGAGCCTTGACGTGTCAGTTTGTACCCAGCCCAAACAGCGCTGCCGCATTGCGATCCAAAATGGCGTTCACCTCTTCCTCCGGCAAACCTGCTCGCCGGATGTAGTCTACCGTGGTTTGAAACAGGTCGCCTGGTTGGAACGGAAAATCGGTGCCGAACAGCAACCGCTGTGCGCCGAACGTCGCTGCCGCCGCTTGCAGTGCGGGCACCTGATCGTGGCCTACCGTGTCGTACCACATGCGCAGGGCGGCGCGGCTTGGGGGTTCCGGCGTATTCGGCGCCTCCCACGCGACGGTCTGGTCGAGGCGTTCCAGCGTCATCGGCAGCAGGCCGCCCAGATGCGGCACAATGATTTTCATCTCCGGAAAGCGTTGAGGGAGGCCGTTGAGGATAAAGTGCATGGCGGCGACCGTGTCTTCGATCGGCGCGCCGATCGACCAGGTCAAGGCGTAGTCGGCGATGAGCGGCGAGTGCGCGCCGCGGCCGGCGGGATGAATGGCCAACACGCTGTGGCGGCGGTTGAGTTCCTGATAGAGCGGCTCGAACAGCGGGTTGGCGATAGACAACCCGAGCACTGAGGTGGTGATGCAGGCGCCCAGCATATTGAGCTGGGTAAAGGCCCTTTCAAGCTCGCGTAACGCAACGTCGATATGCGGCAGCGGCAAGGAAGCGATAGCCCGGAAGCGGGTGGGATAACGCGCTACCAGCTCCGCATATTCATCATTGATCCGGCGCGCGGCATCAACGGCCGCCTGCTCGTCTTCCAGATGCGGCGACAGCGGCGTCGCCGACAGGATTTGCATGTCGATGCCGGCCTTATCCAGCAGGGCGAAACGCGCGTCGAGCTCGCGCTCGGTGCGGCCGGCGCCCAGGTGCCGATAGGCGGCAACTTCATGCACGCCATGCGCTTGCAAAAGATCCAGATACTCTGTGCTCCACAGGTGGGCGTGTACGTCGAGTCGCATCGGTCGATCTCCTGAGTTCGCGGCGATGCCGCGGGTTCAGAAGAGTATAGGCAGGCGACGCGACAGCCCCTGGAGGGAGGGCATTTTTTCTACCGACGGGTTAGGGTGAGAGCACGCATTGATCCGGGAACGGCGCGCGAACGGGCGTTCCCGGTATTGGGCGGGCTGGAGATCAGAACACCTGCTTGAACGGCTTCACCGTCACGTCGGCATAGACGCCGGCGGCGATATAGGGATCCTGCTGCGCCCAGGCCTGGGCTTGCGCCAGCGACTCGAATTCGGCGATCACCGTCGAACCGGTAAAGCCGGCGGCGCCGGGATCGTTGCTGTCGATGGCCGGGTTAGGGCCGGCGACCACCAGGCGGCCGGCGTCGCGCAGCGCCTGCAGGCGCGCCAGGTGTGCCGGGCGCACCGCCAGACGGTTTTCCAGCGAGTTGGGGACGTCTTGCGCGTAGATCAGATAAAGCATGTTTCACCTTTAAAATCATGGCTATAAAACGGTGCTACCAAGGTAGCGCAAAAGGCGCGGCAGGGGAACGGTGCGCGGCGAATTTCCCGGCGGATTGGCGCTTATACCTTGAAGCCGCTACTTTTTATTCGTATAGTGCGGCGCGCTTAAACTGATATGCCATTGAGGTGAGGATATGACGGAACTGGTAAGGGAAAAACTCGATTTGCCGGCGGGCAAAAGTAAACTGCTGCTGCACTCTTGCTGCGCGCCCTGTTCCGGCGAGGTGATGGAAGCGATCCAGGCGTCCGGGATCGAGTACGCCATTTTCTTCTATAACCCTAACATTCACCCGCAAAAAGAGTATCTGCTGCGCAAGGAAGAGAACATCCGTTTCGCCGAGCAGCACGGGGTGCCGATCATCGATGCCGATTACGACACCGACAACTGGTTCGCCCGCGCCAAGGGGATGGAGAATGAGCCGGAGCGCGGGATTCGTTGCACCATGTGTTTTGACATGCGTTTCGAGCGCACGGCGCTGTATGCGCATGAGCACGGTTACGACACCATCTCCAGCTCGTTGGGCATTTCGCGCTGGAAGAACATGCAGCAGATCACCGACTGCGGCATCCGGGCGGCGGAAAAATATCCCGATTTGGTGTACTGGGATTACAACTGGCGCAAGAAGGGCGGTTCGTCGCGCATGATAGAGATCAGCAAGCGCGAACGCTTCTATCAGCAGGAATACTGCGGCTGCGTCTATTCGCTGCGCGACACCAACCTGCACCGCAAGGCGCAAGGGCGGCCGCTGATTAAGCTGGGCGTGCTTTACTATGGTGATGAAGAATAACGCTTAATCACCGCAATCAACCCGCTACGGCGGGTTTTTTATTTTTTGACGCCCGGCCAAACGTTAATGAAGCGTGTTGTTCCGGCGATAAAAAAGCAACGGTGAGGTTAATATCCTTATGAGTTTGCTGGTTTTAGCCGCGCAGACTGACGATTAAAGCGATAGTTTGCCTTTCGTTATTGAATATGATTGCTATTTGCATTTAAACTTGGCGAACCAGAGGAAACAGAATCATTATGCCGCTAAAAAAGATGTTCCTTAATCGCCGTATATCCGTGCCTTTCGTCTTGTCCGTAGGCCTGCACAGCGCCCTGGTGGCGGGATTGCTTTACGCTTCGGTAAAAGAAGTGGTGGAGCTGCCGAAGCCAGAGGACGCGCCGATCAGCGTCATGATGGTCAACACCGCCGCGATGGCCGAGCCGCCACCACCGGCGCCGGCCGAGCCGGAGCCACCGCAGGTCGAACCTGAGCCGGAGCCAGAACCGGAACCTATCGTGGAGCCGCCGCCGAAGGCGATCGTGAAACCCGAGCCGGTCAAGCCGAAACCGAAGCCTAAGCCGAAGCCGAAGGTCGAAAAACAGGTTAAACCGGAGCCGAAGAAGGTTGAGCCGCGCGAGCCGTCGCCGTTCAACAACGATTCACCGGCCAAACCGATCGATAAAGCGCCGGTGAAACAGGCGCCTGCCGCGCCGGTGCAGGGCAACTCGCGCGAGGTCGGGCCAAGACCGATCAGCCGCGCCAATCCGCTCTATCCGCCGCGGGCCCAGGCTTTGCAGATCGAAGGCAACGTGCGGGTACAGTTCGATATCGACAGCGACGGGCGCGTCAGCAACGTGCGCATCTTGTCGGCCGAGCCGCGCAATATGTTCGAGCGTGAAGTGAAGCAGGCGATGCGTAAATGGCGCTATGAGGCCAAAGAAGCGAAAGATCGCACCGTCACTATCCGCTTCAAGCTGAACGGCACGACCGAAGTGAACTGAGTCCGGTAACCACCCAAAAAGAAAGGGTCGCCTCGGCGACCCTTTTTGTATTTGCGGTACAGCCGCCGGCTTATTCTTCGAAGCCAACGCGGAAATTCATTTTGCCCTCAGGCAGCGCGCGCGAGTTGCCTTCCGCATCGACCGCCACATAGGTGAACACCGCTTCGGTCGCCCGGTAGCGCTGGCCGATCGGCGCGGAAGAGACTTTCTTGACCCACACTTCGATATTGATGGTGATCGAGCTGCGCCCGGTGCGGATGCAGTGCGCATAGCAGCAAACCACGTCGCCGACCGCCACTGGTTTCAGGAAGGTCATGCCGTCCACGCGCACGGTCACCACGCGCCCTTCGGCGATCTCTTTTGCCTGGATGGCGCCGCCGATGTCCATTTGCGACATCAGCCAGCCGCCGAAGATATCACCGTTGGCATTGGTATCGGCCGGCATGGCCAGCGTGCGCAGCACCAGCTCGCCGCTGGGTAAAGGTCGTTGTTGTGTCATAGCAGTCTGCTTTTAAAAGGAGGGAATAACATCATACTGCCCGCGGCAAGCGCCGCAGGCATTAACAATTTTGTAACTATTTTTTCTGTTCTTCCGGCATGTGCCGGTAAATATAGATACCGCTGAGGAGGGTGAAGACCAGCGTCAGCACCGTCAGGCCAAAGACTTTGAAATTGACCCAGACGCTTTGCGGCAGCCAGAAGGCGACATAGATGTTCGCCAGGCCGCAGGCCAGGAAGAAGACCGCCCAGGCCAGGTTGAGGTTGCTCCACACTTTGTCCGGCAGCGTCAGCTCTTTGCCCAGCATGCGTTGAACCAGCGGTTTTTTGAGCACCCATTGGCTGATCAGCAGCGCCAGCGCGAACAGCGCGTAAATCACCGTGACCTTCCATTTGATGAACAAATCGTTGTGGAACACCAGCGTCAGGGTGCCGAACACCAGCACCATCAGGAAGGTGATCAGCGTCATCTTCTCGACCTTGCGGTATTTCACCCAGGTGAACACCAGCGCCAGCGCGGTGGCGACAATTAACGCGCCGGAAGCGACGTAAATGTCGTACAGCTTGTAAAAAGCGAAAAAGACAATTAGCGGGAGGAAATCAAGAAACTGCTTCATAAATCAATCCATCATCTGTTCATCGGCCGACTATACCGGATTCGGCGAGCTCTGTGTACCGCCGGGCGTTGCCGATTATCGGCGTTTGGCCGGCGGATTTCTGCCGCGAAAGCAGGAATTTGCATAAACTTACGCAAGAAAGCGCGGGCACATTGCCAGTGCGGGCCGCAGGCCGCATAGTAAGTGTCATAATAACCAGATAATTTACCGCGGAAAACAGCATGCAGTGGAAATCTCTCCAGGCCTTGACGCCGGGTTTGACGCATTTATTGGGGTATCAACGCAGCTGGCTCAAGCCGGATATTCGCGCCGGCCTTTCCGTCGCCGCCGTCGCCTTGCCGGTGGCCATCGCCTATGCCGAGCTGGCCGGGGTCAGCCCGGTGGTGGGGCTCTATTCCTGTATCTTGCCGATGGTGGCCTATGCGCTGTTCGGCTCGTCGCGCCAGCTGATCGTCGGGCCCGACGCCGCCACCTGTGCGGTGATCGCAGCGGTGGTGACGCCGCTGGCGGCGGGTAATATGGAGCGCCATTGGCAACTGACCATCATGATGACCGCGATGATGGGCGGCTGGTGCCTGCTGGCCAGCCGGTTCAAGCTGGGGGCGCTGGCGGATCTGCTGTCGCGGCCGATCCTCAGCGGGCTGCTGAACGGGGTGGCGATCACCATCATCGTCGATCAGATCGGCAAGGTGTTGGGATTCACGGTGCGCCCGGCGCAGCTGATCGAGCGCATCTACGCGCTGCCCGGCAACCTGCTGCACAGCGACTGGTTGACGATGGCGGTGTCGTTGTTGACGCTGGTGACGCTGCTCGGATTTAAAAAATGGCGGCCTAACTGGCCGGCACCGCTGTTTGCCATCGTGCTGGCGGCATTCGTCACCTGGGCCGGCGGCCTGCAGCAGCATGGCGTGGTGACGGTGGGCGGTTTCAGCGGCGTGTTGCCGATCGTCCAGTGGCCGGACTTCCAGCCCGGCTTGCTGCGCGACATGGTGATCCCGGCGCTTAACCTGGCGGTGGTGAGTTTTGTCAGCATGATGCTCACCGCCCGCAGCTTTGCCGCCAAGAACGGTTATGAGGTGAACGCCGACGCCGAGTTTCGTGCACTGGGGCTGGTGAATATCGTCTCCGCGCTGTCGCAAGGTTTCGCCATCAGCGGTGCGGACTCGCGCACCGCGGTGAATGACGCCAACGGCGGCAAGAGCCAGCTGGTGTCGGTCATCGCCGCTGCGGTCATCGCCTTCGTCTTGCTGTTCCTGATGGCGCCGCTGCAGTTTATTCCGGTGGCAGGATTGGGCGTGGTGCTGATGTATGCGGCCTGGTCGCTGCTGGACATTCGCGGCATCTGGGTTTTGCGCCGCCGCAACGCGCAGGCGTTTCGCCTGGCGCTGTTTACCTTCCTCAGCGTGCTGCTGGTGGGGGTGATCAGCGGCATCGGGCTGGCGGTGTTGCTGGGGCTGATGCAGTTTCTGCGCACCGTCTTCCGGCCGACGGAGCAGCTGCTGGGCGTCAACGACGAAGGCATGATCCATTCCATGGGCAACAACAATGGGGTGAAGGCGGTACCTGGCGTCATGATGTATCGCTTCAATTCGCCGCTGACCTATTTCAACGTGGCGTACTTCAAACGCCGTATTCTCAATTTGGTCGACGGTACGCCGTTCCAGCCGCGCTGGGTGGTGGTGGATGCGGTAGCCAGTTTTACCCATGCCGATATCAGCGTGCTGGCGGCCATCGACGAGCTGAAACGCGACCTGTTACAGCGTAATGTTAAGCTGGTGCTGGCGGGGCGCCGCACCGAGCTGACGCGCTGGTTCCGTATCAACCGCTTAGGGCGCGACAAAGAGCTGATTTTGGTGCCGGACCTGTATTTGGCGCTGAAGCTGATTCAGAGTAAGGAGCAGGCGGAAGCCGCCACGGTAGGGTAAATAAAAAGGGGCGCGCCGAAGCGTGCCCCTTGGGTTTTGGTTGCGTCGGCGTTAGCCGCGCAGCAGCATGTACAGGCGGAACAGGTAGATCAGCAGCAGGGCAGACACCAGGTTGCTCAACGCGGTCAACACCACGCTGGCGACGTTCGGCGTCAGCACTGACAGATGGCTCACCAAAAACAGCACCAGCAGCTTGGCCGCCAGCCACAGCATCATCGCCGGCACGATCACGCGCGCATTGGCGAAGGCCAACTTGCTGCTCAGCTTGAGCGAAGCGAACACGCCTTTTTTATCGACGGAGGCGATCACCGGCGCCAGCGCGAAGGCGATCGCCATGAGCACGCCCGGCACCACAAACAGCGTCAGGCCGAGCTGGATCAGCAGGGTGCAGATAAACAGCAGCAGCAGCAGACGCGGCAGATCGGGCGCCGAGGCACCGAGCGCGCGCAGGGCGCTGGTGCGTTCCCCTTGCGACACCAGACGGATCAGCGTCAGCATCCCGCCGACCAGCAGCACGTTGCCGACCAGCGCGGAGAAGGTGGCGGCCGCCGACACTTTCAGCAACACCATCTGCTGTTCCGGCGTCATCTGCTGGATCACTTCCTGAATGCCCATACCGGTAGACGAAGCGAAATCGCTGGTGGTGGCAGCGAGCGTCGCCAACTGTTCGGCATCGGGGCTGAAGGCCTGATTCAGCAGCACGGAGATAAACGCCGTCAACAGCGCCAGCATCAGGATGCTGGCCAGTTGGTTGCGTAAAAAGTTAAAACTGTCACGGTACAAAGCGTTGGCCGTGATAGGCATGCAGACTCCTTGGCGTCGGGAAAACAGAGATAAATCAGTGGGTGATTGTACCCTGTTCCACGCCGCTGTGGCACCCCGCGAATTGCACTACGCCTATTTCTTCAACGATCGTCGTCTCAGGCAGCGAGAGCGGCAGGGGCACCGGCAGGGGCGGCAGCCCGTAGCGTTCCCGGGCGCGATCGCAGGCTTCGTTGCGCAGGCCGTTTTCGCCGGACTGATCGAACTCTCTGCACGGGCTGGGCCGATTGAGGTAGATCGAGCAGGACACGGCTTTGCCGATCTCGCCGTCCAGCGCGTTGCAGCGGGGGGACTTGCTGTTGGTCCCCTGCATGCAGCGCAGGAACGGGCTCAAAGGCTCCGTTAAGGAAAGGGGAACGGTGCCGCCGCCGTCTTCGGCTTCGGCCCAATAGAATGACACTCGAAAATAACCGCAGCATGCGCCGCAGCTGACACAGGGATTAAGGATTTCGCTCATCTTGATTGCCCACCGACTCCTTACGGCACCAACCAAAACCAACACGGAAAATGAAATTACCTCAGCCGCATTTTTCTCCGCAACCGAAATTTGAACATGTAGATAATTTGCAACAAAATCGATTTTTTGATGCAGATCAATCCTTGATTTATTAAGCGGTTAGGTAACCTTGTTTTTAGTGGGATTTTAAATTTTTACACATAAGATGTGATCTCGATGGGATCACAAATACCCGAAAGTAGGTATATTCCCCCTCGAGCGATTAACCACACAAATGGAATGGATAATGAAAAAGACAACTCTGGTGGTATTGGCGACGATGATGGCGCCTATGTTGGCAAGTGCGCATCAGGCCGGTGATTTCCTGTTCCGCGCGGGCACCGCAACGGTGCGTCCAAATGCGGGTTCGGACAACGTATTGGGGTTGGGTTCGCTGGATGCGAAAAATAACACCCAGCTCGGTCTGACCTTCGGTTACATGGTGACGGACAACATCGGCGTTGAGTTGTTGGCCGCAACGCCATTCCGCCACAAGGTTACGCTGGGCGGCACCGATCTGGCGACCGTTCACCAATTGCCGCCTACGCTGATGGCGCAATACTACTTCGGCGACAAGCAGGACAAACTGCGTCCTTACCTGGGCGTCGGCGTTAACTACACCACCTTCTTCGACGAGAAGTTCAACGACTACGGCAAAAGCGCCGGGTTGAGCAATCTCGACCTGAAAGACTCCTGGGGTGTGGCGGCGCAGGCCGGCCTGGATTACAACCTGGATGAACACTGGATGCTGAACATGTCGGTGTGGTGGATGAACATCGAAACCAAAACTCGCTTCAACGATGCGAATGGCGGGCACCACAGCTTCGATACGCGTCTGGATCCGTGGGTGTTCATGTTCGGGGCGGGTTATCGCTTCTGATGAAGGCCGCAATCAGGGAGGCGTTGCGCCTCCCTGTGTCGGTATTATTTAATCTGCATTACGTTTTCAACCGATTTCACACCGGCCACGCCGCGTGTGACCTGCACCGCACGGTTGGCGTCATCGCTGGACGTCACAAAGCCGCTCAGCTGCACGCGACCTTTAAAGGTTTCCACGCTGATCTCGCGCGACTTGATGTTTTTATCCGCCAACAGTGCCGATTTCACTTTGGTGGTGACTACGGTGTCATCGATATAACCGCCTGTTCCCTCTGATTTTGCCGTCGGCGCGCAAGCGCTCACCGCGACCGCCACAACGGCTGCCATGCACAAGGCTGAAAGGGTTTTAAACAGCTTCATAAATTACTCTCCATGCAATGTTATGGTTGAAATTCGCTACGGTTTTTCGCCGCAGCGAGCGCATTCCCCAAATCAAACGAAGAAATGCATAGCGAACAAACTTCATTGTGAGACAAGACCTGAGTTTGTTCAAATTTTTGCTGTAAATAAATGGAATAAACTTTGAGGGGAAACAAGCTGTTAAAGCGAGCGCCGGCGGGGCGCTCGCTGGAGAGGATCACGCCCGGGTGGCGCGCTTCATACTGCTGGCGAAGGCCGCCAGCTTGGTCAGCATCTCCGCCGGGTTGGCATGGTGCTGTTCGATGATTTTGACGATTGCCGAGCCGGAGATCGCGCCGGCGGCCCCGGCCTGCAGCGCGGCCTTCACCTGCTCGGGTTCGGAGATGCCGAAACCCTGCAGCGGCGGCGCGGCGTGATACTCGCGCAGTTTGTTCACCAAGTGATGCAGCGGCAGCTGAGCCCGGCTTTCGGTGCCGGTCACCCCGGCGCGCGACAGCAGATAGGTGTAGCCGCGGCCGTGCGAGGCGATTTCACGCAGCAGATCGTCATCGGCGTTCGGTGGGCAGATGAAGATCGGTGCGATACCGTGGCGCGCGGCGGCGGCGCGGAACGGCGCAGACTCTTCAAACGGCACGTCGGCGACCAGCACCGAATCCACGCCCACTTCGGCGCAGCGTTGGTAAAACGCATCGATGCCTTTATGGAACACCAGGTTGGCGTACATCAGCAGGCCGATGGGAATGGTCGGGTGCTTCTGGCGGATGGCCGCCAACATCTCGAAGCACTGGGTCGGCGTGACGCCGGCGGCGAAGGCGCGCAGCGTCGCGCTTTGGATGGTCGGGCCATCCGCCAGCGGATCGGAGAAGGGGATGCCCAGCTCCAGCGCGTCCGCGCCGGCTTCGATCAGGGTGTCGATAATCTGCAGCGACAGCGCCGGATTAGGATCGCCCAGCGTCACGAACGGGACGAAGGCGCCTTCCTTGCTGCTTTCCAGACGCGTGAACAGTTGCTGATAACGTTCCATCAGATTTCTCCCCGTGCTTTCAAAATGTCGTGAACGGTAAATATGTCTTTGTCGCCGCGGCCGGACAGGTTGACCACCAGGATCTGCTCTTTCTGCGGCGTTTCACGGATCATTTTCAGCGCGTGCGCCAGGGCATGTGAGGATTCCAGCGCCGGGATGATGCCTTCATGGCGCGACAGTGCCTTGAACGCTTCCAGCGCTTCGTCGTCGGTTATCGACACGTATTCGGCGCGGCCGGTGCTGTTCAGGTAGGCATGCTGCGGCCCGACGGACGGGAAGTCCAGCCCGGCGGAAATCGAATAGGACTCTTCAATCTGGCCTTCGGCGGTCTGCATCATCGGCGCCTTCATGCCGAAGTAGATGCCGACGTGGCCGTGCTTGAGCGGTGCGCCGTGCTGGCCGGTTTCGATGCCCAGACCGGCGGGTTCCACCCCGATCAGCCCAACGTCGGCGTCATCGATAAAGTCGGCGAACATGCCGATGGCGTTGGAGCCGCCGCCGACGCAGGCGATAACCGCATCCGGCAGGCGGCCTTCGCGCTCCAGCACCTGCGCTTTGGTTTCTTCGCCGATCATGCGCTGGAATTCACGCACGATGGTGGGGTACGGGTGCGGGCCGGCGGCGGTGCCGAGCATATAGTGCGCGGTTTCATAGCTGCCGGACCAGTCGCGCAGCGCTTCGTTGCAGGCGTCTTTCAGGGTGGCGGAGCCGCTGTGCACCGGGATCACTTCCGCGCCCATCAGCCGCATGCGGAACACGTTCGGCGACTGGCGCTCGACGTCTTTGGCGCCCATATAGATGCGGCACTTCAGGCCGAGCAGCGCGCAGGCCAGCGCCGACGCGACGCCGTGCTGGCCGGCGCCGGTTTCCGCGATGATCTCGGTTTTGCCCATGCGCTTGGCCAGCAACGCCTGGCCCAGCACCTGGTTGGTCTTGTGCGCGCCGCCGTGCAGCAGGTCTTCACGCTTCAGATAAAGCTTGGTGTTGCTGCCGGCGGTGAGGTTTTTGCACAGCGTCAGCGCCGTCGGGCGGCCTGCGTAGTTCTTCAGCAGATCGATAAATTCCGCCTGAAATGCCGGATCGCGCTGGGCGCTGACAAAGGCTTCTTCCAGTTGTTTCAGGGCCGGCATCAGAATTTGCGGCACATACTGGCCACCAAATTCGCCGAAGTAGGGGTTAAGCAGCGTCATGAGATTTCCCGTTATTATCCGTTATTAATATAGAGCCGTATTCAGTAGGCGCGCAGGGTCTGGAAGACCGAGGCCAGGCGCGCGGGATCTTTGATGCCCGGTTCGCTTTCCACGCCGGAGTTGAAGTCCAGCCCGGCGCAGCCGAGCTTGGCCGCATCGACGCAGTTGTCGGCGCGCAGGCCGCCCGCCAGCATCACGTTAGTCAGATCTTCGCCTTGCAATACCGACCAGTCGAAGCGTTGGCCGGTGCCGCCGGCGCCGTTGTCCAGCAGATAGCGATCGACATGCTGCAGATCGCGCGCCGGCACCCGATCTTTCACGCTCAGCGCTTTCCAGATGCGGCAATCGGCCGGCAGGCGGGCGCGCAGGGCGCTGATATAGGCCTGGTCTTCCGCGCCGTGCAATTGCACCGCATGCAGCCCGAGGCGCTCAACGGTCAACGCCACGGTATCGACCTGGGCGTCGCAGAACACGCCGACGTACTTCAGCGGCGCGCCGGAGATCACTTCGCGGGCGCGGGTGATGTCCACATAGCGCGGTGAACGCCCAACGAAAATCAGCCCGCCGTAGATGGCGCCGGCCTGATAGGCGGCGGCGGCGTCCTGCGGACGGGTCAGGCCGCACACTTTGTTGTCGCCCAGGATCACGCGGCGCACGGCGGCGCGCAGATCGGCTTCCGACATCAGCGCGCTGCCGATCAGGAAACCGTTGGCGTAATGGCTCAGCTCGCGGATCTGCCCGTAGTTGTTGATGCCCGACTCGCTGATCACCGTCACGCCATGCGGCACGCGCGGCGCCAGTTGACGGGTGCGGTTCAGATCGATGCTCAGATCGCGCAGATCGCGGTTGTTGATGCCGACCACGCGCGCTTCCAGCGCGATCGCGCGCTGCAGCTCTTCTTCACTGATCACTTCGGTCAGCACGCCCATGTTCAGGCTGTGAGCCACCGCGGCCAGCTGGCGGTACTGTTCGTCGGTCAACACCGACAGCATCAGCAGGATGGCGTCGGCCTGATAGTAGCGCGCCAGGTAAATCTGATACGGGTCGATGATAAAGTCTTTGCACAACACCGGTTGGCTGACGGTTTTACTGACCAGCGGCAGGAAATCGAAGCTGCCCTGGAAGTATTTCTCGTCGGTCAGCACCGAGATCGCCGAGGCGAAGTCTTTATAGACCGTGGCGATCTCCACCGGATCAAAGTTCTCGCGAATCAGCCCCTTGGAAGGCGAGGCCTTCTTGCATTCGAGAATGAAAGCCGTCCGGGTGCCCTGCAGCGCGTGGTAGAAGCTGCGTTCGCTCGGTACGATGTCATTCTGAAAGCCGGCCAGGGGCTGTTGCTGTTGTCGCGCCGCGATCCATTGCGCTTTGTCGCGGACAATCTTGTGTAGCACGGTTTCCTGCATCATTTATCCTCTTGCCGCCAGTGCGATGACACGCTCATAGGCCTGCCCGCTGTTGATCATATCCAGTGCCTGCCGCGCATTTTGGCGCAGGTCTTCATGTCCGAATAACTTCAGAAGCAACGCGACGTTGGCCGCGACCGCCGCGGCGTGCGCCGGCTCGCCTTTACCTTGTAACAGCCGCGCCAAAATGTCACGGTTTTCTTCCGGCGTGCCGCCCAGCAAGGCTTCCAGCGGATAGGTTTCCAATCCGAAGGACTGCGGTGTGAGCTGGTAGCTGCTGATTTCGCCGTTGTTCAATTCCGCCACGTGCGTCGTGGCGTGGATCGCCACCTCGTCCATGCCGCCGCCGTGAACCACCGCCGCACGCTGATAACCCAGCACGCGCAGGGTTTCGGCAATCGGCAGCACCAGTTCCGGGCTGTATACGCCGATCAGCGCCAGCGGCGGACGCGCCGGGTTGATCAGCGGGCCCAGCACGTTGAACAGCGTGCGGGTCTTCAGCTGCTGGCGCACCGGCATGGCGTGGCGAAAACCGGTGTGGTACTGCGGCGCGAACAGGAAACACACGCCGAGATCGTCCAGCGCCTTGCGCGCTTCTTCCGCCGGCAGATCCAGGCGGATGCCGAACGCCGCGAGCAGATCCGAGGAACCGGAGCGGCTGGAGACGCTGCGGTTGCCGTGCTTGGCGATCTTCGCGCCGCACGCCGCCGCCACGAAGGCGCTGGCGGTGGAAATATTGATGCTGTTGGTGCCGTCGCCGCCGGTGCCGACGATATCGGCGAACGGGTAGTCAGGGCGCGGGAACGGCTGAGCGTCGTCCAGCAGCGCTTTGGCGGCGCCGGCGATCTCTTCCGGGCGCTCGCCGCGAACTTTCATGCTGATCAACGCCGCCGCCAGTTGGCTCGGCTCCAGTTCGCCGCGCACGATGGCGCTGAATAGCTGTTGGCTTTCCTGCTGGCTCATCGACTCGGCGCGGTACAGTTTCTCAAGAATAGGTTGCATCGTCGTGTTCCTTATATTACTTCGCCAGCGCCCAGGCCAGGGTCTGCTCAAGCAGGCGCGCGCCGTGGGTGGTCAGAATCGATTCCGGGTGGAACTGGAAGCCGCACACGCGGCGACGGTCGTCGCGCACCGCCATCACCATCTCGCCGAAACGGGCGTTGACGGTAAGATCGGCCGGGATATTGCTGCCGACCAGCGAGTGGTAGCGCGCCACCGGCAGGGGGTTAGCCATGCCGGCGAACATGCCTGCGCCATCGTGAACGATTGCCGAGGCTTTGCCGTGCAGGATCTCGCCCGCCTGGCCGACCTGGCCGCCGTAGGCTTCGACGATCGCCTGGTGACCGAGGCAGATGCCGATGATCGGCAGCCGGCCGCGCAGGCGCTGCAGCAGTTCCGGCATGCAGCCCGCTTCGGACGGCGTGCCGGGGCCGGGCGACAGCATCAGCACCGGCTGGGTCATGTGTTCCAGGCGTTCGATGATCACCTCGGCGGCGATCTGGTTACGGTAAATCACCACCTGGTGGCCGCTGGCGCGCAGCTGATCGACCAGGTTGTAGGTAAAGGAGTCGACGTTGTCGAGCAACAGGATATCGGCCATCAGAACACCTCCTTGGCATGGTGCGCAGTGGCGATGGCGCGCAGCACGGCACGGGCTTTATTACGGGTTTCGTCGGCTTCCGCCTGCGGGATGGAATCCAGCACCACGCCGGCGCCGGCCTGCACGGTGGCGATGCCGTCTTCAACGTAGGCGGAACGGATGACGATGCAGGTATCCAGATCGCCGGTGGCGGTGAAGTAGCCCACCGCGCCGCCGTAGCTGCCGCGGCGCGTGCCTTCGGAGGCGGCGATCAGCTGCATCGCCCGTACTTTCGGCGCGCCGCTCAGGGTGCCCATGTTCATGCAGGCCTGGTAGGCGTGCAGCACGTCGAGATCGGCGCGCAGGGTGCCCACTACCCGGGAAACCAGGTGCATGACGAACGAATAGCGGTCCACCTTGGTCAGGTCGGCCACGTAGCGGCTGCCGGCCTGGCAGATGCGCGCCAGATCGTTGCGCGCCAGATCGACCAGCATCAGGTGCTCGGCCAGCTCTTTGTGGTCGGTGCGCATTTCCAGCTCGATGCGGCTGTCGAGATCCAGATCCAGCGAACCGTCCTTACTCCGGCCGCGCGGGCGAGTGCCGGCGATCGGGTAGATTTCGATTTGGCGATTGCCCGCGTCGTATTTCAACGCGCTCTCCGGTGAAGCGCCGAACAGGGTGAAGTCATCATCCTGCATGAAGAACATGTACGGGCTGGGGTTGTTGTCTTTCAAGGTCTGGTAGGCCGCCAGCGGCGCCGGGCAAGGCAGGGAGAAGCGGCGCGACGGCACCACCTGGAAAATCTCGCCCTGACGGATAGCCTCTTGCAGCCCGCTGACCACCGCGCCGTACTCTTCATCGCTCTGGTTGCAGCTCAGCTGCATATTCTCCAGCGTTTGATGCGGGATCGGCTGCGGGGTTTGTTGCAACTCGGTCTGCAGCTGTTCCAGACGTTGCTGCAAACGCTGCGCTTCACTCGCCTGCTCGCTGAAGACGCTGGCCTGCAGACGGGCCGTACCGCGTTGGTGATCCAGCACCAGCAGGGTTTCCGCCAGATAGAAGCAGAAGTCCGGGCAGCGCTGATCCTGGCGCAGCGCCGGCAGGTCTTCGAAACCGGCGACCAAATCGTAGGCAAACAGGCCGCCCAGCATCACGGCTTCGCGCTCGTCCGCCGGGGAGTCCACCAGGGTCAGCAGCGTGCGCAGCGCATCGAACACCGACAGTGAGCGCAAGCGGGCGTCTTCGTCCTGCACCGCGTCGATCGCCGGGAAGGTCAGTTCGCGGCCGTTGGGGCGCGCCTGATTGCGCACCTCGGGTGGCAGCGCTTCGTCCAGCAGCGGCAGCAGCGCTGCGCCGTTGGCGGTCAGCGCCTGCACGCTGACGGTATGACCCAGTGCGGTAATGCGCAGCGCGCTGTCAATCACCAGCAGGCTCTGCAGATTCTGTTTGCTGTTGATTTCCGCCGATTCCAGCAGCAGGGTGGCCGGACGGGCACCGCACAGCTGGTGGAAAATGGTGGTGGGGTCGCCCCGGTAGCTGGCTTGCGCCTTCAGCAATGTCAGTTGTGGTTTGGTGTTCATCATCGGTGGTTCCAGTGAATTCTGTCCATAAAAAAGCCCGCATCAGGTGCGGGCTCAGGAAATCTGCATTGTCAGATGACAGCTATGCGCGATTACACCGCCCGCAAGAGGGAGGTACGCCACCAACCGTGAAGAGAAATATATTTGTTCATTTGCCGACTCTCTCTGTTAACGCTCATCTGACACGGCCGTTGCCGTGAACTTGTGTACTAGTTAACTGGTTCGCGGCGGCAAAGTCAACCCTCTTTTTGCACAATGTTTTAGCGGGCAGCGTGAATTCTATTCATCATCCGCCTGGCGCCTGCGGCCAGGGCAGAATAGATTTCCGTCCGGCCGCCGATCGCGGGTATGATAGAAATCCAAGCCATTGCCGGATAACCGTTTTGACAGACAGTAACCCCCAATCCACCGCTTTTACTCTGTACGACCTCCACAGCCACACGACCGCCTCCGACGGCTACCTGACGCCGACGCAGCTGGTGCAGCGGGCGGTCGAGATGCGCGTGGGCGTGCTGGCGATCACCGATCACGATACCACCGCCGGGTTGGCCGAGGCCGCCGCCGCCATTGCGGAGCAGGCGTTGCCGCTGCGGTTGGTCAACGGGGTGGAAATCTCGACGCTGTGGGAAAATCATGAGATCCATATCGTTGGATTGGGCATGGACGTCGCGCACCCGGCGCTGGTGGCGCTATTGGCGGAACAAACCGAACGCCGCAATCGCCGTGCGCAGGAGATCGGCGTGCGTCTGGGCAAGGCGCGCATTCCCGACGCCTATGCCGGCGCCCAGCGGTTGGCGGGGGCCGGTGCGGTGACCCGCGGCCATTTCGCCCGTTACCTGGTGGAGATAGGCGTGGCGGACAACATGGCGCAGGTGTTCAAGAAATACCTGGCCAAGGGCAAAACCGGCTACGTGCCGCCGCAGTGGTGTACAATAGAACAAGCCATTGATGCGATTCATCAATCGGGCGGTCAGGCGGTGATGGCGCATCCCGGCCGTTACGATCTGACCGCGAAGTGGTTGAAACGTTTGCTGGCGTATTTCGCCGAACACGGCGGCGACGCCATGGAAGTGGCACAGTGTCAGCAGGCGCCGCATGAGCGCTCGCAATTGGCGAAATACGCCCAGGACTACCGCCTGTTGGCCTCGCAAGGCTCTGATTTTCATCAGCCTTGTTCGTGGATCGAACTGGGCCGCAAACTGTGGCTGCCGGGCGGCGTCGAGCCGGTGTGGCGCGATTGGCCGCAGCCGGGCGAGGCGGTCTGATTTTACGCGCGTGGCAACGCGCGCGGGCATCATTTTAGGAGCAAGTTATGAGTCAGCTTTTTTATATTCACCCGGACAACCCGCAGCCGCGTTTGATTAACCAGGCGGTTGACGTGCTGCGCAAGGGCGGGGTGATCGTTTATCCCACCGATTCCGGCTATGCGCTGGGTTGCATGCTGGAAGAGAAGGCGGCGATGGAGCGCATTTGCCGCATCCGTCAGCTGGACGGCAACCACAACTTTACCCTGATGTGCCGCGATCTGTCCGAGCTGTCGACCTACGCGCACGTCGATAATACGGCGTTCCGCTTGATCAAAAACAATACGCCGGGCAACTACACCTTCATTCTGAAAGCGACCAAGGAAGTGCCGCGCCGTCTGATGAATGACAAGCGCAAAACCATCGGCCTGCGCGTGCCGTCGAACCCGATCGCATTGGCGCTGCTGGAGGCGTTGAACGAACCGATGATGTCCACCACGCTGATGCTGCCGGGCAATGACTTTGCCGAGTCCGATCCGGAAGAGATCAGCGATCACCTGGGCAAGGTGGTCGATCTGGTGATCCACGGCGGCTTCCTCGGCCAACAGCCGACGACGGTTATCGATCTGACCGAATCCTCACCGGAAGTGGTGCGTGAAGGGGCGGGTGACGCGGCGCCTTTCCGTTGATGTCAATTGTTGCCACCTTGCCCATTGTCTGAAAATCGGCTGAAGCGACGCTATTTCGCATGAAAGCCGCTATTCTTGAATACTTCAGAATTGATAATGGGCAGGATGCGCAGCAATGATTAAACAGGTTTCTTTTTTAGCGGCCTTATTATTTTCCTCAATGGCAAATGCGGGGTTTTATTCGGGCAGCGGTTTGCTGGCGGAATCCGGCGGTTACGTAAAAAATAAAAGCGGTGAAGCCACCGTGGCCGAAGCGCTGAATGGCGGCATGTTCATGGGATACGTCGCCGGCGTATTCGATACCTATTCCATGCAGGGCAATCGCAATATTTGCCCCGAAGCCGGGATGAGCATCGGCGTAGCCGCCGACGCGGTGATGCAATATTTGAACGAGCATCCTGAGCAGCTGCATTATTCCGCACCGTCGGTGATCATGCTGGCGTTAAGCGCCGCCTATCCCTGCGTCCGCCATTAAGTTCCTATTCCAATTCGTGCGCATTTTTTCATAAGGTGCGCTCGGACTCTTTCCGCACGAACTTCAATAGATCAATGCCTGCTGCACTGTCACCTTATCCCCGTCGGCATTTCCCGAACGGGTCGGGGAGAGACGCGCAGGAGGTAATATGACCGCATTTCACAGCGCCAACATGGCGCTCGACTATCAGGATATCGGCTCAGGGCCGCTCACGTTGGTGTTGCTGCCCGGCTGGTGCGAGCCGAAAACCGTATTTGAGCCGTTCATCGCTCTGGCCGCCGAACGCTATCGGGTGATCAGCATCGACTGGCGCGGCCACGGCCTGTCGTCAAAAGCGGCGGGGATGTCGCTGGCGGCGGACGATTTGCTGGAAGATGTGCGTCAGCTGCTGGCGGCGCTGCGTTTGGACAACGTGATCACCCTGTCAGTGGCGCACGCCAGCTGGCTGGCGGTGGCGCTGGCCGAAGCGTTGCCGCAGCGGATACGGGGCATGGTGTTTCTCGACTGGATTATGACGCAGCCGGAGCCGGCGTTCTTTACGGCGGTGAGCCGCATGCAGCAGCCGCAGCAGTGGCTGGCGGCGCGCGACGCCTTGTTCGACTTCTGGCAGGGCGGCATCCGCCACGATCGGGTCAAACGCCATCTGGAGGTCGAGATGGCGCAGGAAGATTACCGGCTCTGGCGTGCCGCCGGCGTGGCCATCGAACAGGCCTACCGGCAATTCGGCTCGCCGCTGCAACGCCTGGCGGGAATGAGCGCGCCGCCGCCGTGCCGGCATATTTACTCGTTGGATCGCCGCGACGACTATCTGCGGGAGCAGCAGGCATTTGCCGCCGATCAGCCGTTTTTCTCCGTGGTACGGTTAGGGGAGGCTCGTACTCACCTCGGCATTCTGGAACGGCCCGACGCGGTGCTGTGGGCGGTGGAGGATTTTTTGTCCATCGCCCTCAAATAACAGGATGGCGCTATTATACTGGCTGTCGAAATCGTTACGGCACCCCTGAATTAAGAGGTCATAATGTCATTGAAAAAGCACTTGGAGCAACTGTTCAATTATAAGCAATGGGCGGATGCGGAGGCCTTCGCCGCCATTCGAAAAGTGGACGCCGATGCTTGGCCTAAGCAGCGTCATTTGATGCTTCGCTTGATGAATCATATCTATGTCGTCGATCAGATTTTTATCGCCAATTTGCAAGGGCAACGCCATGGCTATACGGCGTTGAACACCCAAGAAACCCCAACGTTGGAAGCGCTGGAAGAGGCGATGTTGGCCAGCGATCGTCGCTACCTCGCGTATATCGCTTCGCTGAGCGAAGCGCAACTGGATGAGCGCATTCATTTTATCTTCGTCGACGGCGGCCCTGGGGATATGCTGCGACGGGAAATGTTGGCGCACGTTGAACACCATGGCTGCTACCACCGTGGTGCGGTGGGATGGCTGATTACTGAAAGTGCTGTCAAAGCGCCACAGGATGTTTTGACCGTGTTTGTACGCGATGGGGGTGTAGCTTAATCGTCGAACGCTATACCAACATAACGCAGACAGGAGGATGCGGTGGCCGAAACCCACCGATAAAGTGGGTTTCAACACCTTAGAAAGCCTGTATAATGCGCGGTTCGATCCTGATAAACGTATTATTACCGTGGTGGCGCTTGGCCGCGGCGGTTATCCCCCCGACGCCTGTGAAGGCGACATTAGAGGTTGCTCAATGAGCGAAAAGTTACAGAAAGTTTTAGCGCGCGCCGGGCATGGCTCGCGTCGTGAAATCGAAACCATGATTGAAGCCGGGCGCGTCAGCGTCGACGGCAAGGTCGCCAAGCTGGGCGATCGCGTTGAAGTGACGCCGGCGATGAAAATTCGTCTGGACGGTCATGTCCTGTCGATCAAAGAATCCGAAGAGGTGGTTTGCCGGGTGCTGGCTTACTACAAACCGGAAGGCGAGCTGTGTACCCGCAGCGATCCTGAAGGTCGCCCGACGGTGTTCGATCGCTTGCCTAAGCTGCGCGGTTCACGCTGGGTGGCGGTAGGGCGACTGGACGTCAACACCTCCGGTCTGCTGTTGTTCACCACCGATGGCGAACTGGCCAACCGTCTGATGCACCCGAGCCGAGAAGTGGAGCGCGAGTACGCGGTGCGCGTGTTCGGCCAGGTTGACGATGCGAAAGTGAAGCAGCTGAGCAAGGGCGTGCAGCTGGAAGACGGCCCGGCCGCCTTCCGCACCATCAGCTTCCAGGGCGGAGAAGGCCTCAACCAGTGGTACAACGTGACCCTGACCGAAGGCCGTAACCGTGAAGTGCGTCGCCTGTGGGAAGCGGTGGGTGTGCAGGTTAGCCGCCTGATCCGCGTGCGCTACGGCGACATCGATCTGCCGAAAGGCCTGCCGCGCGGCGGCTGGGCCGAGCTGGATCTGCCGGCGATCAACTACCTGCGCGAGCTGGTGGAATTGAAGCCGGAAACGGTCAGCAAAATGCCGGTGGAGCGTGAACGCCGCCGCGTGAAGGCCAACCAGATCCGCCGCGCGGTCAAGCGCCACTCTCAGGTGGCCGGCAGCGGCCGCCGCAGTGCGCCAGGCAGCAAGCCGGGTAAACCGGGCAAGCCAAGCAAACGCAGCTAATCCCTCATTCTGGCCCCGTTCGGGGCCAGAACTTTTTGTTACCAATCGATCCCCTGTTGCGCCTTCACGCCTGCATCGAACGCGTGTTTCACCGGCCGCATCTCCGTGACCGTATCCGCCAGTTCCAGCAGATCGCGATGGCAACCGCGCCCGGTCAAGATCACCGTTTGGTGCGCAGGGCGCTCCAGCAACGCTGCCTTCAGCTCTTCCAGTTCCAGATAGCCGTAGGTCAGCATGTAGGTCACTTCGTCCAGCAGCACCAGATCCAGGCTGCTGTCGGCCAGCATGCGTTTGCCGTGCTGCCACACCGCCTGACAGGCGGCGGTATCGCCGGCTTTATTCTGCGTCTCCCAGGTAAAACCGGTGGCCATCACCTGGAATTCAACGCCGTGTTGCTGCAGCAGGTTTTTTTCGCCATTGGGCCACTCGCCCTTGATGAACTGGATCACCCCGGCGCGCATGCCGTGGCCAACCGCCCGGGTGACGGTGCCGAAGGCGGCCGTGGTTTTACCCTTGCCGTTGCCGGTAAACACCAGCAGCAGGCCGCGCGTGTCCTGCGCGGCGGCGATGCGGGCATCGACCTGTTCTTTCAGGCGCTGCTGGCGCTGTTGATGACGATCTTCCGCCATGAAACGCTCCTTATTATTCGGCCGCGCCGGGTTTACGGTTCGGCTGCGCGTCGAAGCTCATGCCGGTTTTGCGGCGGCTGTCTTCGCCCATCAGATACAGATACAGCGGCATGATATCGGCCGGGGTTTTCAGCTTGTTCTTGTCTTCGTGCGGGAAGGCAGATGCGCGCATTTTGGTGCGGGTGCCGCCCGGATTGATGCAGTTCACCCGCAAATTGCGGTTTTTATACTCGTCTGCCAACACCTGCATCATGCCCTCGGTGGCGAACTTCGACACCGCATAGGCACCCCAGTCTGCGCGGCCGGTGCGCCCGACGCTGGAACTGGTGAACACCAGCGAACCGGCGTGGGATTTCAGCAGCAGCGGCAGCAGCGCCTGAGTCAGCATAAAGGTGGCGTTGACGTTAACCTGCATCACCTCTTGCCACATGGTCATCGACAGGTCGGCCATCGGCGCGATGTCGCCGAGCAGGCCGGCGTTGTGCAGAACGCCGTCAAGGCGGGGGATCTGGCTCGCCAGATCGTCGGCTATCTGCCGGCATCGCTCCGGAGTGGCGTGCAGCAAGTCCAGCGTCACTACCCGGGCCGGGGCGCCGCCCTGGGCCGCTATCTCTTGTTGTACCGCCAGCAGCTTGCTCTCGGTGCGCCCCAGCAGCACCAGCTGAGCGCCGAAGCGCGCGTAGGTCAGCGCCGCTTCACGGCCGATGCCGTCGCCGGCGCCGGTGACCAAAATGATACGTTGTTCGAGCAGATCTTGTTTGGGTTGGTAATGCACGATAAATCCTCGCCTGGGTGGCTGTTCTCCCGCGAATATCGGGGAGCAAGGGTGAAACGCGCGGCCGGGGCGGGAGCGAAGGCTCGACCATCTGCGGGCCGCGCAGCGAATCCGTCTCATCGTATTGATGAATAATGGGTGTTATATGCCTTAATCCGTGGGCATTTTCAATGCGTAGCAGGCTGAAATGGCATTCTTTTGTAACAAAAGCACGGCGGCGGCGCCTTGGTTCGGCCTTGAATCGTCCCCATAGTGATGATCCGTGCGCAATGAATTTTCATTTAGCCGCGACAGCAGCCGCTGCGGTTGGCTAAAATGGAAAGAAGCATACTAACAACCTGTAAATAAAGGCGGAATCTGTGGAGTTTATATCTGTTTATGGCCTGTTTCTGGCCAAGGTCGCCACGGTGGTGCTCGCCATCGCCGCGTTGGCCATCCTGGCGGTCAGTTTGGGGCAACGCAAGAACCGCCAGAAAGGGGAGCTGCAGCTGACCGATCTCGGTGAACAGTATCGCGAGATGCAGCGTGATATGCGCCTGGCGCGTATGGATACCGCCGAGCAGAAGGTCTGGCTGAAACAGTTCAAGAAGCAGACCAAGGCCGACGACAAGCTGAAGAAGCAGCGCGCCAAGTCCGGCGCGGTGGAAGTGACTAAGCCGTGCCTGTATGTGCTGGACTTCAAGGGCAGCATGGACGCGCACGAGGTGACCTCGCTGCGCGAAGAGATCTCGGCGGTGCTGGCGGTAGCGTCGGCGCAGGATGAAGTTCTGTTGCGCCTGGAAAGCCCGGGCGGGGTGGTGCACGGCTACGGCCTGGCGGCCTCGCAGCTGGAGCGCCTGCGCAAAGGCGGCATTCGCCTGACGGTAGCGGTGGATAAAGTGGCGGCCAGCGGCGGCTACATGATGGCCTGCGTCGCGGATCGCATCGTGGCGGCGCCGTTCGCCATCATCGGCTCCATCGGCGTGGTGGCGCAGATCCCGAACTTCCACCGCCTGCTGAAGAAGAACGACATCGACGTGGAGTTGCACACCGCCGGGCAGTTCAAACGCACGCTGACGCTGTTTGGCGAAAACACCGAACAGGGGCGCGAGAAGTTCCGCGAAGATCTGAACGAAACCCACGAGCTGTTCAAGCGCTTCGTGCATGAGCAGCGCCCGTCGCTGGACATCGACAGCGTCGCCACCGGTGAGCACTGGTTCGGTTCACAGGCGAAAGAGAAGGGGCTGATCGACGCCATCGGCACCAGCGATGACTTGCTGATCGCCGAGCTGGACAACCACGAAGTGATCGCCGTGCGCTATACGCGCCGCAAACGCCTGATGGATCGCTTCACCGGCAGCGCGGTGGAAAGCGTCGATCGCTTGCTGTTGCGCTGGTGGCAGCGTGGTGAAAAGCCGCTGCTGTAACGGCGGCGATAGCGTGAATCAACGGGGGCCAACTGCCCCCGTTTTCTTTTCTCAATCGACCAGGTGGTATTTTTCCGAAAGCAGATGGGCCAAGTGTTTAAACATATTAAATACCGCGGTGGTTTTGGCGGTGGGCAATCCATCGGCATCCAAAAAGTATTCGCCGCGGAAAACTAAAACGCCGCTTTTTTGTTCAACGTCGGTGGCGATCATGCCGTGCAGATAATCTTCGTGTTGGCGGATGATGTTATTTGCTTCCGCCAGCAGGGCCTCGCGGCCGATAGGGGCAGTATTTGTGCGCATTTATTAGACTCCAAACTAAAAACTCTGCGCATATTCTAACGCCGGTTCGCTTTTATCCGCAAACCGACTAAGGTTTATTTGCCGTCTGGATGGCCATGGGCGGCCGCCGGTTGGCGAAATCGGTCTTTCCGTGCTAATTAGGTTGCGTGACGCTTTTTATCAGGTACAGTGTGGGATTTTGCGGCGTCGGGTGGAAGGTTTTGTTTACGCCATGAATAAAACTCACACAGCCATACTTCTGGGGCATGGGTGAATAGCAGGCAGGATCAACAACTTGCGTTCAGGTTGAGCAGTTGGGCAACCAAAAGAAAAAAATCTGTTGATCTCTTGCCAGACTGCCGCAATATAAAAAAAGAGACACGAATTGCCGCGGCACGGCGAGATAAAAGACTTCTTTTTAGAAGAAATAAATTAGGTAAAGGTAAATATGGGTAAAGCTCTCGTAATAGTTGAGTCCCCGGCAAAAGCCAAAACTATTAATAAATATTTAGGAAGTGACTACGTGGTGAAGTCCAGCGTCGGTCATATCCGTGATTTGCCGACCAGTGGCTCAGCCAGCAAAAAGAGCGCTGACTCAACCGAAGACAAAGCCAAGAAAAAAGTTAAAAAAGATGAGAAGGCGGCGCTGGTAAATCGCATGGGCGTCGACCCTTACCACGGCTGGAAAGCGCATTATGAAATCCTGCCGGGTAAAGAAAAAGTGGTCGCCGAGTTAAAATCGTTGGCGGAAAACGCCGACCACATTTATCTCGCAACCGACCTTGACCGCGAAGGGGAAGCCATCGCCTGGCACCTGCGGGAAGTGATCGGTGGGGATGACAAACGCTTTAGCCGCGTGGTGTTTAACGAAATCACCAAAAACGCGATCCAGCAGGCGTTCAAACAGCCGGGCGAGCTGAACATTGACCGCGTCAACGCGCAGCAGGCGCGCCGGTTTATGGACCGCGTGGTGGGCTATATGGTCTCGCCACTGCTGTGGAAGAAAATCGCCCGCGGCCTGTCCGCCGGCCGCGTGCAGTCGGTGGCGGTGCGCCTGGTGGTTGAGCGCGAGCGCGATATCAAGGCCTTCGTGCCGGAAGAGTACTGGGAGCTGCATGCCGATCTGCTGGCGAAGGGCGAAACCGCGCTGCAGATGGAAGTGACCCATGCGCACGACAAACCGTTCAAGCCGGTCAACCGCGAGCAGACTCACGCCGCGGTCAAACTGCTGGAAAAAGCCCGTTACACGGTGCTGGATCGCGAAGACAAACCGACCAGCAGCAAACCGGGCGCGCCTTTCATTACCTCCACGCTGCAACAGGCCGCCAGCACCCGCCTGAGCTTCGGCGTGAAGAAAACCATGATGATGGCGCAACGGCTGTATGAAGCCGGCCACATCACCTATATGCGTACCGATTCCACCAACCTGAGCCAGGATGCGCTCAACATGGTGCGTGGCTATATCGGCGACAACTTCGGCGACAAATACCTGCCGAAGGCGCCAAATCAGTACAGCAGCAAAGAGAATTCGCAGGAAGCGCACGAAGCGATCCGTCCTTCGGACGTGAACGTGCTCGCCGAGCAGTTGAAAGACATGGAAGCGGACGCGCAGAAGCTGTATCAGCTGATCTGGCGCCAGTTCGTCGCCTGCCAGATGACGCCGGCGCAATACGATTCCACCACGCTGACGGTGAAGGCCGGCGATTATCAGCTGCGGGCCAAGGGCCGTACGCTGCGCTTTGACGGCTGGACCAAGGTGATGCCGGCGCTGCGCAAGGGCGATGAAGATCGCACCCTGCCATACGTCGAAATCGGCAGCGAGCTGGATCTGCAGAAACTGATCCCAAGCCAGCACTTCACCAAGCCGCCGGCGCGCTATAGCGAAGCCTCGCTGGTGAAAGAGCTGGAAAAACGCGGTATCGGCCGTCCGTCCACCTACGCCTCCATCATCTCGACCATTCAGGATCGCGGTTATGTGCGGGTGGAAAGCCGCCGCTTCTATGCCGAGAAAATGGGCGAGATCGTCACCGATCGCCTGGAAGAAAACTTCCGCGAGCTGATGAACTATGACTTCACCGCGCGCATGGAAGACGGTCTTGATGAGGTTGCCAACAACCAGGCCGAGTGGAAAGCGGTGCTGGACGAGTTCTTCGTCGACTTCAGCGAGCAGCTGGAAACGGCGGAGAAAGATCCGGAAGAAGGCGGCATGCGGCCTAACCAGATGGTGATGACCAGCATCGACTGCCCGACCTGCGGCCGCAAGATGGGTATCCGTACTGCCAGCACCGGCGTGTTCCTCGGCTGTTCCGGCTATGCGCTGCCGCCGAAGGAGCGCTGCAAAACCACCATCAATCTGGTGCCGGAAGCGGAAGTGCTCAACATCCTCGAAGGCGACGACGCGGAAACCAACGCGCTGCGCGCCCGCCGTCGCTGCAAGAAATGCGGTACGGCGATGGACAGCTACCTGATCGACAACCAGCGCAAGCTGCACGTTTGCGGTAACAACCCGGCGTGTGACGGCTATGAAATCGAAGAGGGCGAGTTCCGCCTGAAAGGCTACGATGGCCCGGTGGTGGAATGCGACAAGTGCGGCTCGGAAATGCACCTGAAAATGGGGCGTTTCGGCAAGTACATGGGCTGTACTAACGAGAACTGTAAAAACACCCGCAAGATCCTGCGTAACGGCGATGTCGCGCCGCCGAAGGAAGATCCGGTGCCGTTGCCGGAGCTGCCGTGCGAGAAGTCCGACGCCTATTTCGTGCTGCGTGACGGCGCTGCCGGCGTGTTCCTGGCGGCCAACACCTTCCCTAAATCGCGCGAGACCCGTGCGCCGCTGGTGGAAGAGCTGGCTCGCTTCAAGGATCGCCTGCCGGAGAAGCTGCGCTATCTGGCCGATGCGCCGGTGGCGGATGCCGAAGGCAATAAAACGCTGGTGCGTTTCAGCCGTAAAACCAAACAGCAGTACGTCTCCTCTGAAAAAGATGGCAAGGCGACCGGTTGGTCCGCGTTCTACGTGGACGGCAAGTGGGTCGAAGGCAAGAAGTAAGGCCGCTGTCCTGCCAGTAAGATGAAGAACCAGCCCCGGCGGCTGGTTTTTTTATTGGTGAAAAGCGACAAACGGATCTATCCTTTGCTGTTTTTATCCCTCCGCCACCGCCGTTTCACGTTGATACCAATGCAAAATAATCGTTATCATAGTGTGACGCGGATCTATACTTGAAGCTGCAACGTGGTATAGTGGTTATATAAAAAGTTTTTTTATTATTAAAGCTTATTAACAACGGCGTTTTCTTCACCATCAGGGTAAAACACGGTGTTTATGGCTTGTGAGTTTCAGCATACCGGGGCGACACCGATATACCTGGCTGCGGGTAAGCCGCAGTGTTTAACCTAGGATGGTATAAGATATGAAATTGCAGCAGCTTCGTTACATTGTGGAAGTGGTTAACCACAACCTGAATGTCTCCTCGACGGCAGAAGGGCTCTATACCTCGCAACCCGGCATCAGTAAACAGGTGCGCATGCTCGAAGATGAGCTGGGCATCCAGATTTTCGCCCGCAGCGGCAAACACCTGACCCAGGTCACCCCGGCCGGCCAGGAAATCATTCGCATCGCACGTGAAGTGCTGTCCAAGGTCGACGCCATTAAAGCCGTCGCCGGTGAACACACCTACCCGGACAAAGGCTCGCTGTACGTCGCCACCACGCATACCCAGGCCCGCTACGCCTTGCCCAACGTAATCAAAGGCTTCATCGAGCGTTACCCGCGCGTCTCGCTGCACATGCATCAGGGTTCGCCGACGCAGATCGCCGAAGCGGTCTCCAAAGGGACCGCCGATTTCGCCATCGCCACCGAAGCGCTGCACCTGTACGACGATCTCATCATGCTGCCGTGCTACCACTGGAACCGTGCGGTAGTCGTGAAGCCCGATCATCCTTTGGCGGGCAAAAGCAGCATCAGCATTGAAGAGCTGGCGGCTTACCCGATCGTCACTTACACCTTCGGCTTTACCGGGCGTTCGGAGTTGGATACCGCCTTCAACCGCGCCGGCCTGACGCCGCGCATTGTCTTTACCGCCACCGACGCCGACGTGATCAAAACCTACGTGCGTCTGGGATTGGGGGTGGGGGTGATCGCCAGCATGGCGGTGGATCCGGTGCAGGATCCGGATCTGGTGACGGTGGATGCGCGTGATATCTTCACCTACAGCACCACCAAGATCGGTTTCCGCCGCAGCACCTTCCTGCGCAGCTACATGTACGACTTCATTCAGCGCTTCGCGCCGCACCTGACGCGCGATGTGGTAGACAGCGCGGTGGCGCTGCGCTCCAACGAAGAGATCGAAGCGATGTTCAAGGACATCAAACTGCCGATTAAGTAACCATCGACGATATCAAATCAATCCCGGTTAGGCGCCTGCCTAACCGGGTTTTTTTTAGCCCGGAAATCCGTACTGATTACCGTAAATGCCTGGTATCACAATGAAAAAAAGTCTCTGGATTGTTCTGTTCTTGTTGCTCACCCTTTTGTTGCTGCGCTACCTACCAGACGGCATTTTCGACAGCTTCGTTTCCAACAACATAGAAATTAGCGGTGATGGTGAAATAGGGATGAATAATTTCGACTCGGTTGTCATTGCCATTAAATTGGGTGTCTCTGCCATCATTGCGGCGGTTGTCCTAATAGTCTGTCGCCGCCTGGTGCGTAAACCCCGCTAAAGCCGCGAAATCTTCCCAGCCAAAACGCCGCCTCGTCGCGGCGTTTTTGTTGGCGCATTGCCTAACCCCTTGGCGGCGCTCGCACTTCCTTCCCGCTGATTGTTCCCGCCTATCGTTGTGATCAAATCGTGTTGTTATCAAAACGTTAACTTATCTTTGTGGTATCTTTAAACAAGACCTCACTGATTACCCTGTTTTAGTCACAATAAGAAATGGAGGAGCTATGTCGTCCGATCTTCGTGAAACAAGTCTGGATAAGCTGGTTGCGCTGAATAGCGAGTATTACTACTACAGCCTGCCGCTGGCGGCGAAGCAGCTGGGTGATATCGACCGGTTGCCGAAATCAATGAAAGTGCTGTTGGAGAACCTGCTGCGCCATGTGGATGGCGACACCGTGCAGGTTGACGACCTCAAGGCCATCGTTGCCTGGCTGCAAACCGGCCATGCTGACCGTGAGATCGCCTACCGTCCGGCGCGCGTGCTGATGCAGGATTTTACCGGCGTACCGGCGGTGGTGGATCTGGCGGCGATGCGCGAAGCGGTACGGCGGCTGGGCGGCAACGTCGACCAGGTGAACCCGCTGTCGCCGGTGGATCTGGTGATTGACCACTCGGTTACCGTCGATGAATTTGGCGATGACAACGCCTTTGAAGACAACGTGCGTATCGAAATGCAGCGCAACCACGAGCGCTACACCTTTTTGCGCTGGGGGCAGAAAGCCTTCAACCGCTTCCGCGTAGTGCCGCCGGGCACCGGCATCTGTCACCAGGTTAACCTTGAATACCTTGGCCAAACGGTCTGGCACAGCGACGAAAGCGGCCGCCGCGTGGCTTATCCCGATACGCTGGTGGGCACCGATTCCCACACCACCATGATCAACGGCCTCGGCATCCTCGGCTGGGGCGTCGGCGGCATCGAAGCGGAAGCGGCGATGCTGGGCCAGCCGGTGTCGATGCTGATCCCGGACGTGGTCGGCTTCAAGCTGACGGGCAAGCTCCGCGAGGGCATTACCGCCACCGACCTGGTGCTGACCGTGACCCAAATGCTGCGCAAGCACGGCGTTGTCGGCAAATTCGTCGAGTTTTACGGCGACGGGCTGGCCGATCTGCCGCTGGCGGACCGGGCAACCATCGCCAACATGTCGCCGGAGTTCGGCGCCACCTGCGGTTTCTTCCCGGTGGATGACGTTACGCTCGGCTATATGAAGCTCAGCGGCCGCAGCGCCGAACAAATCGCACTGGTGGAAGCCTACGCCAAAGCGCAGGGCATGTGGCGTAACCCGGGTGATGAACCGGTCTTCACCAGCTCGCTGGCGCTGGACATGTCAACCGTGGAAGCCAGCCTCGCCGGGCCGAAACGCCCGCAGGATCGCGTTGCGCTGCCGAATGTGCCGCAGGCGTTCAAGGCCGCTACCGAGCTGGATATCGGGGGGCACAAAGCCAATACCGACAGCAAAACCTTTACGCTGGACGGGCAGCAGCACGAACTGCGCGACGGCGCGGTGGTGATCGCGGCGATCACCTCCTGCACCAACACCTCCAACCCGAGCGTGATGATGGCGGCCGGCCTGCTGGCGAAAAATGCCGTCAAGAAAGGGCTGCGCAGCAAACCCTGGGTAAAAACCTCGCTGGCGCCGGGATCCAAAGTGGTAACCGACTACTTCGACAGCGCCAAACTCACCGCCTATCTGGAAGAGCTGGGGTTTAACCTGGTGGGGTATGGCTGCACCACCTGTATCGGTAACTCCGGCCCGCTGCCGGATCCGATCGAGCAGGCGATCAAAGAGGGCGATCTGACCGTGGGCGCGGTGCTGTCGGGCAACCGCAACTTCGAAGGGCGTATTCACCCGCTGGTGAAAACCAACTGGCTGGCCTCGCCGCCGCTGGTGGTGGCTTATGCGCTGGCGGGCAGCATGAAGATTGACCTGACCAAAGAGCCGCTGGGCGAGGGCAACGACGGTCAACCGGTCTACCTGAAGGATATCTGGCCGAGCAGCCAGGACATCGCTCAGGCGGTGGAAGAAGTGCGCACCGAGATGTTCCATAAGGAATACGGCGAAGTGTTCGACGGTGACGCCAACTGGCAGGCGATCCAGGTGGCCGGTTCGGCAACCTATCAGTGGCAGGAGGATTCTACCTATATCCGCCATCCGCCGTTCTTCAGCACCATGAAGGTGAAACCGGATCCGGTGCAGGACATAAAAGACGCGCGCATTCTGGCGATTCTGGCTGATTCGGTGACCACCGACCACATCTCGCCGGCGGGCAACATCAAGCGCGACAGCCCGGCGGGGCGCTACCTGAGCGAGCACGGCGTGGTGCCGCAGGATTTCAACTCCTACGGCTCGCGCCGCGGCAACCACGAAGTGATGATGCGCGGCACCTTCGCCAACATCCGCATCCGCAACGAAATGGTGCCGGGCGTGGAAGGCGGTTATACCCGCCATATTCCGTCGCAGCAGCAGCTGTCTATCTACGACGCCGCCATGCAGTATCAGCAGGAGAAGGTGCCGCTGGCGGTGATCGCCGGGAAAGAGTACGGTTCCGGCTCCAGCCGCGACTGGGCGGCGAAAGGGCCGCGCTTGCTGGGCGTGCGGGTGGTGATTGCCGAGTCTTTCGAGCGTATCCACCGCTCCAACCTGATCGGCATGGGGATTTTGCCGCTGGAGTTCCCGCAGGGGGTGACGCGCAAAACCCTGGGGCTGACCGGGGATGAGCAGATCAGCGTCGGCGGCCTGCAGCAGCTGCAGCCGGGCCAGACGGTGCCGGTGCATATCACCTATGCCGACGGGCGCAAGGAAGTGATCGACACCCGTTGCCGCATCGATACCGGCAATGAGCTGACCTACTACGAAAACGACGGCATTCTGCACTATGTGATCAGGAAAATGCTGTAATTAAGCAATAAAAAGGGCGCCGCAAGGCGCCCTGATTGTTTCCGCCGCGGCGGCGATCACTTCTGGTCGAGCAAATGGCCCATTTTGGCGGCCTTGGTCGCCAGGTAGTGTTCGTTCTTCGGGTTGCGGCCGACGATCAGCGGCACGCGCTCGCTGATGTTGATGCCGGCTTCGGTCAGGATCTCGACCTTTTTCGGGTTGTTGGTCAGCAAACGCACCGCGTCGACGCCCAGCAGTTTGAACATGTCGGCGCACAGGGTGAAGTCGCGCTCGTCGGCGGCGAAGCCGAGCTGGTGGTTGGCTTCCACGGTGTCTGCGCCCTTATCCTGCAGGGCATAGGCGCGGATCTTGTTCAACAGGCCGATATTGCGGCCCTCCTGGCGATGATAAAGCAGGATGCCGCGGCCTTCTTCGGCGATCTGCTCCAGCGCGGCTTCCAGTTGAAAACCGCAGTCGCAGCGCAGGCTGAACAGAGCATCGCCGGTCAGACATTCGGAATGCACGCGCGCGAGCACCGGCGCTTCGCCGGAAATATCACCGAATACCAGCGCCAGATGGTCATGCCCGGTCGCCAGTTCTTCGAATCCTACCATCAGGAAATCGCCCCAAGGTGTCGGCAGTTTAGCCTCTGCCACCCGTTTAAGCTGCATGTCACTCTCCACAAAAGCGTACGATTCAATCATTGTCGCGCATCCTAAGTCCGGTTCGGTAAATTGACCAAGACTAAAACGTGCTACGCCGATCTCTATTTCGTTAATTATCGGCTATTTTGCCACAACTTCTTGCCGGGCGGTGCTCAGCAAACCAGCAGATGGCGTTTTCTGGCCACCTATTATTGCGATAGGTTGCCTATCTGTTTAATTTTTCGCGTGTTATCAAGATTACACTCTTGTTACACTGCAGCCTGATTCACGCAGAGGAAGAATAGAATGTACGAGATAGCAAAACGCACGGCGGGCGGCGCACTGCTGCTGCTGTTGATGCCGCTGGCGGTCTGGGTATCCGGTTGGCACTGGCAACCCGGCGGCAATGAGCCGCTGCTCAAAGCGCTGTACTGGGTGACCGAAACCGTGACCTCGCCATGGGGCATTCTGACCAGCGCTATCCTCTGCGGTTGGTTTTTGTGGTGCCTGCGCTTTCGCCTGAAGGCGGCTATCGGTCTGGCGCTCCTGCTTTTCGCCGCGCTGGTGATCGGGCAGGGGGTGAAGTCGTTAATCAAGGATCGGGTGCAGGAACCGCGGCCGTTCGTGGTATGGCTGGAGCAAACCCACGGCGTGGACGGCAAATACTTCTATTCGCTGCATCGCAAAGAGCGCAGCGCGCTGGTGCGCGAGCAACTGCAGGATCAGACGCTGGTGCCGAACTGGCTGCGCAAGCACTGGCAGTTTGAAACCGGCTTCGCTTTCCCGTCGGGGCACACCATGTTCGCCGCCACCTGGGCGCTGTTGGGCGTAGGGCTGCTGTGGCCGCGCCGCCATTATAAAACCGTCGCGCTGCTGATGGTGTGGGCGACCGGCGTGATGGGCAGCCGTCTGCTGTTGGGCATGCACTGGCCGCGCGATCTGGCGATGGCCACGCTGATCAGTTGGCTGCTGGTGGTGGTTACCTGCTGGCTGGCGCAGCGCTGGTTCGGCCCGCTGACGCCACCGCCGCAAGAGCAGCAGGAAATTGCGGCGCGCAAGCCGGAATAAGCACGCTTCTCGCAGGCGCCAGTCAGGCGCCTGCCACCAACACCTTCACCCCTACCTTCTCAAAGGCCTGTATGGCGGTATTGCTGATACCGTCGTCGGTAATCAAATAGTCGATATGCTGCCAGTCACAGGGCAATGCGAACATCGACACCTTATCGATCTTGCTGGAGTCGGCAACCACATACACCGTGTTGGCTGCGTTGATCATCGCCATTTTCAGTTTGATGTCGGTTTCGCTTGGGAAACTGAGTCCGTGACGGGGTGAGATACAGGCCGTCGCGAGGAACAGTTTCTGGGCCAGCACGTTTTCGAAGAAGCTGGCGGCTTTATCCCCGGAAGTGGAGAGCGTCGGAAATTTGAACGAGCCGCCGGTCAGCAAAATGTTCACGCCCGGTTCGCCCCCCAGCTGCAGCGCGATATTGACGCCGGTGGTGATAACGGACAGTTTCTTGATGTGGCTCAGGTGATTGGCGATAGCCGTAGTGGTGGTGCCTGAATCAAGAATGATGGTGTCGCCCGGTTCGATAAAACCGGCGGCGAGCTTGCCGATGCGATCCTTGGCGGTCAGGTTGACCTGGCGTTCCAACAGCATGGCATGGGTATTTTGCTTGCCGTCGACCAGGGTTGCGCCACCGTGGAAGCGCTGCACGTAACCTTGTTGCTGCAGAACCCGCAGGTCGGTACGAATGGTCGCCTCGGTCAGCTTGAAGGTATCGGTAAGCATTTTGACCGTCGCCGAGCCGTCTTCGCGGATCATGTCGAGGATCTTTTCGCGCCGTTGCTGCATTTCCGCCAGCTGTTCGCTTTTGCTTTTCAATCGAAAGACTCCTGCACCTGTCAGTTCCCGCCGCGCGGTTTGCCACGGCAATTCCTTAATTGATGTGCTGAATTCTAGCTTGCGATTATTGATAAAGCTACGGATAAACCCGGGCAATCCCCTTTGGTTTTTATTCGAAAATCAATGAGGTCAGTAAAAAAACAGCGGTAAAAACGAACTTAAAGTAGTCTTGTGATTCATATGTAATTGTTATTTAAACATTTTAATGATTTGCGGTTTTGCCTTTTGAGTGCTTTTGTTTGAAATTTGATCTTGCCCACATTAATTATCGTTTTTGCTGCATATGATTTCCATTCGAAAATCAAAGGCGAGTTAGCGGATCGGTTTCGATGCGATAACGATAATCAAGGCGCTTAAGCAGAGGTGACGATGGACTTCCAGGCGATTAAAAACACGGCGCGCCTGGCGCGCCGATATGTGGTGACCATGAACCATAAGGCAGGCAAGGGCCATACCGGCGCCGACCTATCGGAAATCGACATCATCTGCACCTTGTATATGGCGGTGATGGATCGCAGCAATGTCCGGCCCGATCAGGATCGGTTTATTTTGTCTAAAGGGCACGGCGCCGGCGGTTTTTACTGCAGCTGCGCGGCGATGGGCCTGCTCGATCCGGCGGTGCTCGATCAGTTCATGGGCGACGACACCTTGCTGGCCGGGCATCCGGTGCGACAGAAACTGCCGGAACTGGTAGAGATTAACTCCGGCGGTTTAGGGCATGGCCTACCGATCGCCGTGGGGCTGGCGCTGGGCAACAAATTGGCCGGGCGCGCACATCGCCGCGCTTTTGTGCTGCTGGGCGACGGTGAGCTGGCGGAGGGATCCAACTGGGAGGCGGCAATGGCGGCCAGCAAATTCAAGCTGGATAACCTGATTGCCATCGTCGATCGCAACCGGCTGCAGTTGGCGGGTAAGACAGAGGCCATCATGCCGCTGGAACCGCTGGCGGAAAAATGGCGCGCTTTCGGTTTCGAAACCCTGGAGTGCGACGGGCACGATCCGGCGGCGCTGGTGGCGGCGATCCAACGCCCGAGCCAGGACAAGCCGCGGGTGATTTTGGCCAATACCGAAAAGGGTCACGGCGTGTCGTTTATGGCTAACGTTGCCGCCTGGCATCACGCGGTACCGGACGAACAACAGCTGGCGCAGGCGCTGGCGGAACTGGAGGGGTGAACATGCAGGATTTACGCGATGCCGTGGTGACGGCGTTGATCGAAGAGCAGCTGGCGGGTGCCGATCTGAGCGTGATGGTCGCGGACTCCACGTCCACGTCGAAAATTGCACCTTTCGAGCAGGCTTATCCAGAGCGGGTGGTGAACGTCGGAATTGCCGAACAGAACATGGTGGGCATGGCCGCCGGCATGGCGCTCAGTGGCCGTACGGTCTTTACCGCCAATGCCGCGCCTTTTCTGTTTGCCCGTTCTAACGAACAGATGAAAAACGATGTTTGCTACACGGAAACCAACGTGAAAATGCTCGGCCTGAATGCCGGGTTCGGCTATGGGCCGCTGGGGGCGACGCACCATTGCATGAACGATATCGCCATCGCCCGCACGCTGGGCAATCTCAGCGTCTATGCGCCTGCGGATGCGCGGCAAGCGGCAGAGATTGTCCGCCATGTCATCGCGCAACCCGGCCCGGCCTATATCCGCATGGACAGCGACAAGCTGCCGGTGTTGAACGCGAGCTATCACTTCCGCCCCGGAGAGCCGGAGGTGTTGCATCAGGGCTCTGACAATCTGGTGTTTTGCCTGGGGACGGTGGCTCATGAGGCGATGAAGGTACTGGCGTTGGGCGAAAACCCGACCATCGTCTCGTTGCCTTCGCTCTGGCCACTCAACGAGGCGGCGGTAGTGGCGTTGATGCGTTCGCACCGTCGGGTGCTGACCATGGAGGAGCACGCCCTCAGCGGCGGCCTGGGTACCATCATCGGTGAACTGTTGCTGCGGTATCAGCTGTCGCGGCCGTTTACCGCACTGGGCGTGCCGGCTTACGAATTTACTCACAGCAGCAGCCGGGCGGCGCTGCGGCGTCAATATGCCATCGACGCCGCAGGATTGCAGGCTCAGTTAACGCAATAGGGGGAATGCGATGGATCGGAACGAATACGACGTCAATTTACGCTACGGTGTCGATAGCCGGATGTCGCTGGCAGGGAAGGTTGTCGTGATCACCGGCGGTCTGGGCGGCATCGCGATGGCCGCCAATCGCCTGCTGTTGGAAAAGGGCGCGCGCCTGGTATTGATGTATCCGGCCTTTGAACAGGACAAGGCCGCGGCGGCGCTGCGAGAGTTGGGGGAAGAACAGGTGTTCTGCCAGGTATGCGACGTGACCGATTCCGACTCGGTGGCTGCCGCCTTCAATGCGGCTCAATCTCGCTTTGGTCGGCTCGATATCCTGGTCAACTGCGCGGGCTACGTCAATTTGCAGCCGGCGACGGAGGTCACGCTCGAGGAGTGGCAGCGCCATCTGGCGGTCAATCTCACCGGGCCCTTCCTGTGCTCGCAGGAGCTGGCGCGCCGTGCGATAACCGCCGGCCACGGCGGGAAAATCATCAACATCGCATCACAGGCGGCCTCCATCGCCATTGACGATCACTGCGCTTACACCTCCGCCAAGGCAGGGCTGCTGGGCATGACCAAGGTGATGGCCAAAGAATGGGCGCCGCACGGCATTACGGTCAACACGTTATCGCCCACCGTGGTGCTGACGCCTATGGGAGAGAAAGCCTGGCGCGGCGAGAAGGGCGAGGCGATGAAAAAACTGATCCCGCTGGGGCGTTTTGCTTATACCGACGAAATTGCGGCGGCGATCCTGTTTTTTGCCAGCAACGGCAGCGACATGATTACCGGCGCGGACCTGATGATCGACGGCGGTTTTACCATTTGGTAAGCGGCAACCGCAGCGATCGCCAACACCAGACGATGTTCAACACAACGATAAGAGAACACCATCATGAGAAAAATAGCCACTTACCTTACCCTGCTCACCGGTTTTGCCTGCACCTCTGCCATGGCGGCGGAAAAGGGCACGATCGCCATTCTCGTCAATTCGCTGGATAACCCTTATTACTCCGCAGAGGCCAAGGGGGCCGAGAGCAAGGCCAAGTCCCTCGGTTACCAGACGCTGGTATTGTCGCACGGCGAAGACGTTAAGCGCCAGGGGGAGCTGATCAGCCTGGTTATCGGCCGCAAAGTACAGGGTATCATTTTGGATAACGCCGATTCCCAGGCCAGCGTCGCCGCCGTGCAGCAGGCGAAAAACGCCGGTATTCCGGTGGTACTGATCAACCGCGAGATCCCGGTCGATGGCGTAGCGTTGGCGCAGATCACCCATAACAACTTCCAGGCCGGCTCGGACGTCGCCAACCAGTTTGTAGAAAAAATGGGAGAAACCGGCAAATACGCCGAGCTGACCTGCAACCTGGCGGATAATAACTGCGTCACGCGCTCGCAGTCGTTCCACAACGTGATCGACCAATATCCTGAGATGGTCAGCGTGGCGCGTCAGGATGCCAAGGGCAATCTGCTGGAGGGAAAACGCATCATGGACAGCATTCTGCAGGCGCATCCGGACATCAAAGGCGTGATCTGCGGCAACGGCCCGGTGGCGCTGGGGGCAGTGGCGGCGCTGAAGGCCGCCGGCCGGCAGGATGTCACCGTGGTGGGCATCGACGGCAGCAACGATGAACGCGACGCCATTCTCAACGGTAGCCTCTATGCCAGCGTGATGTTGCAGGCGCAGGCGATCGCCGCGCAGGGCGTTGAAATCCTCGACGGCTATTTCCAATCCGGCAGCTATACCGGCAAGGAGCGCGTGATGTTCCGCGGCATCCTGATCGGCAAAGACAATGCGCAACGGGTCAGTGACTTCAACTTCAAACCGTAATCCGCGCTGAGCGGTGTCTTTCATCACCCCGTCCCGGCGGCGGGGTGCGATCGGAGGTGTTGTTATGTCGATGCGCATTGCGCTGGCCGTCACCGTCGTCCTGACGTTGAGCGGTTGCCGTATCGTCTCGGAGAAAAAGCTGGCGGAGCTTCGCTCCCCGGTGAATCCGCATGTGGCGCAGGCGGCGGAGATTTACCGCAGCCAAATCGCCCCGCAAACGATCAAAACGGCGCAGCCGCTGGGCGAGCTGATCGCCCGGATCGCCCAGGCCAAGGATTTTGACAGCGCCTGTGGTCTGCTGGGGTACCGCGCTCAACCGGAGTTTCCTTGTTATTTCAACGTTAAGGTCAGCGGTGAAGTCGCGGCGGTGAACACCCGGTCGCGCAGCGGAAAATTAACGCTCAAACTGACCGATGCGCCGCTCAGCAGCGTGGAGGTGCAGATCGGGCCGGTTTATCGCGGTACGGCGTTGCGCGACAGCTATCGCGGCCTGAGCTACAGCGATTTCAATGACCAAGCGTTGTTCGGCGATTTTGCCAGGGCGATTAATCAGGCTTCGATCGACGAACTGGCCGGATCCCAACCCAAGGTGGGTGACCACATTACCGTGTATGGCGTATTCAGCAGCTGGCAGGCACCTGTCGAGCCGCTGTTGATCACGCCGGTACGCATTCAACCTTAAGGGGGCGTGATGAGCGAACCGGTCATTATTCAAACGCGCAACGTTTCGCGTCTCTATCCCGGCGTCACGGCATTGGATAGCGTGAGTTATCAAGTGTTTCGCAATCAGGTCAACGTGCTGATCGGCGAAAACGGCGCCGGTAAATCGACCATGATGAAGCTGCTGGCGGGGGTGGAAACCCCGTCCTCCGGCACCATCGAGCTGGAGGGAAAAGCGGTGACGTTAACCTCCACGCAGAAGGCGGAGCGGCTCGGGATCAGCATTATTTTCCAGGAGCTGAATCTGTTCCCCAACCTGTCGGTGATGGACAATATTTTTATGGCCAACGAGTTCTTCCAGCGTGGCCGCATCAATGTGGACTATCAATATCAGCTGGCCAAAGCCTTGCTGCAGCGGCTGGAGTTGGACATCGATCCGCATACGCCGTTGGGCAGCCTCGGCATCGGTCATCAGCAGCTGGTTGAAATTGCTCGCGCGTTGGCGAAGGACACCCGGGTGCTGATCATGGATGAACCAACATCGGCGCTGAGCCAGGCTGAGGTGCGCACGCTGTTTCGGGTGATCGCCGATCTGAAAAAACGCGGCGTCACCATCATCTACATTTCTCACCGTCTGGAAGAGCTGATGGAGATTGGCGATCGCATCACGGTGTTCCGCGATGGGCGTTTTGTTGCCGCCGAGCCGGTCTGCAACGTTAGCATTCCGTGGATCATCGAAAAAATGGTCGGGGAAAAGAGCAAGCACTTTGATTATTGCGCGGCAGAGCAAGGGGATGAAGTGCTGAAGGTCGAACGGTTGACGCTGCCGCGTGAAAGCGGCGGCTATTGCCTTGACGACGTCAGTTTTTCACTGCGCAAAGGGGAAGTGATCGGCATTTATGGCCTGTTGGGCGCCGGCCGCACCGAACTGTTCAAGGTGATCAACGGTGTGATGCGCCAGACCGCCGGCCGCATTCTGCTCAACGGCGAAAGCGTGGAGCGGCTGGGATTTCGTCAACGCATGGCATTGGGCATGGCGCTGGTGCCGGAAGACCGGCAGGCGGAGGGATTGGTGCAGATGATGTCGATCAAGGCCAACATGACCCTGGCCAGCCTGGGGCGCAATGCACTTCGGCCGTTGGCGGCGGCTGGGGAGTGCGCGCTGGTCGATGGCATGATCGAAAAACTGGCGATCAAGGTGAGCGACCGGGAGCTGCCAATCACCAGCCTCAGCGGTGGCAATCAGCAGAAAGTGGTGTTGGGCAAGGCGCTGCTGACCGGGCCGCAGGTGGTGTTTCTCGATGAGCCGACGCGCGGAATCGACGTCGGCGCCAAAACGGACGTTTATCACCTGATTGGCGCTATGGCACGCCAGGGGCTGGCGGTGATGTTCTCTTCGTCGGAGCTGGATGAGGTGGTCTCACTGGCCGACCGGGTGATGGTGATGGCGGACGGGAAGCTGACGGCCGATCTGCCGCGCGAACGGGCCGATCGCGAAACGCTGATCCGCGCCTCAACCCCACATGCATAAGGATAAGGCAATGCAAACCAAGTATCGGTTGTATATGTATTTGCTGCAGGCGCGCACCTTCATCGCCCTGTTGCTGGTGGTGCTGTTTTTCAGCAGCATGGTGCCGAATTTTCTGACCGTCTCCAATCTGCTGATCATGACGCAGCACGTGGCGATTACCGGGTTGCTGGCGGTTGGCATGACGCTGGTGATCCTCACCGGCGGCATCGATTTGTCGGTCGGCGCGGTGGCGGGCTTGTGCGGGATGATCGCCGGTGCGCTGTTGACCGTCGGTATCCCGCTGTGGGACGGCAACCGGCTGTTTCTCAACGTTTTCGAAGTGATCGGTGCGGTGGCGCTGTTGGGCGTATTGTTGGGGTTGGTCAACGGCACGCTGATTACGCGGCTCGGCGTTGCGCCATTCATCTGTACCCTGGGCGCAATGTACGTGGCGCGTGGGGCGGCGTTGCTGACGGCGGACGGCAAAACCTATCCCAATCTGGTGGGCATGGAAGCGCTGGGCAACACCGGTTTCGCGGCCCTGGGATCTGGCACCTTTCTGGGCATTTACAATCCGATTTGGCTGATGTTGGCCATCGTGTTGTTGGGGATCTATCTCACCAAGAAAACGCCGCTTGGGCGCTATATCTATGCGATTGGCGGCAATGAGCCGGCAGCGCGGCTGTCGGGGGTGCCGATCGTCAAAGTGAAAATGTTCGTCTATGCCTTTTCCGGGCTATGCGCGGCGCTGGTGGGGCTGGTTATCGCTTCACAATTGCAAACCGCGCACCCGATGACCGGCAATATGTTCGAGATGGACGCCATCGGCGCGACGGTACTGGGTGGTACGGCGCTGAGCGGTGGCCGCGGCAGGGTATTCGGTTCGATCATCGGTGCTTTTGTGATCGTTTTTCTGGCGGACGGCTTGGTGATGATGGGCGTCAGCGAGTTCTGGCAAATGGTGATTAAAGGATTGGTGATCGTCACCGCCGTGGTGATCGATCAGTTCCAGCAGCGTTTGCAAAGCAAGGTCATTTTGATGCAGCGCCAGGAAAAAAAAGCGGTGCAGCCGCTGGCTGAGGTGAGCCATGGCTAAAGCGGATTGCATTGTCGCGTTGGACGAGGGCACCAGCAACGCCAAGGCCGTGGTGGTGGATGCTCAGGGGACGATCGTTGCCAGGGCCAGCAGGCCGCTGACGCTGCAGACGCCGCAACCCGGTTGGGTGGAACAGCGGGGCGAGGCCTTACTGGAAGCCTCTCTGGCGGTGCTGCGGGAAGCGATTGCGTTGGCCGGGGCATCCCGTATTGCCGGTATCGCCATCAGCAACCAGCGTGAAACCGCCATCGGCTGGCGACGTTCCGACGGCCAGCCGATCGGGCCGGCCTTAACCTGGCAATGTGCGCGCGCTGCCGATTTTTGTGAACGGCTGCGGCACGATCGGCAGGCCGAAGTGGTGCGCCACGCCACCGGTCTGCCGCTTTCACCGCTGTTCTCGGCGTCGAAAATGCGTTGGTTGCTCGACCATTGCGAAGAGGGGCAACGGATGGCGGAGAACGGGGAGATCTGCCTTGGTACCATCGATGCCTGGCTGCTGTGGCAGTTGAGCGGAGGACAGGCATTCGGTTGTGATACCTCCAATGCCGCTCGTACTCAATTGCTGAACCTTGCTTCCGGCGATTGGGACGAGCGGATGCTGGCGCTGTTCAACATTCCCCGTCAGGCGCTACCGACGATCCACCCTTCCAGTCATCTGTTCGGCACGACGTTGGGATTGGAAGGCATTGCCGACGGCATTCCGATTGGCGCGATGGTGGGCGACTCGCATGCGGCGCTGTACGGCCATGCGCTTGGCCAGGCAGGGCAGGCTAAGGCCACTTATGGCACCGGATCATCGGTGATGGCGCCGATCGCCGAAGCGCTATGCGGTACGAGCGCTTTGGCAACGACCGTCGCCTGGCACGATGGTGGGCGTATGCAGTATGCGCTGGAGGGCAATATTCCCCACACCGGCGACGCCATTGCCTGGATGCTGGATATCACCGCCATACCGCCGGGGGACGAGGCGCTGTTAAGTGAGCTGCCTGTTCGCGTGCCCGACAGCGGAGGCGTTTATTTTGTACCGGCATTGACCGGGGCCGGTGCGCCCTGGTGGGACGAACAGGCGCGCGGCGTGATCTGCGGGCTCAGTCGCGGCACGCGGCGGGAACATGTGGTGCGGGCCGCTTTTGAAGCGGTGGCTTATCAAATCGCCGATGTGATCGACGTATTGCGGCAACAGCCGGGCTTTGTACTGCAGGGGTTAATGGCCGATGGCGGCCCGAGCCGCAATGACTGGCTGATGCAGTTTCAGGCCGATTTGTTGGGTTGCCCTGTGTGGCGCAGCAACACGGCGGAACTCTCGGCGCTGGGGGCGGCGCTGATGGCGATGCGCTGCCTGTGGGGGACTTCCGATCGGCAACTGGTGGCATTGTTGCCCCAACATGATGAATTTAAACCCGATATGCAGCGCCATCGGCAGCTGCAGGAAAACTACAGCGCCTGGCGGCAGGCGGTACAACGCACCTTGTGGCGGCCGCAAGCGGCTGCATTGATGACAGGAGAACAACCATGAATCGTGATTTCACGGGAAAAACCGTGGTGATTACCGGCGCATGCCGCGGCATTGGCGCGGGTATCGCCGAACGTTTCGCCAGTTTGGGTGCCAATCTGGTGATTGCATCGAATGCGGAACGCATTCTGACCACGGCGGAAACGCTGCGCCAGCGTTATCGGGTGGCGGTTCTGCCGATTATCCTCGACGTGACCGATGAAGCGCAGGTGATTGATTTTTATCGTCAGGCGTGGGAGCGATTCGGCGCGATCGACGTTTCGATTCAAAATGCCGGGGTGATCACTATCGATCGTTTTGACCAGATGCCCAAAAGCGATTTTGAGAAAGTGTTGGCGGTAAATACCACGGCGGTCTGGCTCTGCTGCCGGGAGGCGGCCAAATATATGGTCGGCCAACGCCGGGGGCGGCTGATCAACACCTCTTCCGGTCAGGGACGTAACGGGTTCATTTACACACCGCATTACGCCGCCAGCAAAATGGGCGTGATCGGCATTACGCAGAGTTTAGCGCTGGAACTGGCACCGCATGGCATCACCGTCAATGCATTCTGCCCCGGCATCATTGAAAGCGAGATGTGGGAATATAACGACCGCGTTTGGGGCGAAATTCTCAGTGGCCCGGAAAAAACCTATGGCAAAGGAGAGTTGATGGCCGAGTGGGTGGCGGGGATTCCGCTTAAGCGCGCCGGTCAACCCGAGGACGTGGCGGGCCTCGTGGCTTTCCTTGCCTCGGACGATGCCGACTATATTACCGGCCAGACCATCAATGTGGACGGCGGGTTAATCATGTCCTGACGTGACCATGTCACAAAAAGGCGGCGTCGGATCGGCGCCGCATTAACCGCTTACATTTTCCCGCCATTGCAATCCGCCCGGCCGCCCCCATATCCTTATAAATTCGACGTTTTGAGAAGCTTTCTCATCAATTTGTTCGCTAAGGCCGTTTACTGCCGAATATGCCAGCAGATATGTGGTTTTATCGTGCCGCAGGGTTTCCCTGCCGCAACGGGAAATGCTAACTTAAGGGTTAGGGACGCCACGTTTTGGCATCGTTCATCCGATTCACTCGGCATCGCGGGAAAGAATGTGAAATATTTGCTGATTTTTTTGTTGGTTCTGGTGATCTTCGTGATTTCCGTCACCTTGGGTGCGCATAACGATCAGGTGGTCAATTTTAACTATCTGGTTGCGCAGGGCGATTATCGCGTATCGACCCTGTTGGCCACGCTGTTTGGCGCCGGTTTCGTTCTTGGCTGGATCATTTGCGGCCTGTTTTACCTGCGCACGCGCATTGCGCTGGGCCGCGCCGAGCGCAAGATCAAAAGGCTGGAGCTGCAGCTTGAGCAGCCCGCTGAATCGGCGGCTCAGCCCGTTGTCAGCAAGGAATAATCCTCTATGTTAGAACTGCTGTTTCTGTTGCTGCCCGTGGCTGCCGCGTACGGTTGGTACATGGGGCGCAGAAGCGCTCAGCAGGATAAACAGCAAGAAGCCAACCGCCTGTCGCGTGAATACGTGGCAGGGGTGAACTTTCTGCTTTCCAACCAGCAGGACAAGGCGGTCGATCTGTTCCTCGACATGTTGAAAGAGGACAGCAACACCGTTGAAGCCCACCTGACGCTGGGTAACCTGTTCCGTTCGCGTGGTGAAGTCGACCGCGCCATCCGCATCCATCAGGCCTTGATGGAAAGCGCCTCTCTGACCTTCGAACAGCGTCTGCTGGCGGTACAGCAGCTGGGCCGCGACTATATGGCGGCCGGGCTGTACGATCGTGCGGAAGACATGTTCAGCCAGTTGACTGACGAAGCGGATTTTCGCGTATCGGCGCTGCAGCAACTGCTGGTGATCCATCAGGCCACCAGCGATTGGCAAAAAGCGATCGACGTGGCGGAAAAGTTGGTCAAGCTGGGTAAAGAGAAACAACGTGTCGAGATCGCACACTTCTATTGTGAACTGGCGCTGCAGGCGATGGGCAGCGACGATCTCGATCGGGCGATGAGCCTGCTCAAGCGTGCGGACGCAGCCGATAAACAGTGTGCGCGCGTGTCCATCATGTTCGGCCGCATCTATATGGCGCAAAACGACTACGCCAAAGCCGCCGAGTCGCTGCAACGCGTACTGAGTCAGGATAAAGAGTTGGTCAGCGAAACGCTGCCGATGCTGCAGGAATGCTACACCCATCTGCCGGAACAACAGCACAACTGGGCTGAATTCCTGAAGCGCTGCGTAGAAGAGAACACCGGTGCCACCGCCGATCTGATGCTGGCCGAGATCATCGAGCAGCACGAAGGGCGCGACGTGGTGCAGGTCTATATCAACCGCCAGCTGCAACGCCATCCGACCATGCGGGTATTTTACCGGCTGATGGATTATCACCTGGCGGACGCCGAAGACGGCCGGGCGAAAGAGAGCCTGCTGCTGTTGCGCGATATGGTCGGCGAGCAAATTCGCACCAAACCGCGTTACCGCTGCCACAAATGCGGCTTCACCGCGCACTCGCTCTATTGGCATTGCCCGTCGTGCCGCGCCTGGTCATCGGTTAAACCGATCCGCGGCCTGGATGGGCAATAACGCCGCGGCACCAAAATAAAACGGGGCGATTTATCGTAATGCCGATCAGTTAAGGATCACTTGAACGATCCTGTCGCTGTGTAAGAATCCGTAATCTCTCTGAGATTACGGA
>NZ_FCJA01000006.1:366989-377108 GCF_001537385.1 Serratia sp. 2880STDY5682894 | reverse complement strand
AGCAGGTTTTTACAGGCAGAGCCAAAACCGAGTCGATAACCACGTCCACAGGACGTGGTTTTAAGTTAGGAATAAAAAAGCGCGATTCAACCGAACCGCGCTTTTTCCATACTCGTCTGACCGCCGAATTACTTCGCCAGCACGCTCACCCACATCGGGCCTTTGCCCACCGGATAACGCGCCAGCGTGGTCAGCTCACCGCTGCGCTGATCAATCTCATGCACCGCGATGTGATCGGACTTCTGGCCGGACGAAATCACGAAGCGGCCGCTGTGATCGATATTGAAACCGCGCGGCTGCGCTTCGGTCGGGTGATAGCCGACCACGCTCAGCGTGCCGCCGTCTTCGGAAACGCTGAAGATGGTCAGAATGCTGGCGGTGCGATCGCTGGTGTACAGGAAGCGGCCGTTCGGCGTGATATGAATGTCCGCCGCCCAGCGGGTGCCATCGAAGTCGGCCGGCATGATGTCCAGCGTCTGCGTCACGGTGTAGTGACCGCCGTTTTCCGAGATGGCCAGCACGTCCACCGTACCGTCCAGCTCATTGACGCAGTAAGCGAACTTGTCGTTGTGGTGGAACGCCATATGACGCGGCCCGGCGCCGGCGGCGGTCGCCACCGCTTCCTGCGCGTGTGGCGTCAGCTGGCCCGCCAGGCTCAGGTTGAACAGGCGGATGCGGTCTTCTTTCAGGCAAGGCACCAGCACCAGCTGGTTGGTCGGATCGATGTTCGCCGAGTGCGGCGCGGTCAGGCCGTCGATCTGCTGAATAGGCGCCGTCACCACGCCGTCGTGGCCGATCGGGCTGATGCTGGCGCAGTTGCCGCTGTAGGAGGCGGAGAACAGGTAACGCCCCTGCAAATCGGTGGAGATATGGGTCGGGCTGCCCGGCAGCGGCGCCATGCCGGCCTGCTGCAGCGTGCCGTCCGCCTCGATGCGGTAGCTGACAATGCCGAACGCCGGACGTACGCCGACGTACAGGTGGGTCTTGTCCGGATGAAGGGTCATCGGCTGCACCTGGCCCGGCACGTCAACGGTTTGCAGCAGCGCCAGCGCGCCGGCATCGTCCAACTGCCAAACGTGGATCTGCTGGCTCTCCGGGCTGGCGACATAAACGATTTGCTTCATGTGTTCTCCTTGCAAAGGGTAAAAGAGGAACCGGTTTCAGGCCGTTCGATTGCCCCTAGCTTACCGCACATCCGTCGCATGGCAACCCCGCTTAGCACCGGAAGCTCACGCGGTTTTCTCCGTTGGCTATCCGGTGTACCATCGGATTAATTTTATGGCTAACGATAACGAGAACCCTATGAGCTACCGCGTCATCGCCCTCGATCTTGACGGCACCCTGCTGGACAACCAAAAACGCATCTTACCGCAGTCGCTGGAAGCGCTGGCGCAGGCGCGCGCCGCCGGCATCCAGGTGGTGGTGGTCACCGGCCGCCACCACGTCGCTATCCATCCGTTCTACCAGGCGCTGCAGATCGACACCCCGGCCATCTGCTGCAACGGCACCTACCTGTATGATTTTCAGCAGAAGAAGGTGCTGGCGGCCGATCCTCTGGCGAAAGATCAGGCCAAGCAGGTGCTGCAGATGCTCAAACAGACCGACATTCACGGGCTGATGTACGTCGACGACGCCATGCTCTACCAGGAGCCGAGCGGCCACGTGACCCGCTCGCTGGCCTGGGCCGAAACCCTGCCGGCGGCGCAGCGCCCAACGCTGCTGCAGGTCGGCAGCCTGGCGCAGGCGGCCGACGACGCGCAGGCGATCTGGAAATTCGCCACCTCGCACGCCGATACCCTGGCGCTGCGCGAGTTTGCCGACACGGTGGAGAAAGAGCTGGGGCTGGCGTGCGAATGGTCCTGGCACGATCAGGTGGATATCGCCAAAGGCGGCAACAGCAAAGGCAAGCGCCTGCGCCAATGGGTGGAGTCGCAGGGGCTGAGCATGGATCAGGTGGTGGCGTTCGGCGACAACTACAACGACATCAGCATGCTGGAAGCGGTCGGGTTGGGCGTGGCGATGGGCAACGCCGATGACGCGATCAAGGAACGCGCCGATCTGGTGATCGCCGATAACCTGCAGCCGGGCATCGCCGAGGTGATCCGCACCCGCATGCTGTAATCTTTTCGCCCTCCCGCCGGGAGGGCCTGTCTTAACGGCTCTCGCGGCTGATCGACACGCTCTTCACCTGCGCGTACAGCCACTGCCTAGGGCGGATCGCCAGTTCGTCTCGCGCCCACGGCGTGATCCGCGCCCACAGCACGTGCTCCCCGACCGCCAGCTTCACTTCCACCTGCCCGTCCACGTCCAGACACTCGCTTACCTTGGCCGGCAACACGTTGCGAATGCTGCTGTTGACCGGCGGCTGCAGCACCAGCGAGACGTCGGCGGCGTTGATGCGAATGCGCAACTGGGTGCCCAGTTCGGCGTCGATACCGCTGACCCACAGCCTTTGATCGCCGAGCGCCAGCGCGGTCATGGCATAGCGCTGATGATGCTCAATCACGCTGACGCGCAGCACGCTGCTCTGATCTTCACGCTGCAGCCACGGCCGCAGCGCGCTGCTGGCCCAGACGGCTTCCAGCCCGCCGAACGCACGCACCTCGCCGCGATCCAGCACCATCACCTGCTCGGCCAGGCGCAGGATCTCGTCCAGGCTATGGCTGACATAGAGGATGGGGATGTTGACGTCCTGCGCCAACCGCTCCAGATACGGCAGAAGCTCGCGTTTGCGCGGCAGATCGAGCGAGGCCAGCGGCTCGTCCATCAGCAGCAGTTCCGGCGCGGTCAGCAGCGCGCGGCCGATCGCCACCCGCTGTTTTTCACCGCCGGAGAGCGTCAGCGGCAGCCGATTGAGCAACGGCCCGATGCCCAGCAGCTCGACGATAGTGTTGAACTGTGCGCGCATGCCGGCCGCCATGCCGTACTGCAGGTTGCCGCGCACCCGATAGTGCGGGAACAGCCGTGCATCCTGAAACACGTAGCCGATACGGCGCTTTTCCGGCGGCAGGCAAAGGCCCGCGGCGGTATCCACCAGCGTGCGGCCATTGAGCGCGATGCGCCCCTGCTGCAAACGGGTCAGGCCGCCGATGGCGTTGATCAGGGAAGTTTTGCCCGCGCCGGACAGGCCAAAAATCGCGGTGATGCCCTGCGCCGGCAAATCGGCGCAGACGTTGAGATTAAGGTCGCCCAGCTGCTGCGAGAAATCCAGCTCCAGCATTTACACCCCCATCCGTTTGCGGCCCCAGCGGGCCAGCCATTCGGACACCATCAGCGAAGCCAGTGACAGCACGATGGCGATCACGCACAGCCGCGCGGCGGCGGCTTCCGCCCCCGGCGTTTCGATCAGCGTATACATCGCCAGCGGAATGGTGCGGGTTTCACCGGGAATGTTGGAGACGAAGGTGATGGTGGCGCCGAACTCCCCCAGCGAGCGGGCGAAGGCCAGCACCACGCCGACAATGACGCCGGGCAGCGACAGCGGCAGCGTGATGGTGAAAAACACCCGCCACGGGTTGGCGCCCAGCGTGCGCGCCGCCTGCTCCAGCCGGGTATCCACCGCCTCCAGCGCCAGCCGGATGGCGCGCACCATCAGCGGAAACGCCACCACCGCCGATGCCAGCGCGGCGCCGCGCCAGCTAAAGCTGAAGCTGAAGCCGAACCAGTCGTACAGCCACTCGCCGATGACGCCGCGCCGCCCCATGGCGATCAGCAGCAAATAGCCGACCACCACCGGGGGCAGCACCAGGGGCAGGTGAATGACGCCATCCAGCAGCGCCTTGCCGGGAAAGCGGCAACGCACCAGCACCCAGGCCATCAGAATGCCGAACGGCAGGCTGCAGACCACCGCCAAACCGGAGACTTTCAGGCTCAGCTCAACCGCCTGCCACTCGTACTCACTCAGAATCATTTACGCGGGGTGAATCCATAATGTTCAAAAATAGCGGCCGCTTCCGGGCCCTTCAGATAGGTATAGAAAGCGCTGACCGTCGGATTTTGACGATCTTTCACAATCGCCATCGGATATTCAACCGGTTTGTGGCTGTCTTCCGGGAATACGCCCACCACTTTCACCTTGTCGCTGGCGACCGCGTCGGAGCCGTAGACGATGCCGAACGGCGCTTCACCGCGCTCCACCAGCGCCATCGCGCTGCGCACGTTGTTGGCGCGCGCCAGTTTCGGCTCCAGCACGCTCCAGGCGCCCAAGTGTTCCAGCGCCTCTTTGGCGTAGATGCCGGCCGGCACGTGATCCGGATCGCCCACCGCCAGACGGCCGCCGTTGAGCAGCTTGGTCCAGTCGGTCTGCTTGTCGATGGCGATCTTACCTTGCTTATCGCTCTTGGCGGCGATCAGCACCAGTTCGTTGCCCAGCAGCGTATAGCGGGTGTCTTTCACCATCTGCTGCTTGTCGATGGCGTAATCCATCCACTGTTGATCGGCGGAGATGAACAGATCGGCCGGGGCGCCCTGCTCAATTTGGCGCGCCAGCGTCGAAGAGGACGCAAAGGAGGAAACCACCTGCACATCCTTGCCTTTTTGATACTGGGTGGCGATGTCCTGCAGCGCGTTGGTCAGCGACGCGGCGGCGAACACGGTGATCTTTTCCGCCGCCGAAGCCTGTGCCACCAGGCCCGATGCCAACACGATCCCGCCAACCCATTTGGTCCATTGCTGTTTCATTGTTTTTCTCCGCAAGTTAACGTGCATTATCACTCTTCGTTATATAAAAAATAATATAACGTTGCGCGAAAGCTTGTCATGCGGTTTATCGGCAAAGCGTGAGATAACTTGAGGAATGCCCGCCGGGCGATGCCGGCGGGTATCGGGATGGGGAACGGTCAGTGCTGGGTGCGATTTTCTTTCGAACGGCCCACTTTGGAGAAGACGTTGAATACTTCGCCAAAACCGTAGATCAGGCCGAGGATCAGCGCCATGACCACCGGCACCATGACCACGGCAAACAACAGACTTTTCAATAATTCCAACATGATAGCCTCGCTTAACTGCCCATTGAGCGGCAAATGCCTTTCACCGCATATCGGGTTATTCTAACCCAAAAAATCGGTAAAACCGGAGTTATTTTAGCCAGCGGGGCGAAATTGTGATCGGCTAAACGTGCCCTTTCCACCGGGCTCATGCCGGTGCGGGGTAATAGATCAGCGGCGGCGCATAGCCGGCGGGCGCCGCCAGCCGGGCCTCCACCCCGTACACCGCGCGAATGTTCTCCGGCGTCAGCGCCTGCCGCGGCGCACCCGCCGCGCAGACCCTGCCCCACTGCAGCAGCGCCACCCGATCGCAATAGCAGGCGGCCAGATTCAGATCGTGCAGCGTCACCACCACGCTGAGCTTCAGCCGCCGCAGCAAGGCCATAAATTGCTGCTGATGGGCGATATCCAGATGGTTGGCGGGCTCATCCAGCAGCAGCCACGGCGTTTGCTGCGCCAACGCGCGTGCCAGGTGCACCCGCTGCCGTTCGCCGCCGGACAGCCGCTGCCAATCGCGATCGGCCAGGTGGCTGATGCCCACTTGCTCCATCGCCTGCCCGGCGAGACGGCGATCTTCGGGGCCGAAACCGCGCCAGCGGCCGATATGGGCCAAGCGCCCCAGCAGCACCGCCTCCTTCACCGGCAGCGCGAAGGCGCCGGGGGCGGATTGCTCGAGAAAGGCGATGCGCCTGGCGCGCTCCCGCCCGGAAAACGCAGTAATTTCGCGCCCTTCCAGCCAAACGCGGCCCCCGGCGGCAGGCTGCAACCCGGCCAGCAGCTTGAGCAACGTGGATTTACCGCTGCCGTTGACGCCGAGCACGCCGGTGACCTCACCGGGCAAGGCGCAGAAATCCAGATTTTCCAGCACCGTGCGTTCGCCCGCTCGCCAGCTCACCGCTTCGGCGCGCAGGCCGGATCGCGCTTTTTCAATCGTCATGCATTGACCTTCCGATACAGCAACAGCAGGAATACCGGCACCCCCAGCAGCGCCGTCAGCACGCCGACCGGCAGCTCGCGCGGGGCAAACAGCGTTCTGGCCAGCGTGTCCGCCGCCACGGCGAACAGCGCGCCGCACAGCGCGCTGGCCGGCAACAGCAGCCGATGCCGCGAACCGACCAGCCGCCGGGCGACATGCGGCACCGTCAGCCCGATAAATCCCACCGCGCCGCTGAACGCGACGATCGCCGCCGTCAGCGCGGTAGTCACCACATACAGCAGCAGCTTCAGCGGAGCCACCGCCACCCCCAACGAAGCGGCGGTCACGCCGCCGAACGCCAGCGCGTCCAGCTCACCCGCCCGCAGCCAACAAAGCAGCAGCGCCGCCGCCAGCGCCAGCCCGCACAGCCCGACCTGCGGCCAGCGCGCGTCGCTGAACGATCCCAGCAGCCAGAACATCACGCCGCGCGTGGCGTTGGCGTCCGCCTGCCAGAGGGTGATCAGCGAAGTCAACGCAGAAAGCAGCTGCGTCACCGCCACCCCGGCCAGAATAAACAGCGTGGACTCCCCCTGCAGCGAACGCCCGGCCAGCAGCATCACCAACGCAAACGCTCCCAGCGCGCCGATAAACGCGCCGCCGGACACCGACAGCAGGCCGCTCCCCAGCCCCAATACCAATACCGTTACCGCCCCCACGCCGGCGCCGGAGGAGATGCCCAGCACCCAGGGATCGGCCAGCGGGTTGCGGGTCAGCGACTGCAGCACGGTGCCCGCCAACGCCAGCCCGGCGCCGGCCAGCGCCGCCAACAGCGCGCGCGGCATCCGCAGCGACCAGATGATGCGCTGATACACCTCGGCGTCGGTCGCCGCACTGCCGCTGACGCCGAACACGATGCGCCAGGCGTCGTGCCACGCGATCGGCGCAGGCCCCGACAGGGTGGCGCCCAGCAGGGCCAGCGGCAGCGCCGCCGCCAGCAACAGCAGCCAGCCGGCCTTACGGCCGGGCAGTAACCCCCGGATCATGCTATTTCCAGCCTGCGATCACATAGTCGTCCAACAGCTGCCACACCGTCCCCGCCTCGCTGAAACCGGCTTGTCTAAGCGCCGCGAGCTGGAAATCCACCGGCGTCGGCGGCGGCACCGGGCGGCCGGCGAACAGCGCTTCACGCTCGGCCTGATAAGCGGCCAGCGTCGGCGATTGCAGCGCGCCCGCAAACCAGCGATCCCAATCCTCGACGCCGTTGTCCCAGGCGCGCTGTTGGGTCTGCTCGTCGTGCCGCTCCGCCAGCGCTTTCAGCTGCGGCTGACGCTGGTCATAGCGCTGATGATCGGCGTTCAGGAACACGCCGCCGTCGGCTAGCAGCCCGGCAACGTTGCGGTACAGCGCCAGCTGCTGCTCGGGCATCAGCCAGTGCAGCGCCGTGCTGGATACCGCCGCCTGTGGCGCGGGGCCGGACAGCGCGGCAAAACAGGCCGGATCCGCCAGATCGGCCTGCAGAATGCGGATCCGATCGCCGTACTCCGCCAGCGCACCGCGCGCCACCGCCAGCAACAGCGGATCGAGATCGATGGCGGTCACCCTGGCCTGCGGAAAGCGCTGCAAAATGCGCAGGCTCAGCGAGCCCGGGCCGCAGGCCAGATCCACCACGTGAAAATCCTGGCCGGCGGCCAGCGCCAGCACCTCCAGCTGGGCGTTAAAACGCGCTTCCCGTTCGGCGATGTAGGCCGCCTGCTGGCGATCCCAGGAGTCCAGCAGCGAAGAGAATGAAACGGCAGTCATATCAAGGTTCCTTGTTGGAAAAAGTCGGCGCCTGCGGCGGCAAGGCCGCCAGGCCCCGAATCAAACGGCCCAGCGCCGCCACGGTGCGGGCGGAAGGGTCCATGTCGTAACCGGGGAGGATCACGTAGCGCCGCTGACGCACGGCGCGCAGCGTCGCGGTCAGCGGGTGATGTTCCAGAAAGGCGATCTTATCGGCCGCGCTGTCGCCGAGGCCGCCGCGCGGCAGATCGCCAAGCACGATCGCATCCGGATCGCGGGCGGCGATAACCTCCCAGGACACCGTCGGCCACAGCTCGGGCCGATCGCCGAACAGGTTCTCGCTACCGACGCTGCGGCTCAGCAAACCTGGCGCGCCGCAGCAGCCCGCCACGTAGGGCGTTTGCGCGCCGGCATACCACCACAGCAGACGTAAATGCGGCAGCGGCGCGCGCTGCGCCTCAAACGCCCTCAGCTGCCCGCGCAGCCGCGCGACCAGCGCTTCACCGGCGCTGCTGACGTTGAAAATGCGCGCCAGCTCCCGCAGCTCGGTGAAAATGTCTTCGAACGTCAGCGCGGCGGCGATCGCGCTTTGCTGGCCGCTGCAGGCGCCGGGAGAGAGATAAGTGCCGATGCCCCATTCTGCCAGCCGCGCCCGATCGGGCGTTTCCGGGCTGTGCAGCCAGTAATAGCTAGCCGAATAGACAAAATCCGGCCGCATCAGCAGCAACGCTTCCGCCGTGGGCGGCGCCGGGCTGGTGGGCGCCTGCAATGTCTCGGCCGACGCCGTTGGCACGGGATCGCGCGTGCGGTCATACCCGACCACGCCGATCGCGCGGCCAGCCAGCCCCAGCGCCAGCAGGTTTTCCAGCGCCGGGTTGGCGTAAACCAGCACCCGCTGCGGCGGCTGCGGGTAATCGCGCGTTACCCCGCAATTTTGCAGGCTGACGGCATCGGCACGCAGCGGCGCGCTGCCGCCCAATCCCAGGGCGTACAACAGCAGGGCAAGCCAGCGTTTCACGCTGTCAGAACCTGACCGACACGAAGGTTTCATAACTGCGCGGCGGCGCGATCAGCGCCTGATCCGGATAGGTGCGCTGATAGGCGTACAGCTGGTTGGTGGCGTTGCGAATGCGGAAACCGACATCAACGATCGGCGTCAGCTGATAATCCGCCGCCAGATCGAGCGTGGTGTACGCGCGCATCTTGCGCTGGTTGGAGTCGTCGTTGTAACTGCTGCCGACGTAGCGCAGTGAAGAAGCCAGCCCCAGGCGCTCCGTCGCCTGATAATGCACGCTGAGGTTGGCGGTCCAGTCCGGGATATAGGCCGGGCGATTGCCGTTGTAGCTGCGCAGCGGGCTACCGCCGCGATAGTCGTCGTAGCGGGCATGCGTGTAAGCGGCGTTGCCGGCCAGCTCCCAGCGTTCGTCGGGACGCAGCACCACGCCAAGCTCAATGCCGCGCGACGTCTGCCTGCCTACCGCGTTCAACGCATCCGGCCGCTGCGCGTCGGGCACAAACAGGTTGTCCTTGCGCAGTTCGTACAGCGCCAGCGTCGCCTCGCCCTTGTTCCCCCAGAACTGCCCTTTGGCGCCGGCCTCCCACTGGCGCGCTCGCGTCAGCGGCAGATCGGTCTGCGTTGGGCTGAGGAAGAACAGATCGTTGCCCGGCTCCTGGCCGGTGGTGTAGTTGGCGTAGAGCGTGAGGTTGTCGGTCAATGCATAGCTGGGGCCCAGGCTCCAGGTGCTGAAAACGTAGGTGTGCGCGCGGCTCTCTTCCTGCGGCCCCTGGAAGCGCCAGTCCATGTTCATATGGTTGTAGCGCAGCTGGCCCAGCAACGCTAAACGCTCGGTCAGGCTGAAGCGATCCTCGAGAAAGGCGGCGTACTGGTTCTGGGTAACGTGGCGCACCGGCGCGCGTTGGCGGTCGGTACCCTGGGCGAACGGCTCTCTGGGCGGCGCGCCAAGCGGTACGTCTTCCGAGCCGGGGAAACCGTTGGAATAATACTGAAAATGCCGCTTGCTCAGATCGAGGCCGACCAGCAACCGGTTATCAAAACCGGCGATGGCGCGGTCGAATACCAGCGAACTGCGGTTGCCGATCAGATCGTCGTCGTGCGCCAGGGCGCCGAAGGAGTCGCGGTTGACGTCGCCGGGCCGGGCCGCCGCCGCGACGCGGAAGCGCTCGACGTTGCGCCATTCGCGAAAGCCGCTGTAGTAATAGAATTGGTTATGCCATTCCACTTCGGGCGTCATAAACCAGTCCAGGCTGGCCTGAAATGCGGTGGCGTTGCTCTGGATGCGGCTGTCGGTCAGGTTGTTGTAATTGATGTCGCGCAGCTCGCCGGCAATGCGCCCGTCCAGCAGCGGCGTGCCGTAGTAAGGGTTGTTGGTGCGGTTGAGCATGCGGTCCAGGCTAAGCGTCAACAGCGCATCGTCCGTC